>CACZCZ010000047.1 GCA_902779845.1 uncultured Bacteroidales bacterium | reverse complement strand
GTAACGGACAATTGAACTGTGTGCCGTATTTCTGCGGGCTCAATCAAACAGTTTCTTCCAAATCCATAGGAATGCTACGGCACCAACAACACAAAAAACGAAGTTGGTGAGATAGCCTTTCCCTAACAGTTCGATGTTCAGCAGATGACTGATGAAAGTTCCTACATAACTGCCAATGATGCCGATGACAAGGTTCATGCAACATCCTTTGCCCTCACCGCTCATGATGCGATTGGCAATATAGCCGACGAAAATACCTGTGAGTATCGGCCAGGCTGTAAAATCTGCAATGTGTTCTAACATATCGTAATTGTTTAATCACAAATCTTATTAAATCCCTGCAAATATACGCAAAAAATCCCGAAACAGGTTAATTCTGCTTTGGGATTTATGATATTTTGGGACTTCAGCCGTCCTATGCCGGATTAAACTTCGTCCACGTAGGTGATGTCACCGTGAATCATGTAGAACAGACCGTCCATCTCTACTATGATGATGCTGTTGCCTTTGGTGTGGCCCTTGGCCTTGATGAGGTAGATGCCGTCGGCTATCTTCTGACTTCCTTTATTTGTTTTTATGCTGTTAATCTATACCGCGAGAAGTGCTGCGGATATTCGAAGCCGAGTTGGTAAGCTATTTCGCTGACGGGCAGGCGGGTCTCGACGAGTAGCTGCTTCGACCGATCGATGACGGCATCCTGGATGTGACGCTGGGCGGTGGTGCCGCTCTCCTTGCTAATCAGGTCGCCGAAGTAGTTGGGTGACAGACAGGCCTTGTCTGCGAAGTAAGCCACGGTGGGCAGGCCGTTCCTTTCTGGATGACCGCTGACGAAGTACTCGCGCAACTGCTGGTGAAAGGCTGTAAGAATATCGCTATTCACCTTGTGGCGCGTGATGAACTGGCGGTCGTAGTAGCGCATGCAGTAGTCCAAGAGCAAGCCGATGGCATCGGTGATAAGTGTTTGCGAGTGTTTGTCAATGGGGTGTTGCAACTCCTCTTCAATTCTGTCGAACAGTTCCACCACCATGCGCTGCTCACGCTCCGAGAGGTGCAGGGCTTCGCGCTGGTCGTAGTCGAAGAATGTGTAGTCGTTGATGCGTCGGCCCAGTTGTGTGCCAAAGAGCAGGTCGGGATGGAACAGCAGTCCGCGTGAGGGCGGCATGGGTCGGCTCTCGTCCCATTCCACCTCAACCACCTGACCGGGCTTGTCAGTCGCGAGTGGTTCAGGTCGCTGGCCATTGGATTGGCGTGGTTCACCACCGTAACCAGCGGGTGCAGCGTCTCCCATCCGTACAGTTTGTTGTACGAATCCACGCTGTCTATTTGGATAATCCTTTCTGCCATATTATTTCAGATTTGCTTGATAGAATTCCTCCAGTTTGTCGAAAGGAATATAGCTTTTCTCGCCGCCGTCATAGAGATCGCAATGGGTGGCACCTGGCACAATGTAGAGCTGTTTGTTGCCGCGGTTGACGATGAACGGCTCAGCAAGCGGTGCATTGAGCGGCTGGAGGTTCGCGTCCTGCCCCTGCAAATCTACCTTTTCGCCCGTCATGTTCTCGTAGGCGGTGATGCCGAAATAGCGGCTGTGGGCCTTCTCGCCGTGAAGAATCATGACGGCATTGTCAATCTCGTTGGTAAACTTGAGGAAACCGGCATTGAGCCAGGGCAGGATGGACGTCTTGTTCCAGCCCTCGTTGGAGTTGAGACTACGCTTATGGTAGCCGCGAGGGGTCTTGTAGTAGGCGTGATACTGCTGGACGAACCATGGCATGTTGGCGGGGTCTTCCACCACACCCCCTGCACGCTCATAGGAACCACTCTGACAGTCCTTCAGACGCTGCTCAGCCAGAGCTTTACGCATCTCGTTACGTGCCTCTTTGCTGTCGCCGTCGTCGTGATAGCCGTTCTGCGATACACGGCTCATGTCGTACATCGTCGTCGCCACGGTAGCCTTTATACGCGGGTCGAGTGCCGCTGCATTGAGGGCGATGCCTCCCCATCCGCACACGCCGAGGATACCCACGCGATCAGGGTTTACATCATCGCGCGTCATGAGATAATCCACCGCAGCAGAGAAATCCTCTGTGTTGATGTCGGGAGAAGATACATAGCGGGGTTCGCCACCCGACTCACCGGTATAAGACGGGTCGAAGGCAATAGTCAGGAATCCGTGCTCAGCCAGCGTCTGCGCGTAGAGACCACTCGACTGTTCCTTCACGGCGCCGAAGGGACCGCTACAAGCAATTGCCGGCAATTTGCCCTCAGTGCCCTTTGGCTTATACAAATCGGCTGCGAGTTCGATGCCGAAGCGGTTCTTGAAGGTC
>CACZCZ010000046.1 GCA_902779845.1 uncultured Bacteroidales bacterium | reverse complement strand
GCAGGAAAAGGTCTGAACAACGACTACGAGGACAGACCCAGGAATGGGGTAGCTTAGAATCTCGTAAGGGTGAAGCGGATGGTGAGTCCGCCGCCAGGCGTAAGCTTCGCAGTTGTTGTCCCGCCGTGGGCTGCAACTGCGTTTTTCACAATGGCAAGGCCGAGCCCAGTACCGCCAAGCTTGCGCGAGCGTCCCTTGTCAATGCGGTAGAATCGTTCGAAGATGTGGTTCAGGTACTGCGGTTCTACGCCAGAGCCGTTGTCGCTGACCTGGAACTCGTAGAAATGACGGCCCTCCTGTTCAACCTCCTTGCAGACGATGTCGAGGCGTGAGGCACCTGTGGCGTAGGCTATGGCATTGTCGATGATGTTGCGGAAGATGCTGTATATCAGGCTGGTATCGCCAAACACTTCTACATGCTGGGGCACTTGTAGCGATGGGGTGATGCCTTTTTCGTGGAGTTGCAGGGCGGTATCGTCCAAGGCACTCTGGATGACCTTCACGACATTCACCAGATGATAGTCCTCCCGTGAGTGTCTGTTGTCCATCTCGTCCAGTTTGGTCAGTGCACTCATGTCTTGCAGCAGCTTGTTCATGCGCTCGCTCTGGGCATAGCATCGCTCCAGGAAGTGTTTCTTCTTGTCTTCGGGCATGTCGGGATTATTCAGGATGCTCTCCAAAAAGCCGTGAATGCTGGCAGCAGGAGTCTTCAACTCATGGGCGGCATTCTGTGTGAGCTGGCGCTTGATGCGCACCTTTTCCTCCTCAGAATGGCGCAATTTCCAGTAGAGCATGATAATGGTGTGGCTGATGTAGTAGAGAACGACACCAACGAGTAGGGTTAGTGCAATGGTATAGAAAACATAGGTATTGTCGGCCTGAAGAGAACGCGTCAGCTCGGCAGAGTAGGGCACGGCAGCACGCACGATGAGATTGCCGAAACGGGTGGCGGAGTAGAAGTAGGTCTCGTGGGTAGATTGCGACAGGCGCTTGATGTCGTAGCCATTGCTGTCACGCAATGCCTGCTGGATTTCCTTTCGTTGAAGGTGGTTGCCCAGCGATTCTGCTTGTGGCTCGTAACTGTCCAGCAGGACGCGTCCGCTCTTATCTATAATCGACACGCGAAGACCCTCTATGCTGTGTCGCGCCACATAGTCGTGAAACAGTCGGCTGTTGGTCAGGCTGTCCTCGCCCAGCGTCTGCACCATCTCGTAGTTGTACATCTGCAGTCGTGCGTGTAGGATGTCAATCTTGTAGTCTTTCTCGCGCTGATACTGATATACGCTGAAGCAAATGGCAAACAGCAGGAAAATACCGCCGATGCAGAACAGCAGATTACGCTCAAAGGATTTACTTCTCAAAGCAGTAGCCATAGCCTACACGTGTTTTAATCTGTTGGCCATAACGGCCTATTTTCTTGCGTAACCGGGTGATGTTCACATCCACCGTGCGGTCGAGTACCAGCACATCCTGTGGCCAGCAGTATTTCAGCAGGTCCTCGCGCGAAAACACCTTGCCTGGATGTTGCAGTAAGAGCGACAATATTTCATATTCCAGCTTTGTGAGTGACAGATGCTCACCATCCAAAGTGGCACGCTTCGCATTCAGGTCAAGCGTGATACCCTCGTATGAAATCTGATGGTCCGAGGTGGGGAATGCCCCCTTTCCTTCCGGGTGCTGATTAGAAACAGATGCCCGTCTGAGTACCGCACGGACCCTTGCCTTTACTTCCTTCATGCTCAGCGGCTTGGCAATATAGTCGTCAGCACCGATGTTCAGGCCCTTCACCATATTGTCCTCTCCCTCTAATGCGGTAATGAAGATGATGGGAATAAGTGCCGTAGCTGGATTATCCTTCATTTTTCGTGCCATCTGGAACCCGGACATCTCGTCCATCATCACATCCAACAAAATCAGCCCATACTCCTGTAGAGGGAGTTCAAGAGCCTCCTCTGCTGAATTGGCAGTCACCACTTCATAACCTTCCGTTTCAAGGTTGTATTGAAGTATCTCACAGATATCCTGTTCGTC
>CACZCZ010000045.1 GCA_902779845.1 uncultured Bacteroidales bacterium | reverse complement strand
AGTTGTATTTTCTTCATTGTCTTGATTAAATTTTTGCAAAGATACGAAGTTTTTCTGAAAAACGATGTTTTTTTTCAGTTAATTGCTTTTTTTTTACTAACTTTGCCAACAAATTACAATCAAACCGAATAAAGCATCTGTATGCAGACTAAAAAATACCTTCTTTTATTACTGGCTGTGGTGGTCATAGGTCTGGTGGTTGTGATGTGCAACAGCCGCCTGGAGCACAGCGATGGTTCGCAGCCCACACCCGCAGTACAGGGGGTTGATACCGTTCCCCTGCTCATCACCCAGGTACAGAAATGCGCCAAGCTCTACACAGCCGAATATCATGTCCACAAGATTGTGACCCACGACGATGTGCTGCGCCTGAAGGGCACGGTGCTGAAACGTGGCTTCGATATCAAGATGCCTTTCGGTGACCGTAAGGTAGCTATCCCCATCGATGCGAAGCTCAAAGCGTATATCGACTTCAGCTCCTTCTCCGAAGACAACATCGAGCGTCAGGGCAAGAAAATCACCATCGTACTGCCCGACCCTCAGGTGACGATGACAAGTTCCAAGATCGACCAGAAGAATGTGAAGGAATATGTGTCGCTCACACGTGCCCACTTCAGCGATGCCGAGCTTGCCGATTTCCAGCAACAGGGACGTGAGGCCATCATCGCCGATATCCCCCAGATGGGCATCATCGAGACTGCCCAGGCGAATGCTGCGAAAGTGCTGGTGCCCATGCTGATGGAACTGGGCTACGACGAGGCCGACATCACCATCGCCTTCCGCAAGCACTATGGACCTAACGACATCATGAAACTATTGCGTTATGAAGACTAGCACCTCTATCAAACTGGCTGTCGCCATCATTGTCATCGTCCTGTTGCTGGCAGGCTTCTTCTGGCTGCGCGATCTCACCAAGGACGACCATTTCAGCCTCGGAAGCGATCCTCAGATCGATGTCACCCCCACACAGATCATGAGCATCAAGGCTATTGGCGAATGGGAGTTTCTCTCCGTCAATGCCGAAGAACTGGTTGACACCGTCCGCAAAGGTTTCTTCTCCGACGACGAACTCGCCCGCATCTACTACGGCACGCTGCGTTTAGGCATCGACATGAGTCAGCTGGAACCAGGTTGGATAGAGGCTAAGGACGACTCCGTGATGCTCCTTTTGCCGAAGGTCGGACTGCTCGATGCCGCCTTCATCGACGAGGCCCGCACCAAGTCGTTCTTCGAGAGTGGCAAATGGAGCCCTGAAGATAAGGAGGCGATGTATAAGAAAGCTTACAACCAGATGAAGGCTCACTGTCTGACGAAGGAGAACCTACAGGCAGCCGAGGCCAATGGTGAGGAACAGATGCGTAACATGATGCGCTCAATGGGATTTAAAAACATCAAGATAACATGGAAGAACTAAACAGCATCCTGACTGAAGTGAGCGGTTTCCTCTGGGGTTGGCCGATGATCATCCTGCTCTTGGGAACCCACATCTATCTGACGATCTGCCTGCGGTTTCCGCAACGTTATATCTTCAAAGCCATCAAGTTGTCGGTACTGAGGGATCCCGCAGCCACAGGCGACGTATCGCAGTTCGGTTCCTTAGCCACTGCCTTAGCCGCCACCATTGGAACGGGTAACATTATCGGTGTAGCCACCGCCATCGCCTTAGGAGGCCCTGGTGCCGTGTTCTGGTGCTGGATCACGGGTGTATTCGGCATCTCCACGAAATATGCAGAAGGACTCTTGGCGATCAAATACCGTGTACAAAGTGCCGACGGCAGGATGCTGGGTGGTCCGATGTATGCCCTGGAGCGCGGTCTCGGTTGGAAATGGATGGCGGTACTCTTCGCCCTATTTACCGCCTTGGCAGCCCTCGGCATCGGCAACACGGTACAGGCCAACGCCATCTCCACGGTGCTCCATGAGTCCTACGGCATCTCCCCATACATCACGGGTGTCGTCGTCTGTCTGCTGGCAGGTGCTGTCGTCTTAGGTGGTGTCAAGAGCATTGCCCGTGTATGCAGTACGCTCGTGCCTTTCATGGCCTGTTTCTACATCATCGGCTGCCTCTATATCCTCATCGTCAATGCGGCCTACCTCTGGCCTGCCCTCGTCCTGATCTGCAAATCAGCCTTCTCTCCTGCTGCTGCCGGTGGTGGATTCGCTGGTGCTACGGTGATGATGGCAGCCCGCTTCGGTATCGCCCGAGGTCTGTTCTCCAACGAGAGCGGTATGGGTTCCGCCCCCATCGTGGCAGCTGCTGCC
>CACZCZ010000044.1 GCA_902779845.1 uncultured Bacteroidales bacterium | reverse complement strand
TTCTCGTCCATGTATAATCGTGTTATAGTTCTTTCTCCTTGATCAGCTTGGGGCTGATCATTTCTACTTCAAGGGGTTCTATGTTGCCTTTCATCTTGTAAGTCAGTACGGCGCTCTCGGTGGTCACGTCGAGTGAACATGGTGCCCCCTCGATCAGTGGAATACAACTGTTACTGCCCACAGGGAAGCCGCAGCAGACGGGTATCTCGTATTCTTGAAGATGCGCAATGAGCATTTGCTCGACGCTGCCATACTGGAGATCGTACTTGATGGAGCTGAACGTGCCGAAGATGATGCCTTTCACCTTGTCAAAGTTGGGTTGCAGGGTGAGTGCGTAGAACAATCGGTCTATAGTGTGCAGCGACTCTTCCACCTCTTCTAAAAACAATATGATGTCCTGCTTGGGTGGGAGATTGAAGCGGGTTCCTGTAATGGCACAAAGGCTGGAGAGATTGCCGCCGACGAGGATGCCTTCAGTATGCCCGCTACGATTGTAGGGATTACCTGGGATCTTGTACTGCGGCAAGGTGCCGAAAAGGATATTCCGGGTGATGCTGGTGGCAGGCTCCTGACAGCTGGCAATCTGGAAGGCCATCGGCCCGTGGATGCTCATCAGGCCAGCTCCTGCAACGGCATAGAGCAGGATAGTGATATCGCCATGACCGATCAGCCATTTCGGGTGTTGCAGAAAGCTTTCTTTCGGGATGCGGTTCAACAGGTGGATTGAGCCATAGCCGCCTCGCGAGCAGACAACGGCCTTAATACTATCATCCTCGAGTGCCCAGAGCATGTCGGCAGCACGCTCGTCGGCTGTCCCTGCGTAGGCGTTAACGTTTAAGTTGTTGGTGTTAGGGCCTATCACAGGCTGCAGGCCCCAGCTCCTGATGGTCTCTGCTGCCATCTGTAAGGCCTCCTGAGGCACCCAGTAGGCAGGTGATACAAGGGCTACCTTGTCGCCTGCCTTTAAGTAGGGTGCCTGAACAATCTTCTTACCTTGATACATTATGAAGCAAACTCATTATTTAAAACATTTATTTGTTATTCTGGGAGTCGAGCGCCTGACATCGCATCCACGAGGTGACGGTTTGGCCGTTAAACTGTTTGAAGGCGGCGGCGAAGGTGCTGTAGCTCCTGAACCCGCACTCGAGGGCCAGCTGCTGGGCTGTAAACGTGCGATGTGCTTCCACATTCTCGCGGTAAAGTTGTTCGAAGTGAGTGATGCGCAGGCGGTTGACATAGGCGTTGTAGGTAATGCCTTGCTGGGCGAAGTATTGGCTGAGGTAGGTGCGGTTGGTGCCTATGGCCTCGCCCAGTTGTGTCAATGAAAGGTCGTGCTGCAGATAGAGCTGCGTAGCCTCGCATCGCGTCTGAAGCATGGTGCCGATGTTCGTGTAGATATTCGTGGGGATAGTGGCATTGGTTGTCTCTTTTCCCTCATCCTCCTCCTTGACTTCCAGTTCCTGTAGTGTTTCCACGCGCCAGAGCAGGAAGACGATGATGATCAGCGTGTTCATCTGCGACAGATACTCTCTTGACATATCGCCAGGGTTCGTCGCATAGATCTGATAGATGATGAAAAGGACGACAGCAAACAGCAGGCTCTGCCACACTTCCTTGTGGTCGAGGTCCGCATAGTTTTCGTTTAGCCAACGGTTGTACTTGACCAACATGTATACAAAATAGATGATGAAGATGATGATGATACCTATTTGGCAGGTGTGCATCAGATCAAGACCAAAACCGTCGTGTGTGGCTATTCCCCATGCAGCGTCCCCAATGACTATCACTTGTGTCGCAGCCCAGGGCCATATCTTGCGCTGGCGGTCCTGCAACATGCGCAGCAGTAATGCCATCACAAGTGGCACCAGCGTGATGTGGTCGAGCAAGATGCAGATGATATTCCGAACCAGTCTGTCGTCAGCCAGCCAATATGTGCCGAGTACAAACCACCACACGTGGCTCATTGCTGCCGTGACGAAGAAAGCCGCCGTCCATTGGCGCAGTGCCTTCGGGGGATTCACGGATGGCGCGATGGCGTTGCTGCGCCTCAGTCCAAGATAGATGCCTGCCATCAGGGCCAGCATGGCAATGCCGCTATAGAACATCAAAAAGAGGATATCCAGGAGGCTCTGAGGTGCGTACATTTGATTTAGGAACAATAAAAAATTTAAACATCTTCTTCGGGATCTTCGGGGGAGATGAGGCCTGCGCGGTATTCGGCGGGGGTGATGCCATAGCAACGCTTAAACTGTTCGCGCAGATTGGGAGCGGTGAAGCCTACCTCGCGGGCTACGTCGGCGATGGACATTTGGGGACAGTTAGTCAGAAGGTCGTAAGCCACCTCCATGCGGATGGAGTTGATATACTGGGGAAAGGACATACCGTCGGCAAAAGTGTTAAGCTGGTCGTTCAGACGATGGCG
>CACZCZ010000043.1 GCA_902779845.1 uncultured Bacteroidales bacterium | reverse complement strand
CATGCTCACCAGCTTCTCCTTCGTACAGATTGGAGAGTTCTCGTTCATTATCGCCTCCCTGGGCACCAGCTTGGGTGTCCTCGACCCCATCATCTATCCCATCATCGTGGCCTCCAGTGTCGTCACCACCTTCCTCACGCCCTACATCATGAAGGCCGCACAGCCTGCCTACAACTACCTCTACAGCCACGCCTCGGCCAGCTTGCGCGAGAAAATAGACCGCCGCGAGCAGGAGGTGGCAGCCAATGACACCCCCGCTGAGGACGACGGCCCCTCCATCGCCGACAAGGCACGTCATGCCGTACGTCACACCTACGTCACCAAGCATCTGGTGAACCTGATGATCAAGAACATGAGCGCCCACGACGACGCTCAAAAGAAATAACCCTTTACACATCTGAATGATGAAACAGAAGGTCATTGCCTTATTGGCAGCCGCAGCGCTCCTCCTCGTTATGGGAGCCTGCTCAGACAAGAACGAGACCACCACAAGCCCTGCCCAGCAGGAGATGGAAAAAAGCCTCGTGGGCCTGTGGTCCGAGGAGTTCCCCTACGAGGACACCACCGAGGACGGAAAGCCCTTCAACCGTGCCCTGCTCATCGTGGACACCAAGGAAGACCACACTGGCTACGTCGCCCTCGCCGTCTTCGACGACGAGTTCAACGAGCCGCTGGAGGTCTATGGCGGACCGAAGGATGCATCCTTCTTCTGGCACGTGACAGAGCAGGGATACATCGTCCTGACGCCCCAGCAAACGGCCAACAGCCAGCTCCCCGCCCTCACGCGTGCAGCCGGCAATCACGGCAGCTTCGTTGATGTCCGCCATATCGACTTGAACTGCGACTCAGAGCACGTCACCTACAGCGGCAACTCCCATGAAGGTTCTCTCTCCAGGCCATCTGCCGGCCAGCAGAACCTGATTCACGACTGGATGGCCAAGTCAACGCTCCCGCGCGCCTGCATCACCGACAGCATTCCCGTGTTCCTCTTCCCTGACCTCATGAACTACGTCTTCAACTACCCCTCTGTTGACCCCTTCGGCAAGCCCTGCACGCTCAGTGGCACCATCACCGTCGATAAGTCACTGATGGAGAAAGACGAACCCTACAACGGCATCTTGCTCTACAACCACTTCACCATCTACGCCACCACCCAGGCACCCTCGCGTGGCGCCGTAGAGTTCCCCACCGGAGCAGCCCTCACCAACTTCATTATCGTGGCTCCCGACTACTACGGCTTCGGCATCACCGAGAAGCTGCCGCAGGCCTACTGCATCTCGCGCGCCAACGGACGTGGCTCCCTCGACGCCTACCTCGCTGCCAAGCGCCTGATTGAGGACCTGCACGTGAAGAAGGGCAAAGACTTCGTCATCGCAGGCTACTCCGAGGGCGGACAGACCTCCATGGCCGTCTTGCGCGAGATCTCCGAGCGCCATCCTGAGATCAAGGTCAAGCGCACCTTCGCTGGTGACGGACCCTACGACATCAACTCCATGTACGATGCCATCACCCTCGGCTACACCGAGATGCCCAGCACCGTCTGCAACGTCCTGTGGGCCTACAACCACTTCTTCCGTCTCGGCTTCGACATCCACGACTTCCTCAAGGACCCCGTGGCCAAGAACTTCGACGAGTGGTTCCTCAGCAAGAAGAACAAGCGCATACCCCTCGACGAGCAACTCATCAAGACGAAGAAGACCAGCGATATCTGCACTGATGCCGTCATGGATACCAACAGCCCCCTGTCGCAGAAATACAAGGCCGCCTTCAGCGAGGATGCCCTCACCAGCGGCTGGACACCCCGCAGCGACTTCGACATCATGCTCTTCCACGACACCAAGGACGATGTCGTGCCCGTGGAGAACTTCTATGCCATGAGCCAGTTCCTCAAAGACCATGGCATCAAGACCGAGGAGTTCGTGGGTGAGTACAGCTCCGAGGTGACCAAGGAAGCCGGCGTCAGCAACCACGAAGTCTCGGCCGCCGTCTTCTTCCTCAGGGTGATAGCGTGGGTGAGAGCCAACTATTAAGATGACAACAAAACATTTTTCAACCCCAAAAACAAAATGAAAAAATTGATGTTATGGGTGCTCGCCGCCACCCTCATTTGCGGCGTCATGCCTTTCGCCACCTCCTGCAAAGACGCCAACAAACAGGAGAACACCCCCGCCAAGGAAGTGCAGAGCACAGAACTCATTCGCACCAGCCAGAGCTGGGATGGCGTGGAGCTGCCCGACTACCTCCAGGGCCGCCCCGAGCTCGTCGCCGTGAAGTACGTCTTCCCCGCTGGCAAGAAGCTCGGCTGGCACCACCATCCTGTCATGAACTACGGTATCCTCGTGCAGGGTGAACTCACCATCATCGGCCTGGATGGCAAGCAGAAAGTCGTCCACGAGGGCGAGGCCGTCGTGGAGATGGTGAACACCATCCACCACGGCGAGAACCGCGGCACGAAGGATGTCATCCTCTACATGTTCTACCTCTCACAGAAAGACTCACTGCTCGCTGTGCAACACCCCGAGATTCCGTTGGACTAATCCTCCGAGACATCCCGCGGATCTGCCTTCTCCGACATCCTGCTGGACGATTCTCCCAACAAATAGGCCGTCAGAAATCCTGACGGCCTATCCTTTTTTCATTGTGGAGTCAAATCTTCATTCTTCACTCTTCATTGACCTTCGGTCGAGCCTGCTTACGTTGATTTTATCGACCTCGAACGCGACTCGGCCATCAGAGAACATGTTCTCATGGCTCTCGCTGCTTACTCGGTTCGGGATAGTTCAAGCGAGCTTGACTCTCCCTTACCCCGTAAGGTCAAGAGGCTTTGACCTAAGCATCAACGAAGAGTGTTAATCTAGGGTTCGCTAATTAGAACCCACCTTTATCACGACTTTCTTATGGTTGTTGACATAAACGCCACGCTGCGTCGGCCTGCCGATGAGACGGCGACCGTCGAGGGTGTA
>CACZCZ010000042.1 GCA_902779845.1 uncultured Bacteroidales bacterium | reverse complement strand
CATGTCGCTCGTTGTCATCGCGCTTGTGCCTGCGTTGCTCTTCGGAATGTATAACGTAGGTTATCAGAACGCGCTCGCTGCCGGTCAACTGGAGAATGCCACCTTCTGGGGCATGTTCTGGTTTGGCTTCCTGGCCGTGCTGCCCAAGCTGATTGTCAGCTATGTGGTCGGCCTCGGTATTGAGTTCACCGTTGCGCAGTGGAAGAACGAGGAAATCCAGGAAGGCTTCCTCGTCTCGGGTATCATCATCCCGATGATTGTCCCCGTGAACACGCCGCTGTGGATGCTCGCCATCGCCGTGGCCTTCTCCGTCATCTTCGCCAAGGAGATTTTCGGTGGCACAGGTATGAACATCTTCAATGTAGCCCTCATCACGCGCGCGTTCCTATTTTTCTCTTATCCCTCCAGCATGACGGGCGACGACTCCGTCTGGGTGGCTCAGAACGCTATCTGGGGCCTCGGTTTCGATGTGCCCGACACGTTCTCAGCTGCAACCCCGTTGGGTGAGATTGCCGCCGGCGCCAGTGCCCTCAGCACCTCTCTCAGCGACCAGATCATCGGTCTTATCCCCGGTTCCATCGGCGAGACCAGCGTCATTGCCATTGCCCTTGGCGCCTGCCTGCTGCTGTGGACTGGCGTTGCCAGCTGGAAGACCATGCTCAGCGTGTTCGTAGGCGGTGCCTGCACGGGTTGGCTCTACAACGCCCTCGGCCTCTCGCCCCTCGATGCTGTGCAGCACCTCGTGCTCGGTGGCTTCTGTTTTGGTGCCGTCTTCATGGCTACCGATCCTGTCACCTCTGCCCGCACGGAAGGCGGTAAGTGGATCTATGGTTTCCTCATTGGCTTCGTGGCCGTCACAGTACGTGTGCTCAACCCCGGTTACCCCGAGGGTATGATGCTTGCCATCCTGCTCATGAACCTCTTTGCTCCGCTCATCGACTACTGCTTCGTAAGCCGTAACATCAGCCGTCGCGCTAAGCGTGCAAAGATTTGACAATTGGACAATTTACAATTGTACAAATGAAAAGTAAATCGTAAAATCGTAAATCGTAAAATCGTCAAATTAGATTATGGCAAAGAAATTTATATGCAGTCAGTGCGGTCAGACCTTTGAGGCCGCATCCATGCCCGACAAGTGCCCTATCTGCGGCGCTGACACTTCACATCTCTCCGAGGTGAAGTCAAAGGGCATTAACACCAACGGCAATGTATATACCATCTGCTATGCAGCCGTAATGGTGGTGCTCGTAGCCTTCCTGTTGGCCTTTGTCAGCAGTGCGCTGAAGCCTGCTCAGGATGCCAACGTGGCTATCGATAAGAAGAAACAGATTCTTGCTTCCCTCAACGTTCGCGGCATCGCCAAGAGCGATGTGGAAGCGAAGTTCGACGAATTGATTCAGGAGACATGTGTCGTCACGCCCGACGGTCAGGTCACCGAAGGCGGCGCCTTCGAGGTCGAGACCAAGGAGATTGGCGAGAAGTTCCCTGTCTATAAGGCTAAGACCGCCGCTGGCGACGAAGCCCTTGTCCTGCCCTTGAAAGGTCGTGGCCTTTGGGGTGGCCTCTGGGGTTATGTAGCTGTGACACCCGACTTCCAGAAGGTCCTCGGTGCTTACTTCGACCATGAGAGCGAGACTGCCGGTCTCGGTGCCCTCATCAAGGAGGAGAAGTTCCAGAGCCAGTTCATCGGTCGTCCTGTGATGGGCGCTGATGGCAAGGTGGCCCTCACCGTTGTGAAGAAAGGTGCCAGTGAAGCCGAGACTCAGATTGACGGCGTCACCGGCGCAACCCTCACCTCCAAGGGCGTTGGCGAAATGGTGCTCAGCGGTATCCAGCAGTATGTCGATGCTCTCGGTGCTGGCAAGCCTGCTGGAAGCTGCAAGAATGCTCCCAAGTGCTGCGAGAAGAAGCACGAGGGCTGCGGACAGCACGAGGGTTGTCCCAAAGCTCAGCAGGGCTGCGGTGGCTGCCCTGAGAAGGCTGAAGCCCCTAAGTGCCAAAGCGGCAGCGACTGCTGCAAGAGCGGCAAATGTGACAAGAGTGGTTCCTGCGGGAAGCCCGGTTGCGATGGCGACAAGGCTTGCTGTGGCCACAAGTAATAAATAGTAAATTGTAAATCGTAAAATCGTACATTACTATTATGAGTATGTTATCCAAAGCAAATAAGGAGGCACTGATCAGTCCGCTGAACCTGAACAACCCCGTTGTAGTGCAGGTGCTCGGTATCTGCTCGGCCTTGGCTGTGACGGCTCAGCTCGAGCCTGCCATCGTGATGGGTCTTTCCGTGACCATCATCACCGCCTTCTCCAACTTGATTATCTCTCTCATCCGCAACTCCATCCCCAACCGCATCCGTATCATTGTGCAGCTGGTGGTGGTAGCAGCGCTGGTGACCATCGTCAGCCAGGTGCTGAAGGCCTTCGCCTATGACGTCAGCGTACAGCTCTCCGTCTATGTCGGTCTGATCATCACCAACTGTATCCTCATGGGTCGCCTCGAGGCTTTTGCTATGATGAACAAGCCCTGGCCTTCGTTCCTCGACGGTATTGGCAACGGCATCGGCTACGCCATCATCCTCGTCATCGTAGGCTTCTTCCGTGAACTCCTCGGCGCCGGCACACTGCTCGGCTTCCAGGTTGTTCCGCAGTGGTGCTATGACCACGGTTATGTGAACAATGGTATGATGACCATGCCCGCGATGTCTCTGATCCTCGTCGGCTGCGTCATCTGGGCACATCGCGCTTATAACAAGGAACTTAATTAAATGAAAAATGAAAAATGAAAGAATGAAAAATATAAGTTTCTTCTCTAGTACTGAAGGTAATCCTTATTTTTCACTTTTCACTCATTCACTTTTCACTCACTAAGATTATGGAACATCTATTAAGCCTATTCGTCCGCTCCATCTTTGTGGACAATATGATTTTCGCGTTCTTCCTGGGTATGTGCTCTTATCTGGCCGTGTCCAAGACCGTGAAGACCGCTCTCGGCCTCGGCGTGGCAGTCACCTTTGTGCTGCTCATCACCGTTCCCGTTGACTACCTGTTGCAAGTCTATGTCCTCGGCCCCAACTGTTTGGTGGAGGGCGTTGACCTGAGCTTCCTGTCATTCATCCTCTTCATCGCCGTGATTGCCGCTATCGTGCAGCTGGTGGAGATGATTGTCGAGCGCTTCAGCCCCTCGCTGTATGCCGCCCTCGGTATCTTCCTTCCCCTGATTGCTGTGAACTGCGCCATCATGGGTGCCTCGCTGTTCATGCAGCAGCGCATCACCATGCCCGACACCAACTCCCAAGCCATCACCGGCATCTGGGATGCTGTGGCCTACGCCCTCGGTTCTGGCATCGGCTGGCTGTTGGCTATCACCTGCCTGGCAGCCATTCGCGAGAAGATGGCCTACACCGATGTGCCCAAGCCCCTGCAGGGTCTCGGCATTACGTTCATCACCGTCGGCCTGATGGCTATGGCCTTCATGTGCTTCAGCGGATTAAATCTCTAATTAAATGAAAAATGAAAAATGAAAGAGTGAAAAATATAAGTTTCCTCTCAAGTGCTGTAGGTAATTCTTATATTATGAATACATCACTAATTCTCACAAGCATTGTGGTCTTCCTCGTGATTATCATCGCGTTGGTTATCATTCTGCTTGTAGCAAAGGCATACCTCTCGCCGAGTGGTAATGTCACGATTACAATGAATGGCAAGGACACGCTGTCCGTGCCCCAGGGTGCCAGCCTGCTCTCCACCCTCGCCGCTGAAGGTGTCTATCTTCCCTCAGCCTGTGGTGGTAAGGGCTCCTGCGGCCAGTGCAAATGCCAGGTCGTAGAAGGTGGCGGTGAGATTCTTGACTCTGAGAAGGGACACTTCACCCGTAAGGAACAGAAGGACCACTGGCGCCTCGGCTGCCAGTGCAAGGTCAAGGGCGACCTCGGCATCAAAGTGCCCGACAGCGTCCTCGGCGTCAAGGAGTGGGAGTGCACCGTTAT
>CACZCZ010000041.1 GCA_902779845.1 uncultured Bacteroidales bacterium | reverse complement strand
ATCGCTCCCGTGCTGAAGGTAACTGCCAACGAGCGCACCTATCGCATGATGGAGGACAACATGGACGTGGACCTCAGTGCCGTGTTGAGGGGCGAAAAAGCCATTGCTCAGATGGGTAGAGAACTTGTTGATATCGTAGCCGAGGTTGCCAGCGGCCGCATGACCAAGGCCGAGGCTTTCGGCTTCTCCGACATCGCAGTCGATCATGTTTGCAGGTTTGTGTAATACTAAGGTATGAGATTAAGGGTAACTTTGTTAGCAACTCTGTTTGCAGCAACTGCATTTGCCCAGGGCGTGATAGATGTGCACAGCCACATCATCACACCTGAGTTTGTGTCTCGCGCCGATACAATGCTCTATCGCTTGGCCGAAATCGAAGTATATCCGAAATACCTGAAGGAATACCTTGCTGCAGCCACAGAAATTCAGAAGACAAGCCTTGCTGAAGAACCCGGTGTGGTCTGCCTATTCCCAACACAAACAAATGAAGATAGTTGTCAGATTAGAATTCTCGAAATCTACGCCTCGCAGCAGGCTTACGAGCATCATATCAAGACCGCCCACTTCCAGAAGTATAAGCAGGGCACACTACACATGGTGAAGCACCTGAAGCTGCAAGACCTCCAGCCGCTGACACCAGAAACAATGAATACATTATTTAAACGCTTCAATATGGAACAGCAGATTCCGTAATATTGGTAATTCTTTCCAAGATTTGGGTAGGCGGTTGATGGAAAATAGTGCGTACCTTTGCAGCAGATTTCAAAACGTAATGAATATGAAACGGATTATTACTGCAATTTGTATGATGCTCTTAACGATGAGCATAAGCGCCAAGACACTCGTAGTGTATTACAGCTATACAGGCAACTGCCAGCAAATAGTGGAGTCGCTGACAGCTCAGATTGAGGCAGATGTAATGAGGAT
Source organism: uncultured Bacteroidales bacterium (assembly GCA_902779845.1). Taxonomy (GTDB): domain Bacteria; phylum Bacteroidota; class Bacteroidia; order Bacteroidales; family Bacteroidaceae; genus Physcousia. Next base: position 3,977 of record CACZCZ010000041.1, on the reverse strand, counting down.
TGAGCCAGAAGATAAGACGCAGAAGTACGAAGCGGATAACTACGCCATTGGTACGGCGCTTCTGAACGCCATCAAGGCTGCGCCCGACGATGCGGCAAGTTATCCTACTATCGACCCCGTCGCCATCACCGACCTCTCGCAGTATGAGAACATCATCATCGTGACGCCGCTGTGGTGGAGCCAGATGGCAGCTATCATGCAAACGTACCTATTTAATTATAGCGCGCAGATGGCAGGCAAGCACGTGGCGCTGATTGTATCGAGCCATTCGAGCGGCATCAGCGGTGTTGTTGCTGATGCAGAGCGACTGGTTCCAGACTGCACATGGATGGGCGACGCATTGTGGATCAACGCCAGTAATCACAGCAACCGTGCTTCGCTGATTCAGGACTGGTTGCCAATGCTAAATTTCGCAGAAGAACAAACTACTATGGATAAGATGTATATTACTATCGACGGACAGACACAGGCTGTGACACTCGTCGACAATCAAGCAACAAAGACACTTGTTGAGAAATTGCAGCAGGCTCCCGTAACTGTGACGCTGAACAGCAGCGGGGGCTTTGAGATTTGGGGAGCATTGGGCTTCTCGCTGCCCACAAGCAACGAGCAGATTAATGCGCAGCCTGGTGATGTGATTCTTTACAACGGTTCAAACATCTGTATCTTCTACGGCACGAACTCGTGGAGCTACACCCGTTTGGGCAAGATCGACGGCCTGTCGGAGAGCGAACTTCGTACGTTCCTCAAAGCTGGCGAAAGCAACATCACCGTCACGCTGTCGCTGAACAACACAACTGGCATCAGCAATGTCCGCTCCAATGCAGAAAGCGGTGTGTACTATTCTCTGAATGGTCAACAAGTGGAGAATCCTACAAAAGGCATATATATTAAAAATGGAAAAAAGGTAATCTTATGAGAAAGTCAATATTAGCCGCTGTGCTGATGGGCTTGACGCTTACAGCATGCACGAACAAAAAAACTACAAACGAAGAAGGTATGAATACGACATTACAACTGACTCAGGAGTGGGACAAGACGTTCCCCAAGAGCGACAAGGTGGACCACAAGAAGGTCACGTTCAAGAACCGCTACGGCATCGAACTCGCAGCCGACATGTACATTCCGAAAGGAGACAAGGAGACAGGGAGACAAGGAGACAAAAAGTTTACTGCCATTGCCGTCAGTGGCCCGTTTGGCGCAGTGAAGGAGCAATCTAGCGGACTGTATGCCCAGACTCTGGCTGAGCATGGCTTCCTGACTATCGCCTTCGACCCGTCCTATACTGGTGAGAGCGGTGGCGAACCACGCTATGTTTCATCGCCCGACATCAATACGGAAGACTTCAGCGCTGCCGTTGACTTCCTATCCCTGCAAGACAACGTTGACCCTGAGCGCATCGGCATCCTCGGCGTGTGTGGTTGGGGAGGCATAGCCCTCAACGCAGCGGCGCTCGATCCGCGTATCAAAGCCACCGTGGCAACGACGATGTACGACATGAGCCGCGTGTCGCAGAACGGCTACAACGACGAGGGCGACAGCAAGGAGGCTCGCAATGCCATGCGCAAAGCTCTGGCCGAACAACGGCTCAAGGACCTCCGCAACGGTTCCTACGAGCGTGCCGGCGGCGTGGTGGAAGACCCGACCGATATGCCGTGGTTCGTACAGCAGTACCACGCCTACTACAAGACAAAACGCGGCTACCACGAGCGCAGTCTTAACTCCAACGAGGGCTGGAACAAAACATCCGTCCTGCCGTGGCTCAATGCCGGTTTCCTCAAGTTCACCGATGAGATAGACAATGCCGTGCTGATACTACATGGTGAGAAGGCCCACAGCCGCTATTTCGGCATCACGGCCTATGAGAACATGACCGGCGCGAATGTCGATCTGCAAGGTCAGGACTCGAACCTGCAACCGCTGAACGAGCCTCTCGCCGAGCCGTTCATCGTCACCCGCGGCAACAAACAGCTGTACATCGTCCCTGGTGCCACCCATTGCGACCTCTACGACGGTGGCGAGAAAAGCTATATTCCTTTCGACAAGCTGGAAGAATTTTATAAGGCAAATCTGAAATAATATGACCAACAACAGAATTATCCAGATAGACAGCGTTGATGCGTACAACAAACTGTACGGATGGGAGACGCTACACCCGCTGGTGACGGTGGTAAACCACGCCAATCCAATGGCCAGCGACCTGAACCACTCGCGGCTGAACTACGGCCTGTATGCGCTGTTCCTGAAGCAGGGCGACGGCTGTTCGATACGCTACGGACGCGAGAAGTACGACTATCAGGAGGGCACCGTGGTGAGCTTCAAGCCCGGACAGGTGGTCGAGGTGGAGTGGGACGAGAGCCGACCTATGCCGCCCTCACGCGGACTGCTGTTCCATCCCGATTTGCTCTACGGCACACAGCTCGCCCGCCGCATCAACGACTACACGTTCTTCGACTACGACCAGCGCGAGGCCTTGCACCTCTCGGAACGTGAGCAACACATGGTGGTAGAACTGTTCGACAGAATCGAAGAGGAGTTGCAGCACCCCATCGACCGCCACTCGCAGACGCTCATCACCGATGCCATCGGCCTGCTCTTGGACTACTGCATGCGCTACTACGACCGCCAGTTCATCACGCGCCACAAGGTGAACAGCGACATTCTCACAGCCTTCCATCAGCAGTTGCGCGAGTACTTTGTGAGCGGCCATCCCGAGCGTAATGGTCTGCCCACTGTTGCCTATTTCGCCGACAAGGTCTGTCTCTCACCCAACTACTTCGGTGACCTCATGTTAGGCAACTTTTCTTATTACAATCCCACCAAGTTGTATTTTGGTGATGAGTCTTTGAACTTCCTCAAGGACGAATTGAAGAACTATGGTCCCGTGGTGCTACTAAACTATGGCAGCGGTAGTGTGAAGCGCAACGGCATCTACGACCAGGTAATTGCCATTCTGAAAGAGGCTGGTAAGACCATCGTGGAGAACCCGGGCGTGATGACCAATCCCACGCTTGAGAAACTGAACGAGGGTGTAAAGATTGCCCGCGAGAATGAGGTGGATTTGATTCTTGCCCTTGGCGGCGGCAGCGTGTGCGACTACTCGAAGGCGGTAGCAGCGTCAGTCTATTATGAGGGCGACTACTGGGATAAGTTCTGGCTGAAGCAGGAGAATCCCGATGCCGACCAGAAACTGTTGCCCGTGGCTTGCATCCTGACGATGGCAGGCACTGGCTCGGAGATGAATGCCGGCACGGTGATTACCGATGCAGAGCATACGTTCAAGGTGGGCCACGTGTTCGATAGTCGTCTGATGCCGAAGTTCTCCATCCTGAACCCGAAGTTCACGATGACCGTGCCCGAGAATCAGATGAAGGCTGGCATCTACGACATCATGAACCACATCATGGAACAGTACTTCTCTGACTTTGACGACAACACGAGCGACTATCTCGCCGAGGGACTGATGCGCTCAGTCATTACCAGCAGCCGCATTGCCGTGAAGAATCCGCAGGACTACGAGGCGCGCTCGAATATCATGTGGACGGCTACATGGGCACTGAACACGCTCATCGGACTGGGTAAGAAGGAGGACTGGATGGTACACATGATTGGTCATAGCGTTGGCGCCTGGACTCACGCTCCTCACGGCTATGCGCTCGCATCCGTCTCGATGGCCTACTATCGTCGTGCCATGAAGAACGGTCTGCCCAAGTTTGCCCGTTTTGCCAAGAATGTTTGGAACATTCCTGCAGATGGTCTGAGTGATGAACAGATTGCAGAAAAGGGTCTGCAAGCCCTGAAGGACTGGATGCTGGAGATTGGTCTGCCGCTCACCATCAGCGAGTTGGGTGCCACCGCCGACATGATTCCCGGCATCTCCGAAACCACCGTTGTCTATCCTGCCGGATACCTGGATCTGACCAAAGAAGACATCACAGAGATATTAAAAGAGAGTATGTAATACCTACTTTTGATTA
>CACZCZ010000040.1 GCA_902779845.1 uncultured Bacteroidales bacterium | reverse complement strand
GTGTTTTTCCGATGGTGTTGGCTGTGTTGCGGGACGCAACAGGGCGGTGCTTAGGAGTGGGCGTTGAAAGCTTGCTTTCATAAGAGCACTCATGAGCGCAGACCGTAGGCCGAAGGCCACAGACAGCAACAGCGGGGTTTTTAATGTTTTTGTCTTAATCTTGAATCCTGAATCTTGAATCCTGAATCTTGAATCTGTGGTTTAAAAGAAAACTGATTGTTTAACGTTTCGACAAAATCCCTGTATAGGGTAAGAAGAATGAAGGAAAGTACTAAGAAAACACTGAAGAAGGTGGCGGAGATTGTCATCACGATTATCACCGCCCTGCTCACCACTCTGGGCGCACATGCCGCAGGCATCGTGCAGTAAGAAACCCCCGAGCCCCCTAAGGGGGAGCGGAGGGAGTGAAAAGTGAAGTGTGTGTGATGTCACGCAGTCACACAGTCACGCAGTCACACAGTCACATTTCAAAACATCATGATTCAGGGGGCATCAATTTCTGATGCTCCCTGTTTTTGGTTGCTGTTGGCGAGGGACCGAAGAGGGGGTGTTGACGGCCGTGAACGGGACTGAAAAGGGGGTGCTGCGGCATCAAGAGGGGGCTGTAAAGATAAAAATGAGGACAGGAATAAAGTTTTTTGCGCATTTCTTTTGGCTGTGTGCAAAAAAAGAGTTACTTTTGCGCACTTTAAACAATAAATATTCTATCATTATTCATTTTAATAACACTAACGAATGAGTCAAAAACGTGTTTACACCTTCGGCAACGGACAAGCTGAAGGTAACGCGCAGATGCGCGAGCAACTGGGTGGCAAGGGTGCTAACCTGGCCGAGATGAACCTCATTGGCGTTCCCGTGCCTCCGGGCTTCACCATCACCACCGACGTGTGCAACGAGTACTACGAGGTGGGTCAGGAGAAGATCATGGAGCTGCTGAACGACGATGTGATGGCTGCCGTAGCCCACATCGAGAAGCTGATGAACTCCAAGTTCGGCGACGCTCAGAACCCGCTGCTCGTCAGCGTACGTTCCGGCGCACGCGCTTCCATGCCTGGTATGATGGACACCATCCTCAACCTGGGTCTGAACGACGAGGTTGCCGAGGGCATGGCCAAGAAGACCAACAACCCCCACTTCGTGTATGACAGCTACCGCCGCTTTGTGCAGATGTACGGCGACGTGGTGCTCGAACTGAAGCCCGCCAACAAGACGGATATCGACCCGTTCGAGGAGATCATCGAGAAGGTGAAGGCTGAGCGCGGCATCAAGCTGGACAAGGACCTGAGCGTGGATGAGCTGAAGAAGCTCGTGAAGCTGTTCAAGGCTGCCATCAAGGAGCGCACCGGCAAGGACTTCCCCAACGATCCCATCGAGCAGCTCTGGGGCGCTATCTGCGCTGTGTTCCGCAGCTGGATGAACGAGCGCGCCATCCTCTATCGTAAGATGGAAGGAATCCCCGACGAGTGGGGTACGGCTGTCAGCGTGATGGCCATGGTGTTCGGTAACATGGGCGAGACCTCCGCTACGGGTGTCTGCTTCAGCCGCGACGCCGCCAACGGCGAGAACCTGTTCAACGGCGAGTACCTCGTCAACGCACAGGGCGAAGACGTGGTGGCCGGTATCCGCACTCCGCAGCAGATCACCAAGATCGGCTCGCAGCGCTGGGCTGAGCGCGCTGGCATCAGCGAGGCTGAGCGCGTGGCCAAGTACCCCTCCATGGAGGAGGCTATGCCCGAGATCTACAAGGAACTCGACGGCATCCAGAACAAGCTCGAAGAGCACTATCGCGACATGCAGGACATGGAGTTCACCGTTCAGGAGGGCAAGCTGTGGTTCCTGCAGACACGTAACGGCAAGCGCACAGGTGCTGCCATGGTGAAGATCGCCATCGACCTGCTCCACGAGGGCAAGATCGACGAGAAGACCGCCATCATGCGCTGCGAGCCCCAGAAGCTCGACGAGCTGCTGCACCCCGTCTTCGACAAGAAGGCGCTCTCACAGGCCAAGGTGATTGCTCAGGGTCTGCCCGCATCTCCCGGCGCAGGCTGCGGCCAGATCGTATTCTTCGCCGACGATGCTCAGGCTTGGCACGCTGACGGCCACAAGGTGGTGCTCGTCCGCATCGAGACCTCTCCCGAGGACCTCGCTGGTATGAGCGCTGCTGAAGGTATCCTCACCGCTCGCGGCGGTATGACCTCTCACGCTGCCGTCGTGGCTCGTGGTATGGGTAAGTGCTGCGTCTCCGGCGTAGGTGCCCTCAACGTAGATTACAAGGCTAAGACCGTGGAAATCGACGGCGTGGTCTATAAGGAAGGCGACTATATCTCCATCAACGGTACCACCGGTCAGGTGTATGCAGGCGAAGTTCCCACGAAGGCTGCTGAGCTCAGCGGCGACTTCAAGGAGCTCATGGACCTCTGCGACAAGTACACCAAGCTGCAGGTGCGCACCAATGCCGACACGCCCCACGACGCTCAGGTGGCTCGTGAGTTCGGTGCCAAGGGTATCGGTCTGACACGTACAGAGCACATGTTCTTCGATGACCAGAAGATCGTAGCTATGCGTCAGATGATTCTGGCTGACAGCGCTGAGGGTCGCGAGAAGGCTCTGGCCAAGCTCCTCCCCTACCAGAAAGCTGACTTCAAGGGCATCCTGAAGGCGATGGACGGTCTGCCCGTGAACATCCGTCTCTTGGATCCCCCTCTCCATGAGTTCGTTCCCCACGATCTCGCAGGTCAGGAGACGATGGCCAAGGAGATGGGCGTGAGCCTGGAGACCATCCAGCGCCGCGTAGCTTCTCTCGCCGAGAACAACCCGATGCTCGGCCACCGCGGTTGCCGTCTGGGTATCACCTTCCCCGAGATCACCGCTATGCAGACACGCGCTATCCTCAGCGCCGCCTGCGAGCTGAAGAAGGAAGGCTTCGATCCCAAGCCCGAAATCATGGTGCCTCTCATCGGTATCCTCTACGAGCTCAAGCAGCAGAAGGCCATCATCCAGAAGGTCGCTGAAGAGGTCTTCGAGGAGTACGGCGTGAAGGTTGACTTCGAGATCGGTACGATGATTGAGATTCCTCGTGCTGCCCTCACCGCCGACCGCATCGCCACCGAGGCTGAATACTTCTCCTTCGGTACCAACGACCTGACGCAGATGACCTTCGGCTACAGCCGCGACGATATCGCCAGCTTCCTGCCCGCATACCTCGACAAGAAGATCCTGAAGGTTGACCCCTTCCAGGTGCTCGACCAGAACGGCGTTGGCCAGCTCGTGAAGATGGCTGTCGAGAAGGGTCGCAACGTACGTCCCACCCTCCGCTGCGGTATCTGCGGCGAGCACGGCGGCGAACCCAGCTCCGTGAAGTTCTGCGCCAAGATTGGCCTGAACTACGCCAGCTGCTCACCCTTCCGCGTGCCCATCGCACGCCTCGCCGCCGCCCAGGCTGCAGTTGAGAAGTAATCATCACTCTAACATATTGATTGGGACCTGTCCGCTTGGGCAGGTCCCTTTTTTGTTTCTCCAAGTATGCTTTCGGCGTTTTGGAGATAAAAATGTCGCAGAATATGCGATATTTTGCGTTTTTATTTGGTGGCTCAGCATTATTTTAGCATCTTTGCCGCAGAATTTGCGACGTTAGACAATATGTTTCGTTGCATAAAGTACGAATGCATTATGTATATACACGAAAGAGATAATTGGACAAACTTCCGTTGGGACACTTCGCAGGTGTCACTTCTTCAGGAGATAGTATTCCGTAAGCAAGGGTTGCTTTGTGGCAGGCTGAGTTCGTTGGGCTTTGACAGTAAACTCCGTGCGATGGCGGAGAACCTGACCTACGACGTAGTGTATTCTTCGGAGATAGAAGGCATACGGCTGAACATGGATCAGGTTCGTTCTTCCATTGCTAGAAAACTTGGGATTGAGAACGTGAAATATACTGCGCCTTCGCACTATGTTGATTCTGTTGTTGGTGTGATGCTTGAAGCGGTGCAGCATTATGATTTGCCTCTCAGTAAAGAGAAACTGTGCGCTTGGCAAACCGCGTTCTTTCCTTCGGGTTATAGCGAAGGAAGCCAGATAGAAATAGGTCAGTACCGCACAAACGAGGAGCACATTGTCAGTGGAATGTTCGGACGCGAGAAGATTCATTATATTGCTCCTTCTCCTGACCGTGTAGAAGAAGAGATGCATAAGTTCCTCACTTGGTTTGATGGTGAGGAGCCGGTGAACAGTGTCATCCGATCTGCCATAGCACATTTCTGGTTTGTGAGTATTCATCCCTTTGAGGATGGCAATGGCCGTTTGGCTCGCATCCTTTCCGACATGCTTCTGGCTCGTGGAGAGAAGAGTGAGTTCCGCTTCTATAATGTCTCATCACAGATTAACAAGGATAAGAACCACTACTACGAGATTCTTGAACGTATGCAGCATGGCGATGGCGACATTACGGAGTGGTTGGTATGGTACATGCAGAAGCTGATTGAAGCACTTGACGAGGCAGATACCATCGTGACTACCATCTTGAATAAGAGTTTCTTCTGGCAGAAAGCTTCGTCTGTTCCAATGACTGAGCGACAGACTCAGATGCTCAATCTCTTTCTTGACGGCTATGAGGCAAAGATAACGTCTAAGACATGGGCAACATTGGCAAAGTGCTCGAAAGACACGGCCATACGTGACATACAAGATCTTGTGGATAAGAATATACTGATAGAAGACATTCCAGGAGCCAAGCGCCCTAGTTATTCCATTGTTTATGATGCAGAGGACTTGACGCAATTCTTCACTGATGTAAACATTGTCGAAGAGAATGGGATTCAATATCTCAAAGCAATGTTCAAAGGAAAGAAACCGATATGCGAAAGGATTCTGAAACTTGATGCTGAGCGATACCAAAAAGGTGATTTACCATTGTCCAATTTGCTCAGCAAATACTGCTCGTATATCGTTGCAGGTAATAGAGAATTTCAAAATAAAGCCGCCGCACAGGCAGCTGTTGAAGAGTAATCATCACTCTGATATAATGAAAGGGACCTGCCCAATTGGGCAGGCCCCTTTTTTTGTGTCCACAAGATGACAATTGATGATTTATAGGCAAAAATGCTATCAGTTGAGCGAAAACGTACTTGTATTGATACATATGCAAACCATTTTACTGCAAAGATACAAAATCAAGTCCGTTGACTCAAATAACTAACTATATTTCAATCATTTCAAAGAACGATTAGCGATTTTTAGTGGACAGCAATGTTTTCTTTAAACCGAAGCAGGCAAGGGCTGATTTGTCGTCCATTCTACCTTAATTTATATTGAAAACAGACTTATTTCACAAGAAAAACGGGCAGAATGGACGCGATACCATGGAAAAACATTAACTTTGCAGCCAAAAATCTTATTATTGCACAAAAAGAATGTGCGATACCATCGGATTCCTTATGGGAAATAATTAAAAAGACAAGAAGAAATGAAACATATCCTTTGGGGCATATTGCTGGTGGTGCTTGTCGGCTGTGGCAAAACGTCTCCAGGCTCGTCGACTAGCCATTTCAAGACGCTGAGGGTGGAGCAGCAGGACCTTACCCAGGACCGCCAATTCACAGCCAGGATCGAGAGCCAGCAGAACATAGACGTCCGTCCGCTGATTACAGGGATTGTGCAGAAGATCTGCGTGAAGGAGGGAGCTCGCGTGAAGAAAGGCGAGCCGCTGCTCATCATTGACCAGGCTCCCTACCTTGCCGCCGTCGATGCTGCCAAGGCTCAGGTCTCCACAGCCCGCGCCGCACTCTCCACGGCACAGCTGAATCTGGAGGGCAAGCAGAAACTCTATGAGCAGCAGATGGTGGGCGAGTTTGACCTCCGCAGGGCCCGCCATGCCAAGGATGAGGCAGCAGCACAGCTCGAGACGACTCAGGCAGAGCTGGCTTCGGCACGCACCAATCTGGACTACACCACCATCTGCAGCCAGGTTGACGGCACAATCAACATTTTGGGGTGCCGCGAAGGCGATCTTGTGGCACCGTCCATGGAATTTCCTATTGCCGTCATCGCAGCGAACAAACATATCTATGCCTATACCAGTTTGTCGGAGAAAATACTGGTCGAGTTGTTCGCGGAGTATGGTTGCAGCTCTTCGGAAGAACTGATGCGCAAGCTGCCTGCCGTGAAGCTCTATACCATCTGGGGCGAAGAACTTCCGCAGCAAGGCCATCTGGATGCCGTCAGCGGAAACGCGGACATTGCTACTGGAGCAGTCCTGCTGCGTGCATCGTTCGACAATCCTTCGGAACTGTTCCGCAACGGCAGCAATGGATATCTGGTGTTGCCAACCACGAAACACGGGGTTATTGTCATTCCTCAGGATGCCACCATCCACATTCAGAACAAGAGCTTCGTCTATCGTGTCGTCGAGGGCAAGGCTGTGTTTACGGAGGTGAAGGGCAAGCTTTCCTCTGATAAGCAGAGCTTTGTGGTGACCGAGGGTCTGAAGGACGGCGATGTCATCGTTGTCGAGAATGTGGGGCTGGTGACCGAGGGGATGGCTATTACCCAGGAAAGAGAAGAGAAAGAATCCAAATAAAAGTCTGTTATGCGTCGAAGACTACACACTATACTCTATTTGGCAGCCGTGCTGACTTTTCCGATGCTCTGTACCGGCTGTGGCGAAGAGGCAAGCCAGCAAACGAAGGATTGCTATCGCACTCTGCGGGTGGAACGTCAGGATTATACCCTGTACCGCAGTTTTGCCGTGAAGTTAGAAAGCCGGAAAAACACAAGATTGCGCCCGCAAGTCAGCGGCAGGCTGACAAAGATCTACGTGAAGGAGGGTGCCCGTGTGAAGAAAGGCGAGCCGTTGTTCGTCATTGACCAGGCTCCCTACCTTGCCGCCGTCGATGCTGCCAAGGCTCAGGTCTCCACTGCCCGCGCCGCTCTCTCCACGGCACAGCTGAACCTGGAGGGCAAGCAGAAGCTCTATGAGCAGCAGATGGTGGGCGAGTATGACCTCCGCAGGGCCCGCCATGCCAAGGAGGAAGCCAGCGCGCAGGTGGAGGCCGCTGAGGCACAGCTGGTCTCGGCACGCACACAGCTGGGCTTTACCACCATCTGCTGTCCCGTGGATGGTGTGATTGGCATGATACCCTATCGCGTGGGTGACCTCGTAGATCCCAGCTCTGGCCCCTACCTCACCCTCGCCTCAGAGAGCAATTACATCTATGCCTATGGTGCCCTCTCGGAGGAAGCATTGTCGGAACTCCTCAGAGACTTCGGCTGCAGCTCCCTCGACGAGCTCCCGACCAAATTGCCCGCCGTCAGGCTCTACAGTAACTGGGGCGAAAAGATGCCCGTGGAAGGACACATTGATGCCATCAGCGGAACCGTGGAATCCGAGAATGGTGCCACCTACATACGTGCTTCGTTCTTTGATGCCACCGAGATATTCCGCAGCGGCAGCAATGGCTACATCGAGATGCCCTACGTCATGCACGGGGTCATCGTCGTACCCCAGGAAGCCGTCGTGGATATCCATGATAAGTACCTCGTATATAAAGTGGTGGACGGAAAGGCTGTGGAGACAGAGGTGAACGTCCTGCACTACGATGACGGCCAGAACTTTGTGGTGACAGCAGGCCTGGCGCCGGGCGATGTCATCATTGCCGAGGGAGCCGGATTCGTGACCGACGGAATAGAGGTAACAGAAAAGAAAGAAAAGAAAGGAGGGGAACAATCATGATCAGTCGTTTCTTTATCACACGTCCTATCTTCGCCTGTGCCCTCTCGGTGCTCATCCTGCTGGCTGGCATCGTGGGTTATCTCAGTCTGCCCGTGGAGCAGTTTCCAGACGTTGCTCCGCCCGTTGTCACCATCAGCACGGAGTACACCGGAGCCAGTGCCGAGGCGGTGATGAAAAGTGTGGTCACACCCCTTGAGGAGGCCGTCAACGGTGTGGAAGGCATGGAGTATATCACCTCGTCGTCCACCAGCAGCGGCATGGCCACCATCAACGTTACTTTCCGACCTGGAACCGACCCAGACCTGGCACAAATACGTATCAAGAACCGTGTGGAGGAGGCCGAGGGCTACCTGCCCACGGAGGTGCTCGATTTGGGCGTGAAGGTGGAGAAGGAGGAGCAGGGCATGCTGCGCATCATTGCCCTGGAGTGCCCCGACAACCGCTACGACAATGCCTTCATCACCAACTATTTCAATATCAACGTGCAACCACGTCTGCAGCGCATAGCCGGTGTGGGCAATATCCAGCTGATGGGCAAAGTCTACGGCATGCGTATCTGGATGGACCCGAAGAAGATGGCGCAGTACCAGCTGAATCCGGAAGACATCGTCAACGCCCTGAGTGGACAGAACGTGGAGGCTGCCATCGGCACTCTGGGTGAGGATTCCAAGGGCACCTACCAGTACACGCTGGTGTACAGGGGACGTCTGGAGAACGAGCAGGAGTTCGAGGATATCGTCGTCAAGACCGATGGTTCCTACGACCTGCGGCTGAGTGACGTGGCACGTGTGGAACTGGGTTCCGTGAGCTATTCCTGCGACAGCTGGGTCAATTCCCACAACGGCACCGTAGCCATCATCACTCCTGCCACAGGAGCCAACGCCCAGCAGGTGAACCACGAAATAGACCGCCTGATGGAGGAACTGAAGCCTCATCTGCCAGCGGGGCTGGAGTTCGTGGTACTGCTGGACACCAACGACTTCCTCGATGCCTCGATGAAAGCAGTGTACAAGACGCTGTTCGAAGCCCTGCTGCTCGTCATCATTGTGGTGCTGTTCTTCCTGCAGAACTGGCGCGCCACCATCATTCCCTCCGTGAGCATCGTGGTCTCGCTGGTGGGCACCTTCGCCTTCATGTATCTCGTGGGCTTCACGCTCAATCTCATCACCCTCTTTGCCCTGGTGCTGGTCATCGGCACCGTGGTCGACGATGCCATCGTGGTGGTGGAGGCCGTACAGGAGAAGCTGGAAGACCCCACGACAACCTCCGAGCGAGCCACGCACCAGGCTATGCACGGCATCTCCAACGCCGTCATCACCACCACTGTTGTCTTCATGTGCGTGTTCATCCCCGCTGCATTCATGGGTGGCCTCAGCGGAGCCTACTACCGTCAGTTCGGTCTGACGATGGCAGTGTCCGTGGCCATCTCCACGTTCTGTGCCCTGACGATGTGCCCAGCCCTCTGTGCCGTGCTGATGAAACCTCGTTCTGCCGGGAGCGGGCAGCAGTCCACCTCGTGGTCCACACGCTTCCGCCATGCCTACAACAGGGGTTTCAGCGCGTTGCTGGGCAAGTACAGCCGTGCGCTGGGATGGCTCTTCCATCGCCGCTGGATTGTGTGGGTGCTGACGGCTGTCAGTATCGTCCTGCTGGCCTGGATGCTCCGTACCACCCCCACGGGCTTGGTTCCCGACGAGGACACAGGCATCGTCTTCGTCGATATCACCACACCCTCCGGTTCCACTCTGGCACAGACCCAGAAGACCGTGAAGCGGATGTCGGAATTCCTGGAGAATGACCCCGACGTGCTGGTCACTGGTTCAGTGGCCGGATGGAACATCCTGGGTGGCGACGGACCCAACACCGGACTGGTGATGGGACGCCTGAAGCACTGGGACCAGCGACAGGGCGACGGCCACGATATAGAAAGCATCTACGACCGCATAGAGGGAGCCACACATCAGGTGAAGAGCGGTTCGATGTTTGTCTTCCTCCTTCCCACCGTCTTCGGCTACAGCTACAGCAACAGCGTGGAACTGTATGTTGAGGATTTCGGTGGTGGCTCCATCACCCGGCTCAAGAGCGTGGCCGACGACTTCATGCGAGCACTGGAAGCACGGCCAGAGATAGAAGAGGTCTATTCGCCCTACGAGGTGAACTATCCGCAATACACCGTCACGGTGAATGCCTCGTTGTGTAAACGCTATGGCATCGAGCCTGCCACCGTACTCAGTGTGCTCAACGGCTATATCGGAGGTAACTATGCCTCGCAGTTCAACAGCTTCGGAAAGCTTTATCACGTCATGCTGCAGGCCGACCCCGGACTGCGTATGTCCAAGGCCGACCTGAACGACATCTATGTCGTCACCCAGAACGGAGCCTACACCCCCATCACCGAACTCATCACGCTGAAGAAGACCTATGGCCTCCAGTCAATCAACCGCTTCGACCTCTTCCAGGGCATCAGCGTGGAACTGACACCTGCCGAGGGCTACACCTCCGGCGATGTCATCAATGCCGTCAGCGAAGTCTCGGCCACTACCCTGCCCCAGGGCTATGGCTATGAGTACACAGGCACAGCCCGCGAGGAGGCCTCCACGTCGTCGTCCACAGCATGGGTCTTTGCCCTCAGTCTGCTGCTCGTGTTCATCGTTCTCTGCTGCCTCTACGAGAGTCTGCTCATCCCCATGGCCGTCATGCTCAGCGTGCCCTTCGGACTGCTCGGCAGCTTCCTGTTCATCAACGCTGTAGGGCTGGAGAACAACATCTATATGCAGGTGGGCATCATCATGCTCATCGGCCTTCTGGCCAAGACGGCCATCCTGATAACGGAATATGCCTGCGAACGTCGGCGTGAGGGAATGAGCATTGTGGAAGCAGCCCTCGATGCCTCCAAGGCACGTCTGCGCCCGATTCTGATGACAGCACTGACGCTCATTGTGGGTCTGATGCCCATGATCTTCGAGCGGGGTGCAGGAGCCATGGGTAATGTCACCCTGGGTCTGTGTGTCGTCGGCGGTATGCTGGTGGGTACGCTGGCCCTGCTGCTCTTCGTGCCCGTGTTCTTCATCTTCTTCCAGTCACTCCAGGAACGGCTGAAACCCCGCAAGGCACCTGCCGCACTGGTTCTGCTGGCTGCCGTCAGTCTGTTCTCGAGTTGCGGCATCTACTCCTCCTACCACTCAGATTCCACGGCCACTGACGTGCTGAAGGAACAACTCAGCGCGGCCGGTTCATCTCCTGCAGACAGTGTGGCCGGCACGTTGCCTGCCGACTGGCGTGAGGTCTTCACCGAGCCACACCTGGCAGCACTCATCGACGAAGCACTGCAGCAGAACAGCGGACTGCAGCAGGCCCATCTGCAAGTAGTGGCTGCCAAGGCTGCACTCCGCTCGGCCAAGGGCGAGCTGTTTCCTTCGGTGGGACTTGCGGCCAGCTCTAATAATTCCCGATTCCAGAACCGCGACTTCACCGAGAC
>CACZCZ010000039.1 GCA_902779845.1 uncultured Bacteroidales bacterium | reverse complement strand
CAGGGCCTCGTCAGTGGATTCCAGCAGTCGCAGCCCGCAGAATAAGAGGGGAGAGGTGGTTTTTCACCTCTCACCTCTCACCACAAAATATCAATCAGAGGAAATTATAAAGAAAGTTAAACTAAAGTGCTGCGGAATTTAGGTGTCATTAAGTATGAAGAACAAGAAAGTATTTATTATTGCAGCTTGCATCATCGTTGTTGCGGCTGTAGGTGTTATCCTGTCTCCCATGGTTGACTGGCCGGTTGACAGTGACAAGTCGAGTGGCGATATCGGAAAGGCAGAACGTTTCTCACGCGAGGAAACAGAGCCGATATCGAATATGCAGGAGCTGCTGCAGAACGATTCCGCCTACAAGGACGGCATCGTTGTCTCGTATGTGGTGATGCAGACCCGTGCACAGCAGTTCGATGCGCTCGTTGAGATGACCAATGAAGCCGCTGGCAGCGTCAAGGAATTTGCCGACGTGCTTGCGCAGCTGAATGCCAACCGCGAGATGATTGGCAACGTCTGCGAGCAGCTCAAGACGGCCGGCGACAACCTCGAAGCCGTGCTCGCCGGCAAGGACTGCCCCGAGGTGGAGCAGAACACCATCAACGCCGCCCTGGCCTACACCACCCTGCAGAAGCAGAACCAGCTGGCCAACAAGTTTATCGAGGTGGCCGACAGCTATCTGAAAGAGAACGACGGCACTGACCAGCTGAAGCTGGTGCGCGACTCGTGGGTGGACTACCAGCAGATGACTGCCGCCCTCGACGGCGACGAGAAGGCTGCCGACGAACTGGAGAAGAAAGGCTATCTGCTCACGCCGGAACAGAGCGTCGCCGCCATGGCAGGGGACAATATCGGCTTCAGGCTCCGCATGGTGAATAGTGCTGCGCTGGCAAGCGAACTGGGAATCAGAAACCAGTTGGCAGGTTGTTTGAACTCGGAAGCACTCGCCATCAGGAACTCGGAAGCACTCGCCATCAGGAACTCGGAAGCACTCGCCGTCAGGAACTCGGAAGCACTCGCCGTCAGGAATTTTGACGTGCTGGCAAGTCAGAGCCACGTCATGAATTCCTTCGACCATATACTGGGGGGATTCAAGGCAACAGCATCCGCCCTCAATGCGCAGGAGTCGCTGGCCATAAGATTCAAACTTCGCTCCAGCATCTCCGACGCTATTTCGGCAACCGCAATGGGATGCCGTCTCCGCGATGCTTCTATGTTAGGAAGTAAATAAGGATGCGCAATACAATAGCCATACTGCTGACGCTGGTCCCCATGCTCGCGTGGGGACAGCGTCAGACGTACTACCAATACTCTACCGACGAGGCGCGGCTGGTGTTCTTCGACAAGAGCCTGTCGCGCTACATCCCCCATATCGTGCGCATGTATGACCACGGCAAAGCGCTTCATGAACAGATATGGACCACCGATTCGCTCTATCGCCCCGAGGCACCGCTGCTGATGATTACCGACTGGGAGGACGAAGGCAACGGCGGTGTGTCGCCGCTGCCCCATACGATGATTCAGATTGGCATGGCACCGCTGAGCAAGGCATATAACGTCTATCCCTCGGCTGAGCGTTACCGCCACCTGTTCGACCATGAGTACACCCACGTGGTGATGACCGACAAGTACAACTGCCGCGATCTCTCCTGGCGCCGCTTCTTCGGCCTGGGCAAGGGTTCGCGGGGCTATGGGGCCAAGGGCGGTGCAAGCCGAGAGCAAAGTGGAACTCGTTCCGACTTTGCCGAGGCGCAGCCCGCGCTCGGCGGAGCCAAGGTGACGCCCGACAACCAGCATCCCCTGTCGGCCCTGTGGAGCTACCTGAGCGTGCCCCGCTGGTATGCGCCGCGCTGGTATCACGAGGGCATAGCCTGTTTCATGGAGACCTGGATGGGCGGAGGCGTAGGACGCTCCTTGGGCGGCTACGACGAGATGTACTTCCGCAGCATCATCGATGGCGGACACGAGTTGTTCTCGGTGGTGGGATTGGAGACCGAGGGCACCACCATGGACTTCCAAGTGGGTGCCAACGCCTATCTCTACGGCACGCGCTTCGTCAGCTACCTCGCACGGCAGTATGGCTACGACAAGCTCATCAGCTTCTACAACCGCACGGCCGACAGCCACGCGCTCTTCGGCAGCCAGTTCAAGGAGGTGTTCGGACGCCCGCTGCGCCAGGCATGGGACGACTGGAAGCAGGACGAGCGCCGGCACCAGCAGGCCAACCTCGACGCCATCCGTCAATATCCCATCACCGCCACCACGCCTGTCACTGTGCCAGGCGGTTCTGCCGCCGGTGACTCGGTATCCCCGGCTCCGATGGGCTCCGTCTCGCCACTGGTTTACGATTCCGTCTCGGGCAAGGCTTACGCCGCCGTCAATGCCCCGGGGCGTTTTGCCAGCCTCACTGAGATTGACCTCACCACTGGCAAGCAACGCAGGCTGGCCAACATTGACGGCGTGCAGCTCTACAACCCTGCCAGCGTAGCCCTCGACCTGGGCGGCAGGCGCCTCATCTTCACCATCAACAACCAGAAGATGCGCGGCCTGCAGGTGTACGACCTGGACCGGGGGAAGACCATTAAGCGGAAGAACTATCAGCGCGTAGGCAACATCGTCTACGACAACACGAACGACTGTCTCTACGGCCTCTTCTCCAATGGCGGCATACACTCCATCGTGCGTTACGACAAAGACCTGGAAACGCCCGAGGTGATTTATTCGTTCCCCTTTGGCGTCAGCATCTTCGACATCGACGTGAGCCACGACGGCACCCTCCTCTCGCTGACACGCTCGGGCAACAACGGCGAGCAGACGCTCATGCTCCTCGACCTGAAGCAGCTGGAGAAGGCCGTCTTCAAGCCCATAGAGCTGGTGACGTGGCGCGATGCCAACCTGGGGCAGTTCCGCTTCTCGCTCGACGACAGCCACCTGATAGGCAGTTCCTACTACACCGGCGTCAGCAACCTCTGGCAGGTGGATGTCAAGACACGGCAGATGGAGATGCTCTCCAACACCGACATCGGCCTGTTTGCCCCGCTCGAAATTGCCCCCGACCGCCTGCTGGCCCTGCAGTTTGAACGCGACGGCATGCTGCCAGTCACCCTTCAGCGGCGTGTGGTTAGCGATGCTAACGCCATCACGCTCTATGGCCAACGTGCCTACGAAGCCAACCGCCAGGCCCTCGACTCGGTGGGACTGCTCCGCGAGCCGCTGGCCGTCAGGGAGTTTGGCGACGTCTATCACAACATCACCTCCTACGACGTGCTGAAGGAAATGGCCTTTGAAGGGGCTTATCCCACCCTTACCGGTTTCACCGACCGCGAGGCGTGGAACAAGGTGACGCCCGTGGTGGGCTATCGCTTTCACTTCTGCGACCCCGTGGGACTCAGTTCCCTCAAGATGGGGGTGGGCATCTCCCCGTGGAGCAGCCATGAGTGGAAAAACCAACTGCATGCCGACCTGGAGTGGCGCTATTACTT
The DNA here is from genome assembly GCA_902779845.1 of uncultured Bacteroidales bacterium. Classification (GTDB taxonomy): domain Bacteria; phylum Bacteroidota; class Bacteroidia; order Bacteroidales; family Bacteroidaceae; genus Physcousia. The sequence goes on along the minus strand of CACZCZ010000039.1, from coordinate 4,785 downwards.
CTGGACGCTGAAAGCGGCATGGAACCCCACCTGCTTCTACGACCTCGCCGGCCCGCTGCGCGAGAGCCGCAAGGGCTACAAGGTGTCGCTGGCTTACGACTATATGAATTCGCTCGTGGCCCCCTACAAACGCTCGTGGGGCTTCTCGCTCGGAGCCTACGGCCTGATGGATGCCCTGCCCCTGTTCCAGGAGATTGCTGCCGACGACATACGCTCGCTGCAGACGGTCTCCGTTTATGGCAAGCTGTCGAAGCTGCGCAAGTCATTAGGAGCAGTGATGGACGAGCAGGGATATCAGCTGGGCCTGCAGGGATATAGCTATCTGGCTGGCGGAAAGTTCTACCCGTCGGTCGAGGCCACGGGCGACTTCGGACTCCTGTTGCCCGTCGGGCGCAACAACTCGTTCTGGCTGCGCACGGCAGCAGGACATAACTTCGGCGACAGCGAGTCGGCGTTAGGCAATACTTATTTCGGCGGTTTCCGCAACAACTATATCGACTATCGCGACGCCTTCCAATATCGCACCGCCCTGGCCTTGCCGGGTGCCGACATCGATGCCGTCAAGGCCCACTCCTATGCCAAGGCTACCGCCGAGCTGAACCTCAGTCCTGTGCGTTTCAATAATTTCGGTGCCCTCTACTGCTATCCCACCTGGACACAGTGCTCGCTCTTCGCCACCGGACTGTCAGCCTGGAACACCGGCTCGTCGCGCCAGTCGTTCGTCAGTGCCGGTGTTCAGCTCACCACCGAGGTGGTATTCTTCAACTATCTGAAGACCACCCTTTCGCTGGGCTACGGCCACCTGTTTGCCCCTAAAGGCTTTTCCGGTGGCAGGCACGGCAATGAATTGATGGTCTCACTCAAATTGTTGTAATGCTGTTCGTCGTCTCCCTGCTTCCTGTCGCCATCTACATCGCGTGGGTCTGGACCATAGACCGCTTTGCACTTGTCAGTGCAAGGCTGCTGGCCCAGATGATTCTCTGCGGCCTGATGACAGCACTCGGCTGCTACGGCCTGTTCCGGCTCACAGGCGATTACTGGGGGCAGTGGTCCGATGTCGTCAATCCTATAGTCGAAGAGATGGTCAAGGCCATCCCCCTCCTCGTGCTGGCCAGTCGCAAACGCATGGTGTTCTTCATCGACAGCGTCATCCTTGGAGCTGCCGTGGGCGGTGGATTCTCCATCCTCGAAAACCTGCTCTATCTGCTGCACGATGACAGCTTGGGCTTCGGCACTGCGCTGTTCCGGGGACTTGAGGTGTCGCTCGTCCACATGGGCTGCAGCGCCATTGTGGCCACTGCGCTGATGTTCATCGTCCGGCAGGCTGAACGTCGGAACTCCCGGCTCACTGTCAAAAAGGCAGATGCCAGTCTCGCCATCCTGCTGCTCATAGCTTCCACTGCCCTTCACGTGGCTCACAACGCACTCCATTTCAACCCGCTTGCCCAGACCGTCACGGTCATTGGCCTCATGGCGCTGCTGCTATTGGGCACCTACCAGTATGACTCGAACCAGATTCACCGGTGGATAGACCGAAGCATGAACAAGCAGCTCGACCTGCTCTGTTCCATCAGTGAAGGCCGGCTCGACGAGACGCCAACAGGCCGCTACCTGCTTTCGGTCAAGGAGTCTTTCCCGCCGGAAGTGTTCTTCGACATCATTTGCTATGTGCAGCTGCACACCGAGCTGGAAGTCGTAGCCAAAAGCCGTTTCATGGCCCACGAGGCGGGACTCGAATATCCTTTGAGCAACGAAAGCAGGGCTTCTATCCTTGCCAAGCACAAAGAGTATCAACATCTGTCGGAAGCATTGGGGAAGACTGCAAGAATCACCGTTGCCCCATTGCTGAAGTTCTATCCCGCCGACCGCAAGGCACTGGATGACCTCATCGACGAGTGTCGCTCCTGAACGGGTGGTCGGCGTCATCGCTAACATCAAAAAACAGAAAAAAATGAAAAAAACAGTTGCCTTTCTCATTGCTGCCATACTGAGTTCCGCAGCATACGCCCAGTGTCAGCAGGGGAGTGTACAAGACGCGAAGCATGAGATTTTCAAGACCTTCCATTCGCGGTCCTACAAGAATCAATATCCTTTGCGCGAGATTCCCGTAGCTCCTCATCGTGCGTCACTTCTCCCGGCGAAAGTACCAGCCCAGACTAAGGCTTTCACCGACCGCGTGTGGTTTCCCGGTGAGTGGGAAGAGGTGAAGGCCATCATCATCACCCCCTACTACGATTGTCTGGTGCCTGGTCACGAGGACGATTACGAATGGCACGCAGAATCTGTCGTGACCGGTTATGGTCAGTATTACCATAAAGTAGATGGCAAATGGCAGATTGAGGGCTTCGGGCCTTGTGTGGCCCGGATGGACACGACAGCAGCCTACGGCAAGGTGCTCTTCCATCTGATGGACGGCATACAGCAGGGCGGTGCCGAAGCCTGGGTGCGTCTGGAGCAGGAGGCCGACACGGCCTTGGTACACGAGACGCTCAGTCGCATGAACTTGCGCCACGACCGCCTGCGCTTTTTCTTTGGGCGGGGAAACTCTATCTGGTATCGCGACTGCGGACCCATCTGCTTTTACTATGGCGAGCAGGACAGTCTGGCCATGCTCGACTTCATCTACTCGCGCCACAGCCGCGCACACGACGACTCCATACCCTCGCTTCTGCACAGGCAGATGGACATTCCCAACTACATGACCAAGGTGCTGTGGGAGGGCGGCAACTGTCTCGTTGACGGTGCAGGAGCGGTCATCTCGTCCGACGCTGTCTATACCATCAACCAAGACACGCTTGGAGCGGTAGTATGGGATGGGCAGAACATCAGTTCGCTGCATCATGAGTACAAGCCCGCACTGACACCCGACGAGGTGAAGCAGGCTTTGCACGAGATGCTGGGCCAGCGGGCCACACACATCATCCCCCGCTACCTCTTCGACGGTAGCACCGGCCATGTGGACCTCTATGCCGATGCCTACGACGAGAATGGCTTCGTCTTCTCCGTCATGCCCGATGCATACAGTTCGTGGACAGACTATACGACGGGGCACAACAATATCGACCTGCTCTGCCAGCAAAAGAGCATCTTCGACCGCAACTACTACGACATGGCACACTTGCCATTCCCCTCGAAGGAGGAGGGAGAGCCTTTCGCTGACGAGGAAGAGTATGACGCATCCTACTCGCGCACCTACTCCAACCACTGCTTTGTAAACAATGTCATCCTGCAGCCATGCTTCTCCGAGGTGGGAGCCGACGGCATGCCCACCGAAGCATGGGACCGGGCCAACATCGAGGCCGTCAAGGCGGCCTATCCGGGCTATACCGTCTATTGCATCGACGTGAGCTCATTCGACGCTGAAGGAGGGGCACTCCACTGCGTCACCAAACAGATTCCCGCCGACAACCCCGTCCGCATCCTCCACAAAAACATATATGGCCGAGTCAGTCTGGGTAATCTGGACGCTGTACCCTTTAGTGCCATCATCACCAACAAGAGCGGCATTGCTCAGGCGGTGCTGATGTATCGTATGGACGGCGGAGAGTGGCACCAACTTACCCTCACCTCCAACGGCAACCGCTGGTGGGGCAGCATTCCTGCTGCAGCGTTCAAGGATGGCACTAACGTGGAATATTACTTTGAGGCCACCTCTGTCAATGGGAAGACCCTCACCAAGCCCATCACCGCCAGCCAGGGCGGTTATTTCAGCTTCACCATAGCCAACGACGCCACCTATAGCGCCGATATGTTCGACTTTGATACACAGCCCATGCCCATGGAAAGCATTACCTTCAGCCTCGGCACCAACTGGCTGACGGAGGATACCAGTAAAGAAAACACGACTGGTATCAGCACACGGAGCAACTTCCAGAGCCGCGCGGCGGACGGGTGGTATAGCCTCAGTGGCTTGAGGCTCGATGCACAGCCCGCACGCAAAGGCATCTATATGGGTCGGTTCTACTGATCATTTTTCTGCGTTGAAAATTTGGATGTTCGAGAATAAGTTCGTATCTTTGCCTTCGCATTTGAAAACAATTGAACCGATGGCACGACCGATTAGGGAAAAAGCGGGACGGGTGTCTACCATGGATCATGGGGTCGGTTCTGCTGATCACTTATCAAGGCAAATAACATGAGAATTGAGACAGCAATGAATCATAATCAAAATGACGGGCTCCTGAAAATGATCAGAAGAACCGACCCCATGATCTTTTCCGACCTCTATTTAACAGATAATAATAAAGTTAGGTCATGCAAAATCCGATTAAGATGATAGCCATTATCCTCGCCGTCTCTGCAGCGGCAGCATTTGCATCTTGTATGGCGAATGACGATAAACCGTCGGGGCAGGCGGTAGAGAGCCGATATGTGCCATTAGCTCCTGACTATAGCGACCCGATGATGTGGATTACGGAAGACGGCGACGCTGACGGCACGGGAGCCGACGTGTTCTACGTCGTCTCGACGTGGGAGGATGACTGGACAACTGCGGACGGCAAGGTGTGCCACTACGCCGACGTGTGGAATCCGGAGCACCGGACCCACATGGCCGAGCTGGAACTCAACAAGGTGGCAGCCTACATGTCGCCCGGCAACCGGTTCTATGCTCCCTTCTATCGTCACACGACCATCCAGGCGTTCATGACCAACAGCGAGGACACCGTCTATCAGCGCACCCGCCTGTCGATGGACGATGTCCGCAAGGCCTTCGACCTATTCCAGGCGCAGCGTGACCAGTCGCGCCCGCTCATCATCGCAGGATTCAGCCAGGGCGGTCTGGCC
>CACZCZ010000038.1 GCA_902779845.1 uncultured Bacteroidales bacterium | reverse complement strand
GGCGTCCTTGAGCTCATTCACACTCACACCGCCGTCGAGTGCCATGCGAATGGCCACGTCGAGACGTTGCAGGTCACCGCGTGCCGCCAATGCCGCACAATCGCAAAGCAGGAGCATCCGCTGAGAAACTGTTTCTTCTATCATATGATTTCCGATTTATCTGGCTACAAAGGTAAACAAAATCTATGAATCTCATTTTGAAGAGTATGTTAAACTACCTTTATATTCCTTATTTCATCATCATTTTATGAAGATAACTCATCTGATTGTGTCTTTTCGCATCAAAAGCTGTTACCGTACCTTTGCGGTATGGAAACAGCTATTACTTTTTCTCTGTCACTGCCCTGATTCGGGGCAGTGGTTTGAACATCCAATCATGGAGCCAGCCAGGGAAAAACATGTGAGCTGAAATTTCAGCTGACATCGAGGGCCAGCATGAGAAAAAGTACATGGGCGCAAATTTGCGCTGATGTTCCGAGAGGCAAGAAGTCCGCACCACGCACGAATTTTACATACCTTCATCATTTTGGGGCTAAGCAGGTGATATACAAATAGATGCAACAAAACAAACAAACCTACACTAAACCTACATAATTTCTACATGGTTCACCCATTCATCTGCAGATTCCATGTAGGTTCCATGTAGGTTCCATGTAGGTTTGAAATTATGCAAGCCACTACTTTTCAATCAATTAGGCCCGAAATGATGAAGGTATGTCAGATTCATGCGCATTTAGAAATCGCACCATGCATCGAAGCACGTTGCACCATGGTGTGATGACCTGAGCACCATGGTGCAACAGCCTGAAATGCATGGTGCGATTTTTTGAAGACCTTGGTCTTAACGCAAGAAGAGCAAGGTCTTCAGGAAGAAAGACCTTGCTCTTCCGAGTGGACCACCATGGTGATCCACCCTACGCCCTATAGCGTGTTGCCGTTTTCTCCACACCTTATCGCCCGATACCCTATACCCTTTTAGCCGAAAGCTCATCAATAGAGGAATGAAGAATGAAGAATGATGAATGACGACGGGCAGACTGTTTAACCCCGGTAGTCTTTGGGCAGGCAGCCGAACATCTTGGCGAACTGCTTGGCGAAGAAACTGGGGGATGAAAAACCTGTATGCTCCGACACGAGGGCAATGCTCAGCGTGGAGGTTTCCAGCAGATGGGCGGCATGCTTGAGGCGTATGGTGGTGATAAATTCGCTAGGCGACTGCCCGGTGATGGCGTGTATCTTGCGGTAGAGGGTCATCCGGCTGGCGCACATGTCATCGCTGAACTGTTTGACACCGTAGGCTTTGTCTGACAAATGGTTCTGCACGGCTTTTATGGCGCGTGCGAGGAATTCCTCGTCGAATGGCGAATGTGTCAGCGGTGCTGCATCGCAGCTGTTGTCGTGCTGGAACTGTTGCTGTTGGCTCTGCCGTTGTTCCAGCAAGTGTTTGATGCGGCTTTGTAGCACGGCCATGCTGAAAGGCTTGGTGAGATAGCTGTCGGCTCCCATCTTGTAACCTTCGAGTCGCGATTCGTCGCCTGTCTTTGCCGTGAGGAGGATGACGGGTAGGTGGCTGGTGTTCTCGTCGGTCTTCACGCGTCGGCAGAGTTCCATGCCGTCCATGATAGGCATCATCACGTCGCTGACAATCAACATGATGTCGTCCTTCTGCTGCAACACGTCCCATGCCTGCTGTCCGTCGTCCGCCTGCAACACCTTGTAGCCGTCGTCGCTGAGCTGATTGGCAATGAGTGATCGCAGTTCAACATTGTCTTCTACGAGGAGTATCGATGTCAGCGTTTCGTCTCCTTTGTCGTGCGGACTGTCTGCCGCCACGGAGTCGTCCTGGGTGTGCTCCTTGTCAGTGGCGGGTTTTGGCTGCGGATGGATAGGAATGGTGAACCAGAAGTCGGCACCGTGTCCTTCCTGGCTGTTGACGCCAACCTTGCCGCCATGAAGCAGCACCGTCTCGCGGACGAGATTCAGGCCAATGCCGCTTCCGCCTTGCGACGACGCGTTGGCCGACTGATAGTAGCGGTCGAAGACGTGCGGTATCTCACTCTCGGAAAGGCCTGTGCCTGTGTCGGCGACGTGTACAACGAGCTCGTTCAAGGACGTATCGGTGGTCAGACTCATCGTGACGCGCCCTCCTTCGGGGGTGAATTTCATGGCATTGCTCAGCAGGTTCCATAGCACGTGGCGTATCTTCTCGTGGTCGAAGGTGGCATAGAAGTTGGCGTCGTCGTGTACGAAGCGAAGGTCGATGTGCTTATGCTGTGCCAGCGACTGGAAGGAGTCCTGAGCCATAGCCATGAGAGCCTTCATGTCGCCGTTTCTTTTGTTGAGGTGTACATCGCCGAGCTCCATGCGTCGGAAATCGAGCATGTGGTCGATGAGCTGTTGCAGTTCCTGTGCATTGCGCTTGATGGTTTCCAGGCGTTCACGGTCGCGCTCGGGCAGGGTGTCGTTGTTCAGCATCTGTTCCACGGGCACGAGCAGCAGCGTGAGCGGTGTGCGTAGTTCATGGCTGATATTGGTGAAGAAGCGGAATTTCATCTCCGACAGCTGTGCCTCCATCTGTCTCAGGCGACGGCGACGCACGGCGGTGGAATATTGCCGGGCCGCCAGCAGGGCAAGCGCCAGCAGGCACAGCACATAGACGGCTATTGCCCAGCCCGACTCCCACCAAGCCGGCAGACGATGGAGGACGAATATGTCGGCCGGTGCATCCCAGATGCCCTGCCCGTCGGTGGCCTTCACCTCGATAATATACCGCCCCTTGGCAGGTGAGCTCAGCATGATGGAGTTCGTGCCCGTCGGTAGCTCTGCCCAGGCTTCAGCGCGGTCGGCGCCCCCTAGCAGCCCCGTCTTGTGGAGGCGATAGGCAAACTGCACTTGTGGGGCGAGGTGGTGCTGGAGTGTCGTCAGGCGTATTTCTACCAGACGCGAGTGGCTGGGTATCTCGAGCGTCCGCTGACCCATTCCCATATAATGGCTCTCGCCATCGACGATGACCGTCGATACCAAGGGTTGTGCGGCCGTCGTCCCTGAGACGTCGAAGTCCTTAGGCAGGATCATGCAGTATTGTTCGGGTCCTACGGCACACACCGAGTCGCCGCACACCACCAGCGCATCGAAGTAATCCATGCTGATTCTCGGATGCCGGCATTCCAGAATGCGGTACCTGTCGCTCTTCAGGTCCCATTCCCTAAGGCTGTGCCTTGTCACCGACCACACGTGTCCGTGAGCATCCTGCCGGATGGCGATGATGCGGTTGCCGCCGGCATTGCTCAGCGCCGGTGCCGGTTTCAGTGTATGGCTGTTGCGTGTCTCGCAGGCATATACACGTCCAATGGTAGTGCCTATCCACAGCACCTCCCTGTCGAGCAGCGCGAGGCACGAGCACGTCTCGCCATTCTTCAGCATCGGTTGTGCCTGACGCTTACCTCGCAGCAGCATGCAGAGTCCCGCCTGCCTTCCCTGATAGTAGAGCGTGCCGTCGGCATCTGCCACGACGCGCAGCACCTCGTCGGTGCTGTCGGTGACTTGCTCCATGTTCCAGTCGGAGTCCTTCGCGCGTTTCAGGCCATGGTTCGTTGCCACACAGATCCTGCCGTCAGCATCTTTGCAGGCATCGTTGATGCGTAAGCCGTTCAAGTGTCTCGCGGCCTCGGCCATGAGTGTCCTCTGGCTGTCGTCGAGAAGCGCGCTGTTGCCCATGACATGCCAGGGGCTGTCGTGCCGTACGATGCCTTCGTGCCCTCGAAGCAGCATGAAGTAGCGACTGCCGCCAACCCAGATGTTGTCGAGCCCATCGACCATGATGTTGCCTAAGTTGTATTGCGCCAGCGAACGTATCTGCGGCATGTCGCACTCTTGCAGGCGGCCGTCGCCGTCGATGCGATAGGCATGCATACCGTCCATGGCCGTAGCCCACAGGAGTCCTCCGTGAGGATCGACCTTGATGTCGAGTATCTTGCCTCTATTGGCATGGCTGCCGTCCGCAGATGCCGCTGTTCCATCCTGAGCCACCGTGACCGTCGCGTCTGCGATGGCGGCATCAGGCTGGTAGCGGACAATGCCTTGTCCCCATAGACCGACCCAATAGCATTTATTCGCCACGTCCTCGACCATGGCTTGCGGATCGAGGCCCCTCTGCCATGGAGCCGGCACGAAATCACGTTGTTCCCTGTCGTAGAACAGGATGCCTGCTCCGCTCTGCAAAAGCCATAGCGTGTGGCGGCTATCCTCCATGAACGCATTGATGAACTTGGGCCCCAATCTGCGTTGGCTGATGTCTATTCTCTGCAGCAGCTGCTCGTCGGCGTCGAAGTGCAGGAGATGGTTGCCCGTCGAGAGCCACACCGTGCCGTCGTGCAGCGCGTAGATGGCTTCGATACGGACGCCTTGTGCCTCGGCGACAGCCGTGGAGTGAATCGAGTAGTCGTGCTTGTCGAGAACGTATGCGCCTTGCGACGTTCCTATCCATATATGCCCGTTGCCGTCCTCTGCCACATCGATGATGAAGTTGGATTTCATCAGTTGCGGATTCCGCTCGTTGGAGCAGAAGACATCGACCTGATAGCCATTGTCGCGGCAGAGATTCTCGTCGGTGGCGTACCACACGTAGCCTTCGCTGTCGCGCAGGAAGCGGTTCACTCCATTACACGCCATCACGTTCTTTGTCGGCAGGTCCTGACGTATCACGCCATCCGCCTGACCATACGTAGCCAGGGGCAAGGCGGTTAAAAAGAACTTAAAAAATCGTTTTATGCACGTCTTCATGTTGCACATGGGGCAAGGTGTTGCGTTATTTTGGTGCGAAAGTAGGCTATTTTATGCAAGGAACAAAGTAAAATGGTAACAAAAAACATGATTCATGTCCCATTTGCCGTGCCAAACAGCCATTATGTTACGTCGTTACCATTCTTTGATACCAGAAATCGATAGGAACCACCCCCAAAAACGTACCTTTGCAACCAAAATATTAACGTCTTATGAAAAAGCTTGCATCATTCACATCCACTAAATCCTTACTGTTATGCCTTTGGGCGCTTATGGCATCACCAACCCTTGCCCAGGGCGCTGCTCCAGATTGGGAGAATCCGAAGGTGGTGGGTATTAACAAACTGCCCTATCACGCTACGCTGCAACTGCCGTCGCGACAGGCTGAGTGCAAGGAGATCGTGCCGCTCGACGGCCGGTGGCGCTTCCATTGGAGCCGCAACCCAGAGGAGCGGCCCGTGGACTTCTACCGCACAGACTACGATGTCAGTCAATGGGACAGCATCACCGTGCCCGGATGCTGGCAGATGCAGAACTTCGGCAAGCCCATCTACACCAATTCAAAGTATCCTTTTCAGCGTAACGCGCCCAGCGTGACCGGCGAGCCGCCACAGGATTGGTATGCCTACGACCACCGCAACCCTGTGGGCTCTTACGTCACCTTTATAAATATTACGCGCGAGCAGCTGCCGCAGAACCTCATCCTCCACTTCGCCGGCGTCAAGTCGGCCTTCTACGTGTGGGTGAACGGTCAGCGCGTGGGCTACAGCCAGAACTCCATGTCGCCTGCCGAGTTCGACATCACTGGTTATGTTCGCGAAGGACAGAACCGCCTCGCTGTGGAGGTCTATCGATGGAGCGACGGCTCCTATCTCGAGGACATTGACATGTGGCGCTTCAGCGGCATCTTCCGACCCGTACAGCTCTGGGTGCGCCCGCTCACCCACATCAGCGACTACTATGTCACGGCTACGCCCAACGACGACTACAGCGCGGCCTCCGTCTGCGCCGACGTGGAGCTCTGCAACACAGGCCGCAAGCGGGCCAAGGACCTGACCGTAGCCTTCATCATCGACGGGCAGGAGGTAACAGGCCGCCTGCAAAGCCTCGCCGCCAAGGACACGACACACGTGCAGCTCCGTTGCCAGCTCCGGCAGCCACGCCTATGGTCGGCCGAGAAACCTGACCTATATCCCTTCGCCGTGGAACTGCGCGACCGCAACGGACAGACCATCGAACACTTCGACTACCATCTCGGCGTCAAACGCATAGACATCGTTGGCGAGGTGTTTAAGATCAACGGCCGGAATGTCAAGTTCCGTGGTGTCAATCGCCACGACCACCACCCACGCATGGGGCGCTATGTCGATGATGCCACCTGCGAGCTCGACATCCGACTGATGAAACAGGCCAACATCAACTTCCTGCGCACCACCGTCTATCCCCACACCGCACTCATCTACGAGCTCTGCGACCGCTATGGACTCTACGTCATGGACGAAGCATGCAACGAGAGCCACGGCTATGGCATAGGCAACAAGGAGCTGGGCGACGACCCCTCGTGGCAAAAGGCACATGTGGATCGGGCCGCCTCGCTCGTGCTGCGTGACCGCAACCATCCCAGCATCGTCCTATGGAGTCTTGGCAACGAGGCCGGCGCAGGCATCAATGCCGAAGCCATGCGCGACACTATCGTACGCCTCGACCCCACACGCCCTCCCTTCTACGACAGCGACCGCCGTTGCTCCGCCATCTACGACGACAGCTACCTCTACCCCGACGAGATGAAGCGCGTCGCCGAACGCGTCACAGACCGACCATTCATGATGCGCGAGTACTGCCATGCCATGGGCAACTCCATGGGCAACCTCCAGGAGTACTGGGACATCATCTATGCCGACTCCACCATCATCGGCGCCGCCATCTGGGACTGGGCCGACCAGGGACTCGCAAAGCCCATCGACGGCTCGTCCCTGCACTACTCTGCAGACCTGCCCCTGCAGCCTGATGAGTTCTGGGCCTACGGCGGCGACTTCGGCGACAAGCCCAATGACGGGCGTTTCCTCATCAACGGCATCGTAGGTCCTGACCGCAAGCCACATCCCCACTATTACGAAGTGCAGCACGTCTATCAACCCCTCCATTTCGAGCGCGGCGACGATGGTACAGTACACATCATCAACCGCGACTGCTTCACCGACATCAACGAATACGACATCACTTACGACACCCTGCACTACGGCAGCGAGACACTGCTCAACATCGCTGCCCGACTCCGCCGCGACATGCCGTGGGCCCGCAAAGGCTTTGCCGTAGCCCGCGAGCAGTTTGTGCTGACACCCTACTCCTTCCCCGCCAAAGCCGACCTGATGAAACACGCCAAGACCGACCTCACCCAGCACGCCGGTGCCGGCGTCAAGGGCAGGAGCTTCACCGTCAGCGGCAATGCCCTCACGTCGTGGATTGTCGATGGCAGGGAGCTGCTGCAAGCCCCCTTGGAGCCCTATTTCTGGAAGCCCGAGAACGACAACCAGAGTGCCGCCGACTTTGCACGGCGAACGGCGATGTGGAAGGAGGTGCGGGACGTCGAGGTGCACTACACCGCGCTTAGCGAACGCAGCATACTCGTGGAGATGGACTACCGACCCACATCCCACGACCGCCCGGTGATACCCAAACTCGGCATGCGTATGCGCCTGCCTGCCGATTTTACACAGATCAGCTACTACGGTCGCGGGCCTTGGGAAAACTACCCCGACCGCAAGCGCTCGGCCCTGCTCGGCAAGTACGCGATGTCGCTCAGCGACTTCCAGACAGAATACATACACCCGCAGGACAACGGCTACCGCTGCGACGTGCGATGGATAGAACTCTCACAGCCCGGGCGCACCGTCCGCATCGAAGGACTGCAGCCGCTCTGCGTCAGCGCCTGGGACTACGGCGACGAAGACCTCGGGCCGCTCCATCCCCACGAAGTGCCGCGAGGCCGTTTCGTCAACGTCAACATCGACCTCAACGTCCATGGCGTGGGCGGCACCGACACATGGGGCAAGCGCACCCTGCCCCAATACACCATCGACGGCAACCTGCCCCACCACTTCGCCTTCGTCCTGTCGGCGAAGACGGATATTTAGGCATTTACCATTTAACCATTTACCATTTATGTACGTTAATTAAAAGGATAATAGCCAAACGAAACTTATATGAAACAACTATACGACATGAAAAAGATTCTTTCGTTACTGCTCGGTGCAGCGTCGCTTACGGCTACGGCACAGACCGACGTCACCGCCGACTACCTGAAGAACTACGGTTTCGACAGCGGATTCCACCACACTGCCGGACAGACCACGAAGGTGGACAAGGAGATCAAAGTCATCACGGGATGGACGGCCGGCTTCACCGTCGACTACACCATCACGGGCATCTACCAGTACGGCTTTGCCGGAACATTCAACGGCGGCGAAGTGCCGGCCCAGGGCTACCAAGGCAGCGAGGGCGGCGCACTGGCACTGTCCACGGGCTGGGGCGTAGAGATGACCTACAGTCAGGCGGTCACCCTGCCCGCCGGCACCTATACCATCAACGTTCCCACCTACAACGGCAAGAGCGCCACGAAAGGCAGGTCGCAGCTGGCGTGGATTCCGCAGAAC
>CACZCZ010000037.1 GCA_902779845.1 uncultured Bacteroidales bacterium | reverse complement strand
CGCAAGGTCGGCGATGCGGAACGTGTCAACGGGGATGCCGTCGCGATACACGAACACGCGGCGGTCGCCCGTGACGGCATAGCGGTAGGTGTGGAACAGGCCGTCGGTGTTATAGAATGTGCCACCGTTGGAGGGATTCGACAGACCCTTCTCGGACACGAACACACCCTGGCCGTTCATCAGACCCATCGTGGTGCTGCGGATGTAGCTCTTGAAGCCCAGACCGTCTGCGGTAACGGCATAGGGAAGGACGGACTTCGAGGCATCGTCCGTGCGCGCCTTGATCTCTATCGTATAGCCCTTGTCGCTCAGCGCCGAGGGGTCGAAGGACTGTGAGGCAACAATGGCGCCTTCGTACTTCTGCGCATCGGCTGAGAGGTCCTTCACGGGGAGGGGCGTACCCGTAGCATCAATGTTGACATAAGTCCGGAGATCACCTGAGCGCAGGATCAGCTGGCTCTGCGTGTGACGTAGCGTGGAAAGATTACGCACGACAACATCTACCGCTTCCGTGCCTGCTTTGATGGTGGCCGGAGAGACCTCAAAACCGGGTCCCACCCGCAGGATGATGTCTTCGGTAAGACCTGCAGCAGAAACTGTTACGGTAGCCTCTGATCCCGTACCATAGAGATGGATGACTTCCGAGAGTGTAGAATTGGCACGCAGAATAGGTGCCCCCTTAGCATCCACAAAGCGGATGGTGAAATCTGAAGCACATAATGCTGGCACGCAACCTACCATAGCAACAATGCATAGGAGGATGCCTCGGAGTAGGTGTTTTTTCATAAAAGGGCTTTATTTGTGTTAGTTTATTAGTATATGTTCGTTCTTCGCCCGCAAAATTAGATATTATTTTTTTTCCTGCCAAAGAAACGCTTCTTTTTTTTATAGAATTTAGTTCTATAAACAGCATCTAACTCAAGATGAACTTGTAGAATAAAAAAAGGAACGAGGTATTTCACTCGTCCCTTTCATATAATTCCAACACATGGAGATCTATCCATTGAGAAGCCAGCTGTCGGCTTCCTCATAAAGGTCTTTGAGGTAGTCGGGGCGTGTCTTGCCCGGGAGTTCCTCAAGAATGGTGTCGCAGGTCTTGATGTACCATTCGCCATTGATGCGAATGAGGCGGTAGATGTACTGCGAGTCACCCGTCTGGTTGAAGGTGACACCCGCAATCTCGGTCTTCACGGGGAAGGTGGTCTCGACGATAGCGACAGCACGGTTGCCGTGTGTCCAGACGAGACAAGCATGGATGTGATAGGGGATGTGGTCTGTGCGTGCAGCCAGTGCATCGACAAACTCTTTGGCCGAACCTTCGAACCAAGAAGCCTTGACGACAGCATCGGTCGTGTAACAGGTAAGCATCTGGTCCCATAACTGGTTGTCGCGCGCAAAACGCTCGAACGTCAGCATACGACGAACGGCTTCTTTTTCACGACGTGCCTCGAGGGCTAAGTGGACGGGACGTTTGAGGATAAGTTGGGTTTTCATTGTTTCAGCTTTGCTATCTTGACTTTGCAAATGCAAAGGTATAGTTTTCTGCGTTCACATGGAAACTTTTGCCCAAAAGATTGACATTATTTAACTATAAGAAGCCTCCCTTGCAGGAAAAAGCCCTGCAAGGGAGGTAAAATGTGCTTGCGCGCGTACCTTATTTTATATATACGCGTGTGTAGTGTGCGATTTAATAGAAGAGGTAGCGGTTGTCCTTGACGTTGGCCTTCATGTAGAGCTCACGCATGAAGCCAGAAGCAGCGCGGAAGTTGGCGCCATTGATCTGTGCCGTGATGTTCTGCTTGGCGGCATCGTCTAGCTTGGCATCGGTCTTGGACTCGTTGATCACCTGGAAGGCATAGACAGCGGCGTTACCCTTGACACCCTTCGCGAAGCCACCCTTGGCAGTCTTGGCAACAGCGCCGGAGAGGGCGTTCTCGCTAGCACCTACAGAAGGCACAAAGACGGGGGATGCAAAAGTGATGTGGCGGATGGTGTCGGTCTGAGCACCAGCCAGCTTGGCAGCAGCCTGGATGTCAGCACAGCCTTCCATCTTCTCCTGCAGAATGCCGGCCTTCTTGTCGGCGAGGACTTTCTCCTCGACAAAAGCCTTCACAGCCTCGCTCTCCAGTGTGGAGAACTTACCGTCGTTCTTGCCGGTGAGGATGACAACGAGGAGGTGGTCGTTGTTGCCACAGGTGTAGATCTCGGAAATCTCACCCACCTTGGTGTCATCATTGAAGATCCAGCGGAAAGCCTCACGGGTAGCGCTGAGACCCGCTACGTTGTGCTCGCTGCTGAAGATGTCAGAACGCTGCTGCACCATATAACCGGCCTTCACAGCGTTGGCCTCGATTTCCTCGGGGGTCTTGTTGGAGGCTACGAACTGCGAGAAGTCGTTGTATGTCTTGTTGAAAGTCTCGTTGGAGAAGTCGATGGGGCGCTTGACAACAGCCACCTGATATTTCTCCACCATGTTCTTGCGGTCATCTACACGCACGATGGCGATGCCGGTGCCGAGCTTGATCTGCTGGGTGGTTCCCACAGCCTGAGCGTTGATGGTGTTGATGAACTTGAGGTTGTTATCATCGAGGGTAGCACGCTCGTACTGCGAGGAGGTAATCCACTGAGCCTCGCCCGTCTGGTTGTATTTCTTGGCGATACTGTCGAAGGGAACGCCTGCGTTGAGGGCTGTCATGATGCTGTCAGCCGTCTTCTTGTTAGCAGCCTCGTCCATGCCGCCGATGCCAATCTGACGAATCTGCACGGAGTCGGGCAGCGTGGTCTTAGCAATGAGACGCACGATGTTCTGGGTGTTGTCAGCGATGTTGAGGTAGGGACCCTTCTGGGTACCGACAGCCATCGAGTCAATCTCCTTGGCGATGTCAGAAGCCAGCGCAGCACGGCGTACGGGCAGTGCGCTGTAGCTGATGATGCTGCCGCTCTTGCGGATGATGTTGGCGAAGTCAGCATTCTCTGCCTGCATCTGTGTTGCCACCTCCTGCAGCTCAGCGATGATCTCGTCGCGGTCAGCCTTGCTGGCCTGAACGGGAACGTCGATGAACTTGATGTCGCGAGAAGGCTGGTTGGTGCGGAAGAGGTCTTTCATCTCCTCGTACTTAGCCTTGAGCTCGCTCTCGTCGGCCTTCACCTCCTCCTTGACAGCGCTGAAGGGAACAGATACAAGGAGTGCTTCCTTCTCGTCGTTGCGAGCATCGAAGAGATTCTGCACGCTGGTGGGGTTGGCGATGAAGAGCTTGCTCAGCAGCGACTGGAACTTGTTGGTGAGCGTCTGCTGACGGATGGTCTTCTCGATGAACTTCCAGTAGTTGTACATCTGGGTGTAGTACTCAACGGCCTCAGCGGGCTGTCCGGGCTGGTCCTTGATGCTCTTGTACTGGTTGAGGAACTGGTTGAGCTGCTCAACATCGAAAGCGCCGGTCTGCTGGTTGCGGAAGGGCGTCTGAGCGAGCATCGGGTTCTGGCCCGTCTTGATGATCTCCTGCATCTCAGCGTCGGTGACGGTGAGGCCGAGCTCAGCGGCTTCGTGCTCCAGGAGGGCATTCTGTACATAGGTCTGCCACACCTGGTCGCGCAGCTGCTGCATCTGCTCGTCGGTGAAGTTCTCGGTACCGGAGGTGAACTTCACAACGCTGACATACTCGTCAACGAGGTCGTTGAACTCCTGAATGTTGATGGACTTGCCATAGACCTCACCTATGCGCTGGTGTGTCTCGGCGCGTGAAGAAGACAGCGAGCGCACACCTTCCTCTGCGATGAAGGCAAAGAGGGCGAGACCCACGAAAAGGATGAGCAGCGCACCTTTGCTTCTGATTTTTTGTAATGTTGCCATTTGTTGAAGTTGATTTATTTATTTTTGTTCGTTTTCGACGATTTAGCCTCAAAAAAGCGTGCGAAGGTACAAAGAATTTCGGACATGACCACGTCTTTGCCCCGAAAATTACATTTTCGAGGCGAAAGTTTAG
This sequence comes from uncultured Bacteroidales bacterium, assembly GCA_902779845.1. GTDB lineage: Bacteria > Bacteroidota > Bacteroidia > Bacteroidales > Bacteroidaceae > Physcousia. The sequence continues at coordinate 12,972 of CACZCZ010000037.1, read as the reverse complement.
CGAAAAAGGCCTTATTCGTCCAAAATACGGAGGCGTACGAGCTCTATTTTGGTGCTTGTGTTCTTGACAATCTTAAATTCCAGGTTGTCGAAGCTCACCACCTCGTTGAGTTTTGGGAAACGCTGCACGCGATGCAGGATGAGACCACCGATGGTGAGGTAGTCGTCGCTCTCGGGCAGCTCCAGGCCGAAGAGCTCGTTGACCTTCTCCACTTCGAGTCGTGCCGAGAGTTCATACTCGCCTGTCGGCAACTGCTTGGCCGTATAGTTCTGCTGGTCGTGCTCATCCTCGATATCTCCGAAGATCTCTTCCACGAGGTCCTCCAGCGTACAGATGCCGCTGGTGCCGCCAAACTCGTCCACGACGACGGCCAACGATATCTTCTGCTGCATCAGCGTCTGCATCAGCTTCTGAGCATTCATGCTCTCCGGCACGATAGGCACCTCGCGGATGTGCTCCTTCCAGCTGTCGCTGCCCTTCAGGCGGAACATCTCAGAGGAGTGGATGAAGCCCACGATGTTGTCGATATCTTCCTCATAGACAATAATCTTCGAGCAGCCGCTCTCGATGAAGAGCGCTTTCAGCGCCTCCAGACTCTCATGGATATCCACTGCCACAATCTCCGTGCGCGGCACAATGCAGTCTCGCACCTTACAGGTACTGAAATCCAACGCATTCTGGAAGATCTTCACCTCATCGTCAATGGCCTCGTTGTTGTCGGAGTGTTCGATGGAGGACTGGATTAGGTAGTCCAAATCAATCTTCGTGAAAGCACTTTCGGTGTCGGCAGGCGTGATCTTGAGACCGAAGATGCGCAGAATGAACTTGGCCAGGCCACTGGTGAACTTGGCGATGGGAAAGAGCAGGATATAAAAAAGGTAGGAGATCGGAGCGAAGAAGGTGAGCGTGCGGTTGGGGTTCAACTTAAACAGCAGCTTCGGCAGGAACTCGCCCGTAAATAGCACGATGACGGTGGAGAGGACGGTCTGCGTGAGCAATATTATCCACTCATCGGTGATGCCCAGCGGTTTCAGCACGACGAGGTCCAGAAGCCGGGCAAAGAGAATGCCATAGACCACCAGAGCGATGTTATTACCCACGAGGAGCGTGGAAATGAAACTGTTGGGGTGCTCGTAGAAGATGGCAGCAATGCGGGAGCCGAAGCCGCTCTGCGAGCGGTCCATCTCAAAGCGCAACTTATTGCTGGAGACGAAAGCGATCTCCATGCCTGAGAAGAAGGCCGAGAAGGCCAGACTGATGATGATGTAGATGATGAGTGTGGTCATTGTCCTTGTAGTGCGCGGCGGCTGTCAGCCTGCGACGCACGTTCTTCTTTGGGTTCGGTGGTGGCACTCTCGGCATCGTCCTTGGCGGGAGTGTAGCCCGACGAGTTATCGATATGATAGTCCGTCATCTCCTCGTTGGAACGGAAGTTGTAACCTTGCAGCTGTTGCTGGGTAGCGGGTTTGGTGATGGTCATGAACATCGTATTCCACATCTGGTGCTCATCCATATTCCAGAACAGCTCCTCGGTCTCGAAGAGGTCGCCTTCGCGGTTCAGGATGACCACACGCCCTCGCAGCTCCCACACCCGGTTGTCATGACAGTAAGCGGTGTCACTCTGCACGTGCCATTCCACGTGGAAGGTGGTGTCGAACTTTTCCAGAAACAGTCCTTTCAGGAACTTCCATTCCTGTGGTTGGGTGGTGTAGATAAGCCAGTCTTCGGCCACAATCTTGTAGCTGATGATGCCCGAGTCGGAGATGAGGTTCGAGATGCCGTGTGCCGTCAGAAACGGCAGCGAGTCCTGCTCGTTGACAGCAGGCGCGATATGCTCATGGTGACCGCTGCAGGAGAAGAGAGTGAAAAATGAAAGAATGAAAAGTGAAAAATAATAAGAAGCCCCCCTCCTCACTCCCCCCCGTAGGGGGAGGGTGGTTACCTTAGCAATAAGCGATAAATGATAGTGATCCTTATTTTTCACTTTTCACTCCTTCACTTTTCACTTTTGATTTTTCACTTTTCTTTTCCGCGTCTTTCCGATACTTTCCGCGTCTTTCCGTGCTTACTTAAACTTCCACTTCATGAACCAGCGTTCGTTGAACGTCAAGCCGATGTTCAGCTGCACGATATTCTCGCGGACGAAGCCGGTGGCGCCCGCCGAGCGGTTGGTCCACTGCAGGCCGACATTCACGTAGGTGGGGAAGTAGTGGTTCAGATAGTTCATGTTCGCCCAACCGTTGGTAATGGGGAAGCCCACACCCGCCGACAAGCCGAACTCCGAAGGTCCGTTCTCTCCGTTGATGCGCAGGTAAGGCGTTGAAAAGAAAGCACCAATACGATAGTTGAGACGTTGCCTGAAGGGACGCTCATAGCGACCCGGGACGTACTCAGCACCCAGGTTGACGCGCAGACGGTCTTTGTAGGTTCCAGTGGTAGCCGCATACGTCCTGGTGTACTTGTCGAACTCAGGTGTCGTACATTTTCCCCACTGTTCATAGTGCACATCAGCTGCCAGCAACAAGCGCTCGGCGTGTTCCCAAGCCAAACCGAAGCTGTAGGTCATCGGCAGCTGGAAGCCCTTCGCAGCCACCAGCGTGTCGGCTGTGCTGGCGTTGGTACTGCTGATATACGAAGCGTCGTTGTTGATTTTATGCCCAATGCCCACGGTGGCACCAAAGGTGAGGCGGTTCATGCTGTTGAGGACCGTCTGGTATTGCACACCCACATCACCTCGCCACGTGACGATGGAGGCATCGTAGAGCGTGGTGATATTACCGTCGGTGGTGGAGAGGACGCTGTTCTGGGAGTAGGCGGTGAGGATGCTATGCTTGATATTGCCCCACAACACGCCGACGTTGGCGCCGAAGGAGAAACCCTTGAAGGGTTCCCAGCCCACACCGATGAAGGCCTCATGCAGGCCTCCCTCGCCATCGTATTCCGAAGGACTCGTAATCTGCTCGCCGGTGCTGTAGTCCAGGCCCACGTTCTCCTCATGCGAGAAGGAGTAGCCGATGCGGGTGTAGGGCTTGAAGCCCAAGGTCATACCCAGATGTCTGCGCATTCGGAAAGCCGCCGTGACAAAGTCAAACGACGTGTTGCTAACGCCCACATGCGCATTGTCCTGCACCATTCGGGTGCGTTGCAGGCTCATGCCGACATCGAAGAGGAACGTGAGGGAATCTACTGCCGAGTAGCTGGCGGGGTTCAGGAAGTTAATGCGGCTGTTGGAGCGCAGTGCCTGACCCACGCCGCCCATTGAGCGGTTGTAGCTGTTGGCCTGATCGCTCAGCAGTCCCAGTCCGAAGCGGGAGTAGGACGAGTTGGAGCCGTTAGATTGTGCGACCGTCTTCCCCAGTGTCCAGGGGGCGATGAGGAAGAGGAGGATGAAGGTATATTTAAGTTTCATAATGATGCTTTCGTCATGCTCAGATGGTGGCAGAGAATATGGTTCAATCCACGTGGTACGATGAAATGGTCTGCAAAGATGCAGCTTTTTACGCTGTCGTCCAAGCGAAATTCGTCGCCGCCCGTTAAAAAAACCAAAAGGTCGGCATATTTCTTACGAAAAGCGGCGATATAGCCCTCTATTTCGTGTTTCATGCCCTGGATCACACCTGCACGGATGGCCGTCTCGGTGTCGTAACCCAGTTCGGGCGTGTCGCCCTCGGCGCTCACCAAGGGCAGCCGCGGGAAGTAGTCGCCGATGGCTTGCAGTCGGGCGTGGAGACCCGGAGCGATATTGCCGCCCACGTAGGCACCGTCGGCCGTCACGAAGTCGAAGGTGATGCAGCTGCCTGCATCAATCACCAGCAGCGGGCGGTGGGGCTGTTGTGCCCAGGCACCTACGGCAGCCGCCAAGCGGTCTGTACCGAGGGTCGCCGGCGTGCGGTAGCGGTTGGTCAGTGGCGTGGGCGTGGCAGCAGTGAAGCGCAGCACGGAACACGGCAGCGCACGCAGCCGTGCCTCGGCCTCGGGAGCCAGGTCCACGACGGTGCTGACGATGGCGGCGGCGGCATCCTGTCCGATGTGCGCAAGGAAGTTGAGGGCGTGACCCTCCTCACTACCGTGTGCCAGTAGTTCCTCACCCTCGAAGCAGAAATATTTGCCGGTGGTGTTGCCGATATCGATGACCAAATTCATTTTTGCGGCCGCAAAGGTAGCACTTATTTACGATTTACGATTTACAATTTACAATTTATCTTTGTCACGGGACGTTTTTTTATTTATTTTAAGTAAAGAATGTGCAGAAAATAGGAAAACGTAAATGCTAAATCGTAAAAATTGCGTACCTTTGCGCCCGTTTATGAGACGCCTCATCCTTTTTCTCAGTTTCTTGGGTGCCCTGTGTGCTCCGCTTCGCCTTTTGGCCGACACCACGCAGGCCGCTGACGAGTTGGACTCCACGTTGCGTGTGAGCCTGCTCACCTGTTCCCCAGGCTCGGCGACCTATGAGCTCTATGGCCACACCGCCATCCGTGCCCGCAGCGAGCGCGACCGCTTCGATGTCGTCTATAACTACGGGCTCTTCGACTTCAACCAGCCCAACTTCGTCTGGCACTTCGTGCTGGGCGAGTGCGACTACATGGTGGGCCGCGAGCACTTTCCCCTCTTCGAGTACGCCTACAAGCTGCGCGGCTCGTCGATTACCGAGCAGGTGCTGAACCTCTATCCCCAGGAGGCACAGGAGCTGCTGCAGGCACTGGAGGAGAACTGCCTGCCCGAGAACTGCACCTACCGCTACAACATCTTCCGCGAGAACTGCACCACCAAGGCTCGTGACATCATCGAGGCACACATCTACGGCCGACTGCGCTACCCGATGCGCCCACGCCGGTTCACCATTCGCCAGATGCTGCATCAGTTCACGGCCGGCTCCCCCTGGGATGAAGCCGGCAACGATATGCTGCTGGGCACCGAAGTGGACACCTTGCTCACCGAGCGCAACGAGACTTTCCTACCTATCTATATGATGTGGTATGCCGACAGCATCATGATTGAGCGCGGCTACATGCGCTTCTATCCGCTGGTGGCAGAGCGCCGCGTCATCCTGGAGGCCAACCCCGAGGTGCAGAGACAGCAGGCTGCCAGCGAACCCTCCTTCCCCCTCTCCCCCACCCTTCTCTTCTGGTTGCTGCTGGCTGCCGGCGTGCTGCTGGCCGTCTGGGAATACAGCCGCCGTCGCATCGTATGGGGCGTAGATGTGGTGCTGATGACGCTACAGGGACTGGCCGGCATTCTCCTGCTGTTCATGATGCTCTTCTCCACGCATCCGGGCGTAGGCTCCAACTGGCAGATATGGGTGCTGAATCCGCTGCCGCTATTCTTCGTGCCGGCAGTGGTGCGCGCCGACCGTCGCCGCGAGCCCTGCATCTATCACGCCTTTGCGGCAGCCTTCCTCGTCCTCTTCCTTGCACTTTCTTTCTTCATTCCGCAAGATTTCACGCCGTTGATCTATCCTTTGGCACTACTTTTGCTGAGTCGTGCTTTGGTACATCTGGCCATTCAACGCACCACCCGTTAACACCTATATTATTAACCCGTGTCGCACAACGAACGTCATACCCCCCTGCACAACAGCCACTCCAATCGATGGCTGACATCGCTCCTGGCCCTCATGGCCATGATGAGCATCGAGGCGCAGACCACAGCCCAGCAGCCGCGCCTGGTGGTCCACATCCTTGTTGACCAACTCCGCACCGACTACCTCGAAGCTTTCTCGCCGCTGTATGGCGAGAACGGCCTGAAGCGTCTCATGACGCGCGGTCGCTATTTCCCCGATGCACGTCAGGCCTTCAAGCCGGTCGATAGGGCTTCGGCCACCGCTTCGATGGTCACGGGCGCTACGCCGTCTGACCACGGCATCACCTCGCTGAAGTGGCTCTCGCGAAAGACGCTGCAGCCCATCTACTGCGTGGACGACGCTGCCTACAAGGGACATCAGACCAACGAGGCCTCTTCGCCTGCCAGCATGCTCACCACCTCTGTGGCCGACGAACTGGAGGTGGCCACGGGCCAGTTCGCTGTCACCTACGCCATCGCCCCTGACCGCGACATGGCCGTCCTCATGGCGGGTCACGTCGCCGACGGCGCTTTCTGGATCAGCGACCAGACGGGTTCGTGGTGCGGCACCAGCTACTATGGCGACTACCCCTCATGGGCTTCCGTCTATGAACGCATGGAACCGCTGTCTCAGCGCATCGGTTCAATGACGTGGAAGCCTGTCGTGGAGGGCGCACATTCCGATTTCCATTACTTCCAGAGCATCGCCTTCGACAAGAAGACCGACTTCAGCCACTCCTTCACCGACGCCAGCCGCATCCGTCAGTTCAAGACCTCCGGCCTCGTCAACGAGGAGGTCTATAACTTCGTCTCGCGCTGCGTGGAAGGTTCCTATCTGGGTCGTGACAATGTGCCCGACCTGCTCTCCATCGGTCTCTATGCCGGCAACTTCGAGAACAAGAGCGTCCTCCTGGCACCCTCCGAGCTGCAGGACACCTATGTGCGCCTGGACCGTGTCATCGCAGACCTCCTGGCGCTCTTCGAGCATCTGGCAGGCCCCAAGGGCACGCTCGTGGTGCTCTCCTCCACCGGCTACAGCGACACCTTCGGCGGCGAGACCAACCTGCAGTCCTACCGCCTCCCCTCTGGCACCTTCTCGATGGAGCGTGCCTCCATGCTGCTGAACATGTACCTCGTGCCCCTCTACGGCAAAGCACAGTGGGTCGAGGGCACCAGCGGCAACAATATCTACCTGAACCACAAGCTCATCGAGCAGAAGCAGCTCAACCTCAACGAGGTGCTGACACGCTGCGAGGAGTTCCTCGGACAGATGTCCGGCGTGCGTGCCGCCTATACAGCACGCAGCATGGCCCTTGGCGCCTGGGACCAGACCGTCAGCCGCATCCGTGCCGGCTGGCATCCCGAACGCTCCGGCGACATCATCGTGGAGGTATGTCCGGGCTGGCAGGTGACTGCCGCCGACGGCTCCGCAACGGTGCACCCGGGTGATGCCTACGAGCCTTATCCCGTCATGATATGGGGCCCCGAGGTGGTGGCTGCACAGATCAACAGCCCCGTGATGGCAACCGCCGTCGCCCCCACCCTCGCCCGCTGCCTCCGCATCCGCGCTCCCAACGCCAGCCGCGAAGCGCCATTGCAGCTGAGATAATTGAAAGATTGATTTCGAATGTCGAAATATCGATATATCGAAATGTCGAATAGAATTGTAAAATCGTAAAATTGTCAAATCGTCAAATCAATATATGAATTTCATCCAACTTCTTCGCAAGCTCTTCGGCAATAAGAGCGACCGCGATATGAAACTGATTCAGCCCCTCGTGGACGAAGTGCTGAAGATCTACCCTGAGATACAGGCGCTCTCCAACGATGAGCTTCGCGCGCGTACCAAAGAATTACAAGCGCGCATACGCGAGGCCGGAGTACCCCTTCGCAACCAGATCGACGAGCTCAAGGCCAAGATTGAGCAGACGGCCATCGAGGACCGCAAACCCATCTTCGACAAGATCGACAAGCTCGAGAAGGAACAGCTGGAGGTCTTCGAGAAGGTCCTCGACGAGATCCGCCCCGTGGCCTTCGCCATCGTGAAGAGCACGGCCGAGCGCTTCACCAATAACGAGAACATCGAGGTCACCGCCACCGACTTCGACCGCGAGCTGGCTGCGCGCCACGACTTCGTGGATATCGAGGGCGACAAGGCCATCTACCACAACCACTGGGTCGCCGGCGGCAACGAGACCGTGTGGAACATGATCCACTACGATGTGCAGCTCTTCGGCGGCACCGTGCTCCATCAGGGTAAGATTGCCGAGATGGCCACGGGTGAGGGTAAGACCCTCGTGGCCACGCTCCCCGTGTTCCTCAACGCGCTGACAGGCAACGGTGTGCACGTGGTCACCGTCAACGACTATCTGGCCAAGCGCGACTCCGAGTGGATGGGCCCGCTCTACATGTTCCACGGCCTCAGCGTCGATTGCATCGACAAGCACCAGCCCAACAGCGAGGCGCGCCGCAAGGCCTACCAGGCCGACATCACCTTCGGCACCAACAACGAGTTCGGCTTCGACTACCTGCGCGACAACATGGCCATCTCCCCCGAGGACCTCGTGCAGCGCATGCATAACTACGCCATCGTCGATGAGGTGGACTCCGTGCTCATCGACGACGCCCGCACGCCGTTGATCATCAGCGGTCCCGTGCCCAAGGGCGACGACCAGCAGTTCGAGGAGTACCAGCCCCTCGTGGAGAAGCTCGTCAGCGTGCAGCGCCAGCTGGCCACGCAGTACCTGGCCGATGCCAAGAAGCTCATCACCGAGGGCCAGGCCGAGAACGACAAGGCGAAGACCGAGGCGGGTTTCCTCTCCCTCTTCCGCTCCTACAAGGCACTGCCCAAGAACAAGCCCCTCATCAAGTACCTCTCCGAACCCGGCATCAAGAGCGGCATGCTCGCCACCGAGGAGATCTACATGGAGAACAACAACAAACGTATGCCCGAGGCCGTAGAACCTCTGTTCTTCGTCATCGACGAGAAGCTCAACAGCGCCGACCTCACCGACAAGGGCAACGACTGGCTGGCCAAGCAGGTCAACGATGCCGACCTCTTCGTCCTCCCCGACATCGCCGCACAGCTCTCTGCCCTCGAGGGCGACAAGAGCCTGCAAGGCGAGGAACTCACGCAGAAGAAAGATCAGATCTACACCGACTACGCCATCAAGAGCGAGCGCGTGCACACCATCCAGCAGCTCCTCAAGGCCTACGCCATGTTCACCCTCAACGACGACTACATCATCGTCGATGGCGAGATTAAGATTGTCGATGAGCAGACGGGCCGCGTCATGGAAGGACGCCGCTGGAGCGACGGCCTCCACCAGGCTGTCGAGGCCAAGGAGCACGTGAAGGTGCAGGCTGCCACACAGACCTTCGCCACCATCACCCTGCAGAACTACTTCCGCATGTACCACAAGCTCGCCGGCATGACCGGTACGGCTGTCACCGAGGCTGGTGAGTTCTGGGACATCTATAAGCTGGACGTCGTGGAGATTCCCACCAACCGTCCTGTCATCCGCGATGACATGAACGACCGCGTCTATAAGACCCAGCGCGAGAAGTACAACGCCGTCATCGCCGAAGTCGAGAAGATGCGCAACAGCGGCCGCCCCACCCTCGTGGGTACCACCTCCGTGGAGATCTCCGAGCTGCTGTCTAAGATGCTGTCGCTGCGCAAGATACCCCACCAGGTGCTCAACGCCAAGCTCCACCAGAAGGAAGCCGACATCGTGGCCCTCGCCGGTCAGAGCACCAACGGCCTCGGCGCCGTCACCATCGCCACCAACATGGCCGGTCGTGGTACTGATATCAAGCTCTCCCCCGAGGTGAAGGCCGCCGGCGGTCTCGCCATCATCGGCACCGAGCGCCATGAGAGCCGTCGCGTCGATCGCCAGCTGCGCGGACGTTCCGGCCGTCAGGGCGACCCGGGCTCCAGCGTCTTCTTCGTCAGCCTTGAGGACAAGCTCATGCGCCTCTTCGCCAGCGAGCGCATCGCCAAGGTCATGGACCGCCTCGGCTTCGAGGATGGCGAGATGATTGAGCACCCCATGATCAACAACAGCATCGAGCGCGCCCAGAAGAAAGTCGAGGAGAACCACTTCGGCATCCGTAAGCGCCTGCTCGAGTACGACGACGTCATGAACAAGCAGCGCACCGTCGTCTATGAGAAGCGTCGCCACGCCCTCATGGGCGAGCGCCTCGGCATGGACATCGCCGACATGCTCTACGACCGCGTCTGCAGCATCATCGAGAACTGCGCCGACCATAGCCAGATGGCCGAGGAGTTCATCAGCCTCTTCGCCATGGAAGTGCCCTTCAGCGAGAGCGACCTCGCACAGATGAAGACACCCGACCTCGAGGAGCAGGCCTACCAGGCCGTCCTCGCCCGCTTCCGCCAGAAGACAGACATCATCGCCGCAGAGTCCTTCAAGGTCTTCAAGCCCATCTACGACGGCCCCAACGGCCAGGAGTGGGCCGAGCGCCCCGTCATGGTGCCCATCATGGACGGCCGCCGCGTCTATAACATCGGTGGTGTCTCGCTCAAGCAGACCTGCGAGAGCGAGGGCCGCGCCATCGTCACCGCCTTCGAGAAAGCCATCATGCTCCACGTCATCGACGAAGCCTGGAAGGAGAACCTCCGCGAGCTCGACGAGCTCAAGCACAGCGTGCAGAACGCCAGCTACGAGCAGAAGGACCCCCTCCTCATCTTCAAGCTCGAGAGCGTGAAGCTCTTCGACAAGATGGTCAACCGCATCAACAACCAGACCATCTCGATCCTCATGCGCGGACAGGTGCCCGAGCAGCAGGTGCAGGCTCCCGACGATGCCGCCCAGCAGCGCGCCGCCTACGAGGCGCAGCGCCGTGCCCGTGCCGCCGCCCAGCAGCGCGCACAGTACCAGGCCGGTCGCGGAGGCGCTGTCCCCGGCACCACGCAGGCCCCCAACTACAGCCGTCCGGACTACGCCCAGGGTGCTCCCGCCGACCTCAGCGACCCTGCCCAGCAGGCAGCAGCCGCTCAGGACACCCGTGGTCAGCAGCCCCGCACCCCCTTCACAGCCGACAAGCTCCCCGGCCGCAACGACCCCTGTCCCTGCGGCAGCGGCAAGAAGTTCAAGCAGTGCCACGGCAAGAACCTGTAACACATCACAAAAAGAGCCCCACCGAAGGGGCTCTTTTTATGAATAAGACTCACCCCCAGCCCCTCTTATAGCTGATACTCTACCATTGGGGGATTTAAATTTTAAGGTTAATAGATAGGTTAGTTGTTTATATTACATTGGCCAAATGTAGCGGGGTTATATTTTATATTTTGTATTTTATATTTTGTATTTTGCATTTTGGGGCCTTCCCAACGCGCACCTTGGTGCGTTGGCGTTTACACCTTGCTGCATCGCGCTTCGATGCTTGGTGCGTTTAATTTTTCACTTTTCACTCTTTCATTTTTCATTTGCTTTTGATGTTGCAAAGGTACGACATCGCCATTGCGGTTCTCGAATGTTTTGGCAACTTTTTTCAGGTTTTTTCGTGGGCTTCGAAAAAATCGTGCTCCGTACATCGGTAAATCGGTAATTCTTCTTAAACAATATTTTTGATTATGAAGACACGAATCACGTCCATGCTTGCCGCACTCTGTGCGGGGCTGTTTATGCTTAATTCCACTCCTGTGAGTGCACAGAGGAGCGGAAGGTGGTGAAGGTGATAAATTAGTTCGAGATATCGAAATGGCGAGATGTCGAAATGACGAAATAAATAATCTATGGAAATTAGAAAATTCGGATATTATTGGCTGGACACGTGGGTGATGGCGAACGTGATACAGCTTGCCACACAGGATTTCTGTCTGCGCCACCTGAACCGAACCAATGACCCCTGCGGGCGACAGTTTGACCAGATGACACAAGCCGCGCGTTCGGCTCCGGCCAATATTGCCGAGGGCAATTCTCGGCATTCCACGTCGCGTGAGACGGAGATGAAGCTGACGGATGTGGCGCGTGCGAGCCTGGCAGAACTCGCCAATGACTATCTTAACTGGCTGATGCAGCACGAACAAATTCCATGGTCCATGGGGTCACAGGAGTATGCCGCCGTCAATGCTATACAGCTGGATAGACCAACATATAGGGATGATGTGCAGCATCAGAGCAGCAAGCACATCCTGGCACAGAAACACAAGTTCGACGCATGGCTCAGTGGCGACGATTCCATGCAGGCGGCCAACTGTCTTCTTGTGCTCTGCAATAGGCTCATTCAAATGCTGCATCGCCAGATAGAACATCTGCTCAATGAATTCAAGGAAGAGGGTGGTTTCACAGAAGGGCTTACCGCTGAACGCCTGTCCCACCGCACCCAGAAGAGTATCGCCGCCAATGCCCCCACTTGCCCTGTCTGTGGCAAACCGATGATTAAGCGAGTCATCAGGAAGGGCATCAATTCGGGCAAGGAGTTCTGGAGCTGTAGCGGATACCCAGAGTGTAATGGGACAAGGAGGATAACATAATTTTCGAAATGGCGAGGGTGATTTTTCGAAATGTCGAAATGCCGAAATGTCGAAATGTCGAAGGGAAGGCCTCGAGATGTCGAAATAACGACATTTTTCCGTCAAAAATTTTCAAGCGTCTCACTGTGAGGCGCTTCCTGAGCAGAAACTCCCACCAAAACGCAAAAACTCCCACCGAACAGCGGAAAAAGGGCAAAACTCCCGCCTAAACTCCCACCAACTCCCACCCGACGCGACATTTGTTGCGTCGGGCTTTTTTTGTCCGTACCTTTGCACTGTCGAACCCAAAAACAAGCGTTCGGCAGTGCTCTATGACATATTGGGTAAAAGAACCACGCGGTAAGCCGCGTGAATACATCTTTCACACGAATGACCACGCGCTCGGCGCTTGCGACGCTTGACACTTCAAGAATGGGTACATATAATGGTCAAAAATATTCATGATCATTCATGTGCACATTGATGGACATTATATGTAAAAAAGAAACAATTATTATCGTAATGCGCTGAACCGCCATGTGGATAAGGAAGACAGGGATGGGGTCGTGATTCACGACTCCATCGGTCGCCAGCAGAAGGCGGTCATCATCAACGAGAGCGGGCCCCCTGTGGTCCCCCAAGGGAGACGGCTGAAAATGGCCATAAGCTAGAAAGAAACCCACCAACCATGGTTTGTTTTGGCGCTTCGAAATCGCTGAGCTGACGGGTAAGCAACACAAAAACCTCATGCGAGACATCAGAAACATGGAGCCAGCATGGGTGAAAATAGCCGGGCTCAAATTTGAGCTCGGGTCTTACGAAGACGCAGACATCAAAAGACAACCTTTTTAAGAACGAAAGGAGAAGAAAAATGAAAGAAAAAAGAAGCAAAAAAGAAAGTAATAAAGAAGAGGCTAAGAAAGAAGGCC
>CACZCZ010000036.1 GCA_902779845.1 uncultured Bacteroidales bacterium | reverse complement strand
GTAACGAAGGGGGTGAAGGTGTCAACAACAGTGCCGGTACCATCACCATCTATGGTGGTAAAGTGACTGCCACATCGTGGGCAGGAGCTGGTATCGGTGACGGTGGTAAATATGTCGAAGGAGGATTTGAACATGGATCGTCTGGCGGTACCGTCAATATCTATGGCGGAACTATCACAGCCCAAGGTGGAATGTGCTCGGCAGCTATTGGCGGTGGTAGTGGCTGTACGGGCTTTGCGGTTAACATCTATGGTGGAACCATCAATGCCCATCTTACAAGTCACTTGCCACCGTCAACCTTAGCTGGACCAATGCTACCGACCACATCACGGCCACCAGCTACAACGGCACGGTGAACTTGCTGAAAGACTTTACCGCTACCGACGGCGCCATCTGGAGTGCTGCTGACAACATCAGTACCAAGCCCGACGGCAAGACGCTTTACCCAGTAAACTCCCTCCTCTTCTTGGCCAACAATGCGGACAACACAAACAATATCGATAATAACGACGAACAGACGCGCAACGTCGTCCTCAGCGACCGCACGCTCTACAAGGACGGCTCTACAAGGACGGCAAGTGGAATACGCTGTGCCTGCCGTTCAACCTCACGGCGGCGCAGATAGCAGCGCATGCGGACTTCGCAGGTGCAACGCTGATGGAGCTGAACACGAACGGCACGAACGGTTTCGACACAACGGACGGCACGCTCTATCTGGCATTCAAGGAGGCCACAGCCATCAAGGCGGGAGTACCGTATCTGGTGAAATGGGACGCTGCAGGCGATGACTTCACCTCGCCCGTGTTCAGCGGCGTGACCATCGACGCTAAAGCCTCGACCACGGTGAGCGATGCCGACACGGGGTTGCAGGAGGTACAGATGGTGGGCTGCTACTCGCCCGTGTCGGTGGTGGCCGACGACAAGAGCATCCTGTTCCTGGGCGACGAGAACACGCTGTACTACTCGAGCGTAAACCGCAACATCCGCTCATGCCGCGCCTACTTCTCAGTGCCCTACATCAAGCAGAACGCCGGCGTCAAGGCCCGCGCCTTCCACCTGGAATTCGGTGATGAAGAAACGACAGGCATCATTACGGTTAATGGCTCAGGGTTAACGGTTGGTGATTCCGATACATGGTATACGATTGACGGCGTCCGCCTGAGTGGAAAGCCTACACAGCGTGGAATGTATATCCATAAAGGAAATAAGGTCGTGATTAAGTGAGAGAAGTGAGAGCTCGCTCACGTTTCCGCGCTCGACCTCTGGTCGCTTTCATAGCGGAGCGGAGAAAGAACGTGAGCGAGCTCGAACCAAGCTCAAGGTTATAATCAAATAAGCGATATGAAAAAAGAATATATGAAGCCCACTACTCACGTGGTAGAACTACAATATAAGACACAACTGCTGCAAGCCAGCAGGATAGAAATCATCAACACCGACGGGTTCGACAGCGGCGACGAGATTGACGTAAGCAATCAGGGCGGCGGCAGCGACATCTGGGACAGATAAATATTCTGGGTGAGATATGAACGGAAAGTCTAACCTATCCAAACCACAAATACGAACTTGGATGGTTTAGATGGTTATGACTCAGAAGGTGGAGATGCAGGTTTTGCCTGGTGAGGAATAACGTGGGGACATGATGTCCTCTTGAAAACGCTTTCATGTGGTCTCTCAGAGCGTCTGGGAGGTCATGTGAAAGCGTTCCCCCCGTCAGCTCCCTCACGTCTGCGTTGCAGCGTTATGATCTCAGCGGCAGAGTCGTGACCACTGACCATCCGCCCCGAGGCATTTACATCCAGAACGGCAAGAAGGTGGTGAGGTAGGCTTTTCTCACCAATGATAAAACATTTTCTCACCTATGAGAAACCTTTTTGCCACTAATGGCAAAAACAATAAGACCTTGCTCTTATGGCTGTAAGACCTTGCTCTTATGCTCGGAAGACCATGCTCTTGCAGCGAGTTCCACCAGGGCTGCGCGAGGTGACGAATGAAAAATGAAGAGTGACGAATGATGAATGACGAGTGACGAATGATGAATGACGAAAAAAAAGTGAAAAGTAATAATTGTTATACTAATTATACGAATTGTCGAGGGGCCTCTTAGACAGCCATTTAAGGAATTCGTCTAATTCTTGAAGTGTCAAGCGTCACCCTTCGGGATGCCGAGCGTGTCCAATTCGTTGTGGAAATGTGGACGCTCCACACTTATAGTGCGAACCGGGTGAACCGCTAAAAATAATTTGGTTTTTCTTTGGCGCTTCGCTCGGTTTGCTGTATCTTTGCAGTTGCAAACGTTCATCAACATGTACGACCAGATTCGGGAAGATACGTTGTTCACGATTCTTTACTCCATCGTGACTGCGATGGCAGCAATAGCCAGTTGCTATCTGCTGCTGCGACGCGGCAATGCCTTTGCCGCTGACATCACGCCGCCGGTGCGCCTGCGCCGCTGGGCGGCAGCGCTCTTTGCGTCTCTTGTCTTGAATCATGTGTGGTATATGTCCATCTTTTTTCTTCACACGGAAGAGGCTATCCGGCGGTGCGACCTGTTAGGCGGCGTGATAGACAGCCTGACGTTTTTCCCGTTGGCAGTCATCGTGATGCTTACGATGCTGCAGGACCGCCGGCGACCATTGTGGCCCGTTGCCGTGGTGTTCGTGCCTTTCGCTGTGGGAAATGTGTACTGTGCTGCTACCTTCGATTACAGCTACCTGCCGGTGCTTTATGTCTATTTCGTGCTGGTGTGCATCGGCTTCATTGTCTATATGGTGCGCGCTGTGCGGCAGTACAGCCGCTGGCTGCGTGACAACTACGCCGACCTGGAGCACAAGGAGGTGTGGCGGAGTTTCTTGGTGCTGGCCGGGATGCAGCTTTCATTTGTGCTCTATGCGATGACGAGCGAAGGCACGGTTTACATCTATGTGCTGACGGCCATCAGCATGGTGCTCATCTGTTATCTGCTGTGGCGTGTGGAGACATTGAGCGACCTGAGCCTTCCTCAACACTTAGAAGACATTCCTGAGGATGAGTTCCTTCACACGATGGACGGGGTGGGGGATGACCTCTCCGCTCCGGCGGCGTGCAGCGATGACAGCCCATCGTCCAAAGGCCTCTCACAAGCCAATCGCGACAGTATCAGATCGTTGCTGAAGCATCTCTGCATAGACACAGGACTTTACCTACAGCATGACCTGACGCTGCATCAACTGGCCAAGGCTCTTGGCACCAATCGCTTCTACCTCAGCCAGTACTTCTCCATGCAGGGCACGACATACAATGCCTATATCAACGATTTGCGCATCCAGCATTTCGTCAAGCTCTACCGCAAGGCTATCACCGGCAAACGCTCCTTCACAGTCCAGCAGTTGGCCTACGACAGCGGCTACCGTAGCTACAGTACTTTCAGCCTCGCCTTCAAGCAGCGCATGGGCAAGAATGTGACGGTGTGGATGGCTCAATCGAACGAGTAATCGGGGGGCGCAACCTGCAAAATCTGCAAAAATGTTGCAAAAATAGCAAAAACTTTGTTGTCTGATGACATCAAGGGCGGATGTTTCATAGATAATTGCTATCTTTGCCGACAACAACAGGCGTTGTTGCAAGAATTGTAGCTTACCTAAAGTAAATATTCACTAATACTGAAAAGACCATGGATTTGAATGAGATCAGAGAAACCTTGAAAGGGATGTATGGCGGCGAGAACAAGCCGATTTCCGATGGAAAATTCGACAAGTCGCTGGCTGTGAAGTGCATCAACGGCACCTTCGTGGGCAAGAAAGTGGAGAACATCATTTCCTATAAGGGCATTCCCTTTGTGGGTCAGCAGCCTGTGGGCAACCTGCGCTGGAAGGCTCCCGTGGATGTTACGCCCGACGACGGGGTCTATGAGGCCTATTACTACGGGAAGAGTCCTGTCCAGTCACCGGGCGACCCCGCTTCCCTTTATCCGATGGGGGAGGACTGCTTGTATCTGAACCTGTGGAAGTCAGACGACGTAGCTGCCAAGAAGCCGGTCATCGTGTGGATTTACGGCGGAGCATACGAGGTAGGCGGAACGACAGATCCGCAGTATGACTGCCATAAGCTCGTGAAAGAGAACCCCGACATCATCGTTGTGACCACTGCTTACAGACTTAGCTTCTTCGGCTTCCTGCATTTGTCCCACCTGTCGGACGGCAAGGACTATCAGGATGCTGCCAATCTGGGACTCATGGACCAGATCAAGGCACTGAAGTGGGTGCATGAGAATATCGCGGCCTTCGGCGGCGACCCCGACAATGTGACCATTTGGGGTGAGTCGGCTGGTGGTGGAAGCTGTACGCTGCTGCCGCTGATCAAGGGCTCTCATCAGTATTTTAAGCGTGTCATCTCACAGAGTGGCGCTCCCGGGCAGACGCGATCATCGGAGCAGGCCATCGCTGTCACGAACAGGCTGATGGAGGAACTCGGCTGCAAGACCGTAGCCGACCTGATGAAGGTCAGCGCAGAAAAGATAGCAGACGTGTGGACACGCCTGTACGGATTCTATCAGAAGCTCGGTATGCCCACATTCCCGGAGAGGGACGGCCGCTATCTGCCCCTGAACACGTGGGAGGCATACGCCAACGGCGCGGCAAAGGACATTGCGTTCCTGCAGGGCTGTAACAAGGACGAGATGAACACCTTCCTCGGAGCCACCGGAGTGGATGTCTGGAATACATGGGCCAAGAAGCGCATGGAGGGTGAACTGGCCCGGCTGACGGACAAGGAACGGGAACTGGTGACGAGCTATCTCAACGATATCCAGGGAGAAAGCTACGAACCTACCGTCAAGCTCTTCAGCCAGATTATGTTTATCGCGCCGCAAATCAGACTGTCCGAGCTGCAGACCCAGGCGGGTGGCAAGTCTTATACATACTACTACAGGGTTGAATCCTCGCAGCCACTGATCAAAGCCGGTCACGCCTCAGAGCTGTCGGTGGTGTTTGCGCATCCGGAAATCGACGACTTCACGGGAAGACTCTACGACGAGGCTTTCTGCAAGACCGTGCGTAAGATGTGGGTGCAGTTCGCCAAGACGGGCAATCCGTCGCTCACGGCAGCCGAATCTCCCGATGGAAAGGCGAAAAACTGGCCGCTCTACGACCCGAAGGACAAGCTGGTGATGGCGCTCGACGAGCACGACATCCATTCCGCCAAGGAGTCGGAACTGAAGATGGTGGATTGGGAGAGAACCTATTTCCTAACCAACTACTATATGCCTTGACTGACCCAAGCACATGGCAAAAAAGATAAAAGACAAAGACAGAGATGGTATAGACTTCGGTACGACGAAGATTGATACGCTGTTTAACAGCATTTTCTATCCTACGTTGTTGTCCATGGTGTTTGCATCGCTCTTTACGGTTGCAGACGGCATTTATTTTTCAAACATTAATCATAAAAAGAAAAAAACATGAAAGCAGATCAGATTATCAAGAATGCGAAGATTTTTACTTCGAATAAGGAGAACCTTCTGGCTACGGCCCTGGTAGTGAAGGACGGAAAGTTTGTGTATGTAGGTGATGAAGCAGGTCTTGCCGCCTATGAGGGCGAAGTCACCGACCTCGGCGGCAAGTTCGTCATGCCTGGCATCATCGACAGCCATGTGCATGTGACTACAAGCATCGGATTTGCATATATGGATCCAGGCGAGTACATTTTCTGTTCCAGCAAACAGGAAGCTCTCGACTTTATGGCGAAAAGCATCAAGAGCAATCCCGGCCTGAAACGTTACAGATTTATTCTGGAGCGTAAATTCCTTAAAGGGAATGACATTGTCAAGGAGGATCTTGATGCCATCTGTCCTGATGCCGAACTCCTGATACTGGAAGGTGAAGGTCATAGCGTGTGGGTGAATTCCAAGATACTCGACAGACACGGCATTACCGACGAAACACCCGATCGCGTGCCTGAACTTAGTTATTATGTACGTAAAGACGGACACGTCACGGGAAATGCATTCGAGTCCTCTGGTTGGCACATGCTCTTTGATGATCTGAATGTGACAGACGAGCAGATCGACGCAGAGCTCATGCGTTGGATTGATTATTCTGTAAACGCAGGTGTGACCGTAGTCTTCGACGCTGGTTTCCCAGAGGGCGAGGCGCTCCACGAACGTATCTATGAGCGTTTGTACGAGCTGGACAAACAGGTTCAAGGTCTTCATGGACGGAACCTTGAGAATCGAGACGGCAGCTCAGGTCACCCCCTATATTGATACCAACAAGCGCGGTGCTACCACCTTCAGCAAGGAGGAGGTTGCAGAGGTAATGAAGCTGCTCAACGAGGCAGGACTGGACTTCCATGCACATACCGTGGGTGAACAATCTTCCCGCACTGTACTCGACGGTGTAGAGCTGGCTAAGAAAGAACTGGGCGACAAGTTCCGTGTGCGGGCGACCTGTGCGCATCTGGAAATTCAGGATGACGCTGATATGGACCGCTTTGCCAAGTTGGGCGTTACAGCCAACTACTCACCATGGTGGCATGCCGGCTGCACGGGCGGCAATCCATTCGAGGTATGGAGCAGCCTGCTGGGCGAAGAGCGTGCGAACAAGATGTACCGCAGCAAGACGATGTGGAAGACAGGTGCCAATGTGACCTGGTCGAGCGATAACATCATCTATGGCGATTTTGCAACCTGGAATCCCTATCTTGGTATGGAAATCGGCATGACACGCTATATCAACGACAAGGTGAAAGCCCCTGAAAGGACGAGAGTCGTTGCAGAATATCCTTCTCCCTGTGAGAAGATGAGCATCGACGAAATGATGCTGGGATATACCATCAACGGTGCCAAGCAGCTTGGCATAGAAGCCTCCAAGGGTTCTATCGAGGTCGGCAAGGATGCAGACTTCCTAATATTTGACAACGACCTGCTCACGGCAGCCCATGAGGGCTTCAGCCACAACATGCCGAGTGAGGTGTATATTGGTGGAAAGAAAATGAACAACTAAAAAAGGAATGACAATATGAAAACGAAAAGCGCACATCTCCTTGCAAAAGGATATGAACTGATTGATGGCATCACGGTACCCGTTGGGACATCAAACGTAGATTTAACCGTAGAGGGCAAAGAGCCCCAAAACGCCAAGAAACGGACCATTGTCGTAGGGAACGAGCAGATCAACTTGTGGGTCTTCCGTCCAGCCAATTACAAAGAGGGTGAGACGACACCGCTTGTCTATTTCATCCACGGCGGTGGCTATCATTTTGGCAATGTGAGCATGGATGAACCCAAAATACAGGGCATAGCCGACGGGAGCGGTGCCACGGTGGTAGCTCCTGACTATACACTCTCGCTGGATCCTGCTTACAAATATCCCATGGAGCTGGAGCAAGTATATGCAGGACTTCTTTATGCCTACGAGCATGCGGATGAATTAAATGTGGATTCGGATAATTTTGTCATTGAGGGAGAAAGCGCCGGTGGCGGACTGGCCGCACGTCTGGCTCTTTATAACAAAGACAAAGGAAAGGTACCCGTGAAGGGCCAGGTACTGATCTATCCCATGCTTGACTACCGTACCGGCGGTGAAAAGGATCTTTACAAGAATGAATATGCCGGGCATTGTGTCTGGACAAAGGAGAACAACGTCTTTGGATGGGGAAAGCTGATTGCGAGCAGCTGAAAGGCTTGCCCGAGACGTTCATGATTGTCGGCAGCCTGGATCTCTTCTGCGATGAAGACATGAGCTATGCTCAAAAGCTGATGGAAGCAGGTATATTCACAGAGCTCTATGTAGAACCCGGAGTTCCCCACGCTTACGAGTACTTAGAATGGACGCCTCAGGCACAGAGGTTCTTTGAACTTAGAAACCATGCAACGGCACGGATGCTTGGAGCTGAAAAAGATGTTCAAGAGTCTGCCGAAGCACAAGCTTTCAGAGAATTATTATCAAAATATAACATTGAGCAGTAAAATCTGCTTGACAATTGCAACAGAAATGACCAGCCTCAAACCACTCCCCTGATTTAGGGTAGTGGTTTGAGGCCATTATAACCCTGTAGCTGGCATGGAAAAAACGGCATACATAGAGTTCCAGCAACCTTCATCATTTCCGACTTAAACGACTGAAATATAGAGAATTGCTTCGAAATAAACCTACATCAAACCTACATAGTACTGTCATTTTTCAATTTTAGCGGGCTCATGCTTGCGAAAAAGATTCATCATGAAGTCGCCATGCAGATTCCATGTAGGTATGATGAAGGTATATTTTGAGATAGTTACCTACTTATCAGCCCCTTAGGCCACAAATGATGAAGGTAGTCCAAATATCATGAAGCACAACATCGAATACGTATAGTCGCTATGCCGTGTCCCATTAGTGGGACTCGTCGGAAGACCTTGCTCTTACGGCATGAAGACCAAGCTCTTTCGAGTGGACCACCTTGGTGATCCACCCAACGAGCCTTCCTCTTCACGCATTTCTCACACGTGATAAAACCAATCACGCCTAACTCCGTTGGCCTTTGCACCACAGTACAGCAAAAGGTACAAAAAAATTACGAGGCGTTACAGATTCAACGTTTTTAGGGTAAGACATGATGTGGCGGCGCGTTCCTTGATTAACAAGAAAATGATGAAGGTTGTCAAAACTCCATGAAAAATTAGGGATATGTGGGCGCAATTTTGCGCTGACATCGAGAGAAGGAATGGGAAAAAGAACATGGGCTGAAATTTCAGCTGATGTTCTAAGGGGTTCGAACGGAAGATGGGGAATTGACACTCAAAATATGCAAAAGAGTTGCAAAAACGACAAAAACTGAAGGTAAATAGGCCTTAGTTTTGGTTGTTCAAAGGATAATTGTTATCTTTGTGCCATCAAAACCTTTTTCTTCGAATACCTTATAACTAAAAAATATTAAAGGATGAAAGCTACAATGATTCTATTCAAAGCATAGGAGAGTGAGCTTTCAACGATAAATTCTGAAACTAATATGGAACAGTACTTAGAAAACCAGAAGATTACCGACGGCAATTACGACCTGTCGCTGGCCGTCAAGTGTATTAACGGCACCTTCGTTGGCAAGAAAACGGAGAACATCATTTCCTATAAGGGCATTCCGTTTGTAGGGCAGCAGCCTGTGGGCGACCTGCGTTGGAAAGCGCCTGTAGATGTTGCGCCGAACGATGGCGTATATGAGGCTTATTATTTCCCAAAAGCCGCATGTCAGGACAAGACCGTCCTTCCGTATCAGGGTGAAGACTGTCTGTATCTGAATGTGTGGCGATCGGACGAGGCGGCTTCAGGGAAGGGGGCTCCGGTAATGGTATGGATTCACGGCGGCGCTTTCGCAGCTGGAGGAACAAATCTCGAGTTGTTTGACTGTGCCAACCTGGCAAAAGAGAATCCGGACGTAATCTTTGTTACCGTCCAGTACAGGCTTGGCGTCCTCGGTTTCCTCCATTTGTCGCACCTGCCGGATGGCAAGGACTATCCCGACGCTCAGAACCTGGGACTGTTGGATCAGAAGATGGCACTGAAGTGGGTGCATGAGAATATCGCAGCCTTCGGCGGCGATCCCGACAACGTGACCATCTGGGGTGAATCGGCCGGCGCAGGAAGCGTGACGATGCAGCCTCTGATCAAGGGCTCGCAGCAGTTCTTTCAGAAGGTTATCGCTCAGAGCGGCGCCCCCTGCCAGACATCTTCCCGGGAAGAGGCCATCGCAGCAACGAATGATTTGATTGCGGCCCTTGGCTGCACGACCGTTGCTGACATGATGAAACTCTCGGCCGACGAACTTGTCGCTACTGCCGCCGAGGTGGTTGCCCTGCGCCTGTTCCCCGTGCGAGACGGGCGTATTCTGCCTTTGGATCCCTGGAAGGAATATGAAAACGGCGTGGCTAAAGATATTGTCTTCCTCCAAGGATGCAACAAGGACGAGATGAACTGCTTCGTGGCCGACTGGCAAGTGGAAAACTTCAAGGCGTGGGTCGCAGACCGTAAGACGAAGAAGTTCGCCCACCTGCTGACGGAGGAGGAGAAAGCGAAGGTAGAAAGCTACTGCAAGGAAGGGGCTGTAGAGGACTGGGAGCCGGACAGCCGTCTTTTCAGCCATAGTTGGTTTATCGACGGCTCCATCAAGCTGGCGGAGAGCCAGACCATAGGCGGCGGTAAGTCCTACACCTATTATTATAGGGTGGAGTCTTCAGACCCGATCCGCAAGAGTGCGCATTTTGAAGAAGTGCCCATCGTCTTCGCGCATCCGGAATTTGTTGACGGAAGGCCCTATGACCCCACGTTCTCAAAGGCTATGCGTCAGATGTGGGTACAGTTTGCAAGGACCGGTTGCCCGTCCCCTGAATGGCCGCTCTATGACCTGAAAGACAAGCGGGTGATGGTGTTGGATGAATTCGACATCCATCCTGCCAAGGAGTCCGAGGTTAAGATTGTGGATTGGGAGAGGACTTACTTCCTGACCAAGTATTACATGCTCTGACAGGTTCAAGCAGATGGCGAAAAAGATCAAAGACAAGGAAAGAGACAGTATAGACTTTGGGAAGTCGAGGATAGAGCCGCTGTTTCATAGCATCTTCTATCCTACGCTGCTGTCAATGGTGTTTGCATCGCTCTTTACGGTTGCAGACGGCATCTTCGTGGGACAAGGAGTGGGCAGCAATGCGCTGGCAGCTATCAATATCGTCTCTCCGTTGTTTCTGATCACCACGGGCATAGCGTTGATGTTCGGCGTGGGCGTGTCTGTGGTGGCGAGCATACATCTGGCACAAAACAACCACAAGGCTGCCAATATCAATATCACCCAAGCCTTCGATGTGGCCACGCTGCTGATGGCCATTACCGCCATTGCAGTCTTTGTCTTCCGCGTGCCTTTCCTGCGACTGCTGGGATGCAGCGATGCCCTGTTGCCACTGTGTCAGGCTTACCTGCTCGCCATCCTTCCGGGCTGCATTTGCATCGTCATACAGATGATCGGAACCTTCGTCATCCGGCTTGACGGCTCCCCTAAGTTTGCAGCCTCATTGGAAATCTTTCCCGGCTTACTGAACATCTTCCTGGATTGGCTATTCGTGTTTCCGATGCAGATGGGTATTGCGGGCAGCGGCATCGCTTCATCCATCAGCTGTGCCGCAGCTGCAGCGATGGTTGTGTGGTATATGTTCTTCCGTGCGCAGGCCGTCAGGTTCCTCCGCCTGAAGCTCAGCCTTACCAGCCTTTATCTGACAGCACGCAATGTAGGCTATATGGCTCGCAGCGGTTTCTCCTCCATGCTGGGAGAGCTGGCCATGTCCATGATGCTGCTCACGGGCAACTACGTCTTCATACGCGAGTTGGGCGAAGATGGTGTCGCCGCGTTCAGCGTAGCCTGCTATCTCTATCCTATCGTGTTCATGGTCAACAATTCGGTGGCGCAGTCTGCCCAGCCTATCATCAGCTTCAATTATGGTGCAGGCAACCGCTACCGTGTGCGAAGAGCTTTCCAGGTGAGTTTCAGCACCGCCACCATCTGTGGCGTATTGGCAACCACGTTTCTCACCTTGGCGGCCAAACCGCTGATTGGTCTTTTCCTGCAAGCAGGCACGAATGCTTATGAGATAGCGATGAACGGACTGCCTCTGTTCGCTTATTCAGCTATCTTCTTTGCGATGAATGTGGCCATCATCGGCTATTACCAAGCCACCGAGCAGAACACCCGGGCTACGCTATGTATGCTGCTCCGAGGTCTGATCTTCCTTGTCCCGGCATTTATCCTGATGCCTATGTTCATTTCCCCGCAAGGCATGTGGCTCGCTTTCAAACATTAATCATAAAAAGAAAAAAACATGAAAGCAGATCAGATTATCAAGAATGCGAAGATTTTTACTTCGAATAAGGAGAACCTTCTGGCTACTGCTTTGGTAGTGAAGGACGGAAAGTTTGTGTATGTAGGTGATGAAGCAGGTCTTGCTGCCTATGAGGGCGAAGTCACCGACCTCGGCGGCAAGTTCGTCATGCCTGGCATCATCGACAGCCATGTGCATGTGACCACTGGCACCGGCTTTGAGTACGTAGATTTGGGCGTGCTCGTGTTGTGCCCAACGAAGCAGGAGTGCATGGACTTCATGGCAGATTATATTCAGAAGAATTCAGGTATGAAACGTTACAGATTCGCGCTGGAGAAGTCTGCCTTGAATGGAGACAATATTACCAAGGAGGACCTTGACGCAATCAGTCAGGGCCAGGAGCTCGTTGTCTTGGAGATAGGCTGTCACAGCAACTGGGTGAATTCCAAGGTTCTCGCGGCACATGGAATTAGCGACGAGACGCCTGATCCCGTGCCTGAACTCGCTTATTTTGTGCGCAAGGACGGGCACCTGACAGGAGAGTCCTACGAGACCGCAAGCTGGCCATTCCTTTTCGATGAATTAAGGAAAAACCTGACCGATGAACAAATCAGAACGGCACTCTCCCGCTGGATTGACTTCAGTAAAGAATATGGTGTAAGTGCAGTCTTTGACGCAGGCTTCCCGGAACACAACGATATCCAAGAGCGTATTTACGCGCAGTTACGCAATTTTGACATGCAGGGCAAACTGCCAATCTATGTTGATGGATGTTATGTGCTCACACAGCCAGCTAAACTGAAGGAAGCCATGGAGGGCGTGAAGCGCTTCAATCGCGAGTTCAACACAGAGCACATGAAGGTGCATACACTGAAGATTTTCATGGACGGCACAATGAAGATTGAGACCGCTGCAATGGTCACGCCTTACGTGGACGGTGTGTTGGGCGCTTCCGCCTTTAATGCAGAACAGGTAGCCGGAATCTTGAAAGAACTCAATGAGGCAGGGCTGGATCTTCACTTACACACCGTCGGCGAGGCTGCATCCCGTGTGGTGCTGGACGGCGTGGAGCTGGCAAGAAAAGAACTGGGCGACCAATACCATGTGAAGGTCACCTGTGCTCATCTGTGGATTCAGGACGACGCTGATTTGGCTCGTTTTGCCAAACTTGGCGTAACAGCCAATTTCACTCCGTGGTGGCACAGTGGCAACATAGGTGGCGAGCCTATTCATCTCTATACCGCTCTAATGGGCGAGGAACGCGCAAACAAGATGTACCGCTGTAAGACGCTGTGGGACAGCGGTACCAATGTGACTTGGTCGAGCGATGAAGTCTTCTATGGCGACTTTAAGAACTGGAGTCCCTACTTAGCCATGGAGGTCGGAATGACACGCTGGATCAATGAGAATACCAGATTCGATGAAGTCGGAAGAACTGTTGCTCCATTCCCTCCAGCGAGTGAGAGAATGAACATTGAGGAGATGATGCTTGGATACACCATCAACGGTGCCAAACAGCTCGGCATCGAAGCCTCCAAGGGTTCTATCGAGGCTGGCAAGGATGCCGACTTCCTGGTGTTCGACAATGATCTGCTTACAGCAAAACATGAGGGCATCAGCTACAACAAACCAAGCGAAGTGTATATTTGTGGAAAGAGAATGAACAATGAACAATGAACAATATACTTTAATACCTTAGTGATATGAAACAGACTCTTATTCTCGGCAACATCATTACAGTTGATGAAAAGCGGCCCTTTGCCAAGGCAGCAGTAGTAAAGAATGGCGTGTTCTCATACATTGGCAGCGCCGAGGAGGCGAAGAAGCTGGCCGGTGCTGATGCCAAGGTGTTGGACTATGGGGACAACTATATCTACCCCGGATTCATGGAAAGTCATTGCCATGGCAGCTTTGCCGGAGAACGTGCTATCGGACAGGCAGACCTGATGCAGGCAGGCTTGACAAACTATCCCAAATACCGCGAGATCATCAAGGAGTTTATCGCGAAGAATCCGCAGCGCGACTTCTACGTGGCTGCCGGTTGGGTGGAAAATGAAGAATACGTTGACAAGTCATTTCTGGATGAGATCTGCTCTGACAAACCCCTCTTCATGCAAACTGGCGGCGGACACTCTATGTTGCTCAACACCAAAGCAATGGAATGGGCTGGCGTGGACGCGGAGTATGCCAAGAAATGGGGCTATGACTTGGTGCATGTAGATGAGAATGGTGACCCCAATGGCTATCTCTGTGAAGGTCCTTTGTTCGAAATCGTACCGAATTTGCCTACTACGGTGAGAGACATCAAGGATTATCTGCTCGCATGGCAGGAGATTGCGCTCAGCAGAGGTTATACAACCGTTGGTGATGCTGGTGCGAACGTTATACATCGCGATGCTCCCCAGGCGTACTATGAGCTGGAGAAAGAAGGCAAGCTGAAGTTGCGCACATATGCATGGATGTATGTGACAGATAATATTGCCGACCCGAAAGCAGAGATAGCCCGCATCGCTGCTCAGCGTGCTGAGATGAGTGGCGAGTATTTCCACATCATCGGTGCCAAGGCGTTCCTCGACGGCGTGACCGAGGCGCACACAGGTTGGCAGAATCAGGATTATCTCGACACTCCTGGCTATCACGGCGCAGAGCGCTTCAACGACCACGATAAGATGGTGCAGCTGATTGTGGAGGCCGACAAGGAAGGGATGTCCGTTCACGTTCACTCCGAGGGTGGCGGTGCTACACACTATATGTTAGGTTGTATCGAGGATGCCGAAAAGATCACCGGCGACAAGGACCAGCGCAACGTTCTGGCACACCTGCACTTCGTAACCGACGAGGATGTCCGTCGCATGGCAGAAACGGGTTCCGTAGCAGCCGTGCCGCCACTGTGGTCACCAGGCGTTCCGGGCGTTTACGACCAGGAAATCGCCTATGTCGGCAAGGAGCTGGCAGACCAGGCATATCCCATCAAGTCGTTCTATGATGCCGGTGCCAACGTGGTGTTCCACTCCGACTTTCCGGTGTCGCCTATGCTGGACATCAAGTACAGCATCTATATGGCTGAGAAGCGTAACGTTCCAGCGGGATTCATGGGTATTGACGGCGTCAAGGCACGCAATCTCAAGGAGGCCATCACTCGCGAGCAGTCGCTGCGTGCCATGACCATCAACGTAGCCCGCCAGTTCCATCAGGAGCACCGCTTGGGCTCTATCGAGGTCGATAAGGTTGCCAACATGACCGTGTTCGACTGCGACTTCCTGCACGATGATATTGAGAAGGTGGCAAAGGCCAACATCGTGGCTACGCTCATCGACGGCGAGGAGGTTTTCAAGGCATAATTCGTTGTGGAAAACAAAAAAGGGGCTGTGTTGACACAGCCTCTTTTTTTGTGATGTCTTGTTCCGTTATTCGCCCTCGGCACCCTCGGGAGCCTGGCCGATGAGATCCATGAACTCGTCGAGCTTCGGCGTGATGATGATCTGTGTGCGGCGGTTGCGGGCACGGCCTGCATCGGTGTCGTTGGAGGCGATGGGGTTGTACTCGCCGCGGCTGCCGGCTGTCAGGCGCTTCGGGTCAACACCGTAGTTGTTCTGCAGGGCTTGCACGACGCTGGAAGCACGCAGGGCTGCGAGGTCCCAGTTGTTGCGGATGTTGGTCTTGCTGATAGGCACATTGTCGGTGTTACCCTCGATGAGCACGTCGTAGTCCTTGTAGTCGGTGATGATCTTGGCAATCTTGCTGAGGGTCTCGCCGGCGCGGTCGCTGATCTGGTAGCTGCCGCTCTTGTAGAGCATGTTGTCGGAGAGCGAGATATAGACGACGCCCTTCAGCACCTGCACATCGACATCCTTCAGCTCCTCCTTGGAGAGTGAGCGGGTGAGGTTGTTCGTCAGCACCATGTTGAGGCTGTCGCTGCGGTCCTTGGCTTCCACGAGTTGCTTGATGAACTTGTTGGAGGCGTTGATTTCATCCACGAGCTTGGAGATGTTCACGTTGCCCTCGGTGTTCTGCTGCAGACTCTTGTCGAGCGAGCCCTGCAGGGCGGCATAGGCGGCCGTCAGCTTGTCGTTGGCAGCACGGGCCTCGGCCAGACGGTCTTCAAGGCTCTTGATGGTGGCGCGGTTCTCGGCCAGCTGCACCTGAGCTGCCTGGTACTGGGTCTGCAGCGCTGTGTAGTTGGTCTGCAGTTCGCCGAACTTCTTCTTGCTGACGCAGGAGGTCAGCAGCACTCCTGCCATGAGGAGCATTAAAATCTTCTTCATAGGTTGATTTGACAATTTTACGATTTTACAATTTTACAGTTTGCGATCTCTCGCTTTTCTTTATTCTCTTATTTTCTATTTTTCACTTTTAACTTTTATTCTCCCCTCGCCTTTTGGAGAGGGGTCGGGGGTGAGGCTGTTTTTTCACTTTTATGACCCCTCCGTCTTCAGAAGGTTTAACGCCGAAGCGTTTTTGCGGGTGCAAAGGAAGGGTTTTCCGCTGAAAAGACCAAATCCTTACACCTTATTTATATTAAAACACGTTAAAACAGGCTCTTTTGTTAAGGAAAGTCATCAAAAAAGCCTACCTTTGGCCACAAATACGAAGGAAAATGACTATGCTACGTACTTTTTTTGCCGCCACAGCGCTATTCGCTACCACGGCTTGGGCACAGGAACTAACGCCTGTGACACTCTCTGAAATCAACGCCCTCTATACGACTGTCAACCGCGGCCGCGTCAGCGTCCATGACCCCAGCATCGTTCACACGACGGGCGACAACTACTACCTCGTGGGCACCATGCGCGGATTCGCCCGCAGTACCGACCACATGCAAAACTGGAGCGGCCTCAACGGCGATGCCATCTTCGGCAAGGTCAATGAACAGGGTGCAGTGGTGAAATGCAACTTCGCAGAAGCTTTCGCCACGAACCAGACGAAGACCGTGCGCGCGCTGGTCAACAACGTGGTGACGGAGGTGCCTTTCGGCAATTTCGACGCTGCGGAATGGGCTCACGCTGACCAGGCAGACTGGAATCTGGCGGGGAATATGTGGGCACCGGACCTCATCTATAACCCCACGATGCAGAAATGGTGTATGTACCAGAGCATCAATGGTGACTACTGGCACTCGGTCATCGTGCTGCTCACGGCCGACGACATCATGGGTCCCTACGTTTATCAGGGCCCTGTCCACTACTCCGGCTTCCGCAATACCACGACTCCCGAACTCAACTGGAAGAGAACCGACCTCGAGGTGGCTATCGGCACACAAAGCCAGCTGCCGGACCGCTACAACAGAGGCGACAACTGGCCGCAGTATTGGACCAACGACATTGACCCCTGCGTATTCTTCGATGAAGACGGGCAGCTGTGGATGGTCTATGGCTCCTGGTTCGGCGGCATCTTCATCATCAAGCTCGATAAAGAGACCGGCCTGCGTGACTACACCGTCACCTATCCCATCGAGAACGACAACAGCGGGCGTGCCCTCTCTGACCCCTACTTCGGCAAGCGCATCGCCGGCGGCTACTGGTCGAGCGGCGAAGGTGCCTACATCAAGCATATCGGTCAGTACTACTACCTCTTCATCTCCTATGGCGGCTTTGCTCCCGACGGAGGCTATGAGATGCGAACGTTCCGCTCTGCCACGCCCGACGGCGTCTATCTCGATGCCACCAACCACGATGCCTGCTACCACGACCGCGGATGGAACAACTACGGCCCTAACGCCAACACCAACGGCGGCATGAAGCTCCTCGGCGCCTATAACGGCTGGGGTTTCCAGACCGTGGGCGAGTGTGCACAGGGACACAACAGCGTCACCGTGGACGACCAGGGTCGCGCCTTTGTCATCTATCACACCAAGTTCAACGACGGAATGCCCGACCGCGGCTTCCACTCTGTCCGCGTCCACCAGCTCTTCCTCAACGAGGACGGCTGGTTCTGCGCGGCGCCTTTCGAATACGATGGCGAGACGGACACGGATGCTTCACTGGCTACCGGTTGTCGTTATAGCCAGGACGAAATCCCCGGCACTTACGACGTGCTCATCCATAAGTACAAGATGGACCATGCCAACTTCGAGGAGGTGACGCCCATTCAGCTGACGCTGAACGACAACGGCAGTGTCAGCGGCGCCCTCAGCGGCTCATGGACCATGACCGACGGCACGGCTCGCATCACCCTCAGGGTGGGTGGCGTCAGCTACAAGGGCGTGGTGGTGCAGCAGCAGGTGGATGGCTACAAACTCAAGGCCGTCGGCATCACAGCAACAGCCAGTTCAGGCGTGAGCCTCTGGGCCTACAAGATGGAGCCGCAGAGCGCTATCGCCAGTGCCTACAAGAACTACACGATGCCCGTGAAGAACAACCAGTCGGTCAGCAAGAACCTGCCACTGGCGCGCGAAGAATCCTATGGTGCCACCATCGAGTGGGAGAGCTCACATCCCGACATCATCTCGGCTGACGGACGTTACAATCCCGGTGAAGAAGCTGTGAAGGTGCAACTCACCTGCCGCATCCAGGCAGGCAGTTACGCCTATGTACAGAACTTCAATGTCACAGCCGCCAAGGCTGCCGATGTGCCCGAGACGACGCTGCAGGACATCGTCGCTTACTACGACTTTGAAGGCAAAAGCCCCAAGAACCTCTACAACACACAGCAGGCTGCTGTATTCACGAAACAGGGCCAGGGGATTGCCGCTGTACAGGTGGATGAACCGAACCGCTACGGCCAGGTGGTGAGGAACGCTGCCAGCGACGTGAAGAAGAATAGCTACACCCGCTGCGTCAACCCGCTGAAGGATGCTGAGAGTCTGGATGGCTTTACCATCGGCGTATGGGTGTTCCGCGAGGATGCTGCTGACCTCACAGGCACGCTCTGGGGCTTGACAGACAACGTGGCCTATATGACGTCCGTCTCCAAGCGCCTGTTCCTGACGGCCAATGGAAGCTTGCATTTCGAGGATGGTACCAACAGCTTCGACATCAACCAGTTGAACGCCAGCGGCAGCAATCCCACCAACTACATCCCCGCCGGACAATGGACATTCGTCGTCGTCACCGTGTCGGCCACCGATGGTGTTACGCTGTATGTCGATGGCACGCGAAAGGCACACAAGTCCTTTACCTCTACAGCCGGCACGGCCAGCACGGCGGCCGCTGCTGCCAAGCTCTTTGACTACACGCATGTGACGTCGATGGCCAGCGCCGCTGGCTACTTCCAGCTGGGACATGGCGATGCCGCCAACGGCTCTGCTGCCGCCCGCTTCGATGACCTTTTCATCTACGACCGTGCCCTTGCACAGAACGAAGTGAAGGGGCTCAACAGCCTTGTCAACCGTGTCTATGACTTCTCGCCGGAGGCCGTAGGCATCGAAGAAGTGAAAAATGAAAGAGTGAAAAGTGAAGAATGGGACGGCACCGTGTACGACCTCAGTGGCAGAATCGTACATCGTACTTCGTCACATGGAACTCTGCCACGCGGCCTGTACATTATCAACGGCCGCAAGGTGTTGGTGAAGTAAACTTATAGCTGCTGCATGTCGTAGAGGCGTTTGTAGTAGCCGTTCTTGGCGATGAGCTCTTCGTGCTGTCCGCGCTCCACGATCTCACCTTCGTAGAGGACGTAAATCTCGTCGGCATTCTTGATGGTGGAGAGACGGTGGGCGATGGCGATGGTGGTGCGGCTCTTCATCAGTCGCTCCAGGGCCTCCTGCACCAGACGCTCGCTCTCGGTGTCGAGGGCCGAGGTGGCTTCGTCGAGGATGAGGATGGGCGGGTTCTTGAGGATGGCACGGGCGATGCTGACGCGCTGGCGCTGGCCTCCCGAGAGACGGCCGCCACGGTCGCCGATCATCGTGTCGTAGCCATTCTCGCTCTCCATGATGAAGTCGTGGGCATTGGCAATCTTAGCGGCCTCGATGACCTGCTCCATCGTGGCGTTATCTACGCCGAAGGTGATGTTGTTGTAGAAGGTGTCATTGAAGAGGATGGCCTCCTGGTTGACGTTGCCGATGAGGGCGCGTAGCTCGGAGATGCGCACGCCCTTGATGTTCTTGCCGTCGATGAGTACTTCGCCCTCCTTGACATCATGGTAGCGCGGCACGAGGTCCACGAGGGTGCTCTTGCCGGAGCCGGACTGTCCCACGAGGGCGATGGTCTTGCCCTTGGGCACGACGAGGTTGATGTGCTTGAGCACGGGGCGCCCCTCGATGTAGCTGAAGCTGACGTCACGCAGCTCCACCTCCTTCTCGAAGGCTGGCAGCGGCTGCGGGTTCTCGGGCTCACGGATAGGGTTCTCGGCCTTGAGGATGAAGTCGATACGATCCATGGAGGCGAGGCCGAGGGGGATCTGATAGGTGGCCTTCGAGAGCTCCTTCAGCGGGTTGATGACGCTGTAGAGGATGACCATGTAGAAGATGAAGGTGGAGGCGTCGATGAGGTTGCTCTCGCTGAGGATGAGGAAACCGCCGAACCACAGCACGATGACGATGATGATGGTGCCCAGGAACTCCGACATGGGGTGGGCGGCATTCTGGCGGATGACCATCGCGTTCATGCCACGTCGGAACTCATCGTTGACGAAGGTGAAGCGCTTCAGCATCTTCGACTCGGCGATGAAGGCTTTGATGATACGCAGGCCGCCCAGCGTCTCGTCCAGCTGTGCGATGATGTCGCCCCACTGGCCCTGCACGGCAGAGGACTGGCTCTTCAGCTTGCGGCTGACGACACCCATGATCCAGCCTGCCAAGGGTGCTACGACGATGACGAAGACCGTCAGCTGCCAACTGGTGGCGAAGAGGGTGAAGAAGCAGACGAGAATGGCGATGGGCTGACGGATGAGCATGTCAATGGAACTGGTGATGGAGCTCTCAACCACTTGTACGTCGGCAGACATACGGGCGATGATGTCACCCTTGCGTTCCTCTGAGAAGAAGCTCAGCGGCAGCTTCAGCACCTTCTCATATACCTGTACACGGATGTCGCGAACGACGCCTGTGCGCAGGGGTACCATGATGGCTGAGGAGGCGAAGTAGCCGAGTGTCTTCAAGCCCGTCATGATGATCAGGGCAATGCCCATGAGCACCAGCGTGAGGAAGGCACCGTGGGAGACCATGAGCTCCTGAATCCACGCGTAGGCGTTGTTGATGATCACATCCTTGTTCCACTTGAAAGGCTGGTAGGTATAGGTGGCCTGGTCAATCTTGAACAGGATGTTCAGGATGGGGATGAGGACCATGAACGAGAACACGTTCATCCATTGCGAGAGAAAGTTGAGCACAACGGACCAGCCCAGGTACTTGCGGTAGGGCTTCAGGTAGCGTGCCATGATAGAAAGGAACTGCTTCAGCATATTAGGTCAGGATGAAAAGTGAAAAATGAATATTAGCTTGAACTTCTTAAACTCTTAAACTTCTTAAACTCTTAAACTCTTAAACTCTTAAACTTAAATCTTGAATCTTGAATCTTGAATCATGAATCTTCCACCTCCTTAAACTCCTCGCTCGCGAGTCCCTCCCCGTAGTCTCTTCGTAGAAGCTCCCAGGTGAGACGGAACCAGATGAGGACGATGGGGAGGGCTTTCAGGGCATAGGGAACGACCCATGTCTTGCGGATGTAGGTCGGGAAGAGGTCGGAGGGCGACATCGAGGTGAGGATGAAGGCGAAGACCATCAGGGCGATGTCCCAGCGCGAACGCTGCCATGGCGCTGTCCAGTACCATAGTGCCACGCCCACAAAGGCGATGATATAGGTGCTGGATTCGCTGCCGGTGCTGAAGAGAACGGTGAACATGAGCACCGAGGCCACGATGGCCAGACGGAAGGGTAGGTGCTGGAACTGCCGCCACCGCAGGTAGGGCAGAGCCATCAGCACCATTCCGGGCACGATAAGCCAGAGGTCGCTGTACGTGGCACAGCCGGATATCTTTCTCACCATTCCCAGCAGCGAGATGTTCTGTCCGCCGGCAAAGATGTTCTCTGCATTTTTGGCGGTGAGGCTCTGGTACCACTCGCCATACTGGCTGATGATGTATTCAGGGCTGCTGATGAGCATGGGGGCTGCGAACATCACGAGAGCCCAGAACAGGAGCGAGGCGATGAAACGTCCTTTGTGCTTGGAGAAGAAGAAGAAAGCCAGCCCCACGATGCCGTAGAGCTTCACGAAGGTGCCCAGCATCAGCCAGAATGCGGCCCAGAAGTCACGCTCGCGCTGCAGGCAGACGAAGGTGAGCACGATGCCTGCCACGGTGGCGATGTTGAACTGCGCCATCAGCAGTGCCGTGAGTAGCTCGTGAGCGCAGAACCACAGTGTTGCCGTCTGCACCCCGTCGCGAACGGGAAGCTGGCGGATGGCCACATACAGCAACATTGACAGCGCCACCAGCCAAGCCAGCAGCCCGAACCATTCGGGTAGTGCGGTGAAGGGGGCTATGATGAGGCTGAAGAAGGGACCGTAGTGGTTCGTGTCGAAGTATTCGTCGGGGTAGGGGGCGTAGAGCGAGGTCTGCTGCAGCGTGTGGCGGAAGACCCCTCGGAAGATGAGGAAGTTGTTGTGGTGCTTCGTGATCTTGACCAACGCAGCCGCCACAGGCAGCAGCAACCACAGCCCCAACAGCGTGCGACGGTCGCTGAAGAATGGATGGCTGAAGAAGCGGCGTATGGCGGAAACGCTCATCATGATGCAATGAAATAGTTGTCGAATTGGCGAAGTTGATGCAGGAAGGGATGGAAGTCCTCCAGCGTGAAAGCCTGATGGGCCTCAGTGATGAAATGCAGCGGCACATCGTGGTACATCGAGGCTACGAGGCTGTAGGAACTGGGCGGCCCCACGAGGTAGCCGCAGTGCGAGAGGGCGCAGAGGTCGTCGGCAGGGGCGCTGTCGGGGAAGACGAACGTGACATCGGGCAGCGCTTGGCAGAAGGCACGCTTGTTGAGGTGGACATTGCCGCAGACGACAGCCACCACATGGCGCCCGGCCTGCAGTGCCTGGAACTGGCGGATGGCATCGATGAAGACGTCGTCCTGATAGAAATATTTGCCGCCGAGGAGCCTGTTGTAGTCGCCGCGACGGATGTGAACGCCCAGCAGCACGTTGTCGTCATCCTGGCGGTAGGGCGCCAGCAGCTGGGTGGCCTGTTGCTCGATGGAATCGTAGAACGCGAAGAGGCGGCGTATGTCGGAGAGATACTTCTCGAAGAGGTCGAAGAAGCGGATTTCCCATCCCGTGAACATCATGATAGGGTAGCGGTTCAGGGCTTCATCCTTCTCTTCCTCGCTGGCATTCAGGTTCCTGAATTCCACCACGGGCATGAGATGCAGCTTGGTGAGCGCCTTCACCGCGGCGTGGGTGAAGATGTTGTGCCCTGCGGTGCGGCAGATGTGGAAGTGCCTGTATTTGTAGGCAAAACGCAGCGAGAAGACACAGGCCTTGTGCTCGCGGGCCCAGGAATAGACGTGGCCGTACTGGATGATGTTGTTGCACATCTGTCCTTTGTCGTGCACGAAGAGAATGTGTTTCTTGGCGTGGATGAAGACATAGC
Source organism: uncultured Bacteroidales bacterium (assembly GCA_902779845.1). GTDB lineage: Bacteria > Bacteroidota > Bacteroidia > Bacteroidales > Bacteroidaceae > Physcousia. Next base: position 24,600 of record CACZCZ010000036.1, on the reverse strand, counting down.
GCAACAGCAAGAAGTTGATGGGCACCACGATGACCATCACTGCAATGGGCGCTATCAGCTCGCCAAAGCCCACCCACAGGAACAGTTCCAACAGCAGAATCTCCAGCGTGTAGTTGATGATGTGGCTGCCGATGAAGCCCAGGGCGTTGCCGCGCGAGGGGTGGCGCTGGAAGGTGAAGAATGTGGTGAGGAAGTAGTTGCATACGAGCCCCACGAGGTAGCCGATGGTGAAGGCCCTCGCTGCGCCCGTCCACATCAGAACCACGCAGTAGGTGCAGTAGTGGATGAGCGACGACACGCCGCCCGTGATGCCGAAGCGCACGAGACGCCAGAAGTCGGCCAGCCGCTCGGGGTGCTCCTGGAAGTATCGTTCAATCCATTTCTTCATGTGCGTGGGTGAGGATGTCTTGGATGTGGTAGAGCGGTCGCCGCTTCACCTCCTGATAGATCTTGCCGATATAGATGCCGGTGATGCCGATGCCGATGAGGACGAAGCCGCCCACGAGCCAGATGCTCAGCATCAGCGACGACCAACCGGGCATAGCGGTGCCCACGATGAGGGCGCGGATGACATAGAGACCGATGGCAAAGGCGATGACAATGAAGATGATGCCGAGATTCAGGATGAGGTAGATGGGCCGGATGGAGAACGAGGTGATGCCGTCCAGCGCCAGGCCCAGCATACGGCTGAGATTGTACTTCGAGGTGCCGGCCGTGCGCTCGCTGAGGACGTCGTCAACGGTCGCTGAGGGCAGGCCCAGAGCGGGAATCATGCCGCGCAGGTAGATGTTGCGTTCTGGGTACTCTGCTAGCAGGTCCAGGGCGCGACGCGAGAGCAGACGGAAGTCGGCATGGTTGAAGATGCTCTCCACGCCCATCTGGCTCTGCAGACGGTAGAATGCCTCGGCAGAGAAGCGCTTCAGCCACGGGTCGGCCGTGCGCGACACCTTGACGCCATACACGATGTCGTTGCCGTTGCTGAATTCGCGCACCATCTTGGGGATGGCGTTGAGGTCGTCCTGCAGGTCGGCATCAATGGTGATGATGGCATCAGCCCAATGCCGAGCTGTCATCATCCCGGCCATGATAGCGTTCTGATGGCCGCGGTTGCGGCTGAGGTTGATGCCGCAGACGTAGGGGCTCTCGTGGTACAAGCGCTGGATGATGTCCCAGGTGTGGTCGCGGCTGCCGTCGTTGACGAAGACCATGAGGCTGTCTTGGGTGATGAGGCCCTCGGCTATCATTTGCTCAAAGAGCTTGGTGAGGCGCCGCGCGGACTCCTCCAGCACTTCCTCTTCGTTGTAGCAGGGCGATACAGTTGCTAAGCGAACCATCGGGGGATTTGACGATTTGACGATTTTACAATTTTACAATTTATTTAAGAGTTTCAAGAAGTTCAAGAGTTTAAGAAGTTCAAGTGTTCAAGGTAAACCTTATTTTTCACTTTTCACTCTTTCATTTTTCACTTTCTCCACAAACTCTTTAAAGGTGATGAAGGAGTGGCCTTCGGCTTTCAGCATCAAGATGAGGCGGTCCAGACGGTCGCACAGTTCCTGGCCGCTGTGGTTGCGGATGATGAAAGGCATTCGCAGCTCGGGGTGCTCGCGCAGTTCGTAGAACTCCCAGGGGTGGAAGTAGGTGACCAGATAGCCGTCGTGCTTCAGCGTGCGGCGTACCATCCAGTGGTAGAGCCCTTCTGGCAGGTTGTGCAGCGACAGCCAGAACAGCGGGAAACGCAGCAGTGGCGTCACAGACGCCGGAATCTGCATCACGCCGTCCTTCCTGAACCACGTGCGGGGTGCCGTCAGGTGCATATAGCGACCTGGGATGAAGGCGGGGTTCAGCGATGAGTTGTAGGCGTAGCCCGCCTCGCGGATGGCCTCGTCAGAGACGGGGAACATGCGAGGTTGGCGGTAGCCATAGACGGTTTTTCCAGCCACGCGCTCCACAATCTCCTTCGAACGGAACACATCGGAGGCCTGCGGCTGCCAGTGGTCCACGCCGTGGCAGGCCACCTCGTGGCCCTCATCCAGAATGCGCTGGATCACATCGGGGGCGTGCTCCGCAAAGTTAGCGGTGCAGAAGAAGGTGGCGCATACGCCATTCATCTGCAGCACATCAAGAATCCGCTGCGTGCCGGCCACGGAGACCTCCATGCCCTCGCGCAGCGTGTCGTACGTCACGCCATGCTCGCGCGGGACGTCGAATTCCTCGGTGTCAAAGCTTAAAAGTACCATAATTGTCGGCAAAGGTACGCAGAAAAGGCCATCTGACCAATTATTTTATAGTTTTTTGTGCCTTTCGTTTCCTTTTATGGCCGGAAATGCCTACTTTTGTGCCCCATAAGAGCAAGATAATGATAAAAAAACTATTGCAACAAGCCCGTCTTTTCTTCGCCAAACCCTTCTGGAGCGACTGGCGAACCATCACCGTCATCTATGCGTTGCTGCCCATCATCGTTGCGCTGCAGAAATGGGACCGCTACAACATGACCTACCAGATCTACAAGTCGGTCTTCTGGAACACGATCCATCAGCTGCCGCTCTTCGACTTCTATCCCTACCTGCACGGCGACTGCAACCACTACGGCCCCATCTTCGCCTATGTCATCGCGCCCTTTGCGCTGTTGCCCGACTCGTGGGGGATGCTGCTGTGGCTGGTCTTCCTGACGGCAACGTTCTATGTTGCAGTGCGCTACCTGCCGCTTCAGCGCTGGCAGCAAGTCTTCATGTTCTGGTTCTGCCTCCACGAGGTGCTCACCCCGCTGTTCGTAGAGCAGTACGACCTGGCCATGGCCGGCGTCTATCTCCTTATCTTCGCCTGCGTCCAGCGTAAGCAGCCCGTGTGGGCCGCCTTCTTCATCAGCCTCAATCTCTTCATCAAGCTTTACGGCATCATGGGTCTCGCCTTTTTCTTCTTCATCGAGGACAAGAAGAAGTTCGTGGCAGCGCTGCTGGGCTGGTCGGCCCTCTTCTTTGTGCTGCCCATGCTCATCTCCAGCCCCGAGTTCGTAGTGCAGCAGTACGTGGGGTGGTACGACTCGCTGACGCTGAAGAATGCCGACAATATGTTCGACTCCTCCACCAACACCTCGCTGTTGGGAATGGTCCGCAAGGTCACCCACTGCGCCACATACAGCGACCTGTGGCTCCTGGTGCCCGGCGCCCTGCTCTTCCTGACGCCCTTCCGCCGCTTCGACCAGTTCCGGCACACTGGCTTCCGCTATGCCATGCTGGCCGCCGTCACGATGTTCGTCACCCTCTTCTCCACCGGCACCGAGAGCTACGGCTACATCGCGCCCATGACCGGCTTTGTCATCTGGTATGCCACCGCCCCGTGGCAGCGCAGCCGCCTCGACCTCTGCCTCCTCATCTACGCCTTTATCTTCACCTCCCTCTGCACCTCCGACATCTTCTTCCCCCGCTGGATATGGGTGGAATGGATTAAGCCCTATGCCCTCAAAGCCCTGCCTTCCACCATCGTGTGGCTCAAGCTCACCTGGGAGATGAACACCCGTGACTACGCCGAGGGCGTTGCTGTAAGAGTGAAAAGCTAAAAATGAAAAGTGAAAAATGAAGGAGTGAAAAATGAAAAGTGAAAAATGAAGGAGTGAAAAATGAAGGAGTGAAAAATGAAGGAGTGAAAAATGAAGGTGTGAGAAGCCTGAAATAATAAGACCAAGGTCTTCAGCCCCGAAGATCATGCTCTTCACGCTTTAAGACCAAGGTCTTCAAAAAAACGCACCATGGTGTGTTGGCCTTTGCACCATGCATCTCAGGCCTTTGCACCATGCTCCTTCTGCTTTCCCACCAATGAGAAAAACAAGAAGGTCAAGTCCTTCCGCCCGTAAGGTCAAGTCCTTCCGCCCGTAAGGTCAAGTCCTCAACTTTCGGAAGTATAAGAGACCACAGATTTAACAGATTAAACAGATTCAAAGCTACTTGTTATCATGAATTGTTTTACATATTGCGCAGATTTGAATCTGTGTAATATAGAATTAAATGATTCATACTACAGGACAGGTAATCCGTGAAATCTGTGAAATCTGTGGTCAAAATTTACATCCGAAACTTCAATTAAGGAGTTATAGCTTCGCTCGCCCTTCGGGCAGAAGTTAAGACATTACCTTGCGGGCATGAAGTCTCGAAGCTAAGGTTTGAAAAAAATAAGACCTTGCTCTTCAGCCCTTAAGACCATGCTCTTCACGCCTTAAGACCAAGGTCTTCAAAAAAACGCACCATGCTGCGTTGGCCGATGCACCATGCTGCGTAGGCCTTTGCACCATGCTGCGTAGGCCTTTGCACCATGCATCTCAAGCCGTTGCACCATGCTCCTTCGGGTGGATCACCATGGTGGTCCACTCAACACCCTATAGGCTGCAGCCGTTTTCCCTATAGCCTGCACGCGTTTTCCCTATAGCCTATTGCCGTTTCCCACCTGTGGGAAAATGTTTTCTCACTGGTGAGAAAAGCAAGAAGGTCAAGTCCTTCAGGCCATAAGGACTGGTCCTTTCGGGCAGAAGGACTTGACCTTCTTCCAATAGCCCTTTCGTGACAAAAAATATAGAAATGACGAAAAAGCCTACACCTCGCGCAGAATTCTCATAACATCCATAAAATAAATTAGTTATCACCGTGAAACCCCTGCGCAACCTCGCGCAAGGTCGCGCAACCCTACGCGCAGGCAGCCCAATTTATCCTTCTGCGCAGGTCTAAAGATGAAACAACACACCTATTATGCCCATATTATGCGCATATTTTGCGTAGAGACTGCGCGAGGTTGCGCGACCTTGCGCGAGGTTGTGTAGGGCCGCGCGCGCTGCAATCTGTTGTATAATAGCTAATTGCATTCATTTTGCGCGAGGTGTAGGCTTTTAAGCTATTTCGCAGTAGTCAACCAAAGCAAATTTACTTCCGTTGACTTTCGCCCATGCTGGTTCGAGAGGATGAGCGCATAGAGCCCGCTCTCGTTGATGAGCATTGTTTTCTGGGTCCCGCCAAGGGTGTCGCATTTCGCGACCCCATTGTCTTCGTCATCTACATGCGTGGCGATGGATCTCCCCGCAGCTCTGTGCCGATTTAAAACAATGATTGCCACAAGGCGCTCTGGCAGCAAACCTTGTGGCAATCTGTTGCTTGTGTTAGAGAATCAGAGAAAGTGCCCCCCTGACTCTCTTGAAGTTATAAGTGCTAATCATCCCAAAGATCTTTATCCCAGTCATTTTCCTTTGTCAGGGCATTTCCTGCGGATTGCGAATCGTCTGTATACACTTTTTGATTTACTGTGGATTCAGAAATCATGCGTTCCATTTGAACGTTGACTTGCACCAATTGAGGGACTATATATTTAGCTTTCATAATTATAGCAATTATTTGATGATTACTTTCTTACCATTGATAATATTCAGGCCCTTACGAGGCTGGCTGATGCGCTGTCCTTGTAGGTTATAGATCCCTTCGATAGAGGGCACATTCTTTACGTCACTTATTCCAGTCGCCTCCCCATCGTCAAATGTAAAGCTAAAGGCTTTAACACCCGCTACGCTCGCCGTCGGCAGTTGCAGGTACGCCTTACCTTCAGCGAGTTCTCCTGCTTCTGATAGGGTGTAGAAACCGATACCGTGAGAACCGTTTGCGAGGATGAAGTTCGTATAATCACCATCTGTCGGATAGATAGTTGTTGCTGCTGTCACACCTTTCAGCAGATTGGAATATACCATATCAGTAGTGGTTTTTGGAACATTGTATGTGCCTGGAGTGCCTACGATATAAAGTCCCTCGCCTGCAGGTACTTCCGTGACGCGAGTAAGTACTAAGGTTCCCGAAGTGGGATTAAATCCGCTGGCAATGTATGCCTTTATTCCGTCGACATCAGTAAAGTCCATAGCCTTCGGTGAGCAGAACGTGACATAGCCTGTACTCCCTACGGTAATAGCATTGGGATTCGGCAATTCATCAATATGCAAAAAATACAACCAGGGTTCAGCAGAACGATATGCCTTCCAACAACCATAGGGAACATAAAGGGTAGCTTGTCTAGTAATATCAGCGAATGTATTAGGGATTGAAGGTGGTGTTTCGTATTCCACTGTCACAGAAGTTAGGCTGGTACAACCAGAGAAAATAGATTCACCAAGAACTGTCACACTCTCGGGGATGCTGAAAGAGGTTAGGCTGGTGCAATTCATGAATGCTCTATTTCCAATACTCGTCACACTGTTGGGGATGGTGATAGAGGTCAGATTCGAGCAACCGGAGAATGCTTGATTCCCAATACTTGTCACGCTGTTACCAAGTGTGACAGAGGAAAGGTTGGAGCAACCGGAGAAAGCCCTAATACCAATACTCGTCGCGCTGTTCTGAATTGTAATAGAAGTTAGGCTGGAGCACCGACTGAATACATCATCTCCAATAGTCGTCACGCTGTTAGGAATTGTAATGGACGTGAGGGCGGTGTTGTAATAGAAAGCATTATGATTAATGATTGTCACACTGTTGGGAATAGAGATTGAGGTGAGTCTGATGCATTCATAGAAGGCAAACATGCCGATGCTGGTCACACTATTGGGAATTGTGACAGAGGTTAGGGTGGTGCAATTATAGAAAGCCGAATGACCAATGGACGTGACTGTATATGGCGTATCTTCAATATAAACCGTAGACGGTACAGTCAGGTTTGCTGGAATCGTCCCACTGATGCAACAATGCTGATTACTTCCATAATACAAAGTGGCATTACCTTCCGACGTTGTAAAACTCCATGTAGTTCCATTCGCATCTGTCCACTGATAGGCGGCCGATGCTCCAATACTAGTCAAAAGAGCCAGCAATGTAATAATTAATTTTTTAGCTTTCATAGGGGTTGTGAATTATAGTTATTACTTTTTTATTTTATTAAGGAAATACTTTGTCAAATGAGGAGCGATATGGCTCGTGGCATCTTTAAAAAGAGACTCTATCAGTTCGAGACCTTCTTCTGTAAGGTCTTTGGGTAAATCTTTGTTGTTTTGGGCTATACTTTCTTTTACACGTTTAACCAGTGTGTCCTTCTTTTCGAAGTCTGCAATAAGAATAAGAAAGTCCGCTGGTGTTACGCGAATGATATTACTAACAAAGGAACTATCAAAGAAGCTACCGGATTGCTCAAGTTTATCACTTAAGAACTCTCTTAGGGCTTTGTTATTTACAGAGAATAAGATATTGCCACTATTATCCGTCTTAAATGAGCTGTCCTTGACTATACGATAAAATGCGTCTTTGTAATAGTTTTCATCATCCTTGGGATAGCGTAAATCGACCTCGTAGCGTAAGCGCTTCACTTTACTAATCGGCATTCTAAGTCTCGTACTCAAATAATGGTCTGACTTTTCTTCGTTGCCATTCTCAAGCAACAAGTGCATCAGTTCCACTTCGTAATCATTCTTAGTCATTGATCCGAAGGGTTCAAAACACAATTGGACAAATTCATCCATGTGTTTCCATTCTCGTACTGAGATCTTTTCCATAGGCGCTATATATTATTTATGATAATTGTTTAATGAATCCCGCTCAACTCCTTGCAGGCCTGCTATATGCAATATTGAAGCGTGGAACTGTATGTTCCATCTTCAAGTAGAAGGCCCTAGGATAGCCCAAATGAAAAAGATGATATAAGTCAGTTCCACGCTAACGCATGAAGCTGCTATGTCTGTCTTCTTTCATTTGGATTCCATGATTACAGGACTCCGAGGATTCTTTGCAAAGATGAAAATTTCCTAGGTTTTCTACTTGCAAGAGAAGAGCATAACGCTTCGTTATATTTCGATAAGATAACCGACCGCTGTCGGGTGAAAAAGTTCAAATCAGCCCTCGCGTACCCGCGAAAAAGCCCTCAATGAGCAATATCACGCCGCAAAAGTAGCGAATAATCCGATTCGGGCAAAAGAATTTGCACAAAAATGTGCATGGAAGTACGGAATAAAGGATTGAAGGAGCTACGGGAAGAGGATAATTTGATGTCTTCACAAAGAAAACATGAAAATTATTTGGCGGAATCGCAGAAAATGTATTCCTTTGCAACAGAAAAAGATGTGAGTTGCATATAGGCGCGATAACATCAAGCTCCGCAACCGTCTTCTATAAAGAGGCCGTGGACTGTGAAGTTCATGGCCTCAACATTTCTAAGTGGCTCTCCATCTCGCGACGTGATTGGTAGCGTGCATTGAGGCGAACAGCCTGACCATTGAAGACCACATAGCAATCCGTAATAATTCCGTTAATGAAATCTGCTCTTCTTCGTGCTATATACTTTGACAATTCAAAGGGACGCACTTGGAAAAGATGTTCATCGAGGTCAATAACGACAATCTTACAACCTTGTTTCTTGGCCGATTTGAAACCTGCGGTAATGCCTTTCTCACCCATAATACCCTTTCGGTCGCCCAATTCGTTGTTAATGGTATATTCAGGGTTCTTTAAACCGAAGACCAGACGATGAGGATTAATGATGATGGTGAGCTCCGGGAATGATGACAAGATGGCGCGAGCAGCGCGAATATTGCTCGCAAGTTCGCCTGTATCAGCTTGCTCACTTATCAGAAGTCGGTTGCCCAAAACGAGGTCTTCTACATACATGTATGCATCAATAGTTTTCACGCCTGCAAAAGTAGCGATTAATCCGATTCGGGCAAAGGATTTTGCACGGAAAGTACACGGGAGACACGGAAAAATGCGGAAAGAAGCGGAAAAACACGGAAAAAGCCTTCCCAAGGGTGTCGGGAAGGCTATATAGAATCTAAGCGGACGCTTCTGTCTGTATGTCTATCTATTATGGTTTATCCATCGCTCCCATGCTTCATGTTTTTGGGCACGTGGCTCTCTCATAAATCAATTTTTTATCACGTTCTGCACTATGTTTTGCGAAAGGAAGTAGGGAATCCTCAGGAATAAGATCAACTTCGCGATTTAAAATCTCCTTCAAATCCATATACATCCCGCCGAGTGTGAAGAGGCTGAACTTTTGAGACATGTCAGGCACAAACAATATGTCCACATCACTATCAGAGCGCTCTTCACCACGGGCATAGGAGCCAAAGAGCCATGCTTTCAAGACGGGTTGAGTCTTGAAGTATTCGGCAATGGTTTTGGTCATGGCTTGTGTACTCATGATGTCATAATAGTGGTTTCACGCCACAAAAGTAGGGATTAATTTGATTCGGGCAAAGGATTTTGCACGGAAAAAACACGGGAGACGCGGAATCTAAGCGGAGGTTCTTCAAGCATGAAGCGTCGCTTTGCGCCGAGCGCTGTCTGTATGTCTATCTATTATGGTTTATTTCATAAACAGTTTAAGGGTTTAAAGGTTTAAGAGTTTATATACCTTCTATCTCTTCGCGAGCTAGGCCAGTGATTTTGCAAATCTCATTGACATCATAACCGCGTTGCTTCATTCGGCGAGCGGTCTGAATCAGATTCTTATGGACAGCAGATTCAACGATTACCACTTCGTTCTTTTCCCACTCATCCCAATCTGTCTCAGCTATATAAAGTGCGACTTGTTCTCGCAAAGGGCGCAGGTCTTCTTGAACGACCTTCCATACTTCATTGAGTCGGATCTTGTAGTAGTCGTGAACGAGGATATTACGCATACGCATCACGGCTTCCCACGGTGTCCCCGGATGTGCATTACGAAATGCATGGGTTAGGTGGTATGCGGCTTCACCGATAATCTCGACATTCTTCACCGTAGCGTAAAAGAGCATCGTATTATCGTTCAATTCCTGAATGGTCTTTCCATCGGTGTATTGGAAAATGTGGTCAATGGCCTCCAGGATATGTTCTAATCGAATTCGGTCTTTAAGCGGTTCTCTCATATATTAGTTTTTTGTCACGGTTCGCACTGTCAACGGCAAAGGGGAGTAGAGTTCCTTCTTCAATCAGATCCACAGGTCTATCAAGGATTTTCTCCAAGTCGCAAATCATCGCGCAGTGTTTTAGTAAACTAATGCCATCCTCAGGGTATTGAACGAGCAAATCAACATCGCTCAAGGGAGTCTCTTCACCACGTGCGAAGGAACCAAAGAGCCATGCTTTCAAGACGGGTTGAGTCTTGAAATATTCGGCAATGGATTTGGTCATGGCTTGCGTACTCATGATGTCATAATAGCTGTTTCACGCCACAAAAGTAGCGATTAATCTGATTCGCGCAAAGGAAAAGAAGAAAAAAAGTAAAAGAGAAGAAGAGAAAAGAGGGAAATGAAGGAAGAAGTAGAAAAAGGAGGCTTACAGGCGCACTTTGCCTGTGGCGGGGTCTAAGCGGCGCTCGTACTCCTCATAGGTGCGTTTCCAGCGATTGTGTGTCCACAGCCAAAAGGCAGGTTGGCGCTGGATGCTCTGTTCCAGACGGCGGAAGTAATCGGTGGTGATGGCGAGGTCGGGTTCATCCTTCGGTGTGGCGGTCATGAGCTGGTACTCAGCCTCATAATAACCGCGACGCAGACGTTTGATGTCGATGTACACGCAAGCCATGTCATAGCGGCGGGCGATGCGCTCTGTGCCTGTCAGCACAGGGGTGTTGGGGTGGTTGAGGAAGGTCAGCCAGTGGCCGATATTGTTCCAGAAAGGGACTTGGTCGCTGATGAAGCCCATCACCACGGGAAGTCCTGCCTTGCGGTTGTCAACAATATAGCGCAGGACGTCCATGATTTTTACATTCTCCGTCCCCATGCGATGGCGTGAATAGAGCAGGAGCTTGTCCATGACGTGGGATTCCAGGACGTGATAGACCTGTGAGCCGGCATAATTGCCTTTGAACCACAGGGGGATGCTTGTAATCCATTCCCAATTGCAGTAGTGTCCCAGATAGAGTGCAACACTTTGCCCCTTGGCCACCATCTCTTCGAGCATCTCGGGATTGCGGAATACCATGTGCCTGCGCATGGATTTCTTGCTCATGGAGAACAGCTTGAGCGTTTCCACGATGTAGTCGCCGAACCAGCGATAGAACGTTCGCTCAATCTTGCGCAGCTCTTTCTCGTCTTTCTCAGGAAAGCTGTCACGGAGGTTCTTGCGGACGATGGCCTTGCGATAGCCTACGACATAGTAGGCGAGCAGGAAGATGAGGTCAGACAGACGGTATAACAACCAAAACGGAAGCAACGACACACAGTAGATCAACGCGAAAGCCAGGCAGTAGGCGATGCGTTGCCAGATGTTCAGGGTGTAGGTGGACTGTGCCATGGTCGTTAACGGTGTTAGGGCTGATGGTGCATGGGGTCGCTGTTGTCGCCAGCCGGCGTGAGACGATCCTCGTTCATGCGCGACATATATTGCTGGATGATGGCTTTTAATTCCCATTCCATCTGGGTCTGCAGGGGCTCCGTGCCGAGCAGGTTATGCTCCAGGAGGCTGTCGCTGAGGGCATAGACGGCGCGTGTCTGCATGCCGTCGAACTGCAGCAGACGGTTGTGCTTGACGTACTGGTAGATGCCGTTGTTGTAGTTCACGGCCCAGGTGCTGTCGGCGGGCGTGTGGAAGAGGTCGCAGCCGAAGGCCAGGTAGGGCTCGTCGTGGCGGAGCAGTCCCAGCACGCTTGGCATGATGTCAATGTGCTGTGCGATGCCCTCGCGCATCCTGGGCTCGAAGAGTGTGCCGCTGGGATCATAGAAGATGATAGGCGAGCAGAAGCCGCCGATGTCGCTCTGGTAGAAGGCGTGGTCGCTGAGGTTCGTGTGGTCGGAGGTGAGCACGAAGAGGGTGTTCCGGAACCATGGCTGCTTGCGGGCTTCCTCGAAGAAGCGGCGCAGGGCATGGTCGGTGTAGCGGATGCACTTGTGGATGACGAGGCCCTCCTCGGGGAAGGTGTCGCGGTAGGCTTCGGGGACGCTGTAGGGGTGGTGGCTGGTGGCGCTGAAGAGGGCTGTCATGAAAGGCTCTTTCAGTTCCGACATCTGGGCACAGTAGAACTGCATGAAGGGCTCGTCCCAGATGGCCCAGAGGCCGTCGAAGTCCTCGTCGCCACGGAAGCGCGGGTCGGCATTGTATTCCGTGCGCCCGAAGTATTTCTGAAAACCTGTCTTGCGGGCAAAGGCCTGGAAACCCATGCTGCCATTCTCGGCACCATGGAAGAAGGCGGTCTCGTAGCCGTGTTTGCCGAGCTCCTGTGCCAGTCCGCCAAAGGTGTTCATGGAAGCGGGCGTGAGCACGAAGGGTTCTACGAACATGGGGATGCTGGAGAGAATGCTGGGCATACCGTCGATGCTCTTGCGGCCGTTGCAGAACGACCATCGGAAGGTGGCACTCTCGCGGCAGAGCTCATCAACGAAGGGCGTGTAGCCGGCATAGTGGCCGTCCTCGAGCGTCTCGTTGAGGGCGCCGATGTATTCGCGTCCGAAGCTCTCAAGGATGAAGACGACCACATTCTTCTTTACGAAGGTACTGTCGGGCTGCGGCCGATGGATGGGAGTGTAGATCTTCCCCATCTCATTGGCATCTTCGAAGTAAGCGGGTGTGATGAACTTGGCCTTGCCGACGGTGCGGATGAGCGAGAAGGGTGTGTTCAGGATGACAGCGGCCTCGGCAGGACGGGCGACATACTGGTTTGCATTGGAGATGGTGATGGGGCGCACGGCTGTGGTGGCACCGCCACGCATGCCGATGACGGTCAGCGGGATGTAGGCCACGAACAGGATGAGGTGCAGCAGATAGTAGCACAGCCCTTGGAGCTTCGACGTGAAGACCTTGTGCTTTCGACGTGAAGACCTGCTTCCTTCGGCGTGAAGAGATAGAATGCCTGAGGGTAGCCTGTAGGCCTTCCACAGTAGGACGATGAGCGCGATGCCGGCAACTACGAGGTACCAGTGGCGCAACAGTTCCACGCCCACGATGCTGCCGATGTTGCCCTCGTTGGAGAATTCCTGGAACACGGTGGTCGTGGTGCGGCGGCCGGTGTATTGGAAATAGACGGCATCCGAAAGGTTGATGATGATGGCGATGCTGTTCACCAGCACGAAGAGCCCTTTGGCGACCTGCTGCCACCAGCGGTGTTCCTTCAGGTGCAGGGGCAAGAGCATCACTACGGCGTAGAGGACGTTGGTGTAGAGGATGGCGGAGGTGTCGAACATCCAAGCACCTGTGAAGATGTCCTTGAGCGAGTTGCCGCTCCAGAACTGCGGGAATGCGGCGTAGTTCTCAGCCCAGAAGACAAGGCGGCACAGCCAATAGGCTACGTAGGCCAGTGCCATGTTGCAGACAAAGGCTAAAGGCGTGCGCAGCAGCGTTGCCGAGATGATCTTGTTTTTCACGCTATCACCCATCATTTTTCATTTTCCATTTTTCACTCTTCACTTTTCACCCTATCACTTTTCACTTATTCTTTATTCGTCATTCGGAAATACTTGTCCATCACCATAAGCGAGACGAGGCGTTCCATGCGCTTGTCGAGGAAGGTGCGACAGTATTCGTGGGCGTTGGCCACGATGTCTGCTGCCTCGGCGGGATGGCTGTTGTAGTAGTCGATGCGCTCGGGGAGGTCGGTGAAATCGGGCTTCACCTCGATGAAGTGCTCGTTGGGCACGAGTGTTCCCTCCATGAACCATGTCTCCATGGTGGGGCGTGGACACACGGCCAGACTGTTGCTGTGCATCACCCATTTCAGGTTGCTGGCCACATCGTTGCCCTCCAGACACATGATGTATTTGTGGGTGAGGTGGTCGTAGATGCTGGTCTCGTGGCGCAGACGCATCTCCTCGTTATAGACGGAGTTGGTGGAGGTGTCCTGAAGGTCGAAGCCCGGCTCATGGAAGAAACGCTCGAAGAAGACAGCGCGCTGGGGCTTGCCGTGCACGGCGCCGCGGAAGATGACGCTGTCAGCTTTCTGCTCGGTGCGGTAGGGGTCGCGGAAAAAGATGAAATGGCGGACTTTATTCAGCTTCATCAGCACCGAGTTCCTGTTCACGGCGGCCTCGGCGATGGGGCGGCTCTTGGTGATGGAGGGGTGGGGCAGCAGGAAGTTGACGTCGCCGGGTGTCAGGGACCAATGCAGGTGCGAGGGGAAGTAGCGGTTCCACTCGTAGGTGTCGAAGAAGTAGGCGGTGGGGTAGGTCTTGTGGCGGTAGCGCTGTTCGCCCAGCGTGGGCGCATCGGCAGGCAACGTTGCCGTCTCGTCGAGGCGGCAGTAGTAGTCCACGCGGCGCAGCACCTCGGTTTGCTCCTGGGCAGAGAGACGGTCAAACTGCCGCAGCAGGTCCTCGCGTTGTCGCTCCGTCCACCAGTGTGGTAGCGCTAACATGGAGAAACCATGCAGCATGTAGGGGAGGTGGCGGTTCTTGTGGATGCCACCCCATGTTGTGTAGTATAGTCGGTGCAGTGTGTTCAGCACTTTTCCCTGCGTGCAATACGTTCCACATTCTCGACCACTGTCTTCGGCGCGATGCCCGTGAGACATCGGTAGTCGCCAAAGCTGCAGGGCTTGTTGCCATAGATGGAGCATGGACGGCAATCCAGGTCGGTGCGCTGTACCACGTTCTCCATGCTCTGTCCGTAGCCGAGGAAACCGCCCAGCGGATGGGTGGCACCCCAGATGCTCACCACGGGAATGCCGGCCAGCGAGGCAAGGTGCATGTTGCCCGAATCCATTGAGAGCATGACACGACATTTGGAGATGAGTGCCAGCTCCTGACCGATGTCCTGCAGACATCCTGTCATGTTCTCAACGCGTGGGAACATCGCGGCCCAGTGGTCCAGCTGCTCTTGCTCAGTCTTTCCGGCACCGAACATAAACATGCGGATGTCGCCGCGGGCGTCTAACTGTCGCAGCACCTCCTCCATCATGGGCAGCGGATAGGTCTTGCCCTCGTGTGCCGAGAAGGGAGCAATGGCTACCCAATAGGGTTCTGGGCGCAGACTGGTGTCGAAGTCGGGGATGGCCGTGCTGAGGTCGGCGCCGCCGGCAGGGAAGAAGCTGTGGAAATCGGGTGTCCAGTCCTCGAAGCCCAGCTTGCGGAAGACATCGGCATATTTCTCGAAAACGCTCTTCTGCTGCGTCTTCTCAGGCATCGTCAGGAAGAGTCTGCGCGCGAGCCTGCCCTTCCTGATGTGGGCCACGTGCATGCCAGCAGCTGCCAGGCGGAGGCGGAGCCATTTGGTTCGCAAGACGTCGTGCAGGTCGGCCACGTGTGTGGGCTGCAGGGCGAAGAGACGGCGGGCCAGCAGGTTGACACCGCGATAGCCGGCATGTTCTCCCTTGAGGTTGGCAGCGATGAAGTTCACATTCTTGGGCAGAAGGTCGAAAATGGGCTTTGCCCACGGGCGCGTTACCATTGTCACGCGGATGTCGGGGTGCTGACGTGCAAAGCTGTCAATGACGGGCACCGTCATCAGCACGTCGCCCATGGCCGAAAAACGAAGAACGATAATGTGTGTCATGCTACTTGTTTTTCACTCTTTCATTTCCCATACAACACGGGGTTGGTGGCGGGATCGTTGTACATCTTCATCTGCTTGTACACCTTCATCCATTTGCGACCGGCCTCAATGTCCGCCAGCAACTGGTCGATGGCCGTGGAGAGGTCCACCTGCTGCTCCAGCAGTACGTTGAGCTTCTGCTGACAGGTGGCTCGGTGCTCGGCGCTGGCGTCAGTGCGTTCTGCCTGTTCACTCATGTGGTAGATCTTCAGTGCCAAGATGCTCAGACGGTCAATGGCCCAGGCGGGACTCTCGGTGTTGATGGTGGCTTCGGGCAGACGTTGTACGCCGTGGTACAAGGTGTAGATGTAGCTGTCGATGGTCTCCACCAGATCTGTGCGCTCTTGGTTGCTGCGGTCAATGCGGCGCTTCAGTGACAGTGCTGCCACGGGGTTGATTTCCGGGTCGCGAACAATATCTTCCAGATGCCACTGCACCGTGTCAATCCAGCATTTGCGGTAGAGGTCGGCTTCGATGGTGCCTGCGGCATAGGGATTCTGCAGCGGGGCATCGATGTCGTCGGTCTGGTGATAGTCCCGAATCGCACGTTCGAAGATGGGACGGGCTTTCTCTGTGAATGTCATAATCAGTCCTTTTTCTGTGTTTTCTTTGTGCAAAGTAACATATTTTTCCCCTCATAAGCAAGCAAAGCGACCATTTTCTTTTGTTTCAGGTGCCCATTGGACAAAAAACATAGGTTAAAAAGCAATTATTGTAGTGATTACTTGCGCAAAAGGCACTATCTTTGCGGCGTAAAACTATTTTTACCACGTTTTCAATAACTAACTACAATAACAATAATGAAACACAGAATTCTTTTGCTTGCGTCGCTGCTGGCTTTGTCAGTGGTGGGCTATGCACAGCGTGTTACTGATCAACTCGACCGCGGACTCGTTGCTGTGAAGGTGTCAGGAGGGGTCTTCCTGAGTTGGCGCGTACTCCCTGAAGAGTACTACGATGTCACATACAATGTCTATCGCGATGGACAGAAAATCACAGAGACACCACTCGCCGTGTCCAACTTCACGGATAAGAGCGGTACGGCCGCCAGCACCTATAGCATCAAGGCTGTCGTGCGTGGCAACGAAGAGAACAAGGCGGTGACGGCGAAACCCGTGTGGGCCACGGCCTACAAGGAGATACAGCTGACGCATGAGGGCATCAAGAGTACGCTGGTGCCCAATGACGCCACCTGCGCCGATGTTGATGGCGATGGTGAGCTGGAGATTATCATGAAGTTCGACAACCTCAGCGAGATGGAGCAGTCCTATCCGCGCAACGGGCCCAAGATTGATGGCGTAGATACGAAGGAATATACCATCTTCGAATGCTTCAAGCTCGATGGCACACGTCTTTGGTGGGTCAACTGCGGCCCCAATATGGGCGACTTCCAGAACAACGAACAGAACATCGCTGTCTATGATTGGGACGGCGACGGCAAGGCCGAGTGTGTGATGCGCGCTGCTGATGGCACCGTCGTACACACCCGCGACGGCGGCTCTTACACCGTGGGCAACGCTTCCGTGAATGTCCGTGCAGCCACAGGCGGAGGTGTCAACTGGTTCGTGACCACCGATGGCGAGTACCTGCTCTACTTCAACGGCGAGACGGGTGCCAAGTACCAACAGCTGTCCTATCCGCTGCGACGTCTGGAGAGCGGCGAGACGGATATCGAAAAGGCGTGGGGCGACGGCTCCGGTCACCGTTGCTCGAAACATTTCTTCGGAGCTCCCTATCTCGACGGCCGTAAACCCAGCATCTTCTTGGCACGAGGCATATACACGCGTCATAAGATGATTGCCTACGATGTCAACCCCGCGACCCACACACTGCAAGTGCGCTGGACATGGTACAACAACACCAACGGCCCGTGGAAGGGACAGGGCTACCACAACTACTGCGTGGCCGATGTCGATTGGGATGGCCGCGATGAGATTGTCTTCGGCTCCATGGTCATTGACGACAATGGCAAGGGCCTCTCCACCACGGGGCTTGGACATGGCGACTCACAACACTGCTCTGACTTCAACCCTTATATCCATGGTCAGGAAATCTATGCCTGCCTCGAAGACAATCCGGGCAACAACTACCGCGATGCCACCACCAGCAAGATCTATCACCGCTGTATTGCCGGTAGTGATGACGGACGTGCCATGGCCGGAAACTTCACCAATAGCTTCCCGGGCTCACTGGGCTGTTCCGCGCGCGAAGGTGCCGTCAGCCTGATTAGAAACGAGGCTGTGAGCGGCCTTGATGCTGTAGGCGTCAACACGAATTTCCGCATTTACTGGGATGGCGACCTCTGCTCTGAAACATTTAACTATCTGAATGGTAAGAACACGGAAGGTTGCGTTGCCAAGTACGGTAGCTGGTCGCCCATCTACACCTTCTCGGGTTCCATGACGAATAATGACACCAAGGGCACGCCTTGCTTCCAGGGTGACATCTTGGGCGACTGGCGTGAGGAGGTCATCATGCGTACTGCCAACAATCGCATCCGCATCTACACGACCACCACGCCGAGCGCATTCCGCATCCCCACGCTATGGTCTGATCATCAGTATCGCAATGCGATGGTGTGGCAGATGAATGGCTACAACCAGCCTCCTCATACAAGCTACTTTATCGGTGAGATGGAGGGAATCACTGTGACTCCGCCTCCCTTCACCATGAACGCTCGTGATGAAGTGGCCGATGGCGGCTCTGTCACGTCGGCGTTGAACGGCAAGCACGCCATTGTCTGCGAAACCAAGAACAGCAGCGTCAGCATCCAGGCTGGTGCGCAGCCGGCTGTCCTCACCTTCAACGTCCCCACATGGGTGCAGGGCTCGGCGCCCAGTGAGTGCTCCACGAAGGAAACTTCCATCAAGTATGTCACCTATACCTGTAATGTCACGGGCGGTGGCCTCGCTGGCAGTGCGCGTCTGGTGAAGCAGGGCGACGGCATCCTCAACTTGCCGGCATCCAGCTTCACGCACACTGGTAACACGGATATCTGGGCGGGTGTCGTCAACTTCAACGGTACGATGAAGAATTCCGCCCTGTGGCTGAACCGTTTTGCAGAGCTGAACTCCGACGGAGGTCAGTTTAAGAGCATCAAGGCTGACTACGCTGCTGTCATCCGTCCGGGCGGAGCCGACAAGAAAGGCACCATCACCACTGACGACTGCACACTCGGCTTCGGCTCGCGACTCATCGTGGATCTCTATAGCGCAGACATCTCTGCGGACTGTCTCGTCACGAAGAAGCTGACGCTGGAACGCAAGACGGGCTCCGCCTGGACAGCGGCCGGACCGCAGTATCTCAAGCCCGTCGTGGAACTCGTGGGGCATCTGGCCAGCGGCGAGAATAAGATGAAGCCCGGCAAGTATGTCATCGCAACCATTGAACAGTTGGACGGCAGCGCTGACGACATTATCCTCGAAGGCCTTTCTACTACTAAGAAAACGCTGTATGTTGAGGCCGGCAAGCTCATCTTGGAGGTGCTGCCGGTGCGCGAGGCGGCAAACGTCAGCTGGGATGGCGCCACGGATGGCATCTGGGATCTCGACATAACACCCAACTTCCTGATGGATGGTCAGGCAGACCCCACCACTTTCGTATCCTATGATAAGGTGCTCTTCGGCGATGAGGCCACCAACAGAATCGTGAACCTCGAAGGTAGTCTCTATCCCGCTATCGTCAACGTCAACAGCTCCAAGGCATACACCTTCAAGGGAAACGGTTCGCTCGATGGCGATGCACAGTATATTAAGGAGGGTAGCGGAACGGTGACGATGTCCAACGTCAACAGCTATACGGGCGGTAACCACCTCAAGGGCGGAACCACCAAGGTCAGTGTCCTTTCCAACCAATATCGCGCGACGGGTAATCTGGGTGGCATCACCACCAATCCCGCTCTGTTTACGATGGAGAACGCAGCTGTGCTGCAGACTACAGGTGCCGTGGAGATGGGGTCTCCCATGAAGATGGTAGGCGACGAGGGCGGTGTCATCAACGCAGCTGCGGACTTCCGTTGCGGCGCTGCACTCTCGGGTACAGTGCTCACCAAGAAGGGTACCGGCACGCTCTTCGTGACCAGCGGCAGCTCGCTCAGACGTCTGGTGCTGGCGGGCGGTGCTGTGGCACATACCACAAACGCGGCTCCGACCATAGAGTTTCAGAGCGGCACACTCTGGGATGACGGACAATGCACCTCACATGACATCTATGTGCCGAAGGGAAAGAGCGGTACATGGCAGCTCTCTTATGCTAATTACACCGCTTATTCCAATAGGATTACCGGAGAAGGCACCCTGACCATCGTGCCGCGAAACACCGTCAGCCGCGTCCGTATCACTGGTGATTGGAGCGCTTTCGAAGGCACCATCAAGCACACGAATAAGAACGTCTGGCTGCCTCTGGATATGAGTGGCGGAATGCCTAAGGGTACCTTGTTTATTGATGCCGACTGTGGCGTCTGCAACACGGCCAAGGCCTTCACCGTAGGACAACTCACGGGCAGCGGCTCTCTCGTGGCGGCTGGTCCGGACTTCAAGAGCCAGACCCCTGTCACAGGCGACAACACCTGGAACGTGGGCAACAGCGATGGCAACAACTTCACCTTCGGTGGTAGGTTCACGGATGGCGGTGGTACGAATAAGGTGATATTTAATAAAATAGGTACGTGCAAGATGACGGTTTCCGGCATGAGTGACCACACTGGCGCTACGGCCGTCAACGCCGGCGAACTTGCTATCAAGGCTGGCGCAACCCTTGGCAGGGGCGCTCTCTCTGTGGCCAAGGGTGCCATGCTCTCCGGTGTGACCGGATCGACACCGCTGACCAACTCTTCTTACTCCTTCAGCGGCGGCGCTACGCTGCAGGTGGGTTCCAGTGCGGCAGCTATCGCGGGTGTTATCGACTTTGGCGGCAAGAACGTCACCTTCATGAAGAACTCGGTACTGCAACTGGGCTTCAGTCGTGGCGCCACAACGAATTCCGCTGGCGTGGTCACCAACACTGGTGGCACCTCTTTGCAGAATATCAACAGACTCACGATGAATGCCACCATACAGCTTCACTACTCTGCTGCTTTCTCCAATAATGTAGCCGTGGGCGATAGCATCGTCCTTTGGACGGGTGTCGCCTCTGTCGCCGGCACTCCTACGCTTGAGACGATGGTCATCAGTGAGGAGAAAGGTCTGTATTGGGATACGTCGGATATCAAGAGTGGCATCCTGCGCGTAACGGATGTGGTGCCTGTTGGCATTCGCAGCATTGACGAAGATGCCAAGACTCCTGTCATCTACACCACTGACGGTCGCCGTGTTACCAGCGTCAACCGTCCAGGTCTTTACATCATCAATGGTCGCAAGGTGATGGTCAAATAATAAGGAAGCCGCCTCAATCGAGGCGGCTTCTTTTTTGCTTCTTATTTTATTTCACGAGCACTTTGTGGTGGTCCATGATAAAGACACCACGGTGTGCCTCCTGAACTCTTCGACCTGCAAGGTCGTAGATGTCCTTGGGGGCATCGGCGGCGCTGATGCGTGTGTCGATGCCGGTGTCGGTGGAGAACTCCACGTTGCGGTAGATGACATAAGGTAGCAGATCCTTGCGGATGGTGATGCCGTTGAAGGTGCCGGACTGGCCGTAGTTCTTCAGCTGCAGGAATATGTGGTCATCGTAAACATAGACCATCAGCGCCTGCACAATCTTGGAGTTGCTAACGCTGACATCGCCCTCGATGGAGTTGTTGTAGTAGCGCATCGAACCCATGAAGGCGGAGAGGAAGGAGGGGTCGCCGGGCTCTACAGGCGGGACCTCACGAATCGTCCAGATGATGCTCTTGTCGGTGGTCATGCTGATGGCGTCGTCGCTGATGGTTACCTCCTTACCCACCACGCGCTGGCTGCTGGAACCACCGCTGTAGAGCTGGTTGGTGAGAGCGTAGTACTTACCGCTCTTAATGCCGACGATGAGGTAGTGGCTGTTGACGTCGAAGGTGCTAACCTTTGTGGCGGTCATCATTGACGACTCTAAATCCTCAACCTTGTAAAGCTGGAAGCGTTGACTGTCGCTGACAGGGTCGGTGTTGCGGGAGAAACGGCCGCTGCTGCCGATATACAGGCGCCCGGTGGAGAGGTCGATGACGAAGCTGTTGCTGTTGGTGCTGAAGGTGCACGGCATCGGGTTCGACGATGTGCATAGGTTGTAGGAGTCGATGTCCAAATACTGGCTGTTGCCCTCGTTCCACAGGGTGAAAGTGCCGCTCGTCAGGTCCGTTGTGCCGCCTTGAGGGGCTGACTCGACAGAGGTGAAGGTCCAGAGCAGGTTGGCGTCGGAGGCCACGCTGGCCACGTCGCCCGACACACTAATCTTGGTGCTTTGCATTCGCTGGTTGTCACCAGTGTCCTTGTTGTAGAGCTGGTTGCTCATGGCATAGGGCGAGCCGTTGTAAAGGGCGGTAATCAGATACACGGCGCCAGCTTCAATCTCAGTGCTCTTTGTGGCTGTGAAGGTGGCTGCCTCGGGATCCGCAACTCGATAGAGTGTGATGGCGCTGGCAGTGCCGCCCGAGAAGCGACCGTTGCTGCCGATGTGAATGTCGCGGTTGGCAGCCGTGTTGATGCTAAGCGTGCCGCCGGAAATGGTCACGGTGCAGCTGCTCTCTGTGGGCTGTGTCTCGATGTTGTTGCTGGAGTCGTAGCATAGATACTCACTCGTCGGGACGCTCTGGATGTAGTAGGCGGCGGTGACATCAATGGGCTCAATGGGTTCGTCGCCATTGACGAAGTCCTGGTGTGTCTCGTCGAAGGTGTCAATCACATTGCCCTTGCTGTCATAGCGCGTCACACGCTGTGAGGTGCGCGAACGGATGAAGGCACTGTTGGTGCCGTGGTCGTGGCCGTAGAGCATAATCAGGTTGGGGTGCTTGGCCAGGGCTTGCTTGAGGGCGTAGGCGCTGTTGCTGGTGTTACGGCAGTCGAGGCCCTTGCCGTATGCGCTGATGCTGTTGGAATCGCCGAAGGGCAGGTGCAGCACAAAGAATACGGTCTTGTTGGGGTTCTCGGCATAGATCTCGTCCAGCTTCTGATCTACCCATGCCACGGACTCATGGGAGTAATTGTAGTTCCATGCGCTCTGGAAGAAATGTTTGCCGCAGTTCAGCATCACGAAGTCGAAACCGTTGATGACATAGTGGAAGGCTGCCAGCAGGCGCATAGTACCCTGGGAACCATTGTCGGCGTTCTCGTAGAACTTCTCGGACTCGGCTAACTTGGCGATGTCCTCTTCCATGATAGGAAGGTAGTCGGCTGCGTTGTACGCTTTGGGAATGGCATCGAAGTTGGCGACCTCATAGTCGTGGTTGCCTGTGACATAGATGACAGGACGCCGTGTGCGGCCAGGACGGAATGCACCGCGGAAAGCCTCGTGCATCAAGTCACGCACGCGCTCCCAGTTCTCTTTGGGAATGGTCACATCACTGGTGCAGTCGCCGCCCAACACAATCAAATCCAGATCTTCCTCCTCATACATCTTCTGCAGCGTGTTGATGATGGTGCCACGTAGTTTTACATCTTCTACCTTGCCGCTGGCAGGGTTAATAAGAGCCAGCTCACTGTGCAAGTCGGACAAACAGCCGATGGTGAGCAACGGTTTCTTGTCCGTGGTCGGGTCTTGTGCCATGGTGGGCAGTGCCCAGGCAAGCATCAAGAGGACTGACAATAGGATTCGGGTAAGTCTTCTTTTCATCATGTAGTAAGTTATTAAAGGTGAACGATGAGTTTCTCTCAGGAAAATCTTCGAATCTCGCCAGAACCGTAGCAGCGATGCTTCCGTTCGTCGTAGAACACCGTGAACTGTCCGGGCGCTACGCCCTGTAGTGGGCGCTCGGTGCAGATCTCCAGGTCGCCGTCGGGTAGGGGGGTGACCTCGGCAGCGCAGAAGTCCGGTGTATGCCGGATCTTGATGGTCATGGGTAGCGTCTGCCGCCCTTCGATTTCGTCAAAGGGATTCTCTGTCAGCCAATGTGGCGCCGTGGCACGGAAGTGATCGCTGTAGGACTCGATGGGGTCGTAGCCGTTCACCACCCACAGGATGTTCCTTGCCATATCCTTCTCTACCACAAACCACGGACCGCCACCGAAACCTAATCCCTTGCGCTGTCCAATGGTGTGGAACCACAGCCCGCGGTGCATCCCAAGCACTTTGCCTGTGGCGCGGTCGATGACCTGGCCGGGCTGTTCACCCAGGAATTTGCGGATATAGTCATTGTAGTTGATCTTGCCTAAGAAGCAGATGCCTTGGCTGTCCTTGCGGTGGGCTGCGCTTAAGTGCTCGCGTTCTGCGATGGCCCGGACCTCAGACTTTGGCAGATGCCCGATGGGGAAGCACGCTTTCTGCAGCTGCCACGGTTGCAGCTGTGCCAGGAAGTCCGTCTGATCCTTCACGGGGTCGGGACTGGTGCAAAGCCATGTGCGGCCTTGCTCATCCTCTTCCGTCGTGGCGTAGTGTCCTGTGGCGATGATGTCATAGTCCTTTCCTACACGTTCGTCGAAGACACCGAACTTAATCAGTCGGTTGCACATCACGTCGGGGTTCGGCGTCAGACCCTGCCGCACCTGCGAGATGGTGTAGTCCACCACTTTGTCCCAGTAGTCCTTGTGCAAGTCGATGACCTGCAGCGGCAATCCATATTTGTGAGCCACCGCTTGCGCCATCTCCAAATCCTCTTCGATGGTGCACGTGAAATCCGTTGTATCGCGATCCGGACCGATTTGGATATACCACAGGTCCGGACGGATGCCTTGTTCCGCCAGCACCGCCACCGCCACCGAGCTGTCAACGCCGCCCGACAGCAGTGCAGCTACCCGCTTTCCGTGTAGATTCTTCATTTGTTACTTGCTTTTCGCTGCAAAGATAGGTAAAAAGATTCGTCTGTCATGCAAAATATCACTTTTTTTACATAATTACGCACTGCAGCTTCCTGTAAGCCTCCCGCTAAGGGCGCTCACGTCCGTGTATAAATATAATAAATGTACGCGCGCGAGGTGTTTTGACCAATATCAAGAATGGTTGAAAAGTTCAATAAAATTGCGAAGTTTTTTGTCGAAACGCTTGCGTGAATGGAAAATTCGCCGTACCTTTGCACCCGCAAACGAGGAAAGAGGGCTTT
>CACZCZ010000035.1 GCA_902779845.1 uncultured Bacteroidales bacterium | reverse complement strand
CGCCGCTCACATGTCCAACCACAACAGCATCTACAGCAAGGGCACCATCGTTGGCGTCATCACCGACATGTGCCACTGCATCAAGGAGGCCATCACCGAAGGCAACGCCGTGATGCTGGGCGACCTGGGTCGTTTTGCTCCCTCCATCACCAGCGAGGGCGCTCTGCCCGGCACTGACGCCGAGGGCAACCCCATCACGGCCTTGGAGGCCTTCACCGAGGCGAACATCAAGGATGTCAACGTGAACTACGAACTCGGCAGTGGCCTCGACTTCAAGCGCGACGACTTCGACTTCGAGTACGTCACCAGCCGCAAGGCTCAGGCTGCCGCCAAGAAGGCGCAGAAGAAGGGCCAGAACAGCGCAAGCTGGGGCGACGACGACGGAAACGACGAACCCTAAACCCCGAAGGTGAGTGGCGCGCAAGCGCCCTCACCACTTTTCAAGAACCACAGAAAACTTTTTAGACACCACAGATTGCACAGATTACGCGGATTTTTTTTCTTTAACAACGAATTTCACGAATTACACGAATTTTTGGAGCAGCGAGCGCCATGAAAGCTTGCTTTCGGATGGCCGAGTCGTGACAAAAATGGACGAAGTCAATTTCATAGCGACACGCTACGCAGGTGTCGAAAGAATTTGATAATAATTGAATCATACCAATAGGACATGCAAAAATAATTCGTGAAATTCGTTTAATTCGTGGTCTTAAAAAAAGAAAACTGATTGTTTAACATCTAAAACAAATCCCCTCATGGCAAAAGTAACCGTCCTCCCCCTCGCGGGAGCGGAGAGAGGGGTCGCTATTATGAAGGAAAGTACTAAGAAGACACTGAAGAAGGTGGCGGAGATTGTGATCACGATCATCACCGCACTGCTCACCACACTGGGCGCACACGCCACCGGCATCGTGCAGTAAGGGACTCTCCCTAGCCCTCCCTAAACAGGGAGGGAACTTTGGGAGGGGAGAATGAAAAGTATATCTGAGCATTACAAATAATGGCCGCTGGGAATCCCAACGGCCATTGTTATTTGGAGCACCAAGGTGCGCGTTGGGAATGAAGAATAAGGATTACTAATGACGAGTGATGACGGCGCGGAGCGCATAAATAGAGGAGATTTTTTTGTGCTGTGAGAGGAAATGATTATTTTTGCAGCAGAAAAAGAAGAAAAACATGCCGCAGGACATGCAGGCTGAGCTGAACCTAGTCTGGGACTATATCCTCCCGGCATTGCAATAAGATAAGATTAAATAATAAACAGGAACAGTGATGATGAAAAGACTATTGGTAGCTGTTTTGGCTTGCATCTGCACTCTGTCAGCTGCATCACAAGACGATGTTCTCTCCTCCCGAGAGGTAAAGAAATGGGCCGACGGCATGGCGCAGGCTCTCGTGGATAACTTCTGGGGTGCCAGCTTCAAGGAACGCCCTGACCGTTACTACTTCAACAGGATGAGCCAGCAGGCCGACCTGGGGACGGGCGAGTTCTGGCCGCAGGCTCATGCCATCGACGTGATAACTGATGTGTATCTGCGCTCGAAGGACAAGAAGTTCTACCGGCTGTTCGACCCCTGGTTCCAGGGCATGCCGCGATTTAATTTCGGTGCCCGTGAGGGTGGGCGTGAGAAAGGCGACCTCTGGTGGAATCCGTTCGTCGACGACATGGAGTGGCATTGTCTGGCGCTCATTCGCATCTACGAAGCCACGGGAGAGAAGCGCTACCTGAACAAGGCCCGCCAGATTTATGGCGACTGGATATGGTCGCAGTGGAGCCCGGAGGACGAGGAACCCTGGCATGGGGGCATCACGTGGAAGACCGACGTGGTCAAGTCGAAGAACGCCTGCTCCAACGGCCCTGCCGCCATCATTGCCGCACGCCTGGCGCAGTTCGCCTCCGTTGATGCAGGAAACGAGAAGAACAAGTCGGCCGCTGAGTATCAGGACGAGGCATGGAAAATCTACCAGTGGGAGCGGAAGTATCTCTGGGATGCCAATACGGGAGCCATCTTCGACAATATGAACCAGGACGGACGACTTGGACGCTTTAGCCTGAGCTACAACCAGGGCACGTTCATCGGAGCCGCCGTGGAACTTTTCCGCCTGACGGGCGACCGCTCGCTCCTTGACGATGCAGTCCTGACAGCGCGTTACACCACCGGCACCATGAGTCGCCGCAACAATGGGGTCCTCGATGATGCTACACGCGGCGATGGGGCACTCTTCCACGGCATCTTCTTCCGCTACCTAACCAACCTCATCATCCTACCCGAACTGGATGATGGCGTGCGGCGGGAGATGACCGACTACCTGCTGCATAGTGCTACCGTGCTGGCCCGTCAGGGCGTGAATCCTAAGACGATGATCTACGGCGGTCGCTGGAGACAGCCGCAACCGGCAGAGGAGCCGTCGTCACTCAATGCGCACATCTGCGGGTGTACGATTATGGAGGCAGCATTAAAAGTCATAAAGAACAAGAAATAGCAAACTACAATGAGATTTTTTTGTGCTGTGGGAGGAAATGATTATTTTTGCAGCAGAAAAAGAAGAAAACCATGCCGCAAGGCACAAAAGAAGAAAGATTATGTTCACAAAATTGATTGCTGAGCGCCTGGGGCTGAACGAGAAGCAGGTGGCTGGAACGCTGGCGTTGTTGGACGACGGTGCCACGATCCCGTTCATCGCACGCTACAGAAAGGAACGCACGGGGGCGCTGGACGAGGTGCAGATTGCTGCCATCAGCGAACAGAACGACCGCTTGAAGGAGATCCAGAAGCGCAAGGAGACCATCACGAAGACCATCGCCGAGCAGGAGAAGCTGACGCCCGAGCTGGAGCAGCGCATCGCGGCGTGCTGGGATGCCACGGAGCTGGAGGACATCTATCTGCCCTACAAGCCTAAGCGCCGGACACGTGCGCAGGTGGCCCGCGAGCAGGGGCTGGAGCCGTTGGCACTGTTGCTGCTGCAGCAGCGCGAGGCGAACCCCGAGGCTGCAGCCCGCCGCTTTGTCAAAGGCGACATCGCCGACGCTGAGGCTGCGCTGAAGGGCGCACAGGACATCATCGCTGAGATGGTGAGCGAGGACGAGCGCTCGCGCCAGAGTGTCCGCGGCAGCTTCCGTCGCACGGCTTTCATCACCTCGAAGGTCGTCAAGGCGAAAGCCGATGCGGACGAGGCTGCGAAATATGCCGACTACTTCGACTGGAGCGAGCCGCTGAAGCGCTGTTCCAGCCATCGTCTGTTGGCGATGCGCCGCGGCGAGGCCGAGGGCATCCTGAGGGTGAGCATCACGGTGGACGACGAGGAGTGCGTAGAGCGGTTGCAGCGCCAGTGGAGGACCCACCCCCAAACCCCTCCCGTCAGGGAGGGGGCGCGTTGCGCGGCGATTGTGGCGGAGGCGGTGGCCGACGGCTATAAGCGTCTGCTCTGTCCCTCCATCGAGAACGAGTTCGCGGCCGCCAGCAAGGAGAAGGCCGACGAGGAGGCCATTCGCGTCTTTGCCGAGAACCTGCGTCAGCTGCTGCTGGATGCTCCGCTGGGACAGAAGCGTGTGATGGGCGTAGATCCCGGCTTTCGCACAGGTTGTAAGGTGGTCTGTCTGGACGCACAGGGCAATCTGCTGCACCACGAAGCCATCTTCCCGCATCCCCCTGTGCGCAAGCCCGCCGAGGCTGCCGAGGCCGTGGCGGAGATGATCAGGAAATACCACGTGGAGGCCATCGCCATCGGCAATGGCACCGCCAGTCGCGAGACGAAATCGTTTGTGAAGATGGTGATAGACCAGTCCTGCCCGACGGATGCCCAGCCGCGCCTGTTCGTGGTCTCCGAGGACGGTGCCTCGGTGTATTCCGCCTCGAAGGTGGCCCGCGACGAATTTCCGGATGAGGATGTCACGGTGCGTGGCGCTGTCAGCATCGGGCGCCGTCTGATGGACCCGCTGGCGGAGTTGGTGAAGATCGACCCCAAGAGCATCGGCGTGGGACAGTACCAGCACGATGTGGACCAAGGGAAGCTGAAGAAGAGCCTCGACCAGACGGTGGAGAGCTGTGTGAACTCGGTGGGCGTGGACTTGAACACGGCCTCCATTCATCTGCTGACCTACGTCAGCGGCCTCGGACCCGCACTGGCCAAGAACATCGTGGACTACCGCCGCGAGAACGGCGCTTTCACCAGCCGCGCGCAACTGAAGAAGGTGCCGCGCCTGGGCGCTTCGGCCTTCGAGCAGTGCGCCGGATTCCTGCGCATCAGCGGTGCCAAGAACCCGCTCGACAACAGCGCGGTACACCCCGAGCGCTATGCCCTGGTGGAGCAGATGGCGAAGGATCAGGGCTGCAAGGTGGCAGACCTCATCGCCGACAAGGAGCTCCGCGCACGCGTAGATATTAAGAGGTATGTGAGCGCCGAGGTGGGACTGCCTACGCTGACGGACATCATGAAGGAACTGGAGAAGCCCGGGCGCGACCCGCGGACGGCCATCGAGGATTTCGAGTTCGAGAGCCGCGTGGCATCCATCGACGACCTCGTGGAGGGGATGGAGCTGCCGGGCATTGTCACGAACATCACCAACTTCGGCGCCTTCGTGGACATCGGCGTGCACCAGGACGGCCTGGTGCACATCTCACAGCTGGCAGACAAATATGTGAGCCATCCCACGGATGTCGTGAAGCTGCATCAGCACGTGCGCGTTCGTGTGACGGAAGTGGACCGGCGACGGGGCCGCATCTCATTAAGCATGAAGCTGTGTCAAAATTCATAACACAGCCTCTTTATTGTTTTCTACAACGAATTATACGAATTATACGAATTGTCGAGGGGCCTCTTAGACAGCCATTTAAGGAATTCGTCTAATTCGTATAATTCGTTGTGGAAAAATGAAACTGGGGCTATGTCGTTATTTTGACACAGCCCCATGTTGTTTTGTCTGTTTAGTAGATGACGGCGGCGCACTGCGGCAGGAGCTTCAGCGTGACGCGTTTTTTCTTGTCCAACTTGAGGGGTGCCTGCTGGGGTGTGAGACCGTCGGGGCCGTCGGTGAGGAGAGTGGCTTTCTCGATGGAGAAACCATTGAGCACAGTGGGGTCGAAGGTGATGGCCTTGGCGGCGGGCTCGGCGTTCATGGCTGCGATGTACCAGCGGTCGGCGTGGCGGCGTGCCAGCACGATGTACTTACCGGGGTAGCCGTCGATGAGGCATGTCTCGTCCCAGGTGGTGGGCACCTGCTTCATGAAGTCGATTTCGAACTGCGGCTGCTCGGTGAGGTTGCGCGGTGTGAGGGCGAAGTTCTGACCGCTGGACTGGAAGGCGATGGCGGTGGCGAGCTCGAAGACGTCGCTGGTGCGGCGTGTGTTGCCCTTGTCGGGTTCACGGTGGAGGCGCTTCTGGAGTACGGTGCCGCCATATTCCATGGATGCCACTGCGTTGCGCACGAAGGGATGGAGGCAGGCGTGGCGCGCTTCCTGTTCGCAGAAGCCCTGGCTGAAGTAGAGGTTCTCGCTGGCGAGCACGGCCTCAGAGCTGCAGTAGTTGGGGTACATGCGTTCCCAGCCGCGGGGCAGCGTGCAGCCGTGGCAGATGACTTGGATGCCGTAGTCGTTGGCGTCGCTGAGGATGCCTTCGTAGAGGCGCATCGTCTCCTGCTTGTCGCCACCGAAGAAGTCCACCTTGATGCCGGCCACGCCACCGTCGCGCAGCCACTTCATCTCCTGCTTGCGGACGATGGGGTTGTGCATACACTGGCGGGCGCACTGCGGGGCATTGTTCCAGCCGCCGTTGCTGTTGTACCACACCCACGGGCGGACACCCTTCTCACGGCAGTAGGCGAAGAGACGCTCCATGCCTTCGCGCCCGATGTTCTTGTACCATCCGCCGTCGATGAGGCAGCCTTCCCAGCCGAGGGCCGCGGCGAGGTCGATGAACTTGATTTGGTCGTCGTAGTTGATGCTGGCATCCTGCCAGAGAATCCAAGACCAGGTGTTGCGCGAACCTTGATAGTCGATGGAGGGTTCGTAGAGTGGATCTACGACATCCCAGGGGATGGTGGTCTCGACGATGGGCTTGAGGGTGGTGCCAACGGTGATGGTGCGCCATGGCGTGTGGCCTGTGATGTCCTCGTGGGGCGAAGCGCCGTCGCCGGCCAGCCCGAACTGAGCGCCAGTGGAGCCGAAGCCATTGTTCTCACCCTGCATGGGGAAGGCAATGGTCATGAGGCCGTCGGGGGTGGCATCTGAGAGGTGGCTGCCGCAGTAGTCGCTGCTCACGCCTGTCTCGGAGATGAGCATCCAGCGGTCACCCGTGTCAGCCAGCAAACCGGACTTGGAGCCGGGGATGCGGAAGAGGCAGGGGAAGGTCCAGCCGTGGCCGTACTGGCTCCGGGTGGTGGCGGGCTGATCCCAGATGTAGCCTTCTTCGTAGCTGGGTTTGGTGCGTTCCCAACCAATCATCGGGTCGCTCTGCGGGCAGATGAATGCAGCGGTGTTCTTGACGAGGTCGAAGCCGGTCAGTTCCTCGTTGACAACCACGGAGCGGTTGGAGCCTTGCTGCGGAATGGTGTAGCGGAAGGCGACGTTGTTGTTGGAGACGCGGAACTCGATGCGCAGGAGCTTGCCGTCGGCATTCTTGAGTGTGACGGCACGTTCGTTCCACTCATAGCGGATGTGGCTCTGTTTGCCCTGTCGCAGCGTGTAGTCCTTGACCTTGGGCGTCTGGTCGGCCGTGCAGGAAACGACCTCCAGTCCATCTTCCCAAGTGCCGATGCTGGTCTTCAGCCCGAGTGGCGAAGCATCAAGCAGGGGCACATCAACAGAGTCGTTGACGGCAGCTTTCCCAAAGCCTCGGATGATAATCTGTCGGAGGCCGACGTCGTAGGTGGCGTGGCCGTCGCGGATGGCGAAGTTGAGGAACGTGAGGCCATTGGGGGAGTTGAGGCGGAATTCGCGGACAGGTTCCGCGCTGAAGGAGGATGCGGCGAAGAGAAAAGAGGCCGCGAGCGTGAGGATGTGTTTCATTGTGAATTATTTATCATTTATTATTTATCATTTATTATTTATTATTTATTATTTATTATTTATTATTTATTATTTATTATTTTTCATTCGTAGTTTAGAACTGCCAGCCGCGGAAGAGGCGGCCGCAGCCTTCGAGTTCGGCGCCGAAGTAGAAGCCGACATTGGTGGGCTGGTTGTAGCCCACGTTCTGCATCACGAGGCTGTGGCGATAGACGGGCTCCGCGAGGAAGGTGTGGAAGCGGTACTTAGTGGGGATGGGCGTGATGTAGAGGCGCAGGTGGCGGTTGTCCTTGGTGCGTGTCAAGACCTCTTCGCGCCAGTCGCCCAGCACATCGGCGCAGAGGGCGGGGTTGGACTTGGTGCCGTTGTTGAAGGTGCAGTCGGCGAACTTGGCCAAAGTAGCGACCGAAGCGGAGCCTGAGAAGTCGAAGGGCGTGCCGGTAAGGGATTCCTCTGAAGCAGCGGCGGAGCCGCTACCTACAGCAAAACGGTACTTAGAGACCGCTTCATGGTCAAGGAGTTCTCGCAAGAGGTCGCCGTCCCACCAGATGCCGAAGTTGATGGGGATGCGGGCAGTGCTGTCGATGACCTCGCCACGGACGTTGCAGATGCCGCCGGAGGCCGAGGACCACATCTCAAGCCCCGGGTTGTTGGGGTCGATGTCGGCCGCCATGCAGCGGCCTACGTCCTTGTTGGAGAGAATCTGGAAGAGAACCTTGCCGGTGCGGGCATCGCGGAAGTCGCTGCCGTCGCGCTTGTTCTCGTGGCAGTCCCAAACCTGAAGGGCGTCGGCGGGAAAACCGCCGGCCGCGCTCGTCGTGGGCGGGAAGAAGGCCGTCAGGTGCATGGCATCGCCATGACCGAAGCCGGTGTTGTAGAGGCCAGTGCCATCGTGGTCGAGGGCCATGGAGCCGTAGGTGATCTCGTCGCAGCCGTCGCCATCCACGTCGCCTACGCGCAGGTTGTGGTTGCCTTGTCCTGCATAGCTGCGCCACTCGGGGGTGTTGGTGTCGAAGGCCCAGCGGACTGTCAGCTCTTTGCCGTCGAAGTCGTAGGCGGTGATGCCCGTGCGGGTGTAGTAGCCGCGACAGAAGATGGCGCTCAGGTGCTCGCCGTCGAGGTAGCCGCAGGCGGCCAGGAAACGGTCGCTGCGGTTGGCGTAGTTGTCGCCCCAGCCACGCAGCTCACCGCGCTCGGGGATATAGTCGATGGTGCTGATGGCACGTCCGGTCTTGCCCTCGAAGCAGGTGACCCATTCCGGGCCCTTGTAGATGAAGCCGCCGCGTGCGGCCTTGCGGTCCATGTTATTCGGCCAGCCGGGTCCGCGGAACTGCTCGCCAGGGTTGTTGTTGGCCTGGTAGGGTGTGGTGTCAGGCTGACGGACATGATTGGCGTTGGCATCGCCGAGGATGGCGCCTGTGCCGTCGATGGTGCCGTCGCTGGTGCGAACAAGGAGTTCGGCACAGCCGTCGCCGTTGAGGTCTGCCACGATGAAGGGCGTATAGTGAGCACCGCTGCGAATGTTGGGGCCGAGGTTGACGCGCCACATGGAGGTGCCGTCCAGGCGCAGGGCTTCGAGAATGGTGGGCGCTGTGATGCCGCTGTGGCTGTTGTCTTTGGAGTTGGAGGGGTCCCACTTCAGGACAATCTCCATCTGACCGTCGCCGTCGAGGTCTGCCATGGTGGCGTCGTTGGCGTTGTAGGTGAAAGTTCCAGCGGTAGAAGCGCTGGACACACTGGTCGGAGGATCAAGGGGGATATCGAGATAGCCGATGGGAGCGTTGGCGGGAAGGGTCCACTGACCGTTCAGGAGGATGATGTCGCTGGCTTTGAATCCGGTGGGCAGCAGGCCGTTCTTATATACGGGACGCACCTGATAGACCGTGGCGGCGGTGGCTGGATTGTAGTCCAGGAAGAAGGTGGGTTCCGTGGCCGCACGGCGTCCGATCACGTTGCCGTCACGCAGGACTTCAAAACTGACGTCCTGCGGGTCGCCGGGCAGATA
Organism: uncultured Bacteroidales bacterium; assembly: GCA_902779845.1. Taxonomy (GTDB): domain Bacteria; phylum Bacteroidota; class Bacteroidia; order Bacteroidales; family Bacteroidaceae; genus Physcousia. The sequence goes on along the minus strand of CACZCZ010000035.1, from coordinate 10,601 downwards.
GCGCCACTGGATGCAGACGCTGTCGGCGGTCGTGCGGAAGGCGACGACACCGCGGTTGAGGCGTTCACCCCTCAGACGAGCGTAGTCGTAGGCCGTCTGGGCGGAGACGGACAGGGAAAGGATGAATAATAGATGAAGAATGAAGAATGATAAACGTGTGGTCTGTTTCATACTACGACGGGTTATTTTGTGTCTCAGCCGTTGCTGGTTTCTTGTATGTCTGTAAGAGGTTCTCAATCCGTTCCCGCACCTTGGCCATCGGTGGCGCGGCATGGAATGCCGTGCTCTTCCTGAGGACGATGTCGATGGGCATCACGCTGTGCTGGTAGCCGGAGAGCTCACATTGGCGCTGCTTGGCGTGCATGGCCAGCGTCTTGATTTCGCGTTCACGTTCCTTGCGCAGCTGTGCACAGATGGGTTCCAACAGGGGCATGACGACATTGTCGAAGAGCGTGTGGCCCTGTATATATAAATAGGTGTTGTCGGGCGTGATGCCGAATTTCTCCTGCAGTTCCGTGCGCAGGGTGGGGTAGGAGCTTCGTGCTTCGGGGAAGTGGCGCTGCAGCCATGCCATCTTCTGGTTGACACGTCGGCGCACCTGTGCCAGTCCTTCCTCGGGATGATGGGGGCTGATGGCGTGGAAACCGATGAAGCCGCAGAAGTCCATCATGGTGAACTGCTTGTATTTGTCATGGCGGTAGCACCAGATATTCCACACGAACAGCGGCCAGATGATTTCGCTGTACTCGCGGAAGAATGCCTCGTAGTTGAGTATGGGACGGTCGTTGAGCGTTGCCGTCACCACCGCTTTGTGCAGCGATGGCGCCCAGCATTGGTAGTTCTCGATGGCATAGACAAAGGTGTGGATGACGTATGGCGACTGGCTGATGAAGCGGCTCTCTTCGTTCACGTCCTGCAGCAGGTAGTCGTAGTCTGCATCGACACAGGCTATCATGGCCCCGCCCAGCTGATCGGCATGGAACAGGTTCAGGAGCACCTGGCGCTTGCCTTTGCCGAGGTTCTTGCGCGAGGGCAGTTTGATTTCAAAGTAACGGGTGTCATCCTCGTAGTCGTCGAGGATAGAGCGCCAGAATGCCACATCGTCGAAACTCTCCACATAGGCAACGATGCGGCGCCGCGTCCGCGAGGGCCGCAGGCGGTTGGCCGCTTCAATGTAGGCCGAGTTGAGGTTCTGAGTCAGGCGCTTCCCCATTTTTCACTTTAAACTATTATATCCTCCACATCCGTCACGCAGTCCGCCCATCCGCTCATGATGACGGCGGGTGAGTGTGTGGTGAGGATGATCTGGACATTGGGGTTCAGGTCCATGATCAGTTCCAGCAGCCGCTGTTGCCATTCGATGTGCAGGCTGATTTCCGGCTCGTCCATGAGCAGGACATACGGCTCTTTGTTTTCCACGAGCACGGTGAGCAGGATGATGAGCATCTGCTTCTCGCCCGAAGAGAGCAGGTAGGGCGTAAGGCGTTCGCCCAACTGATTGAAGTAGATCTCGTTGCTGTTGCGGTCGATGGTCTTCCCTGTGGCGCTGAAGAGGTCGTCCACGAGGTCTTGGAAGTGGCTCTTCTCGGCTGCTATCTCGGCGGCTTTCGCCTGCGCGTCGGGGTCGGTGGCAGTGAAGAGGGCTACGATGCGGTTGCTCTGGTTCACCTGATAGTCAAGATAGCGGCGTTGCAGTTGGTAGAGCTGCCAGTCCAGTTCCGTGGTCAGGCGCGCCTCCACCACCTTGCCCAGGATGTCAGCGCTCACCAGCGGTCTGTCAACGCCACGGATGACATCGAAGCGCACGGTGTCAGCCTCCTCGGGCGAGAAGGTCAGATGCACGCCCAGCTGGCTGTAGTCGCGCTCCAGCTGCTCCTTGCCTTGCACCAGTCTGAGGATGGTCTTGCGCAGGATGGTGCTCTTGCCCACACCGTTGATGCCGCTGAGCACGTTCACGCCGGGCTTCAGGTTCCACACGATGTGCCGCAAGCCGCGCCACAGCGAATCAATCTCTATACGTTGGATGTAGTTTCCAGTCATATTGATGTGCTTTTTATCTTTTTCGAGGACAAAGATAGGAAAAAGTTTAAAGTTTAAAGTTTAAAGTTTAAAGTTTTTCCGCTTCTCTCGCCTTTTTTTTACTTTTCTTTCATTTTTCACTCTTTCATTTTTCATTTTTCACTTTTCTCCCTACCTTTGCACAAAAAATGAGTAAGAATCATGGAATACATCTTTGAGACCACGATGGAGGTGCGCGACTATGAGTGCGACATCGAGGGTATTGTCAACAACGCGAACTATTTGCATTATGCTGAACACACACGACATCTGTTTCTGCGCTCCATCGGCGTGAGCTTTGCCCAGCTGCACGAACAGGGGCAGGATGCCGTGGTGGCGCGCATGAAACTGGATTTCAAGACGCCGTTGCGCTGCGACGACCGCTTCGTCTCGCGACTGGCGTTGGAGAAGGATGGCGTGAAATACATCTTCCATCAGGAAATGTACCGCGAGTCGGACATGGCGCTCTGCTTTCGGGGTGACATCACGCTGGTGTGTCTCATCAACGGCAAGCTGGCGCATACGTCGGCCTACGACGAAGCCTTCGCCCCCTTCATCTCTTAGCGGAAACACACTTCACGGCCATGAAACGCCTCGTTTGCTTCCTGTTGTGGATTCCTTGCATGACGTTGGCGCAAAGCACCTTGTCATGGGACGAGTTCATGCAGCAACTGGCCGAGGAGGCGGTGGATGAAAGCCATCAGCAGGAGTGGGAAGCGCAGATGGAGGCGCTCAGCGACCTGCACGACCATCCCATAGACCTGAACCGTGCCACGCGCGAACAGCTGCAGCAGCTGCCGTTCCTGAGTGAGACGGCCATAGATGCCCTCCTCGACTACTTGTCCATGCACGGCCCTATGCGCACGCTTGGTGAGCTGCTTTTGGTCGGACGCCTGAGTCCGCAGGAGGGCGAGTGGTTGCGTCTCTTCGTGAAGGTGGACCCTATGGTGACACAGCCGCGCGATACGTTGCACAGCTGGTGGGGACGCCCGCGACACGAGGTGATCACGCGCGTGGATGTTCCTTTCTATCAGCGTGCCGGCTGGCCATGGGCACGCGGCATCGGCCACCGCCTGCGCTACACCTGGCAGCAAGGCCGACATCTGGATGTGGGCGTCCGTCTGGAGAAGGATGCCGGCGAGCAGATGTTTACCCGTGACATCCCCTTCTATGACAGCTACGGCGGCCACGTGCAGCTGAAGGACCTGGGCGTGGTGCGTCAGGTTGTCGTTGGCGACTTCAAGGCCAGCTTCGGTGAGGGGCTGGTGCTGAACAACGGCCTGCAGTTCGGGAAGAGCACCATGAGCCAGTGGCGTACTTCCAACGACGTGCGTCCGCATCGCTCCGCCGACGAGGTGAACTTCCTGCGTGGCGTGGCCGGGACAGCGCAACTGGGAACGGACTGGCGTGTCACCGCCCTCTATTCCATTCGTTCCTTGGATGCCACCGTAAACAAAGACAACGGTGTGAGCAGCATCAACACCACGGGGCTGCATCGAACGGAGAGCGAGTTGGCGCACAAGGGTAGCCTGCAAAGCCAGACCACAGCCCTCCATGTTGCGTGGAACAGGAAAACGTGGACGGCGGGCGTGACGGGACTGTTCCAGTACTACAACCACCAGTTCGTGCAGAATGCCACCCTCTACCGCCAGATTTATCCCATTGGTTACCTCTTTGGCGCAGCCTCTGCCAACTATGGTTACCGCTCCGCGCACCTGTCGGTGAAAGGCGAGACTGCGCGCAGCTTCGACAAACGGGGTGGGGGATGGGCCACGCTGAACACGGCGGCGTGGCGTTTTTCGCCTCAGACACAGCTGACACTCATCCAGCGCTTCTACTCGAAGGATTACTTTTCTCCCCATGCCTCGGCGTACGGCGAGAACGGCCGTGTGCAGAACGAGAGCGGCGTGGCAGTGCTGTTGGATGCCGCTCGTGTCGGTCCCTTCGCTCTGCGTGCGCTCTTCGATTATTTCTATTCGCCATGGCCGCGCTACACGATGACGCGTGCGTCCTCGGGGTGGGAGGGGATGGCACAGCTCTCCTGGCAGCCGCGTCGCGGGCGGCAGCTGATGGTGCGCTACCGCGTGAAGAGCAAGGAACGCAGCGACCTCCGCCACTACAGCCATCAGCTGCGCGCCACCTATGACCATCGGCTCAGTGCGCTGTGGGATGTACGGCTCTCGGCCTTTCTGAGCCGCTACCGCCAGCCCGCGCAAGCCGGGGTGGAAGTTTCCTCTTCCACGGGTTATGCCGCCATGCCGCAGGTGAGCTACCACAGCCGTGATGAGCGCCTGCGCTGGGCGTTGGCGGCCATCCTGTTCCGCACGGACAACTACGACAGCCGCCTGTATCTCTACGAGCCATCGCTTGCGCAGTCCTATGGGATGCAGCAGCTCTACGGCCACGGTCAGCGCTTTGTGACAGCTTTACAGCTGCGCTTTCCACATGGGAGCGGGCATCGCTCCCATGCCCTCAGTTGTATGGCACAAATAAAGGCCGGTGTAACGCATTACACCGACCGTAGTGAAATATCTTCAGGCCCCCTTCTCATCAGTTCCCCTTGGAAGGCCGACCTTCAGGTGTTGTTCAAAATGACTTTCTGAGTCTTATGCCACCTTCTCCAGTTTCTTCAGGATAGAGAAGATGAAGAGGGCGCTGACGAGGCAGATGCCGGCCAGCACAGCCCAGATATAGACGAGCTCGACATTGGCACCCCACAGCAGACCGGGAATCTGCACGAGGAAGTTGCCGATGGCCGTAGAGGCGAACCAAAGACCCATCATCAGACCGGCATACTTCGGGGGAGCCACCTTAGAGACAAATGAGATGCCGATAGGCGACAGCAGCAGCTCGGCAAAGGTCAGCACGAGATAAGTCATTACGAGCCAGTTGGCGCTCACGCGCGTCACCTCCTCACCACTGGCGATGGCGGCAGCCTGTGCGTCGGGCAGCAGAAGACCTATGGAAGCGCCTATCATGATGAAGAATCCGCAGGCGGCAACGAGCATTCCCAGACCTATCTTCTTCGGGCTGCTGGGCTCCATGCCTTTCTTGGCAAGCCAGGAGAAGACACCTACGCTCACGGGCGTCAGCATCACCACGAAGCAGGGGTTGAACTGCTGGAAGATGGGAGCCTGCACCTCGACAGCACCGCTGAGGGCTGTGAACTTATATACGAGGAAGCAGGCGGCAGCGGCCACGAGGACGGCACTGAAGCTGCGTCCCTTGCCGGTCTTGCTCTGGAAGATGCCGAAGAGACCATAGACCACGAAGATGCTGGCCACAAGGTTCGTGACATCGAACATCATCGACTGCAGGCCTTCAGAGCTGGTCTGTGTGTAGTCGCGGGCGAAGAAGGTCAGCGTGAGGCCGTTCTGGTGGAAGGCCATCCAGAAGAAGATGACGACGGCGAAGACGAGGCAGAGGCAGATGATGCGCTCCTTGGTCTCGGCGGGGGTGAGGGTGTCCACGACTTGTTCCTTGTCGGCCTTCTTGCTCTCGCCCTCCAGGACATGGCTGAACCAGCCCTTGAAGGCGTAGTAGATGGCGATGCTCACGATGAGCGATGCGCAGGCCACGCCAAAGGCGAAGTGGTAGCTGTCGGCCTCGCTGATGCCCAGGTCGCGCTGTGCCCAGTTCATGATGGCGATGGCTGCCGTGGGGGCGAACATCGCGCCGATGTTGATGGCCATGTAGAAGAGCGAGAAGCCTGCATCGCGACGGTTGGAGAAGCGTGCCTCGTCGTAGAGGCGGCCCACCATCACCTGCAGGTTCCCCTTGAACAGACCCGTGCCGAGGCTCACCAGCAGCAGCGCTACGCTCATGATGACGATGGCGAGCCAGTCGCCGCCCAGAGGTATGGACAGCAGCAGGTAGCCTGCGAACATGATGATGATACCCGTTGTGACCATACGGCCAAAGCCCCAGCGGTCTGCGGCAATACCACCGATGACCGGAAGGAAGTAAACCAGCATCAGGAACGTGGAGTAAATGGTGCTCGCCGTGCCCGTGGCAAAGCCGAAGTTGGCTTGCAGGAACAGCGCGAAGACGGCGAGCATGGTGTAGTAGCCGAAGCGCTCGCCCGTGTTGGCCAGGGCTAAAGCCCAGAGACCTTTAGGTTGGTTCTCGAACATAGATTAATTGGACAATTTGACAATTTGACAATTTTCGGGCACAAAGGTACGAATTATTTCGATTCAGGTTTCATGTTTCAGGTAAAACTTATCGTGGGAATCCAAATTTATCAAAAAAAAAGCGCTCCGACACAAAAACTTGAATCTTGAAACCTTAAACTTGAAACTTTTCCGTACCTTTGCAGCCTCAAAACGGCACATACATGAAGCCAAGCATCTTTACCAGTCTAAGAAATTACGACCGCGAGACGTTCGTCAAGGATCTCCTTGCCGGTGTGATCGTGGGTATCGTAGCCCTTCCGCTGGCCATCGCCTTCGGTATTGCTTCGGGGGTCACGCCCGAACAGGGCATCATCACAGCCATCGTGGCAGGTTTGATCATCTCGCTCCTCGGCGGTTCGCGCGTACAGATTGGCGGCCCCACGGGAGCGTTCATTGTTATTATAGCCGGCATCATCCAGCAGTATGGCATACAGGGCTTGATGATTGCCACGCTCCTTGCGGGCGCGTTCCTTATCCTATTAGGCCTCTTCCGCCTGGGCACCATCATCAAGTACATCCCATACCCGATTGTGGTGGGTTTCACCAGCGGTATCGCGCTCACCATCTTCACCACGCAGATCAAGGACCTCTTCGGTCTGACCATCGATGGGGTCGTGCCTCCCGACTTCATCTCCAAGTGGGCCTGCTATGCCAGCAACTTCGCCAGCATCGACCTCTGGAGCACCCTGGTGGGTGTCGGCAGCGTCCTCATCATCGCCTTGTGGCCGTATGTCAACAGGGTGAAGTATGTCAACGGTCATCTCTCTGCCCTCAACAAGCTGCCCGGCTCGCTCATCGCTATCATCGTGATGACGGTGGGAGTGCTCATCCTCAAGAGCTACGGTTTGGCTGAGCATGTTGACACCATCGGCGACCGCTTCCGCATCAACGCCACGCTGCCCTCGCCTGAGGTGCCTGCGCTGTCGTGGGATGTCGTGCGCGGCTTGTTCGCACCTGCCATCACCATCGCCGTGCTGGGCGCCATCGAGTCGCTGCTCTCCGCCACCGTCGCTGACGGTGTCATTGGCGACCGCCACGACTCCAATCAGGAGCTCATCGCACAGGGCGTCGCCAACCTGATCACCCCCATCTTCGGCGGCATCCCCGCCACAGGCGCCATCGCCCGCACGATGACGAACATCAACAACGGCGGTCGCACACCCGTCGCCGGCATCATCCATGCCGTCGTCCTCCTGCTTATCTTCCTGATTCTGATGCCCTACGCCCAGTACATCCCCATGGCGTGTCTGGCCGGCGTACTGGTCATCGTGTCCTACAATATGAGCGGCTGGCGCACCTTCCGTCAGCTCCTGAAGAATCCCAAGTCGGACATCTCTGTGCTGCTCATCACCTTCTTCCTCACCGTCATCTTCGACCTCACCGTGGCTATTGAGGTAGGCCTTATGCTGGCCTGTCTGCTCTGCATGCGTCGCATGGCCGAGACCACGCAGGTCAGCGTCCTCACCGACGAGATCGACCCTGCAGGGGAAGTCGATTTCGAGGCCACCAATCTTGAACACTTCAAGATTCCCGACGGCTGCGAGGTCTATGAGATCAACGGCCCCTTCTTCTTCGGCATCGCCAATCGCTTCGAGGAGATAATGGGCCGTATGCCCAGTCGTCCGAAGGTGCGCATCATCCGCATGCGTAAGGTGCCATTCGTAGATAGCACCGGAATGCACAACCTGCAGAACCTCGTGGAGATGAGCCGCCAGCAAGGCATCCATGTCATCCTCTCCGGCGTCAATCCCAAGGTGCACGAGGTGCTGATGCGCAACGATTTCGGCACCATCGTTGGAGATGACAATATCCTCCCGCATATCAATTTGGCCCTAAAGAGAGCCAATGAAGTGCTTAATCTAAATGATTAGAACCCAGCGTATAGCATTTTCAGGATTAACGCAACACTTTAACTTTAAACTTTAAACGACAAACTCTCAACTCCTATGGGCGGTTTCTTCGGTACAATCTCCACTCGGCCGGTCATCACAGACCTTTTCTACGGCACAGACTACAACAGCCACCTCGGCACCAAGCGTGGTGGCTTAGCCACCTTCTCTGAGGAGAAAGGCTTCTTTCGCAGCATCCACAACCTTGAGAGCAACTACTTCCGTTCGCGCTTCGAGAAAGAACTCAACCGCTTCGAGGGCAACAGCGGCATCGGCGTCATCTCCGACACCGACCCACAGCCCATCATGGTCAACTCCCATCTGGGCAAGATGGCCGTGGTCACCGTGGGCAAGATCAACAACCTCGACGAGCTCACGCGCGAACTCCTGGACAGCGGCGACCACTTCTCCGAGATGTCCAGCGGCAAGACCAACCCCACCGAGCTCATCACCCTCCTCATAGCCCGCGGCAAGACCTTCGTTGATGGCATCGAGAACGTCTATCGCCGCGTCAAGGGCTCCTGCTCCATGCTCATCCTCACCGAGAACGGCATCATCGCTGCGCGCGACCGTCTGGGACGCACGCCCATCATCGTCGGTAAGAAGGACGGCGCCTGGGCCGTCACCAGCGAGAGCTGCAGCTTCCCCAACCTCGAATTTGAAATCGAGCACTATGTCGGTCCGGGCGAGATCATCCGCCTCACCGCCGACGGCATGGAACAGCTGCGCAAGCCCGAGGAGGAGATGCAGGTGTGCTCCTTCCTGTGGGTCTATTACGGCTTCCCCACCTCCACCTACGAAGGACGCAATGTCGAGGCCATGCGCCACACCTGCGGCGTCCTCATGGGCCAGCAGGACACGACCGAGGTTGACACCGTCAGCGGCATCCCCGACTCCGGCGTCGGCATGGCCACCGGCTATGCCGAGGGCATCGGAGTCCCCTATCGCCGCGCCGTCAGCAAATACACCCCCACATGGCCGCGTTCCTTCATGCCCGGCAACCAGCTCACACGCAACCTCGTGGCCAAGATGAAGCTCATCCCCAACCGCGACGCCCTCGTCGGCAAGCGCTGCCTGTTCTGCGACGACAGCATCGTCCGCGGCACCCAGCTGCGCGACAACGTCAAGGGCCTCTTCGAGCTCGGCGCCAAGGAAGTCCACATGCGCATCGCCTGTCCGCCCCTCATCTACGGCTGTCCCTTCATCAACTTCTCGGCCTCCAAGAGCGACATGGAACTGCTGACGCGGCAGGTCATCCACGACCTCGAGAACGACCGCGACAAGACACCCGGCGGCATCGGCGGCGAAGGCTCCACGCCCAACGAAATCCTGCAGGAGTACGCCCGCACCGATTCCGAGAAGTACCGTGCCATGGTCGAGGAGATGGGCCGCCGCCTCGGCCTCACCTCACTCCAGTTCAACACCCTGGAGATCCTCGTCAAGGCCATCGGCCTCCCCAAATGCAAAGTCTGCACCCACTGCTTCGACGGCAGCGGCTACTGCTAAACCCAAATCGCTCATTAGGTCTTGGGTTAACGATTCACTGACACATCCAAATAACAATGGCCGTTGGGATTCCCAGCGGCCATTATTCGTAATGCTCAGATATACTTTTCATTCTCCCCTCCCAAAGTTCCCTCCGAACACATTTTCTGCGATTCCGCCAAATTTTAATGCAGCTTTTTCATCCTTGCAGCTTTCTTTTCTGCGTATTTCCATTCCTTTCCGCGTTTTTCTGTGCTTTTCTTACCGCGGATTCAAAACAAATCGCTACCTTTGCGGCAGAAGAACAATAAAAAGGAATGGAATATGCCTAAGATTTTCGAGTATTTCGGCTTCATTTTCTACTTCTATTCAAACGAGCATGAGCCAGTGCACGTGCATGTCATCCACGGCGACCAGGAGAGCATCTTCGACCTGATTATGCTGGATGGTGAGTTGACGGAGGTAAATGTTCGTGTAAAGAAGGGTGTGGAGCCGTTACCCGAAAAGGATCAGCGAACGGCAGAGGCATTCATCAAGAAATATCACAAGAACATCATCGACAAATGGGTGAAGTTCTTTGTGATGAAGCAACGAGTTAGAACCACTATAATCCGTAAGAAGCTATGAAAGAAGACAGACTTTATATCATAGAGGCCTCGGATGCTGGGAACTTACATATCCAGCTTCGTTTCAGCGACGACACAACACAGACTGTGGATGTCGGCGATTTCATCCGGCGCCACCCCCATCCTCAGTATAATCGTTATCTCACCCCCCGCAATTTCCGCAATTTCACGTTGGAACACGGTAATGTGGTATGGGGTAAGAACTGGGATTTGATGTTTCCCGTAGAGGATTTACATGCTGGTGTGATAGGTTAATACAGGAGCGGCGGAGCGTGGCGTTGAAGAAGCGGATGAAGGCTTCCCAGTTAATCTTCAAATCCTCGCTCGGCGAGGCCTGCTGAAGAGGCGCAAAATCCAGACCGGTATGG
>CACZCZ010000034.1 GCA_902779845.1 uncultured Bacteroidales bacterium | reverse complement strand
CTTTCGACAGTATACAAAAGTTACCTATGAGCTGTATGCATTCAAGTTTCTTGAGATTGGCATTCGGCACCTGCGTAGCGTGCCGCTTCAATTAGTGCATTTCTACTTTGCCCCCTCCCGAAAAAGGATGGATTTTCTCAAAATAATGTTGTACCTTTGCAACGCAATCGAAAAACGATTGCGAATGAAAAATGAAAGAATGAAAAGTGAAAAATAAAGATATCATCCGGATGCCAAAAACTTGCCGCGCCGAGTTCTCTGCAGGAGTTTAAAGGAGGCAAAACATCAACACAACACAAACACAAAATCAAACAACTATGGCAAAGAATGCAAATGAATCCGTCCAGAGCATCAAGTACTCTGTGGCAATGATGAAGAATCCCGTGCATCCCGACGAGCCCGAAAAGGCCTACGCCAACATCCAGCTCAACGGCATCGTCTCGCTGGGTCAGCTGGCACAGCACATCCGCGAGCACGGCAGTCCCTACACCCGCGACGTCGTCCTCGGCGTGATCACCGCCATCGTGGACCACACCCGCGAGTATCTGGTGCAGGGCTACAAGGTGGATCTGGGCGACCTGGGCACCTTCGTCCCCAGCCTCACCAGCGAGGGCGCTCTGCCTGGCACGGACAGCGAGGGCAACCCCATCACCGCGCTGCAGGCCTTCAACAGCGACAACATCAAGGATGTGAAGGTCAACTACGGCATGACCTCCATCTTCTCCGACCTCCGCAAGGACGCCATCTTCGAGAAGGTCACCAGCCCGACGGCAACGACGAGCCCTAAACCCCGAAGGTGAGTGGCGCGCAAGCGCCCTCACCGCTTTTCAAGAACCACAGATTGCACAGATAACACAGATTTTTTCTTAGACAACGAATTAAACGAATTAAACGAATTTTTCAAAGCGGCACGCTACGCGGGTGCCGAATGATAACAAAAGATACTCAATGCGTGGCGTTAGAATAAGGACACACTCAATGCGTGGCATTCGAAAGCCGCGAAGCCTTTCGCTCCGGAATCAGTGAAATTCGATTAAAATTGAATGATAACAAGTTGCTAAATAAATTCGTTTAATTCGTTGTCTAAGAAAAAGTAAACTGATTGTTTAACCCAGACTCCTATGCCCCTGTTTGCTACGAGTCCTCCCCCCAACGGGGGGAGTTAGAGAGGGGCTTTACCCCATGAAGGAAAGTACAAAGAAGACACTGAAGAAGGTGGCGGAGATCGTGATCACAATCATCACCGCACTGCTCACCACGCTGGGCGCTCATGCCGCCGGCATCGTGCAGTAAGCACAGGCGCCACAGGCGCAAATACTAAAGATTAAAGAAAAGCCCTCCCTGTACGTGGCGTATAGGGAGGGCTGCTTTATTTACACGTTATTATTTTGCAATCTTCTTGCCGTTGACGATGTAAACGCCATGGGACTGCGATTCGTTTGCTAAGCGGCGACCGACGAGGTCGTAGATGGCATCGTCGGTGACTTGGGCGGTGGGGGCCTGCCCTACATCCTGAATACCATCAGCCTCGAGGAGTTCCACCTTCATGTAGTCCATGTTGGGCATCCAGGCGCTGGTGTTGCTCAGGCGCACGGTGTTGACGCCTGCGTTGAGGTGCACGGTGACCTCACGTGTGGCTGGGGTCTGCCAGTTGGAAGATCTGAGGTTGGAGAGGTTCTTGGCCGTCTCGCCGTTGACGCTGTATTTCATGCTGCGTGTTTCTTGCGAGAAATAGGCGAAGGTGAGGCGGTAGCTGCCTGCCACGGGGCAATAGACATCGCGCCACTCCAGATAGTTGTCGGCGTGCTTGCCCAGCCAGCTGACCTGACAGCCGCCCGAGGCGTAGCCGACTTCCTCGGCGATGCCGTTGGGCTTCGCCTGGTTGTTCTCCAGCTCCTGGTAGTTGCCGATGAAGGCCGTCTCGGCTTCGTAGTGTGTGCGCATCACGCGCTGCTCTGCCGTGGCGGTGTAGATGGCGGTGCCGTGGGCGGGCAGTGTGACCTCCAGTGTGCCTTCGGCTGTGCCGGCATCCTTTTTCTTGAAGCAGTCGCGCAGCTGGATGGTGCCTGCAAGGTCCATGGCGGTGAAATCGACGGTGACGGTCTGCTCCTGGTCGGTGGGGTTATAGACGGCGAAGGCGCGCTTGGTGCCGAAACGCTCCACGATGTCCTTCACCAGCACATAGCATTCGCCGGCGCGCTGGCAGACGTAGGCCTGCAGGTGCAGCGAGTCTTGGTTCAGTGCGATGAGTTCTCTGTTGATCAACAGCTTGCGGGTCGTCTCATTGATGTCTGTGATGTCGCAGCCGATGAGCAGCGGTGAGCTCATGATGCACCACATTCCGAAATGCGTCTTGTCCTCTTCGGCCGTGAGCGAGCGCCCCACTTCGAGCATGTCCATGTCGTTGTAGCGGCCGCCGTAGCAGAAGGCAGAGAGATAGAGGTTCTCCTTGATGATGTCACGGACGCTGTTCCAGCTGCAGTTGATGTCGCCTGTGGTACGCCACGAGAATGCGACGTCGTTGATCCATGTGCCGGGGTAGGCCCAGCGGCAGGCGTTCATGCGTACATCGGTGCGCCCTGTGTTCTGGATGGCTTTGGCGATGGCGGTGTAGCGTTCGCGCTCGTTGAGGACCAGGTGGTCATCGTTGTGGAACCACGAGCCGCCGCAGAAATCCACCTTGATGAAGTCGAAGCCGAGCTCCTTGAAGAAGAAGTCGCAGTCCATCTGGTCGTGCTCGTAGAGGCCTACGCCCCTGCCGATGGAATCACCGTTGAACTTGGAGCCGCACGTGTTGTGACCGGCATCGGAGTAGATGCCAGCCTTGAGGCCCTTGCTGTGGATGAAATCGACGATGCCTTTGAGGCCGTTGGGGAAGCGTTTGGGGTGGATGAGGAGATGGCCTGTCTCAGCATCGCGGCCTCCAAAGTAGCCGTCGTCGATGTTGACATACAGGTAGCCGGCACCACGCAGGCCTTTGCTGACCATGGCCTGGGCCTGTTGTTTGATGAGGGATTCATTGATGTTGACGCCATAGGTGTTCCACGACGACCAACCCATCGTGGGGCCGTCGGTGTTGGCGGGGACGTCCTGGGCAGCGAGTGACCTGGGCATCAGGCTGACGAAAGCCACTGCGAGTGCTGAGAGATAGAGGGACTTCATGTTTTCTATTTTGCGATTTTCTTTCCGTTAACGATGTAGAGGCCATGGGTGGAGGCGTGGGCAACGCGGCGTCCGCTGAGGTCATAGACGGTGGAGGTGTGCTGCCCCTGTTGGTTTATGGTGATGTCGCGGACCGCGGTGACGTCGGCATCAGCCACGATGCCGATCTCAGCGGCTGAGGCCCACTTCTTGCCATTGATCTCGCTCAGTGCCACGAACTTCATGTAGCGGGCATCCACCTGGCGTGAGAGTGTTGCTGTCTGCAGGCCGCTGCTGTTCTTGAAAGCGCCTTTCACGGCGGCAGTGCCCCATGTCTGGCCATCCTTGCTGAAATAGACCTCGTAGTCCTTGACCATGCCGTTCTGCTGGCCATCCTGACGGGCGAGGTAGGTGAAGGCTGTGATGCGATAGGTGCGTTGCATATCCACGATGAGGGTGTGGGGATGTGCGGGCTCGCTGCCTTGCCATTCGGTGTGCCAGTAGGTGTTATTGTTGCCGTCGATGGCCAGCTTTCCTTCGTTGCCGCCATGCTGGCTATCAACGCTCACCACCTTCCAGTTGCTCTTGCTCACGTAGAGCGAGAAGGAGTAGGTCATGGCGGGGCTGTCCATCAGACCGTCGGCAGTGCAGTAGGCGGTGATGGTGCAGGCCTCGGGGTGCTGCAGCGTGCTCTTGTAGAGCTGCGGCTCGCCGCCGTCAATGGAGTAGTAGATGGAGGCGCCCTTCGTGGGGGTGGTCATGCGGATGCGGCCCGAGGCCAGGCGCTCGCAGGTGACGGCCTGGCAGACAGGAATCTCCACACGAGCCTTGGCAGCGATGTCGTCGCCAGCCACAAGGGGCATGATGAAGAAGCGGAGGCTGGTGTCGGCAGCGCGCAGCTCATACTGTTCCAGCACATCGGGGCCGCAGCTGGCGTTGCCCAGTCCGCGCGTGGCAGCATCGAGGGAAACGACAGCCGTGGTGCAGGTCTTGAAGCCGTCGCCCGCTTTGCCGTTGACCTTCTCCACGTGGTTGACGCGGTTGTTGCGGTCGGTGTAGTTGTCCTCTGGACGGAAGTGTACGGCTGAGGCGGCCATGAGGTCGGGAGCCACGAAGAGCAGGCCCTCGCCCGTGTCGTTGTGGAGAGCCATCCAGCGGACTTCCTGCTTGGTGCCATGTTCCTGTGGCTTGATATATTCCTCGTACTGGTCTGTGACAGTGCTGCGGTAGATGCCCGGCAGGCAGGCTTCCTTGCGGTCGCGGTAGCTGTCCCAGGGTCCACGTCCGAACCAGACGAGCTGCTCCATGGCAGCCGGCATCTCCAGGCGGAATCCGATCTTCGGCAGGATAGCGCCGCTCACGGCAGGATGCACGAGGGCGTTGGTGATGATGGTGCCGTCGGCGCAGACCACGAAGTGCATCTTCACATCGAAGGCCGTGCCGTTGAGGCCGGTGTGGGTGCTGGCGAGGGTGACGGTGACGGTCTGGCCGTCGTCAGCGCGCTGCACTTCGGCGCCCTTGCCTTTCACGGTGAGCTTGCGCAGACCTGCATTGTCCCAGCCCTCGCATTGACGGCCGTCGTTGTCGGTAGGCAGGCGGAAGGTGTTCAGCAGCAGCGGCTTGCTCATCAGCTTGACGTCATTGAACAGGTAGGTGCTGAGGGTGCCCTGGCTTTTGCTGAAAGTGGCCTTCATGTGGTCGTTGGAGACGGTGATGATGGTGGTGCCCTCTTCTACGGTCAGTGGCGTGGCTGTCGCAGGAGTATATAGGGGCTTCTGAGCTTTCTGCACAGGCAACTTCTCCTCGGCTACGACATAGCCGGCATCAGCCCACAGCGTGGCTGTGCGCTGCTTGGCGGTGAAGCGGATGAAAGCCTCCTGCTTGGCGTCGAGGGTGCTAAGGGCGGTGAGGTCGAGGGTGACAAGGCTGCTGTCGCCGGCAGCGACAGGGGTGTCGATGGAGCCCGTGGCGAGGGCGTGACCCTCCTCATCCTCGAGGACATAGGAGACATCGTATGTCGTGGAAGGCAGAAATGCCATCTTGTTCTTCACGCGGAACTGCGAGGGCCTGTTGTTGACGGGCTTGAACTCCAGGGGCTGGTAGATTTTCTTCGTGTTATAGCACTTCGAGGTGTAGCTCCAGTCGGGGCGCACGAGACCGTTGATGCAGAAATTGCCGTCGTTGGGGACATCGTTGAAGTCGCCGCCATAGACCCAGACGGTCTTGCCCGATGGCGAGGGCACCAGTTCGAGGCCCTGGTCCTTGAAGTCCCAGATGAACTCGCCAGCGAGGCACGGGTACTTCTCGTAGAGGTCGAACATATCGCGCACATTACCCATGGAATTGCCCATGGAATGGCTGTTCTCGCACTGGATATGCGGACGGTTGTGCTGTGTCTCGCCTTTGTTCTTGATGCCGTTGTAGTCCCAGTACATGGATGACGAGACATCGGCATACTGGCTGCCACCTTCATAGTGCGTCAGGCGTGTCTTGTCGAGTTCCTTGATGGCTGTTTGTACGGCGGCAAAGTTCTCGCCGCCACCGCTCTCGTTGCCGAAGGACCACATGAAGATACAGGCATGGTTGCGGAGCCAGCGGACCTGGTTCTGGGAGCGCTCCACCATGGCCGGACGGAACAGCACCTCCGACGAGAGCTGCTGGTAGGCGTGGCATTCCACGTCGGCTTCAGCAAGGACGTAGAGGCCATAGCGGTCACAGAGGTCGTAGAAGACGGGGTCGTTGGGGTAGTGGCTGGTGCGCACAGCGTTGATGTTCAGGCGCTTCATCGTGCGGATGTCCTCTTCGATTTCCTCGGGCGTGATGGCACGTCCGTTGACCGGGCTGATGTCATGACGGTTGACGCCATGGAACACCATGCGGCGACCGTTGATGATGAGGGCGCCGTCGTTGCGGATGCCCACTTCGCGGAAGCCGACCTTGCTGCCACGGATGTCAACGGTCTTGCCATTGCCGTCTTTCAGCGTGAGTACGAGGTCATAAAGGTTGGGTTCCTCGGCGCTCCACAGCTTGGGCGCTGCGACGTCGAAATCGATGCTGAGGCTGGCAGCCACGGGTTGCGAGGCTTCGGCAACGACGCCGCCATCGCTGAGGATGCGCGCTTCTACGGTGCCGCCGCTGATGGACGTGGCGCCTGTGATGCTCACCTGCACGTTGGCCTTGGCATTGGTGTAGGCGTTGTCGAGGTCGGTGGTGAAGAAGAAGTCGCGGATCTGGCTCTTCGGCGCTGACCACAGGAAGCAGTGGCGCTGGATGCCCGTAAGACGCCAGTAGTCCTGACATTCCAGAAACGAGCCGCTGGTGAAGCGGTACACCTGCAGTGCCAACAGGTTCTCGCCGGCCTGCAGGTAGGGTGTGATGTTGAACTCCGAGGGGACATAGGAGTCTTCGCTGTAGCCCACACGCTGACCGTTGACCCACAGGTAGTAGCCATGGCCGACGCCGTTGAAGCGGACATAGACATCACGACCGTCCCAGGAGGCGGGCAGGGTGAACGTACGGCGATAGGTGCCAACGGGGTTCGTCATGTCGCCTCGGTAGGTGAACCACCCCGGACGCTCGGCCATCACGCTGAAGGTGCTCTTGTCGAAGGCGAACGGATATTGCACGTTGCAGTACAGGGGTTTGTCCCACGACATGCCATGGCGATAGCCCCATACCTGCCAGCTCGACGGCACATCGATGTCTGTCCAGCCTGCGTCGCTGTAGGAGGTGGAGCAGGTGGCATCATCCACTTTCGACGGATTGCTCACCCACAGGAACTTCCATTTGCCATCGAGGGAGAGATACCATGGTGAGAGCGACATGTCGGTGGTGGCATCGGTGGCAGCGCCCATGGGGATGGACACGGTGTGCGAGACTTCACGGTTGACGCTGGTGACCTGGGGGTCGTTCCATTCCTTGCCCGTTTGCGCATGAGCAGACAAAGCACCCAGCAGTGCTATGCAAAAGAGAACTCGTTTCATATTGTTGTATTGTTTTTATTTTACTTTCCAGACATTGAGGACAATCTGACCAGGCTGTGAGGGTGCAGGGGCGCAGGTGAAGCAGGCGCGTGAAAGCCAGGCATAAGGGCTGTCCTGAGCGACTTCGAACTGTGGCGTCGCCATGAAGTAGAAGCCTTGACGGCCGTGCTCGTCGGGCCCGCCGTAGATGACGCCACGGTTGCAGACATCGATGACGGTGCCGTCGTGCGTCTGGATCTGATAGCGTGCCTCCAAGCGTGTGCGAGGCCCTGTCGTGACCTGGTGATCAGCGCCGCCGGGGAGGATGGTGCCATGCAGCAGTGGACCTTCGAAGGTGCCGCCGGTGATGGGGATGATGGTTCGCTTGCCCTCAGGACCTTCGCCGTCGCCTTGCGGTGCTGCGATGTTCACGCGCAGCTGCATCACGAACTCCTGTGCGTGTGTCGGTTGCTCGACCACCAGGACAAAGCCGCCGCGAGGCTGACAGGTGAGGGTGGTGGGTAGCACGGCAGGAGTGCTGATGAGCCAGGGGTTGGCGCTGTCGCCGCTGTCAGCGTAGAGGCGCAGGTGACAGGGCGATTGGATGAAGTCGATGGGCAGGCTCAGCTCCTTGGATTCGTCGGTGCCGTTGATGCCGGCGATGTACCAGGTGGTGCCGCTGCGGCGGGCGATGACAACGCTCTCGCCGGGGTAGCCACTGACAAAGCGTGTCTCATCCCATGCTGCCGGCAGGTTGCCAAAGAACTCCTGCACGGCTAAGGGCTGTGCCAGGAAACTCTCCGGACGGTCGGCAAGGTGCTGTAGACCGCTCTCGAAGAGCACGGGCAACGCCAACTCATGGGCGTGGCTGGTGATGTGGGGATGCTGCGAGTCGGAGAAGGCGCAGGGCGTGTAGTCCATGGGCCCTACGACGTTGCGCGTGAAGGGCAGGGTGGCGTTGTGGCGGGCTGCACGATGGGTGAAGGCGCCTGTGTTGTTGTACCATTCAGCGCCATATACGCCTTCGGTAGAGAGCAGGTTGGGGTAGGTGCGTTGCCAGCCGCGCGGCAGGGTGGCACCATGGAAGTTGACGAGGAGGTGGTGGCGTGCTGCACTCTCCAGGAGGTCGATGCAGTAGTCCATGTTCATCTGGTTGTCGCCAGAGAAGAAGTCTATCTTGATGCCGGCGACACCGATCTTCTCGCACCAGGCGAACTCGCGCTCGCGGTCTTCGGGCTTGTTCAGTCGGAACTTAGGTCCTGGGGCACCGTTGATCCATCCCACGCTGGAGTTATACCATATTAAAGGTTTCACGCCGTGAGCGCGCGCATAACCTACGGCATCTTCGATGGTCTTGCCATCGCGCATCTCGTCCCATTCGGCATCGATGAGGACATAGGGCAGGCGCAGTGCCACGGCCAGATCCACATACTTGCGGATGATGTTGTAGTCGTTGCTGCCGTGGTTGTAGGCCCAATACACCCATGCCACTACGCCCGGCTGAATCCAGGCTGTGTCTGTGAGTTTCGTGGGTTCCGAGACGTCTGTCACGAGGGTGGATTCCACGACATCGGCCAAGGCTCCCACGATGACGACGCGCCAGGGCGTGTGCCAGCTGCCAGCGGGGGTGGCGTCGTTCTTGTCGGGGCATACGCGATAGAGCTCGCTGTCTGTGTCGTTGCGCAGCGATGAGGCGCTCTGTCCGTGCTCGATGTTGGCCTCGGTGATGAGGGCGAAGATGCTGTCAGCGGGCTGCAGCAAGGCAGGGTAGCTCCAGCGCTTGTGGTCGTTGCGACGGTCGTAATAGGGCCATTGCGCCGGCTCCTTGCCCGATGTGGCCAGGGGGTAGAAGTCCTCGTAGCTGTCTGTCCAGTGTTGTATCCAGCGGCGTGTGCCTTCGGGGATGCGGAAGGTGGTGAGCTCTTGTGGCAGAGCACCCTTCACGTCGGTGAGGTCATAGCGGAAGGCGACGCCGTCGTTGTAGAGGCGCAGCACCAGCTGAACGCCCCGTCCGAGGGTGGCTGTGTATTCATTGCCGGCATTGGTGCAGTGGCGCCGTTTGCCTGCCGCCATCTTATAATTCTCTGTGATGGAACGGACGAATTGGAGTTTCGGGCGTTTCGTGGCGCCTTGTACGCCGATGGTGGGGATGTCCAGGACATGGTGTCCACTATAGGAGACTGTCAACCCCGTCTTGCCAGCAGCCACGGCCACTTTGCCGTTGGGCGACTGCTGGGCGAAGGTTGCGGCCGCTGCTGCGGCGCATAGGAGGAGTGTGAAGAGGTGTTTCACGGTGGAAAAGAATGACGAATGACGAATGATGAATGAAGAATGAAGAATGACGAATGAAAGTTACTTAAACTCTTAAACTCTCGCTTGCGAGGCCCTCCCCCCCACGGGGGGAGCGGGGAGAGGGGCTTTACCCCCTTATTTCCCCGCCTTCTTATTACGCTCCAGCGTCCAACCCTGACGATAGGCCAGTGCAGGTTGTTTGCCTGTGAACTGTCGTGCTGCCTGGGCATCGCCCTTCAGCTGCCAGTCGAGCCATGCGCGAGCGACCACGGCGAACTCGCCACCGTGGGCCTGCAGATAGGTGCCGCCATGTCCTACGGGGAGGTTGGCAGCGTAGGCCGGCACGTGGTTGATGCGATGGAAGTCATCCATGCCGTTCTCATACGCCATATCGGGTTTGCCGCCCAGGATGTAGATGACGGGGGTGTGGATCTCCTGCAGTTTCGACTTATCGGGCAGGGTCATCCCGCCCATGGTCTGTCCTGCAAACTGCTGGTTGAGGACGCCGCTGTTGCAGATCATCAGCGATGTGATGCGCGGCTCGGCGCAGTTGTAGAGCGTCTGCAGGCCGCCGCACGACATGCCGGCGAGGCAGAGGTGCTGCAGGTCCAGCTTGTGGTAGAAGGGGCTCTCGGGGTTGCTGTTCTGAGCAAAAGCCCAGTCGATGCTCTCTATCTGCTGTTGTGCGCTGGACTGGGGGCCACGGTACCACTCGTCGTTCATGGGGATATAGCCTGTGGCAAGGACGATGTAACCGTAGGAGGCAATCTCATTCAGGAATTTGGCGTGCTCAAAGGGGGAGTTGGAGCAGGCGCCGTTGCCCCATACGAGGATGGGCAGCGGGGTCTTCTCGTTGAACTTGGAGAGGTCCTGCGGTGCGAAGACGGTGTGGGCGGGCAGTGTCTTGTCCTCCAGCATCAAAGCCTTGTAGGGACCTGTGCCGCCGTCTTCGATGACGCGCTGCTTCTTCAGGTTGAAGCCCCACCAGTCGAAGTTGAAGAGCTTGGGACCTTTGCGGCCTTTGAAGACAAAGTATAGATCGCGTGGCGTATCAAATGACGCATTCTGGATCTCCACGGAGAGTGTCTTCCAAGCTTCCCAGCCGCCTGTGGCGGGCACGTCGAGCTGTGCCAGAAGCTGACCCTTGACGCTGTCGAGGCGCACTTCAATGGTGCCGCCACGTCGTCCGCTGGCCACGCGAGCCGTGAACGTTTCGGGCGTAGCGCTACTGAAATCCACGGCTTGCAGCTTGATGTAGTCGCCATTGTGGATGTCGCTGACATAGACGCCGACCTGGTTGTTCTGCTCTGTCTTCACGCCTCTGGAGAAGGCCATCGTCTCAGCCTCCACGCGAGTGTAGGGGTTGAGTGTGCCGATGGGCTTGACACCTTCGTCGGTGGGCAGGATGGTGGGGAAGCTGCCGTCGGCATTGTACTGGAATTCCTCGACAGCCACGCTGCGTCCGAAGCCGCCGCCGTGGGGCAGCTTGCCTGTGTGGTAGAAGAAATAGGAGTGACCCTTGTAGTCTGCCACGCCGCAGTGGTTGGTGAAGGAGTTGGTGCCACCCAGCGGCATAATGATTCCGGCATAGGTCCAAGGGCCTGTGGGCGACGGTGCCGTGGAGTAGCTGATGTGCTCAGGGACACCCCCGGCGGCATACAGCAGCTGGTAGCGCTTGTCGTTGGGGACGTTGTATTTGGTGGCATCCACCTTGCGAATCCAGGGGCCTTCGACATAGCTGTCCTTGTACTGCTTGCCCTTCTCGCGCTCTCTCATGGAAGGCGAGCCAAAAGCTTCCTCCGTCATGGGCAGCATCCCCAGTTCACCCTCGTAGGAGATCATGTCGTTGCGCAGCTTGAGGTAATAGACGCGCGGGTTGCCCCACATGAGCCACGCTTGGCCGTCGTCGTCGATCATCACGGTGGGGTCGATGTGATCCCATGATCCGTTCTCGTAGAGCGGTTTGCCGATGGCATCGCGGAAGGGACCTGTGGGGCTGTCGCTGACGGCCACGCCAATGGCCATGCCATTGGAGATCTTGGAGTGGGCGCAGACGTACCAGTAGAACTTGCCGTTGCGCTCGATGGTCTGTGCTGCCCACGCACGGTCGTCAGCCCACGAGAAGCTCTCCAGGGCGAGGGGTGAACCGTGGTCAGTCCAGTTGACCATGTCGGTGGTGGAATAGACGCGCCACTCCTGCATCCAGAAGAAGTCGGCGCCGTCTTCATCGTGACCGGTATAGACATACATCGTGCCGTTGTGTACCATGGGTGCCGGGTCGCTGGTGAACCATGTCTGCACGAAGGGGTTCTGCGCGAAGCCGTTGAGGGCAGTGCATAGTGCGCAGAGGAGGAGCGTTTTTTTCATTGTATAGAGATGTTAGTTATTTCGTATGAGCTATCAGCTGGTAGGTGCGTCCTGGACGTGTCGCCAGCGTGTATTCATAGACGGGCAGCTGCGTGCCGGGGGCCACAGCCTTCAAGCCTTTGCCCTTCAGGGCTACTGCCGACCGCAGGCGCAGTGTGCCGCCTTTTCGCGAGGTGATGGTGGCTTGGGCGAGCTTTCCTTGCTGCCAGGCCATATCTACCACATATCCTCCGCGTGCGCACAATCCTTTGACATCGCCTTCAGTCCATGCTGTGGGCAGGGCAGGCAGCAGGTGTACGACGCCTCCGTGGCTCTGCAACAGCATCTCACAGACGCCTGCAGCGCAGCCCAGGTTGCCGTCGATCTGGAATGGCGGGTGGGCATCGAAGAGGTTGGGGTAGGTGCGGCCGTCGGGATAGCGACGTGCCAACGAGTCATGGGGCAGGGGGTGCAGCAGGTTGGAGAGGATCTTGAGGGCGTGGTCGCCGTCGAGCAGACGTGCCCAGAAGTTCACCTTCCACGCCAGACTCCATCCCGTGGCCTTGTCGCCACGCTGGAAGAGCGTGGTGCGGGCTGCCTTGAAGAGGTCGGGCGTCTGCGGTGTGATCTGTCCCGAGGGATAGAGGCCGTAGAGGTGCGAGACATGACGGTGTTCATCCTTGGGGTCGTCGGCATCGTAGAGCCATTCCATGAGCTGACCGTGGCGCCCCACCTGCATGGGAGGCAGCTGGGCGATGGCAGCCGTGAGGGCCTGGCGCAGGGCCTCGTCCTTGATGTTCAGAATGCGCATGGCCTCCAGCGTCTGCGTGAAGACATCGCGTGCAATCTGCGAATCCATCGTGGTACCAGCCGTGATGTTCGAGGGCTTGCCTGCAGGTCCGTGTTCAGGGGACACCGTGGGAACAGTGATGAGCCACCCGGTCTTGGGATCGGGAATCATGAAGTCGAGCAGGAACTCAGCAGCGCCCCGCATGGCAGGGAAGCCTTGGCGCAGCAGCTTGCTGTCGCCCGTGAAGAGATAGTGCTGCCAGATGTGTGTCGTGAGCCAGGCGCCGCCTGTTGGGAACATCCCCCAGGGGGCAGAGTCGATGGGGCCTGCCACGCGCCAGAGGTCGGTGTTGTGGTGGGCTACCCAGCCCCGGCAGCCGTACATCGTCTGTGCTGTCACGGCACCTGTGTGGGAGAGGTCGTCAATCATCGCCAGCAGGGGCTCTTCCGTCTCTGCCAAGTTACCCACCGTGGCGAGCCAGTAGTTCATCTCTGTGTTGATGTTGATGGTGTATTTCGAATCCCAGATGACGTGTGAGTTGTTGTTCCACATGCCCTGCAGGTTAGCAGGCTGTCCGCCGGGTTGCGAGCTGGAGATGAGCAGGTAGCGCCCATATTGCATCATCAGTGCCACCATATCCCAGTCGCGTGAGTTGGCAAAAGCCTCCAGACGCTTGTCGGTAGGCAGTGCCGAGTGCTCGTCCTTGGGCAGTGTGAGTGTGACGCGTGCATACTGCTCGCGATAGCGCTTCACATGGCGCTCCAGCAGCTGACTGACGCTGAGGCTGGCGGCCTGCTGCAGGGCTTGTGCATTGCGCGCGTGTGCCGAGGCGCTGACGTCGTGATAGTTGCGGAAGTTGGTGGCAGCGCTGATGAGCAGCGTGGCCTCGCTGGCACCCTCCACGGCGAGTGTGCCGTCGGCGTTGGGCGTGAGGTGTCCGTTGGTGGTCACCCTGACGCAGAGTTCTGCTTCGAGTGCTGCGGGAACTCCCTCATGGCTGTCGCCTTTGACGTGAGCCGTGAGCCCCGTGGCATCGGCGTTGACGCTGAATGCTTGTGGGCTCTTGAAGCGCAGGGAGAACCCAAGGGCTTCCTTGCTATCGGCCGTGAGATGTACGACGATGACGCTGTCAGCCAGCGATGCGAAGTAGTCGCGACGGTAGCTGACGCCGTTGCCCTGGTAGTTGACGCTGCACAGGGCGCTGTCCAGCGACAGGGCCCTGCGGTAGGTGGTGGCAGCGGGGGTGTTGAAGTCCAGGAACAGGCTTCCCAGCGACAGGAACCGCTGGCCGTGGATGCCCGAGAAGAAGTGGCGGTCGATGAGGCGTTGTGCTGCCACCTCATGGCCGCTGAAGACGGAGTCGCGCACGATGGGCAGCCATCGCAGCGCGTCCTTGGGGTTGTTGTCGTGGGGGCCACCGCTCCAGTAGGTCTCCTCGTTGAGTTGGATCTCGTCGTGCTCCACGCCACCATAGACCATGGCGCCCATGCGCGAGTTGCCGATGGGCAGGGCCTCAGTCCAGCTGGTGGCTGCACGCTCATACCACAGCGTGTGCTGTGCGCTGGCAGTGCCGGCGATGCATGTCGCCAGCACTGCCAGTGCGAGTTGAACGTTGATGTGTTTCATTATTTCTTGAAGAGATGGGGCACGAACTCCTTGAGGGAACGACGCCAGGTGAGCCATTCGTGATGTGTGCCGGGCGAGGTGTATTCATCCACCTTGATACCGGCTTCGCGCAGGGTAGCCACGAGGCGCGAGGTGCCGAAGTTCTCCTCAGAACCGCTGCTGAGGAAGAGGTAGTGTATCTTGCTGTTGAAGTAGTCGGGCTTCGTGAAGATGCCGTCGTAGGCCTGAGCGATGTCGAGGCCGAAGATAGCGCCGCTGAAGCCACCCATCCACGCAAAGGTGTCCATGTGCGTGAGCACCAGGTCGAAGGTCTGATGTCCACCCCACGAGAGACCTGCCATCGCACGATGGTCGCGATCGGTATAGGTGCGGAAGGTCTTGTCGATGAAGGGGATGAGGTCGGTCATCATCACCTGGTAGAAGGTGGCGCCGTACTGGCTGCGGCCCTGGCGGTTGTCGCCGCCGCGGAAGGGAGCCTTCACGTCGCCGCTCTCCATGACCACGATCATGGGCACAGCCTCGCCCTTGGCGATGAGGTTGTCCATGATGTGCTGCATGTGGCCTTGGTGGCTCCAGCCTGTCTCATCCTCGCCCATGCCGTGTTGCAGGTAGAGGACGGGGTAGCGCTTCTTGCCCTTCTCGTATTCAGCGGGCGTATAGACCATGACATGGCGCCACTCCTTCGTGGCGGTGGCATAGTAGTACATGCTGCGCACCTGTCCCTTCGGGGTGTCGGGTTGCGGACGGTAGTAGTCGCCCTCGGAGCCTTCAGGAATCTCGATGCCACCGGCCTGACGGCAGCATCCGAAGAAGGTCTCGGTGGCGGGATCGACAAACTGCACGCCGTCGATGTTCATGAAATAGTAGTGGAAACCCACGGGCAGCGGATCGCTGACGGCCATGAAACCGCCCTTTCCATCGGGTTTCATGTCATACTTCTTGCCGCAGATATCGAGGATGACCTTGCGGGCCTGGGGTGCCTGGATGCGGAAATAGGCGCGGTTCTGGCTGTCCACCTTGGGGAAATCGTTGCCGGGGATGGTGGTCTCGGCGATGATGGCGTCGGCCGGCACTTCGATGGCCTCGGGGTTCTCGATCTGAGGACGTCGCGGCTCGAAGCCGAGTTGGCGTGCCACAGCCTCGCCGTAGCGACAACCCAGCTCGCGGTAGCCGGCAGCGTCGAAGTGCAGGCGGTCGGGGCCGTTGGAGCAGTCGTCAGAGGAGATCACCTGGCAGGTGTGGATGGTCTGGGGCAGCTCGTCGATTTGCTTCTTGCACCCGATGCATACACCCTTTCCGCCGGCCTGAACGATGTTGCCCACGTAGAGGTTCACCTCCTCGGGCTTCAGCTGCAGGTCGCCGCACAGGTTCTCATAGACCTGCTGCACCATTCCGGCCCACTTGGGGTCGCCGGTGTTCGTCTCGCCCTGGTGCATGAGTATGCCCTTGATGACGCCGTCCTGCTGTGCTTTCTTCGCCAGCGTTACCAGACGCTCATAGGGGTTGTTGCCGTAGGCTTCGAGCATTCCCTTCATCCAGTTCGGAGCCTTCGTCTTCACGTAGCTGTCGATGCTGTCAGGCAGGAAACCCTTGATGTCAATGCCGCCGATAGCCACGTGGATGACGCCGATGCGGATGTTCTCGGGCGTAGAGGCAACCATCGTGCGACCGAACCAGTCGGCAGGCGTCAAGCCCGTGTTCGGGCGACACAGGGGAGCGGAAGCCTCACACCACTCGCCCATCTTGCGGGCAGGTCGGTCGGCCGTTGCCGGGAAATCCACTGCGGGCATGAGCAGGAAACGCGGTCCGGGGCTGGACACGTCCTGTGCCTCAGGCTTTGCGGCGCCCTCCATGTTGGACTGGCCGAAGCAGAGGAAGATGTAGAAGTTAGGATCTGCGGCAGCGCTGGCTGTGGACAGATGGAAACACTGACAGCATGTGAACAGGAGAACAACTCTCCAAGCGAAATGTCTCATAATCTTAAATGTGTGAATGTGTTAATCCATTAAAATCTTGTCAACTGTCAACTCGTCAACTCACTTCACCATCACCTTCTTGCCGTCCACGATGTAGATGCCGGCAGGCAGTCCGCTGAGGGCCTGCGAGCGCTGTACACCGTTGCGCAGCATCTGGCCGGAGAGCGAGAAGACATCCACCTGCGGCGCTTCCTGCCGGTTGGTCGTCACGTCGAAGACGCCCGTGGGATCATACTGCGTGTCGTTGGTCAGGAACATATCTTTGACATAGAGGGCCTTGTTGGCAGCGGAACCGGTGAAGGTCACCATCTTGATGGACTTGCGGTTCAGCGGCTTGCCCTGGTTGGTCTTGGAGGTGACGATGGCCTCGTCCAGGTTGATGCAGATCGTGAGGCTGTCGCCGAACTTCTCCGAGGAGAAGCAGGTGCCTGTCAGCCTGTTCGTAGTATATAGGTTCACGTGCGCGTCGGCCGTCTGCCTTCTGGTCAGCAGGATGACGAGGTACTTGTAGGGCGTCATGTCAATGCCTTTGGAGTACGTCCATCCGGCCTGACCCTCGGCGCTGAACCTGAAGATGCCGTTGGAGGCATTGCGCGTGAAGGTGTTGGTGCCGGAGATGTCGGTGGTGACGAACAGCGGGTCAAGCGGGAAGTAGCCTGACTTGGCCGTGAAGGCGGTGTCCACCTGGTTGCCCAGCATATCCACGAAGGAGGCTTTCACGCGTGTGGCGCCTTGGCCGACACCCACCATCTGTCCGTTCTTGAAATCTACCACTCCCGCGGAGTCAGGCTCGAAGAAGGTCTGTGTGGAGACGTTCTCCGTGTGCTTGTCGGCGAAGGTGGCCGTGATGCCGGGAGCGTTCCATCCGCCGATGAGTGCTTCGAGCAGTTTGCTGGCCGGCACAATCTTCTTCACCGTGTACATGTTCTCGTCGATAGTGGGAATCAGCGGCTGATAGAGCTCATCCTCGTCGTAGCTGTCCTCTGTCGAGAACCAGTCGAAGTCTGCCGTGGCGCCAGCCATCTTCGTGGAGTAGCAGAAGAGGCCGAAGCGCGAGCCGAAGAAGATGCTCAGGTTGAAGCTCTGTGACGTGGCGTCGCCCAGCTGCTGCCACGTCTTGTTGTCAGTGGAGTAGTAGAAGCGCGCCTTGTTCTCGCCATACTTGATGGCAGCGCGCAGATACACGATGTTGTCCGTCAGCGTCACGGCCTTCGTCTTCTCGGCGGGTGTGAAGCTGCTGCCGGCATCCTTCACCTTATCCTGCCACCACACCAGTTGCGGCTCGCCGTTCTTCTTCTCGATGGCGATGGCGGCATAGGGGTCCTGGAAGATGCAGATGCCGGCGCGGTCGCCCTCCTGCAGACGGCTGACATCCAGGCGCACGGTTCCTGTCGTGGCCTTGTCGGGATTCATGAAGATGCGCTGTGTCAGCATATTACGTGCCTGCGGCAGGCTGCTGACAACCTGGTTGGTCTTGATGCGCAGCCAGCCTTGGCGCTCGAAGAGGCTCCAGGCCGTCTGGTCGGGGAGGTGGTTCCACTCCCATTGCATGCCGAGGGGGTAGCTGCGGAAGTTGTCTGTGGTCGGCAGGCGCTTCATGAGGGGATAAGCCTCTGACGTTGCAGGCTTGGTGTAGCTCTCATACGGCACGCCCTCGTTGCCCACGACAGGCCATCCGTCCACCCATTTCACGGGCTGCAGGTTGGGGAAGCGTCCCAGACAGCCCAGGTCTTGCTGCATGATCGTCCACCACTTACCCTTGGTGTCGTCCACGAGGGCGCCTTGGTGGATGGTGTTGGGTTTGCCGTCGATGACCTTCTCCACCAGCATCTTCTCCTCATAGGGGCCGAAGGGGTCTGTGGAGCGGAACACCACCTGTCCGCTGGGCCATCCGCCGTAGGTAGCGTAGATGTAGTAGTAGCTGCCTTTCTTGTAGAAGTGGCATCCTTCGAGGCCGTCCTTGCCGCTGACCACGGTCACCTCCTTCTTGCAGTTGAAGTTCGCGTCCACCTCACACACCGAGATGTTGCCGATGCCCTGGGCCACGTAGATCTTGTCGCCGTCGAAGAGCATTCCGGGGTCATAGTAGCTGCGCGACAGCTTCTTGGCAGACCACGTGCCTTCGGGGTTCGTGGTCGTCAGCAGCCAGCCGTTCAGGTTCCAGCCGTCGATGGGGCGTTTCTCGTTGATGAGGATATAGAACTTGCCGTCGTAGTATTTCATCGAGGGGGCCCACATGCCGCTGGCGTAGGCGTCCTTGTTGTTCTTCAGCTCGTATGCCTCGTCGGTGTTCGTCAGCTGCTGCAGCGGCTGTGCGCAGTACTCCCAGTTCACCAGGTCCTTGGATTTCAGGATGGTGGCACCCGGGAAGAGGCTCATCGTGGTGGAGACCATGTAGAAAGTGTCGTCCACGCGGATCACGTCGGGGTCGGGGAAGTCAGCGCGCACCACGGGGTTCTTGTAGGTGCCGTCGCCCTGGTCGCCCATGGGGGCCTCGTTGACATAGTCGGGCACGGGGTTGTTCACCTTGGCGTACTCGGCGTACCAGTCGAAGCACGCCTTGCCACAGGCTTCCTCCAAGCCTCCGAAGGCTGGCGAGGCGACGCCTGTCTGCAGCAGGCTGGGGACATCCAGGAGGCAGTCGGAGCCGGACAGCGTCATGGAGATGTTGCCATAGTGGTCATACACCCCCTTCGTGATGGCGCCCCACACCGACGTTCGTCCGGTAGCCCATGTGCCCCAGTTCGACTCCACCCATTCGCCGTGCTCGTTGTAGTGGCCAGTGCCCTCCTTGACAGGGCTCCAGTCGATCTCGGTGATGATGACGGGGTTGGTATCGACCACGGGCACCTGGTTGTGGAACTGATTGATCTTGGCCTGTGTCCTGGTGGGCACGTCGGCAGGTGTGTAGTACTTGTCGTCGCAACCGTACCAGCCGTTGTAGTCGTGCACGGCATAGCCGAAGTTCACGTCAGCGATGGGGTAGCCCTTGTAGTCGGCATAGCTGGCCTGCCAGCCGGCTCCGGGCACCCAGATGACACCCTTGAAGCCATTGTCGCGAATCTTGTTGACGACGGGCTGGAAGAAGTCACGCAACGCCTTGGAGTCGTTCTCTCCGCTGGCATTCTTCACGCTCACGGGCTCGTTGGCCAGCTCGATGCTGATCTGACCGGCGTAAGCCTGAATGGTCTCGTCCTTAGACACCACATCCCACACATCCCGCAGATAATCCTGGTAGTAGCTATTCACGCGAATTTCACCGGGGCAGACGCCGGGAGGACGCACCACCACGTACAGTCCGTGGTCGATGGCGTCCATCATCAAGGGGATATAGAGGGATTTGAGGAAGGTCTTCAGGCGTTCTATGTTGAAGTGCTGAATGTTGGCCTCGCCGCCCACCTTCTGACCTAAGGGGTCAGTACTTTCGTTACCATTGATGGTCACGAATCCCGGGGCATTGACATTGTTGTCGTTGGTCCATGCAGGATCCAGATGCAGACGGAAGACGTCGCACTTGGCCTGCTGCAGGCCGTCGAAGACCTTGTGGAAGTAGGCTCTACAATTCTTGGCGCCTGTCTCGTTGTAGCCGCCTGTCCAGCGGTTGCTGTTGAACCACATACTCGGCGTGTCCATCACACCATGCAACACCACGTGGTTGCCGTACGTATCGACAAGCCACTTACCTTCCACATGCAAGCTGGGAAGGGGCGTGAGCGCCTGTGCCTGTGCTACGACAGACAACAGTGCTACCATTGCTGTAAGCAGAAATCTTCTCATTTTTTAGTCAGTTGGTTTATCGTTTTTTTTACATTTGCGCCGCAAAGTTACACTTTTTTCGACTTCCGTCCTTACAAAACCATTTTTTTTCACGCTTACGCTTAAACTTTTCACAAAAAATGTAAAATTGTCAGTTCGTAAGTCGTCAAATCGTCAAATTTACCTATTTTTGCCGTCGTAAAACGATGAAAAAGCTACTTTACTTCCTTTTTGCTACCTTCCTGCTCGCCGCCTGTGCCCAGGAAGAGCAGTTCGACAACACCCCCGAAGGCAACTTCGACGCCCTCTGGAAGATTGTCGATGAGCACTACTGCTTCCTCGACTACAAGCGTCAGGCCATAGGCCTCGACTGGAACGAGGTGCGCAGCCGCCACCGTGCACGCCTCTCTGATGACATGACCAGCGCCCAGCTCTTCGAAGTCCTCACCGAGATGCTCAGCGAACTGCGCGACGGCCATGTCAACCTCTACACCCCCGGTGACGTAGGCCGCAACTGGTCGTGGTACGAGGACTTCCCGCCCAACTTCTACCAGGACCTGCAGGACGCCTATCTGGGCACCGACTACAAGATCGCCTCCGGCATCAGCTATCGCATCCTCGACGACAACATCGCCTATGTCGTCTGCCCCAGCTTCACAGCCACCATCGGCGAGGGCAACCTCGATGCCGTCTTCCTCGCCCTGCAGTCCTGCAGCGGCCTCATCCTCGATGTGCGCAACAACAGCGGTGGCAACCTCACCACCGCCGAAGCCCTCGCGCAGCGCTTCACCAACGAACGCCTCCATGTGGGCTACATCAGCCACAAGACAGGCCCCGGCCACAACGACTTCTCGGAGCCTGTGA
This sequence comes from uncultured Bacteroidales bacterium, assembly GCA_902779845.1. Lineage (GTDB taxonomy): Bacteria > Bacteroidota > Bacteroidia > Bacteroidales > Bacteroidaceae > Physcousia. Next base: position 855 of record CACZCZ010000034.1, on the reverse strand, counting down.
AGCAGTACCTGGAGCCCTCCGACGGCGTGCGCTGGCAGAAAGCCACCGTTGTCCTCACCAACCGCCGTTGCTACAGCGCCACCAACAACTTCGTGCGCGACATGAAATGCTGTCCAAATGTCACCGTCATGGGCGATCAGACCGGTGGCGGCAGCGGCATGCCCTTCTCCTCGGAGCTCCCCAACGGTTGGAGCGTCCGCTTCTCCGCCTGTCCCATGTACGACCGTGATATGCGCCACATCGAGTTCGGCATCCAGCCCGACATCCCCGTCACCCTCACCCCCGAGGACCGCACAAAAGGGCTCGACACCCTCATCGAATCCGCCCGCACCCTCCTCAGCGGCAAATAAGATTCAAGATTCAGGATTCAAGGTTCAGGATTCAAGATTCAGGATTCAGGATTCAAGATTCAGGATTCAAGATTCAGGATTCAAGTTTAAGACAAAAACCTTAAAGCTCATGAGTGTTCTTATGAAAGCAAGCTTTCAACGCCCACTCCTAAGCACCGCCCTGTTGCGTCCCGCAATACAGCCAACACCATCGGAAAAACACCGTTCCGCTACGCTTCACTAAAAAACAAGTCTAATGACCAATGGCGATATGGTTTTTTCTGTTTTTCCTCAGCGTGAGTCAGTGCTTCGCAGAAGCTGTTATTAGCTTGTGGATGAGTGTGAAAGCTGCTTTCAAACACCCAGACACAAGGTGAGAACGTAGGGCGTAGCCCACTGACACATGATGAGGTGTTTTTATTGTTTTTGTTCAGAATCATTTAAGTCTAGATTCACGATTACGAGAGGACGTGAGTAATTCGTTTAATTCGTATAATTCGTTGTCAAAGAAAAAATCCGTGTCATC
>CACZCZ010000033.1 GCA_902779845.1 uncultured Bacteroidales bacterium | reverse complement strand
GATAATAATTGAATCATACCAATAGGACATGCAAAAATAATTCGTGAAATTCGTTTAATTCGTGGTCTTAAAAAAAGAAAACTGATTGTTTAACGTTTCAAACAAAATCCCTGTATAGGGTAAGAAGAATGAAGGAAAGTACAAAGAAGACACTGAAGAGGGTGGCGGAGATTGTGATCACGATTATCACAGCACTGCTCACCACACTGGGCGCACATGCCGCCGGCATCGTGCAGTAAGCACAGGCGCCAAGGGCGCAAGTGACGAAATGAAGAGTTGATTTCACCATGAAAAAGAAGGGGCACCACGGAGGGCATTACGCCGCCACCGTGGTGCCTTTCTTGTATGATAAGGGCGTGTCTTTAGGCAAATTAGATGGTTGCTATTTCACCCAGTGAAATGATGTCCTGCTCCGTCGTCGCCCAGCTGGTGACGAAGCGGCAGGCAGTGTGCTCCGCATCCACGGGACACCACACCTCGAAGCCGATGTGCTGGCGCAGGCGGTCGAGGTCTGTGTTGGGGATAATGTAGAACTGCTGGTTGGTGGGTGAGTCGATGAAGGGCTGATACCCTAAGTCCTCTACGAACAGACGGCGCAGCTGCATCGCCAAGGCCACGGCGTTGTGTCCGATGGCGAGATAGAGCGGAGCCTTTCCGCAGGGCTGGAACAGCGCCTCGAACTGCACGCCCACTACCCTACTCTTGGCCAAGAGCGCCCCATGGCGCTTGATGCGGCTGAGCATGTGGCCGGGGGCATTGCCCTTGGGGAACACCACCGCCTCGCCACACAGGGCGCCGCATTTCGTGCCGCCGATGTAGAAGATGTCCGCCAGCTGTGCCAGCTTCGGCAGCGTGACATCCTTGCTCGCCGCCAGGCCATAAGCCAGACGCGCGCCATCGACATATAGCAGCAGGCCATATTCTCGGCAGATGTCGTGCAGCGCCGTGAGCTCGCTGGCGGTGTAGAGTGTGCCGAGCTCGGTGGGGAACGTGATATACACCATCCCGGGCCGCACCATGTGTTCTGCCGTCTCATCGGCAAAGTATGCTGCCAGGTAATCGCGCAGCATGGTGGTCTCCAGCTTACCCTCCTTCGCGGGCAGCGTTATCACCTTGTGTCCCGTGAACTCCACGGCACCGGCCTCGTGGACATTGATGTGGGCTGTGTCGGCGCACACCACCCCCTCGTAGGGTTGCAGCGCGCAGTCGATGATGGTGGCGTTGGTTTGTGTGCCTCCTGCGAGGAACCAGATCTGTGCCTCGGGAGCAGCGCACGCCTTACGAATCAGTTCGCGGGCTTTTTCGCTGAAGCGGTCGTCGCCATAGCTCTGTGTGCGTTCGTCGTTGGTCTCCAGCATATAGCGCAGCACCCATTCGTGAGCGCCGTTGTTGTAGTCGCTCTCCAGATGGCACAGCGCATCCAGTCTTCTTTTTTCCTTCATAGTTGTTTCTTTTTTTTATTTAAGTTTCGTTTGTTGTTCAACTTTTTAGGAGTTAAGAAGTTAAGAAGTTATCGCTTCGCTCGCCCTTCGGGCAGAAGTTAAGACTATAGCGCGAAGGGTTCAGAGCCCCTTGAAGAGGCTGCTCTTGACGTAGATGCGATATTGCTTGATGCTTTCGGGAGCGCCGGCTTCAACGCGCGGCAGGTATTGCAGGCCTGTGAAGGTCTGGTCCTGACCAAGGTCGATGACGAGGTGGTGGGGATAGTTGACGCCGCGGTTCGTGGACCAGTAGGTGCTCTCCTGCAGGTCGAAGATCTTGTCGGCAGTCTTGTTGCCGCTCTCGATGTCCTCGTCGTCGCAGTAAGCCACCTGCCAGGGCTCACGCGAGAGGCGCGTGCCGTCGGCGCCGAGCATGTACCACTCGGCGATGCAGCAGTACTCGCGGTTCATGTGGCTATTGAGGGCTTCGATGCAGACATAACGACCGCTGACGGGCTGCGGGAACTTGACCTCCTGCCAGCCGTTGCCGGGCTTGAACTCGCCTTCAAGGACGGGTGTCTCGCCGCTGAGGTCTATCTTTTGACCTTCGAGACGGTGGGTCTGCGGACGGTCGAGGTTGAGTTTGTCGATGATGGGCTTCTGCAAACCTTCGATGGTACGCTCGCCACGCGGGCCCATCACGTCAAGGACGATGACCTCGTTCTGTCCCTTCTTCAGCCAGCAACCTGGTACGTAGAGCGTCTGCTGCGGACCGATATACCAGTGGCGACCAACGGCATGACCGTTGACATAGACCTGTCCCTTGCCCCAGTTCTCGAGGTTGAGGAAGGTGTCGCCCACCTTCTTCAGGTTGAAGTAGCCACGGTAGTAGCCAGACTCACCCCCCTGCCCCTCTCTTGTAGAGAGGGGAGTAGATACCTTTGCAGAGAAGGCGCGGATGGCGATCTCATAGTCGTCCTTGATGCGGGCTTTAGTCCATTGGCGGGGTGTCCAAGTCGTGGTGACGCCCTCGACCTCTGCGGTGAGGACGACGTCAGAGACAATGCCCTTGAAGTCCTTGATGGCACGGCCGAAGTTGATGCGACCCATGCCTTCGACGAGGATGATGAGTTCATCGCCTTTCTTAACGGCAGGAAGGATGAGTGAAGTCTCGTGCTTCACGCGGTCGAGCTTGCCAATGAACTTGTCATTGATGAACACCTGCGCGTAGTCGTGGGCTTCAAGTTTCATAACACTCTGAACAGGAATCTCAGGAAGCTTGGTGCTGTAAATCATGGAGCCCCAGCCGAAGTCCATCTCCTCGAAGGTCTTCAGGCCACCCGTAGTCTCCACGACATCACAGCCTGCGCTCAGCGGTGCGAACTCCTTCAGTTCGAACTTGGGAATAGCAATCGTGGGATATTCCTTGGGCACGGCAGGCAGTTTCTTCGAGCCTACCCACTTCTGAGCCACGGGGTCCCAGTTGCCGCTGTATTTCTGCATGGTTTCGCGCAGCTTCCAGAACTTGTCGGTTACCTGACCAGCCTCGTTGATGGGCGCGTCGTAGTCATAAGAGGTCACGTCGGGCGCGAAGCCGGGGCTGTTGGCGCCTGCCCAGTGACCCCAACTGGTGCCTCCGTGGGTCATGTAAAGCGAGAAGCTGATGCCGCGCTCCAGCATCTGCGAGATGCCATCGACCATTGCCTCGGCACCACGCGTCTCATGGCGGCCACCCCATTTGTCGAACCAGCCGCTCCAGAACTCAGAGCACATCTTGGGAGAGTTCGGACGCAGCTGGCCCAGCTTCTTGAACTCGTTGTCGATGTTGGCACCGGTACCGAAATTCATCGTCCATGTGAGGTCATCAAGGCCGTTCTTGGTGAAGTTAGATGACCAGTCGCACTGGAAGAGCGTGAGGTCAGGGGCTTGCCATGCTTTGCGAATAATGTCGCGCATGGCGCTCATGTAAGGTTTGTCCTCGCCATAGGAGCCATATTCGTTCTCCACCTGCACCATGATGATGCCACCAGGGCAGACCGCCCATCTCCCATTCGGCACAGGCGTAAGGACCGGGGCGCACGATGACGTACATGCCATTCTTCTGAGCCAGTCGGCAGAAAGCTGCCACGTCATTTTGACCGGTGAAGAGGAAGTTGTCCATCTGCGGCTCGTGGAAGTTCCAGAAGACGTAGATGCACAGCGTGTTCATACCGAGGGCCTTGCACATCTGTATGCGTTGTTCCCAGTACTCGCGAGGGATGCGTGGATAGTGCACCTCGGCAGCCTTCACGACAAAGGGTTTGTCGTTGAGCAGGAAGGTCTTGTCGCCCACGCGGAACGAACCGGGCTTGTTGGCAGCGCTCAGGGGAGTGGCCAGGCAGCAGGCGAGAGCGACGATGAGAAGAACGGATAATCTTTTCATGTTAGTTGTCTAAAATAAAATAAAAGGTGAAACGATTTGGATGCAAATGTACATATTTAATGCACTTCAGGCAACAAAAATGAGGATAAAAATGATTTTTCAGCGAAATAATCCACAATTCTTAGGGATTCTGGCCACTATCAGAAAGATTATTCCTATCTTTGCACACGAATATTCATTAATTCTTTACTATAGAATGTACAGAACACACACTTGTGGCGAGCTGAGACTTGCCAACGTTGGCCAGACAGTGACGCTGGCAGGATGGGTGCAGCGCACCCGTAAGATGGGCGGTATGACATTCGTGGATGTCCGCGACCGCTATGGTATCACACAGATTGTTTTTGAAGAGGCTGCAAACGCAGAACTCTGCGAACAGGCTAACAAGCTGGGCCGCGAATGGGTCGTGCAGGTGACGGGCAGCGTCAACGAGCGCTCCAATAAGAATCCGAATATGCCCACGGGCGACATCGAGATCATCGCCACGGAGCTGCGCGTGCTCAACGAGAGCGTCACACCGCCCTTTACCATCGAGGACCAGAGCGACGGCGGCGACGACCTGCGCATGAAATACCGCTATCTGGACCTGCGCCGTACGCCCGTGCGCCGCAATCTGGAGCTGCGCCACAAGATGACGATGGAGGTGCGCCGCTATCTGGACAGCCTCGGCTTCCTCGAGATTGAGACGCCCATGCTCATCGGCTCCACGCCCGAAGGTGCCCGCGACTTCGTGGTCCCCTCGCGCATGAACCCCGGACAGTTCTATGCCCTACCCCAGAGCCCGCAGACGCTGAAGCAGCTGCTGATGGTCAGCGGCATGGACCGCTACTTCCAGATTGTGAAGTGCTTCCGCGACGAGGACCTGCGCGCCGACCGCCAGCCGGAGTTCACGCAGATCGACTGCGAGATGTCGTTTGTCACGCAGGAGGATATCCTGCAGACCTTCGAGGGAATGGCCAAGCACCTGTTCCGCGAGTTGCGCGGCATCGACATCAAGGAGGCATTCCCCCGCATGACATGGGCCGATGCGATGAAGTACTACGGCAGCGACAAGCCCGACACGCGCTTCGAGATGACGTTCGTGGAGCTGAAGGATGTCTTCGCCAAGGCTCCCGGCTTCAGTGTCTTCGACGACGCCAAGTACATCGGCGGCATCTGCGCCAAGGGACAGGCCGTCTATACGCGCAAGCAGATCGACCAGCTCACCGACTTCGTGAAGCGTCCGCAGATTGGTGCCAAGGGCCTTGTGTATGCCCGCGTCAACGAGGACGGCAGCGTGAAGTCCAGCGTGGATAAGTTCTACGGCGAGGAAATCCTCAACGAGCTGAAGGCTGCCATGAATGCCGAACCGGGCGACCTCATCCTCATCCTCAGCGGCGACGACGCCATGAAGACGCGCAAGCAGCTGTGCGAGCTGCGTCTGGAGATGGGCGCCCGCATGGGACTGCGCGACAAGAATAAGTTCTCTCTCCTGTGGGTCATCGACTTCCCGATGTTCGAGTGGAGCGAGGAGGAAGGCCGACTGATGGCTACCCACCACCCCTTCACACACCCCAAGGACGAGGATATCCCCTTGCTCGACACCGACCCCGCAGCCGTGCGTGCTGATGCCTACGACATGGTGTGCAACGGCGTGGAAGTAGGCGGCGGTAGCATCCGTATCCACGACCCGGAGCTGCAGGACAAGATGTTCCGCATCCTGGGCTTCACCGAGGAGCGTGCGCAGGAGCAGTTCGGCTTCCTGATGAACGCCTTCAAGTACGGCGCACCCCCTCACGGAGGTCTGGCCTACGGCCTCGACCGCTGGGTAAGCCTCTTCGCCGGTCTGGACAGCATCCGCGACTGCATCGCCTTCCCGAAGAACAACAGTGGCCGCGATGTGATGCTCGATGCTCCTGCCCGACTGGAACAGAAACAGCTGGATGAGCTGTATCTCTCACTCGTGCCGGTGGAAGGGTGAAAAGTGAAAAATAAAAGAGTGAAAAGCAAAAAATAAAAGTATGACACTTCAAAATCGAAATACACGAGCCTATCAGATTTGGCGTAAAGCAGTGAAAAGTAATCTGTATTTTTCACTTTTCACTCTTTCACTTTTCACTCTCGTTGCCTGCACCGAGAGCTTCGAGGACCGCTGTCGGCGCGAGGCACGCGAATACACCGAGCGGCAATGCCCCCGACTGATAGACCAGTACATCGTCATGGACAGCATGACCTATGAGGATGAGCCGCAGGGCTTCACCTACCACCAGACGGTGCAAGGCGAGCTGGACAACGACTCGCTGCTGACGCCCGAGGCCATCAGCACCTTCCAGGAAGAACTGCTGGCACGCATCCGCAAGGACATCAACCTGCGACGCTACAAGGAACGGGGCTTCACCTTCACCTACCGCTATACCTCGGCTTCCACAGGGAAACTCTTTACTGAGGTGTCCTTTGGGCCGGAAGAATACCGGTGAATTGGACAATTGGACAATTTACAATTGGACGATTACAATTGGACGATTGTGGCAAACGATACTAACTAAATTTATACAAATATGAAACGACTCCTCTCTGCCGCGCTACTTCTGATGGTAGGATCTGCCATTGCGCTGGCCGCAAACACAAAGAAGACGGTGACGCAAGTCTCGACAACTGTGAGCCTCACCGATGATGTGGACTACCACATCTCAGGCAAAGAGCCCTTTACTACAACGGGCTCCATCGACATTGTCAACACCGACCACGCCGTGGTCATCTTCGATGCGCTGAAACCCACACAGGCCAAGAGCTACCTGAGCTACATCAAGATCAACGGCGTTGACGCCAAGGACAACACCAACTGTCAGGTGAAAATCTACGATCGCGGTGCCATCATCTTGCCCTACGGCACTGCCACCCGTCCGCTGACCCTCTACGACGGGGCCGGCTTCAGCGGTGAGAGCGACAACAGCCTCACCGAAGGGCACAACGGCAGCGGTTACATGAAGGATATGCCCAAAGCCTGGAACAACCGCGTCAAGAGCTTCAAGCTCAAGCGCGGCTACATGGTCACCTTCGCCCTGAAGAAGAGTGGCCGCGGATACAGCCGATGCTTCATCGCTGCCGACAGCGACCTGGAGGTGGATCTGACAAAAGAGTCCTCTGGACTCATGAGTGGCCGCGTCTCCAGCTACCGTATCTTCAAATGGTACGACACCAGCAAAGTAGGTTATGCGGGAACAGATGCAAATGTGAATAATCTGCTTAACACAACTTGGTTCTATGGATGGAATGCAGACCCCATCAATCCTGGAGCCGATCGCGAATATGTTCCACAGCATCACCATGAAGGCTGGCCAAGCATTGATGACGTTGGAAAAAATGGAACATCAGCACATGCCTTAGGTAATAATGAGCCCGACAATAAAGCTGATGACAGAGAGCAGGACTTGGACCCCGTCAATGTATTGGCAAACTGGGAGAAAATGATGGCAACAGGAAAACGCTTAGGTTCCCCTGCTATGTCGGGAAACAAAAATTGGCTTAAACAGTTTATGGATAGCATTGATGCAAAGGGATGGCGCGTTGACTTCATAGCTGTTCACGATTATAATCTCAACGACCGTGGTTCAAAGCTATGGAACACATCAGATTATAGTAGTATTGGAAATGGCCGTCCAGTATGGCTCACCGAGATGAACTACGGAGCGAATTGGACAAGCTGGCCTGGCAGCAACACTGATGGGAATGCTGCGAACTACAAGATTGAATTAGACCATTTCGGACCAACCATTGATGGTTACAATGAGGCAGATTATGTAGAACGCTACGCCTTCTACAATTGGGTACAAGACTGTCGTATGGTTCACAATACCAACGATCAGACTTTAGCGAGCAAGAACTATCTTACACCGATGGGAGAATACTACGCCAATACAAATTCTGGTTTAGCATATAATAGTAAAAAAGAATTCATCCCCAAGAACCCTCCCGTCGCGGCCGTCTCGGACCTCACCGGCACCTTCAAGCCGGGCAGCAAGTCCTGCACCGTCACGTGGACCAACATGAACGGCGACCTCTCGAAGACCATCATCCTGCAGCGCAAAGTCGGCAGCGGAAGATATGAGACCATCGCCTCCTTCGACGGCATCAGCAACGAGGAAACCTCGAAGCTGAAATTCACCGATACCGTGGAGCCCGGCAGCAGCTACACCTACCGCGTCATCGACTCGCTCTACAACAAGAAGGCAGCGATGTCCAACGACTTCACGCTCTACACCGCACAAACCAGCGGTGCCGGCAACGTGCAGTACGGCAGTTCCACCTCGATGCCGAAGGACAAGGGTTACGCCTTCTTCACAGAGCCCTTCAACGAGCAGCCCGCCGTGGTCTTCGGCAGCGCCACGATGAAAAACACGCCGACCTCCACCAACAGCGTCGGCATCATCAACAACCTGCTGTCTGTCACAAAGCAGGACGGTGCCTTCACCTACCTCACCTATCAGGAGAACCTGTGGACCAACACCACCGCCACCAAGGCCGAGACCAGCAACTTCATCTCCGCCAAGCCCGGCAACGGCAAGATTGGCGAGCTCAACTATGAGACGGGCTATGTCTCCAACGGCGACGGCATCTCCTACGCCAATGCCAGCAGCTACGGCAGCGATGTCGTTGAGGTGACGTTCCAGCAGCCTTTTGCCGAGGCTCCTGTGGTGATGATTACCCCTCTCCACACGTCGGCAACGATCCCCGTGCTGATGTGGCGCGTCTTTGATGTCACCAAGGAGGGCTTCAAATTCCAGCTGCAGTATGAAAGCACCCAGACCAAGTCTATGGCACAGCGCAAGGTGTGCTACTTCGCCATCGACAAGGGAACGGGCAAGGACGGCAACGGCGCTCTCTTCACCGTAGGTTGCAAAGAGATGACGTTCAAGTCCGCCAATGTGGCACTGGATTACGACACGACGTTGGTGAACCCCATCATGTTGGCACAGCTGCAGTCCTTCAACTACCAGGCCGCAGCCATCCTGCGCCTTGCATCGGTGGGCGAAGCGAATGCACGTCTGCGAATGCAGGTAGATCCCACCAACACCAATATGGTGCTCACCACCTCGCGCTCAGCTACTGAGAATGTGGGCTACATCCTCATCAGCGAAGACCCTGAACCCGTAGGCATTCAGGACATCAGCAACGAAGCCGCTACCATACGTCCTGCTGACGACAGCATCTTCGACCTCAGCGGACGCCGCTTAGGAGGCACGCTGAAGAAAGGTATCTACATCATCAACGGACAGAAAGTCCTGGTGAAATAAGAAAGGAGAAGAAAGCGACCAGAAAGTAAGAACCCCGCCGGTTGGCGGGGTTCTTCTCTGCTTAATAAAAAACACATTACAACCTCGTTCCCATGCGGGCCTCAACGACGTTGACGACGTAGTCGGCAAGCTTCTCGCATTCATTGACGAGGTCCATGTAGATGGTGCCAACAGCATAGGTGTACTCATGGTTGTTCACGTCAATGATATTCTGCAGCTTGAGTTGGTTGCGGTAGTTGTTGATCTCGTGCTCGGTGTTGATGGTGCGGTTGATGTCGAAGGTTTCCTTGCGGCCGGTCATCAACTTGTTCATGAGCGTGAGAGAGTTGTTGGTCAGCTCCATCATCTGATGCAAGTGGTTGTACTGGGCCTCGTTGAAGTGGTCTTCCTTGCCCTGGTACTTGCGGCTGATGGTGCGCGCCATGTTGTAGCAGCTGTCGCCGATGGACTCCAGTTCGGAGATCTCACGCAACATAGCACGTATCTTGGCCTTGGTGTCATCAGAGAGGTGAGCATCGCTGACCTGATCCAGATAGTTGGCAATCTCCAGCTCCAAGTTGTCTGAAATGCCCTCGTACTTCTCAATGCGCGTGAAGAGCTTGTTGAACTCTGTCTCCTGCTCGTTTTTCTTCTTGCTGGAAGAGGTGGCAGAGAGCTGCAACAGCTCGCGAACCATCACGAACATCCGTTGCATACGATCGGAGAAAGCCTGAATCTCCTTCTGCGCCTCAAGAACCGAGAGCTCAGGTGTCTTCATGAAGCCTGCCGTGATGAAGTGCAGACGGAAGTCCTCCTCCTCGTCAACAGTCTTGGGCTTGATAATCCAGCACACGAGACGCTCGATCTGCGGAACGAACCATATCAGGATTAAGGTGTTGGCCACATTGAAGCAAGTGTGGAAGGCAGCCAGCACGAAGCTCAGTTTGGCGGAATTAGCGAGGAAGACGCTGGTCTCCACAGCTTCCTTCTGCATCGTCACGTCGTAGCCCACCATTCCGCACACGGCATCGATGAAGGGACGGAAGACGAAGAGAATCCAGAAGACGCCGAAGAAGTTGAAGAGCATGTGGGAGAGCGCAGCGCGACGGGCCTGTGTGTTGGCCGAGAGGGCTGCGAGGTTCGAGGTGATGGTGGTGCCGATGTTCTCACCCATGACAAGCGCAATACCCTGGTATATCGGCAGGGCGCCGCTGGAACACAGGATCATCGTGATGGCCATCACGGCAGCTGACGACTGCACGCAGAATGTCAGGATGCCACCCAGGAGCAGGAAGATGAGCGTCGTGGAGAACGACGAGGGGTCGAAGGATGAGAAGAAGTCCAGCACGGCCTTGTTCTCGCCCAGGTGCATCTCCATGCCGGTGGCACGCAATGTCCCTAAGCCCAACAGCAGGAAGGACAGACCGAAGAGGAAGTCGCCGATGTAGCGGTAGCGCTTCAGGTAGATGAGGATGATGCCAACGAAGAAAGCCGGGAAGACGGCGTTGGTGATGTCAAACGACATACCGGCCGACATAATCCACGCCGTCAGCGTCGTTCCGATGTTGGCACCCATGATGACGGAGATGGCCTGCGCCAGTGTCAGAAGGCCGGCATTGACGAACGAGACGGTCATCACGGTGGTGGCCGTGGAAGACTGTACGGAAGCCGTCACCAGCATACCTGTCAGCACACCCGTGAAGCGGTTGGTGGTCATCGCCCCGAGGACATGACGCAACTGCGGGCCCGCCATCTTCTGCAGCGCCTCGCTCATGGTTTTCATACCGAACATGAGCAGGGCGAGGGAGCCCAATAACTTAAAGACAATCAACATAGGGAATTATGATTTGACGATTTATTTGAATACGAAATCTACAGTACAAGGTACGTAGTACGATGGGATGATAAAAGATTTTTAGTAAAGCGGAATATGCGACAAAAGTACATAAAAAGTGTTGAGCGCCAAAAAAAATTTTCGAAAAACATGCTCCAAGAGGTCCTAAAATATTCTTTTTCCAAAATATTTCGACTTTTAAGCATACGGAATCATAAATAATGTGTAAATTTGCAGCCAATTTATAATTCGTTGACAACATGCCAAGCATCAATAAGGTCATTCTCTTGGGACACGTAGGCAAAGAACCTGACATCCGCTATGTGGATCAGGGCGTGTGTGTGGCTCAGGTGCGTTTAGCCACCAATGAGCCTGGCTACACCCTGGCCAACGGCACCCAAGTGCCAGAGCGCACGGAATGGCACAATGTCATTTTTTGGCGCAAACTCGCCGAGACCGTGGAGAAATATGTCCACACGGGCGACGCCATCTATGTGGAAGGAAAAATCCAAAGCCGGTCCTACGACGACAAGCAAGGCATCACGCGCTATATCACCGAGATATGGGCTGAGGACCTAAAGCTCTTCTCATCCAAAAAAGACACAGCACCCACGAATGGATAGCTTTCTATCGGGCTTAGCCCCTCTCTTCGACGGCATCACGGCACAACCGCCGACGCTCGGTGCATGGATTGCGCTAGCGCTGTCTGTGTTGCTGCTCTTCTGCTCCGCTTTCGTCAGCGGCAGCGAAATCGCCTTCTTCTCCCTCTCGCCTGCCGACAAAGCCGAGTTGGAGGAAGAGCGCAGCGCCACCGACACGCGCATCCTGGCGCTGCTGGACGACAGCGAGCGCCTGCTGGCCACCATCCTCTGTTCCAACAACTTCGTGAACGTGGCCATCATCATGCTGCTGAACTACTTCTTCCTCGGCGGCGATCGCCCCGTGCTCTCCTTTGGCGGCAATATTGTCATGGAGTTCCTGTTCATGACGGTGCTGCTGACGTTCCTGTTGCTGCTCTTCGGCGAGGTGATGCCTAAGATAGCCGCCAAGCAGAAACCTCTGGCCATGGCACGCCTCTGCGCCCCCGCCTATGGCGTGCTGGTGAAGGTGTGGTGGCCGGTGAGCTGGCTGCTGCTGAAGTCCGGCAAGATCACCAACCACATCCATTCCGGCCAGCAGCTCTCTGTCGATGACCTGGAGCAGGCGCTGGAGCTCACCGACAAACAGGAGATTGCCGAGGAGCAGCAGATGCTGAAGGGCATCATCCGCTTCGGCGGCGAGATGGCACGCGAGGTGATGACACCACGCGTAGATATGGTAGATCTCGACGTGAAGACACCCTTCCCCGAGGTCATCAAGTGCATCGTGGAGAACAACTACTCACGCATCCCAGTCTATGCCGACACGGAGGACAACATCAAGGGCATCCTCTACATCAAAGACCTCCTGCCCCATCTAGGCAAGACGGCCAACTTCCGCTGGCAGACGCTGGTGCGCCCTGCCACTTTCGTGCCTGAAACAAAGATGATCGACGACCTGCTGCGCGATTTCCAGGCGCAGAAGGTGCACATCGCCATCGTCGTGGATGAGTTTGGAGGCACCAGCGGACTGGTGACGATGGAAGACATCATCGAGGAAATCGTAGGCGAGATCAACGACGAGTACGACGACGACGAACGCTCCTACACCCGCCTCAACCACAACACCTACGTCTTCGAGGCCAAGACCCTGCTCTCCGACTTCCGCAAAATCCTGCAGTTAGACAGCGAAGCCTTCGACGACGTCGCCGGCGATGCCGACACGCTGGCCGGTCTGCTTCTGGAAATCAAGGGCGAGTTCCCGCAGCTGCATGAGCGCATCACCTATGAGAACTTCACCTTCGAAGTGATGGAGATGGATGAGCGCCGCATCATGAAAATCAAGGTCATTGTGGGGAAGGCATCATGACGACCTTCTCAAGGAGCTTTTCTATGAGGCGCGGCTTCGCATAGTCGTCCAGCGCACTTTCCTTCACCCAGATATAGCCCTCCGGAAGCGAGGGCTTTTCTATTACCTCCATGAAATAGAAGTCGGCATAGAGGATGCGGTGCGTCAGCACATGTTTCACGTCTTTCGCCAGGAGCTGTCCGTGCAGCCCGGTGGGCAGCACGGACAGCTCCACCGGTTCCCACAGTCCCTGCCATATATCGCCTGCCGGACGCCGCCGTATGGGGGTCTCATCCTTACACCTTATATATATATACGCGAGGCGGCGCTCCTGCACCTTCGTCTTCTGCAGCTTCACGGGCAGCATCTCCACCTGGCCCGAACGCAGTGCCACACACGTCTCGGCCAGCGGACACACGGTGCAGTGTGGCGACTGTGGCGTACACTGGATGGCGCCGAAGTCCATCAGCGCCTGGTTGAAGGTGCCGGCCTGTCCGTGGGGCAGCAACGTCTGCGCCAGCGCCGCGAACTCACGCTTGCCTTCGGTGGAGTTGATGGGCGTTGCGATGCCGAAGTGGCGCGCCAGCACCCGATAGACATTGCCATCGACGGCTGCGGCGTCAAGCCCGAAGGCAATGGACGCGATGGCGGCTGCTGTGTAGTCGCCCACACCCTTCAGCGCCCGTATGCCCTCCAGCGTCTGAGGGAAAGCGCCTGCCGCCACAATCTGGCGGGCTGCCGCATGAAGGTTGCGGGCGCGGCTGTAGTAGCCGAGCCCCTGCCACAGCCGCAGGACCTCGTCCTCCGATGCCTCTGCCAGCATCTCCACAGTGGGGAAACGCTGCATGAACCGATGCCAGTAGGCTTCGCCCTGCTGGATGCGTGTCTGCTGTAAGATGATTTCACTCAACCATATAGCATAAGCATCCTTGGTGCCGCGCCACGGAAGTTCGCGTCCGAAATCACGGAACCATGACAACAAAATGAACGTAAAATCGTGATTCATGGCGCAAAGATAGCAAAAAAATGGGCCACAAAGCCCCCAAAAAGTACAATAAACCATATTTTTAGCAAAAAAACGTGCAAAACATTTCCGTAACTGATTGAAAGTTGCTACCTTTGCAACCCGAAACGCGAACTATTTCAAAAACATAACTATTTTCATAATCATCATTCAACAATGACAAAAGCAGAAATCGTAACCGCAATCGCTAAGGAGATTGGTCTGGACAAGACAACGACGCTCGCTGTCGTAGAGTCCTTCATGGAGCAAGTGAAGACAACCTTGGCCAACGATGAGAACGTGTATCTCCGTGGCTTCGGCAGCTTTATCCTGAAGAAGCGCGCCCAGAAGACTGCGCGCAACATCACGCAGAACACCACACTGATCATCCCCGAGCACAACATCCCCGCTTTCAAGCCCGCGAAAGTGTTCTTCGATGCAGTCAAGTAATTTTTAATCCCTAAACTTAAAACCCTAAACTTTCTACAGCTATGCCAAGCGGAAAAAAGAAAAAAAGACACAAGATGTCCACTCACAAGCGCAAAAAGAGACTGAGAAAGAACAGACATAAGAGCAAATAATCGTATGCTCTGTTTGACTCTCTCCCACAGACTTAGTGAGTCACAACACAGGAACAAACCGTGCCCCTTTGCTCTGGGCCGATTTGTTCCTTGTTTATAATAAATAGTTGACAAGTTGGCGAGTTGATAGTTGACGAGTTGATAGTTGACGAGTTGACGAGTTGATAGTTGACTATAGATTGTGAAATCGTAAAATCGTAAAATCGTAAAATCGTAAAATCGTAAAATCTCATGACCTGTGAAGTCATCGTAGATGTCCAGCCGAAGAAGATCGCCATTGCCCTCACCGAGGACAAGCGCCTCGTGGAGTACCAAGAGGAGGAGCAGCAGGCGCGATTCAATGTCGGCGACATTTATTTTGCGCGCGTACGCAAGCTCATGCCGGGCTTGAATGCGTGTTTCGTCAACGTGGGCCATGAGCGCGACGCCTTTCTCCACTATCTGGACTTAGGCCCTCAATTCAATTCATTTGCCAAGTATCTCAAGCAGGTAGGCAGCGACAAGAAGAACCTCTTCCCCATCTCCAAGGCCACGATTCAGCCCGAACTGCCCAAGGAAGGCAGCGTGCAGAACACCCTGCAGCTGGGCCAGGAGCTTCTCGTACAAATCGTCAAGGAGCCCATCTCCACGAAGGGCCCTCGCCTGACATGTGAGATCACCTTCCCCGGCCGCTTCCTGGTGCTCGTGCCCTTCACCGACAAGGTACACGTCAGCTCCAAGATCAAGTCCAGTGCCGAGCGTGCACGCCTCAAACAGCTCATCCAGCAGATCAAGCCCAAGAACTTCGGCGTCATCGTGCGCACGGTGGCCGAAGGCAAGCGCGTGGCAGAGCTGGACAGCGAGCTCATGGTGCTGCTGAAGCGTTGGGAAGATGCCATCACACGCGCCCAGAAAGCCAAAGACTTGCCCTGCCTCTGCTATGAGGAGACCAGCCGCACCGTAGCACTCCTGCGCGACCTCTTCAACCCCACCTATCAGAACATCTACATCAACGATGCCCGCATCTACGACGAAGTCCACGACTACGTCCAGCTCATTGCACCGGAGATGACCGAGATTGTCAAATTGTACAAGGGCAAGCTGCCCATCTTCGACAATTTCGACGTAACACGACAAATCAAGACCTCGTTCGGTAAGACCGTCAGCTACAAGCACGGCGCTTACCTCATCATCGAACACACCGAGGCCCTGCACGTTGTCGATGTCAACAGCGGCAACCGCGCCAAGAACGCAGATGGGCAAGAGGCCAACGCACTCGAAGTCAACCTCGGCGCTGCCGATGAACTCGCACGACAGCTGCGCCTGCGCGATATGGGCGGCATCATCGTCGTGGACTTCATCGACATGAATCTCGCCGAAGACCGTCAGAAGCTCTACGAGCGCATGGTAGAAAACATGAAGCGCGACCGCGCCCGCCACAACATCCTGCCGCTGAGCAAGTTCGGACTGATGCAGATCACCCGTCAGCGCGTGCGCCCCGTCATGGAAGTGCGCGTCGATGAGACCTGCCCCACCTGTTTGGGCAAAGGCACCATCAAGTCCAGCTTCCTCTTCACCGATGTTCTCGAAGAGAAAATCGCCAAGCTCACCGGCGAACTCGGCATCCGCAGCTTCGTGCTCCACGTGCACCCCTACGTAGCAGCCTACATCAACCAAGGCCTGTTCTCACTCAAGCTACGCTGGCAAATGAAATACGGACTTGGCGTCCGCGTTATGCCCAACCAGCGCCTCGCCTTCCTACAGTATGAGTTCTACACCTCCGACGGCGAAGAAATCGACATGAAGGACGAGGACGAAATGAAATGACCCCACACAGGAGCCCGCTCCTGACCGCACCACTGAAGGCAGCATCTTCAACGCCCGGTGCTGCCTTCATCACGAAAAACAGAATAAACGATGAAGACATCCTGGCTTCAATTTTTGAAATACACACTCTACAAAGGCTACCTGCGCTTGGTCCACGAGCAGTTGCTCGTGCGGCATCGCTATACACAGGGGTTGGACAACCTGCCGCCCTACGGAGAGCGCTATTTTATTGTTGCCAACCACCAAAACACCGCCAACGACCCGCTGAACATCACCTTCGCACTCCCGCTGAACTACCACATCAGTGCGCTGGCGCGTGCCAACGTGTTCTCCCTTCATCCTCTGCTGACAAGCTACTTCCACTGGATCGGTCTGCTGCCCGCCTACCGCTTCGGCTGGGAAGGCGGCGAGGGCATTGAGAACAACTTCAAGTCCTTCGACCTGATTGCCGAGCGCATCAACAGCGGACAGCCCGTCATCGTCTTCCCCGAGGCCGGACACACCCAAGGCCACTACATCGGGCACTTCACCACCGGCACCGTGCGGATGGCCTTTTATGCCGCCCGCGCCAACGGTTTCCGCGAGGATGTGAAGATTGTGCCTACGGCGCATCACTACAGCGACTACTTCGACATCCAGACCGACATCCTGTGGCGCATCGGCGAACCCATCTCCCTGAAGCCCTACTACGACGCCTTCCAGGAGCACCCCAACAGCGTGATGCGCGACATCACCCGCGAGCTGCACCGACGCATTCAAGTCATGATGCTCGACGAGGGCCCCGAGGACTACGCCGTCAAGGACTTCCTGCGCAACTCATCCCTCAACACGCTGCGCACCCCCGACACTCCCCTCCCCGACCGTCTCGAGGCCGACCAACGCTTTGCACGCCACCTCAACAACCATCCCCACTACGACGAGATCATCGACCTCGCCGCCGAGCTACAAGAGCTCGAAGACATCCAGGGCATCGACGAGGCCACGCTGCAAAAGGCACCCACGCGCTGGGATGCCGCCTTGAACATCCTGCTGCTCACGTTGCTGTCGCCCCTGTGGCTCGTCAGCCTCTGGCCCCACGGCCTCTGCTACCGTCTGCCCACGCTGCTGCTGAAGAGCGACAAGATGTTCACCAACTCCTACCGCTACATCCTGTCAGCGGTCATCCTCTACCCCCTCTTCGCCCTGCTGACTATCCTCGTCATGGGCTTTGTGTGGGGCTGGTGGTGGCAGTCGCTGCTGTGGATACTCCTGTGGATTCCCACAGGGCGCTTCGCCTGGTGGTACTACAGCCTCCTGCGCCGCACACGCCGCGCCCTCAACTACCTCCGCACGCCACGCTACGGCCTCGACACCATCAAGGACCTTCATTTCAGACTCAAAGTACTCCTAAATACAGAACCCTATGAATCATAGAGTTGTCATCACCGGTATGGGCCTCTGGTCCTGTCTCGGCACCAACCTCAACGATGTCCGCGATGCCCTCTACAGCGGCAAGAGCGGTATCATATACAGCCCCGAACGCAAGGACGCCGGCTTCCGCTCGGCCCTTGTGGGCAATGTCCCGCCCGTAGATCTCAAGCCCTATCTCCATCGCAAGTTCCGCAACACAATGCCCGAGGCCGCGCAGTATGCCTACATGGCCACGCTGCAGGCTCTGGAGCAGGCACACCTCGACGAGGACTACCTCGCGCAGCACGAAGCCGGCATCATCTACGGCAACGACTCCGTGGTGGAATCCACCATGATCGGTCTGGACAAGTTCCGTGCCGCCCGCGACACCGTAGCCTGCGGCAGCGGTGCCATCTTCCAGTCCATGAACTCCTCCGTGTCCATGAATCTGGCCTGCCTGTTCCACCTTCGTGGCATCAACCTGACCACCTCCTCCGCGTGCTCCTCCGGCTCGCAGAGCATCGGTCTGGCCGCCATGCTCATCAGCAACGGCCTTCAGGAGTGCGTAGTCTGCGGCGGCGCCGAGGAGAACAACCTCTTTGGCATAGCCGCCTTCGACGGTATCCAGGCCTTCTCCGTTCGCGAGGACGACCCAGCGCGCGCCAGCCGACCCTTCGACCGCTCCCGCGACGGCCTCGTACCCAGCGGTGGCGCTGCCACCCTCATCCTTGAGAGCTACGACCACGCCGTGCGCCGCGGTGCCACCATCCTCGCCGAAGTCGTCGGCTGGGGCTTCTCCGGCAATGGCGACCACATCTCCGTGCCAACCGTCGAAGGCCCTGCGCGCTCCCTCGAGCACTGCCTGCGCAACGCCGGTCTCCAGCCACGCGACATCCACTACATCAACGCCCACGCCACCTCCACCATCATCGGCGACCAGCGCGAGGCACAAGCCATCGCACAGCTCTTCGGCGACTACCGCGTCCCCGTCACCTCCACCAAGAGCCAGACGGGTCACGAGATGTGGATGGCCGGCGCCAGCGAAGTCATCTATTCCATCCTCATGATGAAGAACGGCTTCATCGCCGGCAACATCAACTTCGAAGCCCCCGACGACGAAACCGCCTGCCTCAACGTCATCCCCGAGACACGCGAGACCACCTTCGACACCTTCCTCAGCAACTCCTTCGGTTTCGGAGGCACCAACTCCACCCTTATCATCAAAGACATTCACTGAAAGACATTACATCCAAGAACATGAAAACAAGAGAACAGATTATCGCCGAAATCAATGCCAAGATGGCCGACGTCTTCGAGATCGACGAAGCCACCATCACCCCCGAGGCCACTATCTCCGAGACCTTGGAGCTTGACAGCATCAGCCTCGTCGATCTCGTCAGCATCGTCCACCAAGACTACGGCATCAAGATATCGAAGGAAGACCTCACGCAGATCATCACCTTCAACAATCTCTACGACTACATCGAGACCCACCAAAAATCCTGACATCCGTGAAGCGTCTTCTCCTCATCAGCATCGCTGTCCTCAGCACCCTCCTCGCTGCCGCCCAAGCCGACGGCGACCGCATCCTCGGCAACTACGCCGCCAAGCTGTCGCACAACGATGCCAAAGCCAAGATCATCAAGCACAACGGCGGCTACCGTATGCAAATCTACTGGCTGCGCGACACCCACAACGCCGATGGCAGCCTAAAGGTAGATAGCAAGAATCCCGACAAGTCCAAGCGCCACACGCCGCTGACCGAGGTCATCCTCGTGGATCGCGTCACCTTCGAGGACGGCGTCTGGAAGAACGGCCGCATCTACGACCCGCACAGCGGCAAGAGCTACAAGACCGAGCTGCGTCTCAACGGCAAAGACCTCGACCTGCGCGGCATCGTAGGGCCCTTCCACAAGTCCATCCACTGGACCAAGATCCAGTAATCCTATTTCCCCACATTCTTTTTGCTACCTCTACCCGTTCAATATGACAGGTAGAGGTAGTTGGTTTGTGCGGGGTACTCCGCCGCCAGCGTGTCGATTTGGCTCACTGTGGGCACCACGCCGAGTTCCTTACGCCAGGCTCTCACGGTGAGACCGGCGTTCTCCATCGAGCTGTTCCGACCCAGCCCCAGCGCGCGGGCTATCTGGAAGTCCGAGAAGCCATAGACCTTGGCCGCACGCAGGAGGTTGACGAACTCGGGGGCTTCGAGGTATTCGATGAACTCCAGCGGCTCCATCACCTCGGCCATATCTGCCAGCTGCGAGAACTCCTGCAGCTGCTCGTTGATGTTCACGATGTGCTTCAGCTTGTGCAGGAACCAGCGGTCAATCTTCGTCAGCGCGTGGATCTGCTCCTCGGTGTAGCCCACCAGCATGGCCTGTGCGATGACAAAGATGCGGGTGTCGGTGGCATGCTGGAGGGACCCGGGCACGTCGGTGACGTGCTGCGCTTTATTATCCACGAAGCCGTGCATACCCTGTCCGATCATGCGCAAGCCTTTCTGAATGGCTTCCTCGAAGGTGCGGCCGATGGCCATCACCTCGCCGACACTCTTCATCGAGGAGCCGAGCTCGTGGTTCACGCCGTGGAACTTCGAGAGGTCCCAGCGCGGAATCTTACACACGACATAGTCAAGGGCGGGCTCGAAGAAAGCGCTGGTGGTCTTGGTGACAGAGTTCTTCAGGTCGAAGAGACCGTAGCCGAGGCCGAGCTTGGCAGCCACGAAGGCCAGCGGGTAGCCTGTGGCCTTGCTGGCCAGTGCCGACGAACGGCTGAGACGCGCATTGACCTCGATGACACGGTAGTCCTCGCTGTTGGGGTCGAGGGCGTACTGCACGTTGCACTCGCCCACGATGCCGATGTGGCGTATGATCTTGATGGCGAGGGCGCGCAGCTTGTGGTACTCGCTGTTCGTGAGCGTCTGCGAGGGTGCCACCACGATGCTCTCGCCGGTGTGGATGCCCAGCGGGTCGAAGTTCTCCATATTGCACACGGTGATGCAATTGTCGTAGCGGTCGCGCACCACCTCGTACTCTATTTCCTTCCAGCCCTTCAGCGACTTCTCCACCAACACCTGGGGTGAGAAGGCGAAGGCTTCCTCGGCCTGCTTCAGCAGCTCCTCGTCGTTGTCGCAGAAGCCGCTGCCGAGACCGCCAAGGGCATAGGCAGCACGCAGGATGACGGGGAAGCCCAGCTCGTGGGCGGCTTTCTGCACGGCAGCCACCGTCTCGCAAGCCTCGCTCTTGATGGTCTTCACGCCAATCTCGTCGAGCCGCTTCACGAAGAGGTCGCGGTCTTCGGTGTCGATGATGGCCTGCACGGGTGTGCCCAAGACCTTCACGCCGTATTTCTCCAAGACCCCTCTTTTGTAGAGCTCCACGCCGCAGTTCAACGCCGTCTGTCCGCCGAAGGAGAGCAGAATGCCGTCGGGACGTTCTTTCTCTATCACGCGCTCCACGAACTCCGGCGTCACGGGCTGGAAATAGACCACGTCGGCCACATCCTTCGAGGTCTGCACGGTGGCGATGTTGGGGTTGATGAGGATGCTCCTGACCCCCTCCTCCTTCAGCGCCTTCAAGGCCTGTGCACCGCTGTAGTCGAACTCTCCCGCCTGCCCAATCTTCAGGGCACCGGAGCCAAGCAAGAGGACGGAAGACCCACCCCCGACAGACCCACCCCCAACCCCTCCCGTTAGGGAGGGGAGCTGGTCCTCGGGTTGGGAAAGGTCTTGATAGAGAGTCAACCCGTTGATTCCTTCGCTACCCGTTAGGGAGGGGGGAAGGCTGGCGCGCTGCTTTCGAGCGTTAGCGAGGCTCTCCCCCTCACGGGGGAGCGGGGAGAGGGTCTTTACAAACTCATCAAACATCCACTCCGTGTCCGTAGGACCGCTGCAAGCTTCGGGGTGGAATTGGGCTGAGAACCACGGGAAGGTCTTGTGGCGGATGCCCTCGTTGGAGCCGTCGTTCATGTTCACGAACAGAGGTTCCCAGTCATCGGGCAAGGTAGATGCATCAACGGCGTAACCATGATTCTGCGAGGTGATGAAACACTTATGGTTCTTGGTGAATGGTTCATGGTTAGCGGTTGAGGATTCGTGAACCATTAACCCTGCACCATTCACCATCATGACGGGTTGGTTGTGCGAGCGGTGGCCGTATTTCAGCTTGTAGGTCTTGGCACCGGCAGCACGAGCCAAGAGTTGGTTGCCGAGGCAGATGCCCATGAGGGGACGGGGAAGACCCTCTCCCCGCTCCCCCGTAAAGGGGAGAGCCAAAGACCCCTCTAAATCTCCCCGTGAGGGGAGACTTGCATTTCCATTTGCGTTCTCTGCGCTAGCCTTCTCCCCTCCCTGACGGGAGGGGTCGGGGGTGGGTCTTTTTTTTGCTTCTTTTTCGAGGAACTGCCTGATGTGCTTGACGGTCACTTCACATTGCTCGGGGTCACCAGGTCCGTTGGCGAGGAAGAGGCCGTCGAAGTCGAGCTGGTTGAAGTCGTAGTCCCAGGGCACGCGGATGACCTCCACACCACGCTTGAGCAGGCAGCGGATGATGTTGGCCTTCACGCCGCAATCAACGAGCAGTACCTTCTTTAGTTGAGAGTTGAGAGTTGAGAGTTGAGAGTTTTCTGGTTTGTAGGTGATGACTTCTCTGCAGCTCACCTGCTCCACCCAATTGATGGAGCCGTAATCACTCCCCTCGCCTTTCGGAGAGGGGTCGGGGGTGAGGCCGGGGTCGGGGGTGAGGCTTATCCGTCCCATCATCACGCCGTGCTCTCGCAGCACCTGTGTCAACCGCCGTGTGTCGATGCCAGTGATGCCTGGGATGTGTTCGCGTTTCAGCCAACTGCCGAGCGACTCCTTCGCATTCCAATGGCTATACGCCTCGCTGTAATCCGCCACCACCATCGCTTTCACGTGAATGCGGTCACTCTCCATAAATTCTGGTAAAAAAGACCCCTCTAAATCTCCCCTCCCTAACGGGAGGGGTTCGGGGGTGGGTCTGCCGGTTTCGGGGACCCCATAGTTCCCCACCAGCGGGTATGTCATCACCAGTATTTGTCCTGCATAGCTGGGGTCTGTGAGGCTTTCGGGGTAACCCGTCATGGCGGTGTTGAACACCACTTCGCCGACGGCATCACCCTCGTAGCCGAAGCTCTTACCTTGGAACACCGTTCCATCTTCCAATATCAGTTTTGCGTCCTTCATCTATTTGTAATTGTCAAATTGTAAATCGTCAAATTGTCAAATTAATAAGCTTTTTCGTGTACCCCCTTCACGGCGCGTCCACTGGGGTCGTTCATGTTCTTGAACGCAGCGTCCCATTCCAGGGCGATGGCCGTGGAGCAAGCCACGCTGGCCTCCTGGTTCACGCTGCGAGCTGCGCTGTCGCTGGGGAAGTGCTCGGCGAAGATGCTGCGGTAGAAGTATTCTTCTTTGTTCAGCGGCGGGTTGATGGGGAACCGCTCGGCGGCGTGTGCCATCTGCTCGTCGCTGACAGCCTCAGCGGTCATCTTCTTCAGCGTGTCAATCCAGCTGTAGCCCACGCCGTCGCTGAACTGTTCCTTCTGTCGCCAGGCGATTTCCTCGGGCAGCATATCGGCAAAGGCGGAGCGGAGGATTTTCTTCTCGATGACGAAGCTGCCGTCGCCACTGGGAGAGGGGCCACACATCTTCGCCTCGGGATTCGTGCGCATAGCCACATCCAGGAACTCCTTGTCCAGGAACGGCACACGCCCCTCCACTCCCCATGCCGACAGACTCTTGTTGGCACGCAAGCAGTCGTAGTAGTGCAGCTTGGAGAGCTTGCGCACCGTCTCCTCGTGGAAGGCCTTGGCGCTGGGCGCTTTGTGGAAATAGAGGTAGCCGCCGAAGATCTCGTCGGCACCCTCGCCCGAGAGCACCATCTTGATGCCCATCGACTTGATGACCCTCGCCAGCAGGTACATGGGCGTAGAGGCACGCACCGTTGTCACGTCGTACGTCTCGATGAAGTAGATGACGTCGCGGATGGCATCGAGGCCCTCCTGAATGGTGTAGTTGATTTCGTGGTGTACGGTGCCGATGTGCTTGGCCACGAGGCGAGCCTTCTCCAAGTCAGGCGCCCCCTTCAGTCCCACGGCGAAGGAGTGCAGGCGGGGCCAGTAGGCGCGCGTCTGGCTGTCGTCCTCGATGCGGTGCTCGCTGAATTTCTCGGCGATGGCAGAGACCACGCTGCTGTCCAGACCTCCGCTGAGCAGTACGCCGTAGGGGACATCGCTCATCAGCTGGCGCTTCACGGCCGCTGTCAGCGCATCGTGGATGTTCTCCACGCTCGCCCCATTGTCCTTCACAGCATCGTACTCAAACCAGTCCCGCTGGTAGTAGCGCGTCATTCGTAATTCGTCACTCCACACATAGTGTCCCGGCAGGAAAGGCTCATAGCGCTCACACTGCCCTTCGAGGGACTTCAGCTCAGAGGCCACATAGACGGTGCCGTCGCTGTCATAACCTATATATAAAGGTATCACGCCGATGGGGTCGCGCGCTATCAGGAAAGTGTCCCTCTCCTCGTCATAAAGTGCAAAGGCGAAGATGCCGGACAGGTTCTCCAACAGATCCTGAATGGTGATTTTGCCAGCGGCCACGTCGCGATACAGCGCCAGGATCACCTCGCAGTCGCTGCCCGTCTGGAAATCGTATTCCCCCGCATAGCGACGGCGCAGCTCCTGATGGTTGTAGATCTCGCCGTTGACAGCCAGCACCACCTTACGGTTGGGCGAGAACAGGGGCTGTCCCCCACTCTCCGGGTCCACGATGCTCAGTCGCTCGTGTGCCAGGATGGCGCTGCCGCCACAGTAGATGCCGCTCCAGTCGGGGCCGCGATGACGAAGTTTCTGACTCATGCGCAATGCTTTCTGCCGCAGCGCCGGTGTCTGCTGCTTGATGTTGAAGATAGATACGATACCACACATGGCTTAATTGGACAATTTGACGATTTTACAATTTGACGATTAGAAAAGTGTCATATTGAAACTAATTTTGCGCAAAGATATGTCGTTTTGATAGATTATTATCGATTAACTCATAATTACGAACACCAATATTTATAATTTATTGATATTTGTCAATCACAAAGACCTAAAGAGAAACAAAAAATCGCATACGGTGTTCTTCCGTATGCGATTCTCTGAACCTCGACCGATCTGCCGTGCTTACTGCACGATGCCGGCGGCCTAACGTATTCTCCTTCTGTTGCCTTGTGCGCGGACGGCGAAGTGAAGCCAGATGGCGCCGCGGGCGTTGCGCTCGATGAGGAGTTCGTCAAAGTCCTCGCGGTTTTCGTCGCTAATGTCTAATAGGATGACGGCGTAGCGCAGCGCTTGCTCCATCCCGCAGGCCCTGATGTCGGCGGCGCAAAACGTGGTAAAGGTACAAACTTTTTTCCAAACTCCCACCATCATCCGCCTATTATTATATGTTAAAAATACGCGCAAAAAAGATGTGCCTCATAATGAAGCACATCCGAAATTTTTGCCGCCTTGTTTCATGCGGCAAAGTTAGTCATTTATCCTTCTATCTAAACATGGGCCTCACAAAGGGTATGCCCTTCTGTGAAGCCCAAGTCAGATAGCAGAATTTATTAAAGACATTAATCCTTTACCTTCCTCATCTGGAAAGTGGCGGTGTAGGTGGTGCCGTCATCACGCATACGCAGGGCCGTCCACTTCATCACACCGTCCTTGATGCTCTCTATCTCCCACCACTCGCGCAGTTCCTCGCTGTCGGAAGTATTCTTCCAGCGGGTGCAGAGCAGGATGCCGTCAACGAAGTATTCGGCAAGCGCGTCGTTGTTGTTCACCCACTGATCGCCTGACTTACTATAATATACATAGGTGCCATCGGCCTTGTACTCCCAGCGGTGCAGCTCGCCGTCGGTGTGCTCGTCTTCCGCGCTGGTCACCTTGCCTTCCCATGTGCCAATGATGTCATTTTCAAAGTCCTTGTTGATGCGGATATAGCGTTCATTGTCATATACCTCATTAATAACCATTTCGCCATCTGTATAGACTTTCCAATCAGATTTCAACATCATGTCCTTGACTGTAATAGAGTGAATATCTGCCACCGTGACATGTTTGGTATGCTCATTTTCGAAGAGTCGCTATAGAAATCAGAAAGACTACCGTATGCCTTCGTCGGTGACAAGAATGTAATGACTGCCTTCAGGTTGGTGGGACACGGCTGGCCGTCCAGCTCTTCCACCATCCACTTGCCGATAAGCTTAACAGCAAGGTTGTTGCTGGGCTGAACGGGGTTGTCACTTTTTTCTTTGGTACATGCTGTGAATACACTTGCGCCGCAGATGAGGATGGCGGCAAGCATCCACTTTTCTAAGTTTCTCATGATTACGTAATTTATTTGTTACCTAAATTCCGCAGCACTTTAATTTGACTTTCTTTATAAGTACCTGAGCAACAAAAAGTTCTTCGACGCGCGAAGCGGCAAAGCCGAGCGGCTCAGGATTTGGCCATGTCAGATTTTTCACTTAC
>CACZCZ010000032.1 GCA_902779845.1 uncultured Bacteroidales bacterium | reverse complement strand
GCTGCTGCCGATGAAGGCATAGCTGCCGATGCTGTCGACACCCTCCTCTATCACCACCTCACTCAACTTAGAGTTGTAGAACGGAGCATACGTGAAATAGTCGGTGTCAGGTATGCGGCAGTTCACGTAAAGCTTACCCGTGACATCGATGAGAATCTCCCGGCCAAGGGTCCGGATGCTGGACGGCAGACGTACCGACTGAAGGCCTGTACAGCCACAGAAGGCATAGTCTGCGATGCTCTCGACGCCATCAGGAACGGCCAGCTCCGTCAGAGCGCTGCAGCGCTCGAAGGCGCTGCGGAGGATGCTGCGAAGGCTCGACGGCAGGGTGATGGAGGTCAGGTTGCGGCACTCGAAGAACGCGTAGCTGCCGATGGTGGTGACGCCCTCGTCAATCACGACCTCGGTGATCAGGTTCTTGTAATCTCGCCAAGGTTGATCATTGCTACCATAATTATACATCGCACCCGTACCGGAAATGGTAAGCACATTATCCTCGCTCAGAACAAAGCTGGCATTTTCGCCACAGGCACCGGAAAGAATTTCAGAAGGGTTCTTGATCTTCACCGTCAGCGTGCACGTGGCAGAGAGGTTCGTGCCGTCTGTAGTTGTTGCCGTCATCTCGACTGTGCCGGCGGCGACGGCTGTCACGCGGCCATCTGTGCTCACGGTGGCCACACTCTCATCAGAAGAATGCCAGAGCACCGTTTGCACGGCGTCACTGGGAAGTACCGTCGCCAGGAGCTGCAGCTGTTCCCCCTCTCTCAGGCTTGCCGTGGTCCTGTTCAACTGGACGGAGGTCGCCGGATAGGAGGATATGGGCAGTATCGTTCCGAAAAGCTTCCACGTATCTGCACTTTTGTACGCATTCAACGCCGATGCGGGCACGTAGAGCGTGGCGTTCTGGAGGATCTTATTTGGATTACTATAATCCCAGAATCTGGTTTCGAAGACACTCTCAGCGGCTGTCGGTACGTTCTTCGCCAGGCATGTCACGGTGGTGATGTTCTGGCAGTCGGCAAAGGCACACTTACCAATATACGTCACATCTTCTCCAATTATTACCTCACGGAGCCCACTGTCCCAACCAAACGGTCCAGATGGAAAAACCGAGGCGGAAACAGTAGCCCACTCGCCATCCGGAATGTTACAGCAAACGTAGACTTTAGGGACTTCACTGGTTATATAGGTGCCCATGTGCGTCACGCTACTCGGGATCGTGACGGAGGAGAGTCCGCAGCGCTCAAAGGCATAGGAGCCGATGTCTGTCACGCTGGACGGAATCACGACGGCGGTGAGGTCTGCGCAGCCCGCAAAGGCTCGCTCGGCGATGCCGGTGACGCTGTAAGTGGTGCCGTTGTAGGTAACGGAAGAGGGAATCGTGACGCTGCCGGAATATTTGTTGTCACCGGAAGTCACGCCGACGCTGTTGCCGCCGGAAAGGATGTTATAGTAGATGCCCCCCACCTCGAAGTCATACGCCGAGGCGAATGCCGTCACGGACAGTAAGAGAACAGTCATACAAAACTGCCTCAGTATGTGAACCTGTTTCATCATGCTTACTGTTTTTTTACGTACAACTTTATTTTACGATATACTTCTTTCCGCTCTTGATATAGACGCCAGAGGAAGGTTTCTTCGTCAGCCGGCGTCCGGAGAGGTCATACATAGCATCGCCGTCCACTTCGGAAGTGGGAACTGCGTAGCGAGCATTCACGACCTTCGTGACAAGCTCATCCTCATTGAGGATCAACATCATCTGACGTCCATTGATATCTGCCACGCCATTCTTGATGACGATGTCCATTGGCTGCGGCGTGTCGCTGAGACTCATCTGTCCGTTTTCGTCGATACGTGCATATTTGTCTGCTCCGAGGTTCAGCAGTGCCTGACGCGTTCCGCAGGCCTCCAGGACCCAGTTGTTGGCGAGCTGGTCTGTGCAGATGCTGTCCTCCACGTCAACGTCCTCCAACGCTCCGCTGTCGTCGTTGAACACGGTATAAATAGTACCGGTTTTATCGGCCAACATGTATGCGCGACGGGCTTGAGCTGTGGTGGCGTATTCCTTGATATGCACAAAGGTGCCCCACTCGCCGATGTAGACATAGTCCCAATACGTGTTTTGAGGCACATAGAGGAGGGCGTGAATATAAGTGATGTTGGAGAAGGCGGAGTGATAGTTCTGGGGATCCGTCTGTTGGGCGACGACAGAGCGGAGCAGACACCCGTAGAAGGCATTGGTGCCCACTGCTGTTACGCTCAATGGGAGGGTCATCGTGGAGACCTCCTTGCAGCCGTAGAATGCGTTCTCACCGATGCCCGTGATGCCCTCGCCTATCTCGATGGTGACAATCTGAGCGTTGTAGAGGTTCCAGGGCTGTGAGCTGACCTGATAGTCGTACATCGGGCCCGTGCCGCTAAGCTTGAGGACATAGTCGCTAGAGAGCACAAAGTTCACATTATCACCACATTTGCCCGTGAGCAGAGCGGTGGGCTCGGGATTAGGACCAGGAGTGGGCTCGCCACCGTCTGCCCAGCTCCAAGAGAGCGACCCCTTGTCGCCGCCGTCAACGTGTACGCCATACCCCTTGCTGTCCAGCGTCCAAGTGCATGATATAGTCATTCCGCTCGTAGTTACGGACAAAGGCAGGTGTGTGGTTGCCTTACCCAGGAAGCCGCCATAATAAAGTAAACTGAAATAATCCAAATCGATTTGATAGATTCCATCAAACTCCATGATGTGGGCTTTGTTCTCTATTTTTCCTTGGGTTGCGGTCTCGTAACTAAAGTCATAGACATTACCACCATCTACCACGCGGGTGATGTTACCGTCGGTGTATGTGATATTAGTGACATGGCCATCCCAGTCAACATAAATGAGCTGGTCGTCATCGTTGTAACGGAACTCAGCGTGCTCATTATCATTCAGATAGTCGCAGCTCGCCACGAAGCCACGTTCGTTCAGAGTGATGACGTATTTGGAACTCGAGTAGGTGAAAGTGATTTGATCGCCGTAGGTGACGTTGAAAACCTTGTCCACGGAGCCCTCGCTGGTCTTACGCTCTATGCTGGTGAGGAATCCGTTGTCGTCATAGGTGTAGGTATGCAGTCTTCCGTCGCTGAGCGTCTGCAAGAGATTGTCTCCGAAGACATGCTTGGCACCCTGGAAGGAAGTTGAAGGTGCGTCGCCACCTTCACCCCAATCCCATCGGAGTGTCTTGCCGTCAGTCTTCACAGCCTTAGTAGCACGTCCCTGAGAGTCGAACGTCCATGTAACCTTAACGGTAGACTCTCCCGTAGAGCTGGATAAAGGTAAATGAGTAGTCGCTTTACCCAAAGCACCGGCAAAGTAAAATGGCTCGATATCGTCCATATCAATGCCGAAGATACGTTCGAACTCCATGATTTGGGCAGTATTCTCTATCTTGCCCTGAGTTTCAGTCTCGTAATAAAAGTTTATAACCTTGTTATTGTTCGTCACTTGAGTGACGTTGCCGTTCGTGTAGGTCAGGTAAGCCACTTCACCGTTTCCAAAATCAACCTCGACAATTTGATCATCGTCGTTATATTTAAACTCTAGTGACCCCTCTTTGCTATTCATACGTTTGATAAACCCTCGATCGTTCAAAGTTGCAGTCCCAATCTGGGAAGTGCCCCTATAGACCATAATTTCATCACCGTAGGTAATGGTAGAAGATGTGATTTTGCCACTCTTCTCACAATCAACTTGAGTGACATACCCTTTGTCATCGTATTGAAACACGAATGTTTTACTTCCGTCATAATACGACTGCAGCAGGTTCTCTCCAAAGACTCGCTTGGCGCCCTGGAAGGAAGTAGAAGGCGTGTAGCCAATAGGCCATATCGTGCCGAAACCATTCCAAACGTCGTCTGCCTTATAGTCGTCCAACACCGATGCCAGCACATACAACGTAGCCGAGCTTAACGGAACATTGTCGAACGTACCCGTACCCGTGCCCAACACGGTGCGAGCGGTAACCGGGCAGACAACGGTCTTGAGGGCCGTGCAGCTGTTGAACAGATGGGCACCCAATGAATAGACATGAGACGAGATCTCGATGCGCTTGATCTGCCCGCGGTAGTCCGCCCATGGCTGCGTCTCAAGGGTGTAATCATACGACGAAGTGGCACCGTGAATGTACAGCGTGCCCTCAGAGGAGAGTTCGTAGGCCAGCGCCTCACCGCAGAGACCGGCAATCACATCGGGTTGCTCTATCGCCTTGATTCGGAAGAGCCCACTCCACCACGATGCAGCGTTTTCTATCAAAGCTGCCGGCACATACAGCACGATGTTGTCCTTCGGCACATTACGGAAAATGTCAGAACCCATTGAGGATAAATCAGTGGCTTTACACGTGATGGAGCAGAGTTGCTGGCAATTGTAGAACGCACGCGAATCAATGCCTGTAACCGCACTACCGATGGTGACCGACAGGCAATGGCATCCATAGAAGGCATTATAGCCGATGTTCGTAACGCCGTCCCCTATAACCACATTCGAGATGAACGAACGGAAATCCTTCCACGGTTGTGTGTCTTCTGAAGTATAACCGGACATCCATCCTGTGCCGGAGATGGTCAGCGTACCATCAATGCCCAGCACAAACGACACATTCTCGCCACAGCTGCCCGCAAGCAAACCTACGGAAGGCTGGAACGTGAGGATCTTGCTAAATTGATTCCACGGGCTGGTCGTCTTGTAGGTTTCTAACGCCGTCTCCGGAACATAGAGTGTCACGCCGCTGAACCTCGACGCATCAATCCAGTCCTCACCGACCGTTGGGGGCGCGACAGCGCTGCAAACGATGGCGGCACCATACTTCAGTCCACGCTCAAACGCATAACTGCCGATGGTCGTCAGCGTCGAGGGGAGGCTGACATAGGAAATCGCTGAACAACCGTAGAATGCCGATGAATTGATCGACGTGATACCCTCCTCTACGATCACACGTGTGAGACAGGTACTATAACTTGTCCAGGGTTTCTTACCACTCATCGCACCCGTACCGGAAATGGTCAACGTGCCATAACGGTCAAGAACATATGTAGCATTATCGCCGCATTGGCCAGAAATAATTTCCGAAGACGCACTCGCCACCATCGGCAGCACCAGTGCTACCAAAAAGAACAAAGTTTTTCTCATAAGTTCACAACTGTTGGATTTTCAAATACTTTCGCGGCAAATATAGGCATCTTCCTTGTATCCTCCAAAAGAATCATCGCTTTTTACACCCATTCCCACAAATTGGACTGATAATGAGTGTAAAATTGCGCATCAATAAAAAGGAGGCTGTCCTAAGAGTTCTTTCTGGCCCATTCACGCGGTGTGATGCCCGTGATGTTGGTGAAGGTACGCGTAAAAACAGTGGGAGATGAGAAACCGCAACGGGCGGCTATCTCACCAATCTTCATGTCGGGGTTGTCCATCTTCAGGCGCATGGCCTCGTCAATGCGGTAGCGATTGACGAACTGATAGAATGTGCACTCAAATTCTGTTTGTAGGAAACGCGAGAGGTATGTGCGATTCATGGGCAGCACCTGTTGCAGGTCCATAAGTCGGAATTCCGGATTGGTATAAGGCTTCTCGCGCTCCATCCATTGCTCAAGAGTTTGACGCAGGGCATCGTTGGAGCCATCATCGGAAGGCGACTCTTCCATCTCCTCGGAGTCATCGTCCGGCAAGGGCAAGGGGGACTCTTCCTTTTCCGAATGCTGGAGCATCATCCACGGATCGCGACGGAACAGAATCTGCTCTGTACTGTAAGCAAACATGAAGATGACGAGCCACAGCTGGGTGAAGCCGCGGCTATGGCTGTGCGACAGGCACATATACAGGAATACGATGCCCATCAGCGCGGCCATGAAGAGGTAGCGCACGATCCAACGCACATCGATGTCATCGAGCGTGGAAAAGTTCTCCTCACACCATATTCTATATGCGCGCACGTGAGACAGGAGTAATGCCAGAAGCACAAGGGGATAGATTATGAGAAGATACTCCAAATTGAGGCGGACGAGATAATTGAGTGCCAGCAAAGCGCACATCGGCAGCAGTTGCCACAAGGAGCGCCGCAAATTGAGCCAACGCGGGCGCAGGGCCTCAGTAGGATAAAGCAATAGATACCATCCCAACAGGTTGCCGATGAGCAGTTCGTAGGGGGTGAGCTTGTAAGCCCCCATGTCCATGACAACCATCGGGGCAAAGAACCAGCAGACAAGATAGGCGCTGTCCGCAACACCCCACGCCAGCAGCGTGTAACCCCACAGCTTGCGAGTGCGAAGGTCCTCGGAATGACGGAAGATAATCCACGAGCCGAAGAAGGCAACGGCCACCGAGCCTGTAATCAGGACAGGTGCAACGAATTGATCAAACACGTTGTCAGGGATATAGCGTGCCAGCCACATGCTCAGCGCAACGCAAACTGGGAGGAGGATGAAGAAGAGTTTGTCTGATTGGTATCTGACTGTCGGTTTCATTTTTACTTGCATTTCGGGTGCAAAGATACAGATAAAAGTGAAGAAAGAAAAATGAAATGGTGAAAAATATCGAGAAAAGTGAAAATATGATGCAGCTTTAATGTTGCATGCAATAATGAAAGAAGGCCACCCAATGGGTGACCTTCCAAGCATTGTAGCGGGAATCGGGATTGAACCGATGACCTCATGATTATGAATCATGCGCTCTAACCAGCTGAGCTATCCCGCCATCTTTCTCAAATGCGGGTGCAAAGGTACGTCCTTTTTTCGGAACTGCCAAATTTTTGGCCTGCGAATGCAACGAAAATCTTAAAAAATCTGCGTCAAGGGCTTGAACGCACCGTACAAATGAGAAAAAGTGAGGGCTACCGGTCTTTAGGCGAGAGCGGCAAAGAGCTGATCGAGGGCTGCATCCGGGTTGCCCGTTTCATCCAAGAGTGTCACGAACTTGGAACCAATGATGGCGCCGGCGGCATTATCCTGTGCAGCCTTCAAGGTCTGGGCATTGCTGATGCCGAAGCCTATCATGCGCGGATTACGGAGTTGCATGGCATTGATGCGACGGAAGTAGTCCTGCTTGGCTTCATCGAAGCTCTTTTGGGCACCCGTGATGGCAGCGCTGCTGACCATGTAGATGAAGCCGTCGGTGTGGTCGTCGATGAATCTGATGCGCTCCTCGCTGGTCTCGGGGGTGATGAGCATGATGACGCGCAAGTCATAGCGGTCAGCCACGGGTTTGACAACCTCCAGATAGTCCTTGAAGGGCAGATCGGGGATGATCATGCCGCTGACACCAGCCTCCACGCACGACTGGCAGAAAGCCTCAATGCCGTAGTGCAGGATGGGATTGAGGTAGCCCATGAGGATGAGTGGGATGGTGACCTGAGACTTGATGGCCTTCAGCTGTTCAAAAAGCAGCTTCACGCTCATGCCGTTCTTCAGGGCCTTGGTGGCTGCGGTCTGGATGACCGGGCCGTCGGCCAGCGGGTCGCTGAAGGGGATGCCCACCTCGATGAAATCGATGCCACGGCGCTGCATGGCGAGGATGACATCAGCGGTGCCTTCAAGCGTGGGAGCACCTGCGCAGAAATAGAGGGAGAGGAATTTCTTGTCGCCACGCTGGGCGAAAAGAGTGTTGATTTTATTCACCATTGTATTGGACTTTTTTTACGATTTACAATTCATTTGAAAGAGAAAGCGACGGAGGGCAGCGACATCCTTGAGGGCTGGGGCGAGCTCGAAGCGGGAGTTGAGGTCGATGCCGACGCATTGAGCGAGGAGGCCGCCGCCAGCCCCACCCCATTGGAGGGAAGATTGGAGTGCCTCAGCATCCTCGGGGCCTATGCCGCCGCTGAGGAGGAAAGGGGTGTCTCCATCGTAGGCGTCGAGGATGCTCCAGTCGAACTGGCTGCCGCTGCCGCCGGGGAGGGCGGTCTTGGCATCGAAGAGGAAGTAGTCGGCAAGGCCTTCATAGGGCTTGGTGGCGGCGAGGTCGGCGATGGTGGCGATGTTGAAGGCTTTGATGGTGGCGATAGAATCGCCACATACTGAACAAAGAGCACGCAGGTATTCGGGCGTCTCGTGGCCGTGGAGCTGGATGAAGTCGAGGGCGTAGTCGGCGGCTGTGCGCTGCACCTGATCGATGTCCTCATCCACGAAGACACCCACGCGCTGGCAGTGCTCCGGCAGGTATGTAGGGCGTTCGCTGACATAGCGCTTGGAGGGGGGCCAGAAGATGAAGCCCATCCAAGCGGTTGAGAACTCTGTCAACAGTTCCTCCACTGCGCGGATGTTGTTGGGGTCGCGCATACCGCAAACTTTGATGATCATTTCTTGCGTTATTTCGTTATATCGATATTTCGTAATTTCGAGATCACGCCCTCAATTTTGCGATGAAATCGCGAAGTGAGAGTCCTGGGTCGGAGGTTTTCATGAAGTTCTCACCGATGAGGAAACCACGGAAGCCAGCCTGACGCAGGTCACGCACGGTAGCAGGGTCGCTGATGCCGCTCTCGCTGACCTTCACAGCCTCCTTGGGCAGGCGCTCGGCCAGGCGGAAGGAGTTCTCCACATCGGTGATGAAGGAGCCGAGATTACGGTTGTTGATACCGCAGAGGTCCGGGCCGAGGTCAGCATATTCAAGTTCTGGCTCAGAGTGCATCTCAAGCAGGACTTCAAGACCGATGGAATGAGCTTTTTCAATCAGGTTGCCACATAAGGAACGGGACAGACAGGCCGCAATGAGCAGCACGGCAGAGGCGCCACATAGCGCGGCCTCATAGAGCTGGAACTCGTCGATGACAAAGTTTTTGTAAAGGACGGGAATGGTGACGCCTGACTGGCGTGCCTGACGGATGAAGTCATCGTGCCCTCCAAAAAATTTCTTGTCGGTGAGGATGCTGAGGGCGGCAGCGCCATTCTGCTGGTAGCTGAGAGGAATGAGGTCTGGGCGGCCTTCCTCCTTGATCCAACCCTTGGAGGGTGATTTGCGCTTGAACTCAGCGATGATGCCGCTCTCGCTGTCGAGCAGGGCTTGGCGCAGCGAAGGCTTCTTGGCTCGCATCTGCGTGAGCTCATCGTGCTTGTGGGCTATGATTTCTTGCAGGATATCAGACATAATTTTTTCGATATTTCGTTATTTCGTTATTTCGTTATAACGTTATTCCTATTAACTATTCAATTCCACAAACTTCTTGAAGGTGCGGAGGGCAGCGCCGCTGTCAATGCTCTCGCGGGCGATGGCGATGCACTCCTCGATGTCCTTCTGCCCCTTCTCCAGCACCTGGATACCAAAGGCAGCGTTGGCCAGTACGATATTCTTCTGCGCCGGCAGACAACGGTTCTCCAGCACGCTGTCGAAGATCTGTGCGGCTTCCTCCTCGGTAGCGCCACCCACAAGTTCCTCGGGTGTGGCAATGTTGAAGCCGAGGTCCTGGGGCTTGAAGATGCGCTCATAGTTGTTCGTGGTCACCTTGAAATCGCCCGTCAGCGAGATTTCGTCGTAACCGTCGATGCTGTTGACGATGCCGTAGTCGATGCCCAACTTCTGATAGACATTGCTGTAGAGGCGCATCTGATCAAGGTTGGCGACCCCCAGCAGCTGGCACTTCGGGCGCGATGGGTTGACGATGGGCCCCAGTAGGTTGAAGATGGTGGGGAAAGGCAGCGCCTTGCGGATGGGGCCCACGAACTTCATGGCTCTGGCAAAGAGCTGAGCATGGAGATATACGATGCCCGCCTCGTTAAGACTACGGTTCAATTTGTCGATTTCATCGGTGAATTTGACGCCGTGATGGGCTATGACATTGCTGGCCCCACTGACGCTGGTGGCTGCATAGTTGCCATGCTTGGCCACCTTGTAGCCAGCGCCGGCGATGACAAAGCAGCTGGTGGTGGAGATGTTGAAGGTGTTCTTGCGGTCGCCACCCGTGCCCACGACGTCGATATAGCGGTCGCAGTCGAGAATGGCGGGCACCCCAGTCTCCAGAATGCCGTCGCGGAAGCCCAGGAGCTCATCGACGGTGACGCCTCGCATCTGCAGGGCTGTCAGCAGTGCCGTGATCTGCTCGTTGGGGAACTCGCTATGGGTGATGCCAACGAGTATGTTCTTCATCTCCTCGCGGGAGAGCTCTTCGTGGTTCAAGAGCTTAGCTAAAATCTCTTTCATTTTTATCTAGTTTTACGATATTTCGACATTTCGGTATTACGATATTTCGAGATAAATTACAGATATAGCCAGTTGAGAATCATGTCCTTTCCATCGGGCGTCAGCACGCTCTCGGGGTGGAACTGAATGCCTCGGATATTGTACTCACGATGGCGCAGGGCCATGATCTGACCTTCATCGCTGACGGCTGTCACCTCCAGGCAGTCGGGGAAGTTCTCCCTGGAGACAACCCACGAGTGGTAGCGCCCCACGGTGATGTCGCTCTTGAGGCGGCCGAAGAGCGGGTCGTCGGCCACGATATGACAAGGCGTTTCCACGCCATGAAAGACCTCCGAGAGGTTCTCCAGCTTCGCACCAAAGACCTCACCAATGGCCTGATGGCCCAGGCATACGCCCAAGATCGGTTTCTTACCTGCATACGTACGGATGACATCCATCAGCAGGCCTGCCTCGGAAGGGATGCCAGGACCCGGCGAGAGGATGATCTTGGTGAAGGGTTCCAGGTCGGACAGTTCAAACTGGTCGTTGCGCAGCACTGTGACCTCCACGCCCAGCGCCTTGACCAAATGACTCAGGTTATAGGTAAACGAGTCGTAGTTATCAATGATGACAATTTTCATAGTACCTCAGCTTTTTCGATAGCACGGCGCAGGGCACCGAGTTTGTTATTTACTTCCTGTAGCTCATACTCCACATCGCTCTTGGCCACGATGCCTCCACCCGCCTGAAACCACAGTTCGCCGTTGCGGCTGACAAAGGTGCGGATGGTGATGGCCTGATTCAGTGAGCCATCGAGGCCGATGATACCGATGCAGCCTCCATAGGCACCCCGGCTGTGAGGCTCATAGTCGCTGATAAGCTGCATGGCGCGTACCTTGGGGGCTCCTGAGAGGGTGCCGGCAGGGAAGGTGTCGATGAATGCCTTGATGGGATCGGCGCCCTCGTCCAACTCGCCACTGACGCGCGAGACGAGGTGGATGACGTGGGAGTAGTACTGCAGATCCTTGTAGAAATCCACCTTCACGCCGTGGCAGTTACGGCTGAGGTCGTTGCGTGCGAGATCCACGAGCATCACATGTTCGGCATTCTCCTTGGGATCGTTGCGCAGGAACTCAGCGGCCTTGCGGTCTGCCATGGCATCGCCCGTGCGCTTCGTCGTGCCGGCGATGGGGTCGATGTAGGCACGGAAAGTGGAACCCTTGGACTCTTGAACCTTTGAACTTCTTTCAATCCTGCAATGCGTTTCAGGACTACTGCCGAAGATGCGGAAGCCGCCGAAGTCGAAATAGAAAAGGTAGGGGCTGGGGTTGATGCTGCGCAGGGTGCGATAGAGCTTGAAATCGTCGCCCTCAAAGCGCTGTACGAAGCGGCGCGAGAGCACAATCTGGAACACGTCGCCACGCAGGCAGTGCCTGATGCCCCTGCGGATGTTCTCACGATGCTCGTCGTCCGTCAAGGTGGAAGTGACATCGCCCACGGCATGGAAGTTGTAGGACTGCACATTGGCACGGTTGATGGCCTTGAAGACCGTGTCGAGGTCAGCGGCATCGCCCAGCGTGGCAACCTTCAGCAGGTTGTTGTGATGGTCGAAGACGATGACCACCTTATATAATATGTATAGTATATCGGGGGCATCGTTCTTATCCTGTGTCTCGTCGGCAACGCTGATGTGTTCAAAATAGCGGACGGCATTGAATGTCGTGTAGCCGAAGAGGCCGAAGAGCGAAGCATCCTCGCCCGTCACCTGTATGCTGTCGATGAGGGAATGGATGGCCTCAGCCGTTCCGAAGTGGTCGTTCATTGTATGTTTTTCGACCATTCCATCGGGGAATGTGATGGTGGCAAGGCCATGGCCGATGGCCACGCTGGCCATGGGATGGATGCCTATGAAGGAACGCGAATCCTCCGAGGCATGGTAGTCGGAGCACTCCATCAGCGCACTTTGGGGATAGAGGTCGCGCAACCGCATGTACGTCGCTACAGGCGTGTAGATGTCTGCCAGTATCTCGCGGCTGCTTGTTGTATATTGGAATCTTTTCATATCCTTAAACTTTAAACTCTTAAACTTCTTGAACTTCTTAAACTTCTTGAACTTCTTAAACTTCTTGAACCTCTTAAACCTTAAACTTTAAGTACGTCTCAATATCCTTGTCGCCACGTCCGCTCACGGTGAGCACCACGACATCCTCGGGCTTGAAGGTCAGCTTGGAGAGGGCAGCGACGGCGTGTGCCGACTCGATGGCTGGGATGATGCCTTCCATGCGCGTGAGTTCATAGCCGGCACGGATAGCCTCATCGTCGTTGATGCTTAGCACGTTGGTGCGTCCCTTCCTGGCCATGTTGCAGTGCATGGGTCCTACGCCAGGGTAGTCCAGTCCAGCAGAGATGGTGAAGGCCTCCTCGATCTGTCCGTCCTCATTCTGCATCACCAGCATCTTGGCGCCATGGAGGATTCCGGGCGTTCCCTTGTGGATGGTGGCTGCCGTGTGGTTGGTCTGCCAGCCATGACCGCCAGCCTCGGCCAGCACAATCTTCACGCGTTCGTCATCCATGTAGTGGTAGATGGTGCCGGCAGCATTCGAGCCGCCTCCGATGCAGGCGATGAGGTAGTCGGGGTAGTCGCGCCCGATTTTCTCCTCCAGCTGCCATTTGATTTCCTCGGAGATGACGCTCTGCATCCTTGCCACCAGGTCGGGATAGGGATGCGGGCCCATGGTGCTGCCCACGATGTAGAAGGTGTCGGCAGGATGGCAGCACCAGTCGCGAATGGCCTCTGAGCAGGCATCGCTGAGCGTCATGTTGCCTGTGCGTACAGGATGCACCTCGGCCCCCAGCATCTTCATGCGTTCCACATTCGTGTGCTGACGTTCCACATCCGTAGCCCCCATGAACACCTCGCACTTCATGTTCATCAGTGCACACACCGTGGCCGTTGCCACGCCGTGCTGTCCGGCGCCTGTCTCGGCGATGATGCGTGTCTTGCCCATCTTCTTGGCCAGCAGTATCTGTCCGATGGTGTTGTTGATTTTGTGGGCTCCCGTGTGGTTGAGGTCTTCGCGCTTGAGATACAGCTGACAGCCATAGCGTTCGCTCATGCGACGTGCGAAATACAGGGGCGACGGCCTTCCCACATAATCCTTCAGCAGCGCGTGGTACTCCTGCTTGAACGCTGCTGTCTCGATAATCCCCAGGTACTTGCTTCGCAGATCCTCTACTGTGGCATAGAGAATTTCGGGGATATAAGCGCCGCCGAACTCTCCGTAAAAACCATTTTCATCTACTTGATAACTCTGTTTCATATTGTGTAATGTTTGGGTTGTTTGATTCAAAAAAGGAAGGAGGCCCATCGTAAGAACGAAAGGCCTCCTGATATCTCTGATGCTAACTATGCAGGTACGTGGCTATCTTCTCACGATCTTTGGAATCTTGAGTCACGCCACCACCAATAGTTAGCTGTTCTCTTCATGTTGTGTGTATGAAATCGGGGGCAAAGGTACAGACATTTTCAAAAACGCCAAACATTTTCGACTTTTTTTGCACGATTTGCGTCACTTTTCTTCCTTTTTGCGTATCTTTGTGCCGAAATAGTTACAAATTTCCAAAAAATCTCTATGCACATCACGATGAAGAAACTGTTTTCTCTCGCCCTGCTGCTGGCTGCCTCGCTAACGGCCGGCGCACAACGCCAGGCTGTGCCCGTGGATCGTTCCATCTATCGCGACGTGGCCCCCATCGAGAATCCCATGCTGTGGGCCGATGTCCCCGACCCCGATGTCATCCGTGTCGGCGACACCTTCTATCTGGTATCTACGACGATGCACCTGATGCCGGGTGCCCCTGTGATGAAGTCCAAGGACCTGAAGAACTGGACCACGGTGGGCTATGTCTTCGACCGTCTCACCGACTCGCCCAAGTACGACCTGCAGGAAGGCACCGTCTATGGCCGCGGACAGTGGGCCACCTCGCTGAAGTATCACAAGGGCAAGTTCTACGCCCTCTTCGCGCCCAACGAGGGGGGGCCGATGGCCAACACCTACATCTGCACGGCCGAGCGTGCCGAAGGCCCGTGGAAGATTCACGCCCGCATGCGCCACTTCCACGATGCCACACTCTTCTTTGATGACGACGACCGCGTGTATGTCTTCTATGGTACAGGTGAGATGGTGGAGCTGAAGTCCGACCTCTCCGATGTCGTCGAAGGCAGTCATGTGCAGCTCTTCAAGCGTGAGGCCGACGAGCGCGGACTGCTTGAAGGCAGCCGTGTGGTGAAGCACAACGGGCGCTACTACCTGCTGATGATCAGCCATGTCTTCGCCCCAGGCCACCATCGTCGCGAGGTCTGCTATCGCGCCGATGACATCCACGGTCCCTATGAGAAGCGTGTGATTCTGGAGTCCGACTTCGGCAACTTCGGCTATGTCGGCCAGGGCACCATCGTAGATACAGAGGACGGCGACTGGTACGGCATCATCTTCCAGGACCGTGGCGGCGTAGGGCGTGTCCTCACGATTTCGCCCGTTCGCTGGCTCGACGGCTGGCCCATGATTGGCGACGAGGAAGGCCACGTGCCAGCGCATGTGCGCCCGCTGGTCAGCGGAGAGCCCGAGACCTCCATTGTCTGCTCCGATGAGTTCACCTCGCCGGACCTCGGCCTCCACTGGCAATGGAACCACAACCCCGTGACCACGGCGTGGTCGCTAAGCGAGCGCCCGGGCTTCCTGCGACTGAAGACCAGCCGCGTGGTGGAGAACCTCTATCTGGCACCCAACACACTCACCCAGCGCATGGAAGGCCCGCAGTGCAGCGGCTTCGTGGCCATCGACATCTCCAAGATGAAAGATGGCGACTGCGCCGGCCTGGCAGCCTTCAACGGCGACAGCGGCGTGCTCACCATCAAGAAGCAGGGCAAGAAGTTCACGCTGGAGATGAGCGAGCAGGCCGTAAGCCTCACAGACCGCGAGAAGGCCGTCACCAGCGTCGAGGAGAAAGTCATCGAGACCATCCCCCTCAACCCTCAGCCCTCAGCCCTCAACCCTCAGCCCTCAGCCCTCAACTACATCTACCTCCGCCTCGATGGCGACTTCCGGCGAGGCCACAACGATGCCGCCAACTTCTTCTACAGCCTCGACGGGCAGAACTGGCAGCCGCTGGGCACCAAGAACTACCGCATGATCTTCGACTACCGCCGCTTCTTCATGGGTACGAAATTCGCCATCTTTAACTATGCCACCAAGAAGACGGGTGGCTACATCGATGTTGATGTGTTCCATTACCAAAAAATATCTGACAATGATGAGAAGTAAGTTCTTCCTTTTCTTCCTGCTGCTGGCGTCATTGACCATGCAGGCTAAGGATGTCGCCTTCGGACGGGGACGCCTTCAGGTGACGAAGATTGCGCGCAACGCCGTTCGTATTCGCTACACCGAGGGCACGGCCACCAGCACGCTCCCTGACTGGGTCTATGTCAAAACCGACGAAGTCATCAGTGCGGACATCAATGTGAAAGTCAACCGCAAACAGGGCACCGTCGTGGTTCGCGATCGTGCCGGCAAGGCCGTCTTCACGGCCACTGCCCACCAGCTGTCGCCCTCCCTGGTAGCCGGCGAGTCCACCCAAAAGGCTTCGCTGACATTCCTGTCGCCCACAGACGAATGCCTGTTCGGTCTGGGACAGTTCCAGGATGGCTATGCCAACGTGCGCGGCCTCACGCGGCGGCTGACACAGGTGAACACCCAGATATCCATCCCCATGGTCATTTCCAGCAAAGGCTATGGCGTACTGTGGAACAACTACGGCCTCACGGACTTCAACCCCTGCGAGCTGTCGGTTCGCATGGAGAAGACACTGATGCCGGGCAAGAAAGAGGTGGTCAACGTCACCTCCACGGAAGGCGGGAAGCAGGAGGAGCGCACCAGCAACACCTTCTCTGCCACGCTGGAGATTGCCGAGGAGGGCGACTATGCCCTGATGCTCGATGTCGGACAGCAGATGGCACGCCGCCACAACCTGGTCATCGACAACCAGACGGTCATCGACATGCAGAACCTGTGGCTGCCCCCTACAGCCTCTGCCATCGTACACCTGACCGCCGGTGCCCACACCCTCAAAGCACAGCTGACCAATAACGACCGTCCCGTCGTCCTCTTCCGCAAGGTGAGCGACACCACCACCTTCCAATCCCCCGTCGCCGATGCCGTGGACTACACCGTCTTCGTGGGCACTCCCGATGAGATCATCGCAGGCTATCGCGAGGTGACGGGAGCCGTGCCGCCGATTCCCACCTGGGCCCTTGGCTACATCCACTGCCGCGAGCGCTTCCACTCGTCCGACGAGATTCTCCGTACCGCCCGCCGCTTCCGCGACGAGCACCTGCCTGCCGACGTCTTTGTGCAGGACTGGCAGTACTGGGGACGCTACGGCTGGAACGCCATGCGCTTCGACGAGCGCTTCTACCCCGACCCCAAGGAGCTGACCGACAGCCTGCACGCCATGGGCTACCGGCTCATGCTCTCCGTGTGGTCGAAAATCGATAAGAATAGCGATGTCGGCCGCGAGATGTCGGAGCAAGGCTACTACATCCCCGGCACCGACTGGATAGACTTCTTCCGTCCTGAAGCGGCCGCAGCCTACTGGCAGCATTTCCGCCAGCGCCTCGTGCCCCTGGGCATCGATGCCTGGTGGCAGGATGCCACAGAGCCTGAGAACGACGACCTGGTGGGGCGCCGTGTCGGCGGCGGACAATGGGCTGGCGAGCGCGTGCGCAATGTCTATCCGCTCATGGTCTGCAAAACCGTCTATGAAGGACTCCGCGAACAGGGCTCCACGCCCTTCATCCTCACCCGTTGCGGCTTCCCTGGCATCCAGCGTTATGGCGCCGCGCTCTGGTCGGGCGACGTGGGCAACGACTGGGAGACCT
Source organism: uncultured Bacteroidales bacterium (assembly GCA_902779845.1). GTDB lineage: Bacteria > Bacteroidota > Bacteroidia > Bacteroidales > Bacteroidaceae > Physcousia. The sequence goes on along the minus strand of CACZCZ010000032.1, from coordinate 5,818 downwards.
TCCGCCGTCAGATCGTTGCCGGCCTCGGCCTGCAGGCTGCGGGCATCCCCTGGTGGACGTATGATGCCGGCGGCTTCTTCCGTCCGCAGGATCAATACACCAATCAGGCCTACATCGAACGTATGCTGCGCTGGATAGAGACCTCCGTCTTCCTGCCGCTGATGCGCGTTCACGGCTACATGAGCGACACCGAGCCCTGGCGCTACGGCGAGCAAGCCCAGAACATCATCGCCGACTGCCTGCGCGAGCGCTACCTCCTGAAGCCCTACATCGACTCCTGCGCACTGGCCGTCAGCCAGCATGGCTCCACGCTGATGCGGCCCCTCGTCTTCGACTTTGCCGACGACCCCGAGGCGCTGCAGCAGAAGTATGAATATATGTTCGGCCCTGCACTCCTCGTGAGCCCCGTCACAGAACCCGGCGTCACCGAATGGCGCACCTACCTGCCTCGCCATCAAGGCGGCTGGTATGACTTCCGCACAGGACAGCACTACGACGGCGGCCAGTACGTCACCACGCCCGTCACCCTGGCCCGCATCCCCGTCTTCCGGCGTGCCGGCTACAACGTTGCCACCAGCCCTGCACAGCAGCAGTGGGTAGGCACGTGGGCCACGGCCCCCGAGTACACGGGCAAGGGCGACATGCCTCGCACCACGACGCTGGCCGACTGCACCCTGCGCGAGATCGTGCGCGTGTCACAGGGCGGCGACTGCCTGCGCATGCAGCTGTCCAACATCTTCAGCAAGGAGCCTGTGGAAATCAAGGCCGTGTACATCGCTGACGCCCTTGACTCCTGCGACATCGTAAGCTCGACAGCGCGCTACCTCTCCTTCGACGGCCAGCGCAGCGTCACCATCCCCGGTGGTCAGGCGCTCTTCTCAGACCCCCTGCCCTATCCGCTCAAGCCGCTGCAGCGCCTGTCCATCACCATCGAATATGGCAGCACGCCCGTCAATGCCACCTCCCACCGCGGCTCTCGCACCACCTCTTATATCATGCAAGGCGCGTGCGCGCCCGCGCAGGCGTTCGTGACCTCCGAGCGTCTGGACCACTGGTACAACATCGCCGCCATCGACATCCTCTCCGACACGCCGAACGCCATCGCCATCCTGGGCAACAGCATCACCGACGGCCGCGGCACCACCACCAATGCCCAGAATCGCTGGACGGATGCACTGGCTACTGCCCTGCAGGGGAAGGCCGGCATCCTCAACCTCGGCATCGGCGGCAACTGCGTCATCCGTGGCGGACTGAGCCAACCCGGACGTGAGCGCTACGACCGTGACATCCTGGGGCAGCGCGGCCTCACCACCGTCGTGATTTTCGAGGGCGTCAATGACATCGGCGGCAGTCGCGACGATGACAAAGACATCGCCCAGCGCCTCATCGCCACCTACCAGGAGCTGGCCGCCAAAGCCCGGCGTTCAGGCCTCAAGGTCTATGGCGCCACCATCACCCCCTTAGGCAACAGCTTCTACTGGAGCGAAACCCACGAGGCCGCCCGTCAGGCCGTAAACGCCTGGATTCGCAACAGCGCGGGCACCTTCGATGCCGTCATCGACTTCGATGCCCTTGTGCGCGACCCCGAGCAGCCCACACGACTGCTGCCTGCCTACTCCGACGACTGGCTGCACCTGAATCCAGCCGGCTATGAAGCCATGGGACGCTATGCCGCCCAGTACTTCCAATAACCTAAGAGGCCCCTCGACAATTCGTATAATTAGTATAATTCGTTGTGGGAAACAATAACGGGGCTGTGTCGTTCATTTTGACACAGCCTCGTTTATTCTTCATCACCAAGCGCTTTGCAATAACAGCGGCGACGCTTGACGAAGGTGGGGTTCATGGGCTTCCACTGCGTGAGTTCGCGCATGTTGTCCTCCAGCTGCGGGCCTGTCTCGGCCCACTTGATGCCCGCCTGCTTATAGACACGGATGAGGTCGTTGAAGAAGAGCGCATTGACGCCCATGGCCTGATAATCGGGGCGCACGGCAATCAGCAGCATCTCAGCGCTGCCCTCTCCCTTCCACTTCAGCGACTTCAGCAGATGGAACCATCCAAAGGGGAACAGATGTCCGTTGGCCTTGCGCATGGCCTGCGAGAGACAACCCATCGTGACGGCCACGCCGATGAGCTCATCCTGCTCATTCAGGATGACGGGCACGAAGTTCAGGTCGATGAGTCCCAGGTACTTCTTGATGAACAAGTCGGTCTGCTTGGGCGACAGCTCCGAGTAGCCGAAGAGCGGCGAGTAAGCCTGGTTCAGCAGGTCGAAGATTTTGTGGCCGAAGTCCCGCTTGTAGATGTCATCACGCGTAAGCTTGACGACCCTCACCTTCAGGCGCTGCGTCACATACTGTGTCACACGCTGATAGCGCTCCTGTACATCATCTGGAATCGTCACGCGGATCTGCACCCAGTCCGCCTCCTTGGCAAAGCCGAGTGCCTCCAGGTGGCGCGGGTAGTAGGCGTGGTTGTAGATGGTGCTCATGGTGCCCACAAGGTGGAAGTCCTCCACCAGCATCCCCTCCTTGTCGAAGTCCGTGATGCCCATCGGGCCCTGGATTTCCGTCATGCCACGCTCGCGCCCCCACTGCCCTACGGCATCGAGCAAGGCACGGGAGACCTCCATGTCATCGATGAATTCAATCATCGAGAAGCGCACATTGCGCGTCTTCCACTTCTCGTTGGCATGGCGGTTGATGATGCCCACGATGCGCCCCACGGCCTCCTTGCCGCGATAGGCCACCCACGCCTGGACATCGGAGAACTCCAGCCCCGGATTGGTCTTGACATCAAAGAACTCGCGGATGTCGCTTTCCAAATCGGGCACATACTGGGGACAATCCTTATAGATGCGATACACCACGCCGATGAAATCGTTCATTTCGCGGCGTGAGCGAACAGGGGTGACTACGATGGGAGTTTCCATTTATAGTAGGGGGCTGTGAGTGGTTACTTATGAAAGAAGAGGCGCATGGTCCCCACGTAGCGGGCATTCTTGCCCTCCTGGTTGTCGGGAACCACCATTCCATCGATGTTCTTCAGCAACTCCGGCTGGGGGAAATAGGTGTGGCTGTGTCCGCCGATGACCACGTCGATGTTGCGAGTGGCAGGGATGAACTCCTCGTCGCTGACACCCGCGAGGTTCCATCCCAGATGCGAGAGACACACGACGAGGTCGCACTTCTCCTGCGTCTTCAGCAGGTCGGCCACAGGCTGCGCCGCCTCGATGGGATCGGTGTAGCGGACACCCGTGCAGGTGTGCGCTGCCACCAGGCCCTCCAGCTGGGGCGACACGCCGAGGATGCCAATCTTCAGGCCCGCACGGCGGATGATGGTGTAAGGCTTCACCAGTCCCTCCACGGGCGTGCCCGTGAAGTCATAGTTGCAGCACACGATGGGGAACTGCGCCTCGCGGAAGAGGCGTGCCATATTCTCGAGACCGAAGTCGAATTCATGGTTGCCGATGGTGGCGGCGTCATACTTCATCAGGTTCATCAGCCCCACCTCCACGTCGCCGTGGAACAGCGTGTAGTAGGTAGAGCCCTGCGAGAAGTCGCCGGCGTCCACGAGCAGCAGGTCGGGGTCCTGCTGCCGCAGATTGCGCACCAGAGCCGCCCTGCGCAGGTAGCCGCCCTTGTCGGCCTGTGCGGTGTCGGCCAGCAGTGGGCTCAGGGGCTCTATGCAGGAGTGGGTGTCATTGGTGTGAACCAGTAGGATGGAAGCCCCCTGCCCCGTTTTTCCATACATGAAGGGTGCTGGCGCCCCTCCCGCGGGTGGACAGGCCGTGGCCCCCTCAGCTGCGGCCGCAGGCGCCGGCAGGGGCTCGACCGTGATTCTGCCCTCCATCTTGGATGTCGCCTTCAAGCCCTTTGCATCCAGCGTTCTGAGATGCTGCATGAGCGCCTCGTTCACGGCCTCCTTCGTCTCGGTGCGCTCCAGCGAGCGCTTCAGGGCATAGAGCTTGTCGTTGCCGTCGGCCAGATAGTCGAGCGTTGCCACGACATAGATGCTGTCAGCTTTAATGGGCTTGCCGCCGATGGCCGCACGCGTGAGCTGGCCGTCGGGCGTAATCACCAGGCGGGCGCTGGCGCTGACGCCCTCACCGTGGACTGCGGCGATGTCACGCATCAGCTGCTCCATGTCGCTGCCCCGCATCTTCAGGATGGCGACATAGTTCTCAAAGGGCGAGATGGCCAGGATGTCGCCACGGCGCACCGTGTCCTTGGGCATCGCAGCCCGCAGGCCGCCGATGTTGCACACCCCCAAGTCCGCATGAAAACCCATGCGCTCCGCCGTTGCCACCAGGGCATCGGCCACCCAGTTGCTCAGCAGACTCTCAGGCCGCGCTGCCGCCATATACAGTTCACTTTGCCCGACATACGGTCTGCGCAGGCTATCCACGCCAGCCATGAAGGGGGCTATGAAGGCCGCGGCCTCGGGCAGCGGCTGTGCATCCAGCGCCCTCGTCACCTCGATGCGGCGAGCTTCCACGCCCTGCAACACATAACGGCGGCTCTTGCAGGCCGTCAGCAGAGCACATAAAACAACTGAATACAGGAGGATGACAACAGAAGAGTGAAACTTTCTCATGCGAAAATGCGTTTTGGCGCGGCAAAGTTAAGAAAAAATTAAGGGCGGAGGGGTGTCAGAGGGCCGGAAATGTCGCTTTCGGGACTTTTTTTCACCTTGACAGCCATTTTTCTGCTTTCTTTTGTTCTCCTTTCATTTTTTTGCCGTACCTTTGCGCCCGCTTTCCGCACGGGTCGCTGGCAGGATGCAGAGTTCCCTGTTATGCCCGAGCCGGACCGACAACAACAATTTAACCCATTTACAACAATGGCAGATTTCATCAAAATTGCTGAAGAAGCATTTGCTACGGGCAAGACCTACCCCAAGTTCAAGGCAGGCGACACCGTCACCGTAGCTTACAAAATTGTCGAGGGTAACAAGGAGCGCGTACAGCAGTACCGTGGCGTGTGCATCAAGATCAGCGGCCATGGCGACCAGAAGCGTTTCACTGTCCGCAAGATGAGCGGCACCGTGGGCGTAGAGCGCATCTTCCCCATCACCAGCCCCAACATTGAGAGCATTATCGTCAACAAAGTCGGTAAGGTGCGTCGCGCCAAGCTCTACTATCTCCGCGGCCTCACGGGTAAGAAAGCCCGCATCGCTGAGAAGAAGGTGGCTGCCCCCGCTGAAGACTAAGCGAGGAACCTCACACAAGAAAAGCAAGCGTGCCGACCATCGTCAGCACGCTCTTTTTTTGCGTTGTCATTCCGCATTTGTTACCGTGTTACCGCGTTGCCGCGTTGCCATTTCACATTTGTTACCGCGTTACCGCGTTGCTGCGTTACTGCGTTATCAGCCGAGGACGATGCCCGTCTTCCGACAGCATGCATTCGCAGCATTAGCAGATGGCGGCATGTGCTGTCAGCGTGGTAGCCAGCGCTGTCAGAATTGTGATGATCAAATGTATGATCTTCTTCCAAGTTTCTTTCTTCATCATGCGTTACCCTGTAGTAGTCCAGGGATTTGGTCGAAACGTTAAACAATCATTTTCCTTTTTTAAACCACGGATTCAAGATTCAGGATTCAAGTTCCAAGATTCAGGATTCAGGATTCAAGTTCCAAGATTCAGGATTCAGGATTCAAGTTTAAGACAAAAACCTTAAAAACCCCGCTGTTGCTGTCTGTGGCCTTCGGCCTACGGTCAGCGCTCATGAGTGCTCTTATGAAAGCAAGCTTTCAACGCCCACTCCTAAGCACCGCCCTGTTGCGTCCCGCAACACAGCCAACACCATCGGAAAAACAC
>CACZCZ010000031.1 GCA_902779845.1 uncultured Bacteroidales bacterium | reverse complement strand
GTGCTCCGCCATGGGCGAAGACGGGGTGATGGGGTAGATAGCAGCTACCTCGGAGAACATATAGCTCACATGAGCCGCAGCCTCGTTACCATCACAGGTAATAAATTTCTTTTCTTTTGCCATAATTTCTATATGAGTTGAAAGTTTAAAGTTTAAAGATGGGGTTATGCATTTCTTTACTTATTAAATCGGGCGCAAAGATACCTAAAAATGGTGATAGTGCAAAGTAAAGATGTCAAAAAAAGAGTTAACGGCACCAAAACAAGTGTTTTGATGCCATTCTTGATGAAAAGAAGCCCTGTATTACGCGCGATTATTAATAGAGGAAGCCGAAGAGCCAAAGGGGGATGTTGTTGGCTTCGCCCCGACGCAGTTCGGCACGAGCATAACAGATGTCGGGTTGCTGGCGACGGGGCGGTATGTCGCACACACGGAAACGGCGCCCATCGACAAGGAACGAAGAGAGACGGTCGCCGAGGCGGACATCGTGGTAAGCCCAAAGCGCGTTCTGGAAGAAGGTCTCATAGACATCGATGGACTCCATGTGATTGGGGTAGATGGCGTACATGAGGCTGCTGTTGTGCATCATAATGCGCGCAGGCTTCTTGGGGAAGGCCTCGCCAGGATTGTAGATAAGGTTGATGAGACGCGCATCGGAGAGGTATTTGATGTAGTTCATCACCGTAGCGCGCGAAGTCTCTATCTCATCAGCGAGCTGGCTGACATTGGGTGCCGAGGGACGCTCCACGGCCAGCAGATAAAAGAGTTTCTTAAGTTTCGGGAGGTATTTCAGCTCTATCTGCTTAATGAGCAGGATATCTACTTCAAGCATCATGTTCATGGTCTTCAGCAGATTCTCAGAGAAGTTACGCTGCTCAAGGAAGAAGGGATAGAAGCCGTGGTGGAGATAGCTCTGGAAGAAATTGAGGGGGTTCACCTGTTCCAGAATTGTGTCTGCAATCTCCTCGTGACGGTTCACAATGTCATCAAGGGTGTAAGCGGGGAAGTCGGCCGCGGTCTTCAGATTCAAGAACTCACGGAACGAAAAGCCACGCAGATTGTAGCTGCTGACGAGGCCATTCAGTTCGGGGTTCTCCTCTTTCAATCGCATCACACTTGAACCCGTAAAAACAATGCGAAGGCCCGGGTTCTCATCGTGGCAACGACGCAGTTCCTTGCTCCAGTCTGGCTGCTTGAAAACTTGATCAACAAGCAACACCTCGCCACCCATGGCACGGAATTCACGCGCAAAGTCGGATAACCCTTTACCCTGAAAATAGAAGTTGTTCATGTTGACGTACAAACACTTACGTGTTCGTATATCAAAATTCTCCTTGGCATATTGAAGGAGGAAGGAGGTCTTACCCACACCGCGAGTGCCCTTGATACCGATGAGCGGCTGATGCCAGTTGATTTCGTCCATGAGAGCACGACGGACAGGTAAGTCAGTGTGCTCCACGAGATAGGCATGTGTTCTGAAGAAAGAATCCACGAGAATCAAGTTTGTTGATGCTGCAAAGGTATGGCTTTCTTCTGAAACTGCAAACTTAGACTTAACAAAATATGACTTTTTAACATAAAAAGCCCTTCTTTTTGTCCATTCTAATCTGTCAATACACGCAATTCATAGCGATATCGCCCTTCCTGTTGCAGGATTCGGAACGTGCTGCACTCCCCTTCTGGCCGTTGCCGCGACAGCTGAATAGAAAGCCAGCCCATCGTCATGCGAAGGTTGAGTTCAACAAGAGGATGAATAGCCACTCCTCCGGGCCGTGGTTCCTCCCATAGCCCCTCCCTCGTTAGGGAGGAGGACTCCGGGAAGGGAGCCTGGCAAATCATCATGTCAATGCCGAAAGGACCTGTGTACCAAGCAGGCAAACCTGCATCGTTGAGCAACACTAAAAGGCGGTCGCGCAATGTCCGCAGACGTTCCGATGAGACATACCGGGCCAAACGACGTTCCTTCTCGGTCTCAGATGCAACAAGGTTGCCGCTATACACACCGCCATCTGTAGTGGAAAAAAGCGAAAGGCCCTCATAACGAACCTTTCCATGCTCAGCCCAGAATTCCATCGCGAAATCCTGTACCTTATTATATATTGGTTCAACCTCCACTCCACCCTGTCGTTTCAGGGTGCGACGAATCCAAGCCCAGTCCTTCTCTGTCAACAGCTGTGCAGTTGGGTGAACGCCACGCCCACTACCGCTCCACGGCGCTTTCAGCATCACGCGGCCATAGACGCTTTGTACTGCAGCCACCGCGTCGGCGGTGGTACACCAAGAGCTCTCGCCCACAAGGCACGCCTCGTGCCACGCCTCTGGCCAGGAATCCCTGAGCCGGGTCAACAGTCGCACCGCTGTCTGTCGCGAGGCAAACGCGCGATAGTCTGCCAGCTGCTCACGCGTAGGCAAGAAATCATCGGATACTCCGGCCTCACGTAACTCCCGCACGACCAAGGGCGACCACCCCCAAGGGAATAGCGCCTGCACAGCCGTCGGGTCGAATTGAGACGTTGGGACACCAGGAGTGCCGATAAACGAGCCATCACGCAGCAAGACTACATCGCCAGCTTCTGCATACTGCAGCGGCAGGCGCTCGAGGTCTGCAGCCATCTGCAACGCAGAAGCTGGCGGCGTGTAATGAGGGTCATTCGCCGCCAGTGCCAGATCATTCTCCGGATTGAAATAGAGTAGTCTCATGCGCACTTTCACTGCGCCTGCAAGCTGCCCCTTAGCGGGAAAAAATAGAGGGACTATTACATCGCGAAGGCATTGAAGCCGCCGTCAACGACAGCAACGGTACCGGTAACAAAGCGGGCCGCGTCGGAGATGAGATAGTGAATGGTTCCGCAAAGTTCCTCAGGGTCACCCATACGACCAAACGGAGTCTGACGAATCACATCCTGACCACGCTGTGTGTAGCTGCCGTCGGGATTCGTCAACAGCGATCGGTTCTGCTCTGTAATAAAGAAGCCCGGGGCTATGGCATTCACGCGAATACCCTCACCAAACTTCTTGGCACACTCGGTGGCCATGTAAGCCGTAAAGTTGCTGATTCCAGCCTTTGCTGCGGCGTAGCCACAGACACGGGTCATGGGACGGAAAGCAGCCATCGACGAGAAGTTGACAATAGCGCCCTTACCCTGCTTCACCATCGGTTTCAGGAATACCTGCGTAGGTATCACGGTGCCGGTGAGATTCAGGTCAAGGACCGTCTGGAACTGCGCAGCGTCCAAATCAAAGAACGTCTTGTCAGGGGCAATGGTGGCGCCCGGCATATTGCCGCCAGCAGCATTCAAGAGCGCATCAATACGGCCATAACGTGCCAATATGTCATCGCAATTCTTCTGGACAACAGCCTGATCAAGGACATTGGTAACGAGGAACATAGCTTCGCCGCCAGCCTTGAGAATCTCGTTGACGATGGCCTCGCCGACCTCCTGCTTGCGACCTAATATAACTACTTTTGCACCTTCGGCTGCAAGATATTTCGCAATAGCACGTCCGAGGACACCTGTGCCGCCTGTGATTACGACAACATTGTCTTTGATATTAAACAAGGAACCTAATTGACTATTCATATTCTTATCTATTATTTGCGGGTTATTATAATCGGTTATACTTTTTGGCAGATAAGTTATCTCACCCTTCAAGGGGGAGCGGCGCGAGCGTCTTCTCATGTTCCAAGGTGGCCAAAACGCCCTGCATCTGAGCCATTGCAAACATACGGCCTAAGAAACTGTAGCCGGCATTGTAACCACGGGATTCGTCACCCAGCATCGTCCGCCCATGATCCACGCGGAAGGGCAGCGAAGGGCTCTCCATCTCAAAGATGCGACAGAGTTCTATGAGGTCTGCGCGACCGCCCAGATGACTGGCTTCGGTGAAGTCACCATTTGGGAAGATATGGCAGGAACGAAGGTGCACGAAATGAGTGCGAGGAGCGAACTCACGTGCCATCGCCACGACATCATTATAAGCCCCCGCAGAAAGGCTTCCAGCACAGAAGGTCAAGCCGTTATGCACGTTCGGCACTGCATTGAGGAACCAACGGATATCCTCAGCCGTACGAACAATACGGGGCAGGCCAAGAATGGGAATGGGCGGATCGTCGGGGTGAACGCACATCTTCATTCCGCACTCCTCACACACGGGCATGATAGCCTCAAGGAAGTACTTCAAATTGGCTTGCAGCTGAGCCTTATCTATTCCCGCATAGAGATCCAGGAACTGGCGGAACTTCTCCAAAGGCGCCTCGTCATCCTCACGGAAGTTACCGCTGACGAAGCCTTGTGTCTTGATGACAATATTCTCAACCAACTCATGTTCACGCTCGGGCGTCATCTCCTTGGCCAGAGCATCCACCTCTGCCAGGATATCCCTACCCTCACCTACTCCTTCAGGGAAGGTGAAAGCAGCCCAGTCTTCGCGCGCGCCTTTCCTTTTTAATATATGTATATCAAAAAAGGCAAACTCCGAATAAGAGAAATAAAGGTTCGAGGAGCCATCAGCATTGGGATGCAAGAGGTCTGTACGTGCCCAGTCCAACACGGGCATGAAATTGTAGCAGACTGTATGGATGCCCTCTGCTGACAAATTGCGCAGGCTCTGCTTATAAATCTCGATTTGCTCATCGCGGTCAGGACCGCCGTATTTTATCGTCTCCGTAACGGGCAAGCTCTCCACGACACTCCAACGGAGCCCATAGCTCTCGATAAGCTCACGAAGGTCACGAATTGCCTCACGCGTCCATATCTCGCCGAGAGGTACATCGTGTAATGCTGTCACAATCCCCTCGACACCAATTTGTCGAAGCATAGCAAGTGTGATCTTGTCTTTCTTGCCAAACCAACGCCAGGTCTTTTCCATTTACAATTATTCTAAATACGTTTTACAATGATTTTATTCATAAATCTTTTTGTAGCGAGGCACGAGAGCTTTCATCATAACCCATGCTAGGAGGTATGCTACAGCGCAGTAGCAGAAAACCATCATGTAACCAGCAGGCTTACCTGTGGCGCCAAAGAAGCGGAAAGCCTCGCCCTGAGCTTCGGCATAAGTAAAGAGCATTCCCGAACCTTTATTGATGGCAAAGCAACAGAGTCCGCCGAACATTGTACCAATACCCGTGATGGTGGCTATGGCAGACTTCGGGAACATATCGCCAATCGTGGAATAAAGATTGGCAGACCACGCCTGATGACCAGCGCCCGCCAGGCCTATGATTAAGCAAGGCCACCAAGGAGAGAAATCGGCCAGAGGCTGCGCAAACATCGCAAAGATTGGGAGGAAGGCGAAGATCAACATTGCCCGCATACGTCCAGCATAAGGATTCATCCCCCTACGCTCCACGAAGAGTTTAGGCAGATAGCCGCCTAAGATGCTGAGCAGTGTTACTATAAGATAGAGCACGAATATCAAGGCCTGTCCCATGCCGGAAGAAGACGGATAGCCGAGTTCCGAGAAATAGGCGGGTGCCCAGAAGAGGAAGAACCACCACACGCCATCGGTCATCAGCTTACCCACGATGAAAGCCCATGTCTGACGATAACGGAAACATTGAATGAGTGAAAGGGAGGGCTCCGCCGCATCGTTGGAAGAGTTGACACGTGATGCTTCATCAGGCTGATTGATATAGGCCAGCTCGGCAGCGTTAACGAACCGACTCTTGGAGGGCGACGTATAGAACGCCTGCCACAGACCTGCCCAGATGAAGCCTATGCCGCCAATGATAATGAACGCCATCTCCCAGCCGAAATGCTCTGCCAGAAGTGGTATCGTAAGAGGAGCGACAAGAGCCCCCACCGAAGCTCCGGCATTAAAGATGGAGGTGGCATAAGCACGGTCCTTCTTTGGGAAGTACTCAGCTGTCACCTTGATTGCTGCAGGGAAGTTGCCAGACTCACCCGTCGCCAGAATAATACGGCACGCTAAGAAGAGCCAGACACTCGTAGAGGAAACCAGGAGAGCCAACTCTGAACCTTTCTCCACAGCATAGAGGGCATTGGTATCAACAACACCTGTCAGCTTTAATGTGGCCCAACCGCAAGCAGCATGAAGACAGGCGCCAAAGGACCAAATGACAATGGCCCAGATATAACCCTTCTTCGTTCCCAGCCAATCAATGAAGCGGCCCGCAAACAAAGAGATAAAGGCATAAAAGATGGAGAATACGGCTGTGATGTTACCATAGTCGTTGTCGTTCCAATGGAACTCAGGCGCAATGAAGTCCTTCCATGTCAGCGAGAGGACTTGGCGGTCAAGATAGTTCACGGTGGTAGCAACAAAGAGGAGGCTGCAAATCCACCAACGCCAAGAAGTTTTACGGTTTTCCATTATCAGAAGTCAAAATATCGTTTAGCATTATAATAACAGATGTCCTCAACCATCTGCCGCACACGCTGCTCCTCATAGCCGTTGAAAGGCAGAAGGCCCTGCTCAACATCATTGCCAATGAGGTTGCAAAGGGTGCGACGGAAGTACTCGTGACGAGGATAGCTGACAAACGAGCGGGAGTCGGTGAGCATCCCGACAAAGCGGCTGAGGAGGCCTTGAAGCGAGAGGGTGTTCATCTGACGTTCCATCCCATCTTTCTGATCCAGGAACCACCAACCGGAGCCCCACTGAATCTTACCAGCAATGCTGCCGTCTTGGAAGTTACCTATCATCGTAGCGACCATCTCGTTGTCTGCAGGATTGAGGTTGTAGAGAATGGTCTTGGCAAGACAACCCTCATTGTCCAGACGATCCAAGAAACGAGACAAAGACTGCGCCGTATTCAAGTCGCCGATGCTGTCGCAACCGGCATCTGCACCGAAGACTCTCATCAGCCGACTGCTGTTGTTGCGGAGTGGACCATAATGGTATTGCTGAACCCACCCTGATTTGTAGTCCTGAACAGCAAAGAAATAAAGCATCGCGCTCTTGAACTTACGTACCTCAACATCACTAAGCGACGTTCCTTTATATACCTTATTGAATATATTGGCAATTTCCGCATCGGTGTAGGGTTCCGCATAAAAAACATCAAGGCCATGATCACTCAAACGGCAACCTGCGTCATGGAAGAATTCATGACGGCGCTGAAGAGCATCCTCAAAATCCGAGAAGTTGCGGATATCAATGTCTGCCGCAGCCCCCAGCCGTTCCACGTATGCCCGGAAAGCAGCGGGATCCTCAACAGCCATCGCCTTATCGGGTCGCCAAGTCGGCAACATTTTTGTAGATTTACAGTTTACTTGTTCTGCAGCATAAGCACGATGATGTCGCAGGTCGTCAACAGGGTCATCGGTGGTACATACGGTTTCAACATTGTAGTGACGCATGAGACCACGGGCCGTGAATGTGGGATCATTCTGCAAGCGGTCGTTGCAAGCATCATAGATTTCGCGAGCAGTCTCTGGGTTCAACAACTTATTGATGCCGAAGGCCGTCTTCAGCTCTAAATGAGTCCAATGGTAGAGAGGGTTGCGAAGCGTGTAGGGCACTGTCGCTGCCCATGCTTGGAACTTCTCCCAATCAGAAGAATCAGCACCTGTCACAAGACGTTCCGGCACACCGTTGGCACGAAGAGCACGCCATTTATAATGGTCGCCGCCAAGCCACAACTCCGTGATACTGCGGAAACGGTGGTCAGAAGCCACCATCGCAGGATCAAGATGACAATGATAGTCAATGATAGGCTGTGGTGCAGCGTGACGATGGTAGAGTTCCTGTGCTGTTACAGTCTGCAACAAGAAGTTTTCATCCAAAAAAGGTTTCATAATTGCTCTATTCTTTGTTTTTTCCGCGCAAAGATACACAAAAGTTGAATCTTTTCACTAATTTTGCACCGAAAAATTAGAAAAAACGCATGAAACGAGACTTATTAACCCTTCGCGACACTTCTTTTGTCGATTTGATGGCACGTCGCATCTTCAACGTGCTACTCATCGCCAACCCTTACGACGCATTCATGTTGGAAGACGATGGTCGCGTTGACGAAAAGATTTTTGATGAATACGCCAAGCTTGGACTGCGCTATCCACCGCGTTTTGTGCAAGTTGCCTCGGAGGAAGAGGCTCTGCGCCAAATGACACGTCTCACCTTCGACCTCGTCATCGTGATGCCTGGAACGGACAACAACGACATCTTCGACATCGCACGTGGCATCAAAGAGTCCAACCGTCAGATTCCTTGCGTGGTGCTCACGCCCTTCAGCCACGGCATCAGCAAGCGAATGGCCGATGAGGACCTCTCGGCTTTCGAATACGTGTTCTGCTGGCTGGGCAACACAGAGCTGCTGCTCTCCATCATCAAACTCATTGAGGACAAGATGAACTTGGAGCACGACCTGGCCGCTGGCGTACAGATGATTATGCTCGTGGAAGACAATGTACGCTTCTATTCCAGCATTCTCCCAAATCTCTACCAATTCGTGCTGCAGCAGAGTCTTGCCTTTGCAACGGAAGCCCTGAACTCACAACTGGAGACTTTACGTATGCGCGGCCGTCCGAAGATTGTGCTGGCACGCAGCTATGAGGAAGCATGGTCGCTCTATGACCGCTACTCTGACAACACGCTGGGCGTCATCTCAGACTGCCGTTTCCCGCATAACGGAGTCCTCGACGAAATGGCTGGCATCGAGCTATTAAAGAACATCCGCGCCAGAGACCCATACATTCCACTCATCATGGAATCCAGCGAGCCGGAGAAGGCACAGCTTGTGGAAGACCAGAAGGTGCGCTTCGTCGATAAGAACTCCAAGAAGATGGCTGTGGACCTGCGCAAGCTCATCAACCACTACTTCGGCTTCGGAGACTTTATTTTCCGCGATCCCAAGACGATGGAAGAGGTGGCACGTCTGCGCAACCTCAAGGACCTGCAGGATAACATCTTCCTATTGCCCAAGGAATCACTGCTCTACCACGTGCAGCACAACAACGTCTCGCGCTGGCTCAGCTCACGTGCCCTCTTCCCCATCGCAGACTTCCTGAAGCGTATTACATGGGACTCCGTGCAAGACGTGGATCTGCACCGCCAAATCATCTTCGATGCCATCGTCAGCTACCGTCGCATGAAGAACCAAGGTGTGGTGGCGGTGTTCCACCGCGAACGCTTCGACCGCTACTCCAACTTCGCGCGCATCGGAGAAGGGTCATTGGGCGGAAAGGGACGCGGCATAGCTTTCATTGACCACATCATCAAACGCCACAGCGACCTCAACGATTTCGAAACAGCACAAGTGATGATTCCAAAGACTGTGGTGCTCTGCACCGACATCTTTGACGAATTCATGGATAGCAACGAGCTCTATCAAGTGGCACTCTCAGACATCCCTGACGAAGAGATCCTCACCTATTTCCTACATGCACGTCTGCCTGCACGACTCATTGGCGACCTGATGGCGTTCCTCGACGTGGTTGACACGCCCATAGCCATCCGTTCCAGCTCTCTGCTTGAAGACTCTCATTATCAACCTTTTGCAGGGATCTATTCCACCTACATGATTCCGCACGTGGATGATAAATATGAACGTCTGCACATGTTGTCTGACGCCATCAAAGCCGTATATGCAAGTGTCTATTATCGCGACTCTAAAGCTTACATGACCGCCACCTCTAACGTCATCGACCAGGAGAAGATGGCCGTTATCCTACAGGAAGTAGCCGGTGAGCGACACGGCGACCGTTTCTACCCTACCCTTTCGGGTGTCGCACGTTCCGTCAACTACTATCCTATTGGCGACGAGCTCGCAGAGGAAGGCACCGTGAACCTCGCACTCGGCCTCGGAAAATATATAGTGGATGGCGGACAGTGCCTGCGCGTATGCCCATCACATCCTCATCAAATTCTTCAAACCTCCGAGATGGAGATAGCCTTGAAAGAGACACAGACCCGCTTCTATGCCCTCGACCTGGCCAATCCGCCTGTAACATTCCAAAAGGACGATGGTTTCAACCTCTTGAAACTGCGCGTCAATGCCGCAGAACCCGACGGCACACTCCAATATATCGCCTCCACTTACGATCCCTACGACCAAGTCATCCGCGACGGCATCTACGAGGGGGGGCGCAAGGTTATCACCTTCTGTGGCGTACTGCAGCAAGGCGTGTTCCCACTACCCGAGTTGTTGCATAAAGTCATGCGCTACGGCCACGATGAAATGCGGCGCCCCGTAGAAATCGAGCTGGCCGCCAACATACACGCCGACCGCACCGGCGAACTCTACCTATTGCAAATACGTCCGATGGTTGACAACAAGATGAATTTGGACGAAGACCTCACCATCATCCCGGATGCAGATTGCCTGTTGCGTTCACACAACGCCATCGGCCACGGCATCTTCAACGACCTACAAGACATCGTCTATGTCAAGACCGAAAGCTGGAGCGCTTCCAACAATCCTGCCATCGCTGAGGAGATACAACAAATCAATCAGCATTTCCTTAACGAAGGACACAATTATGTCCTCGTAGGACCAGGACGCTGGGGCAGCAGCGACCCCTGGCTTGGCATCCCTGTGAAATGGCCTGCAATCTCTGCAGCAAAAGTCATCGTGGAGGCAGGCCTACAGAACTACCGGGTCGATCCCAGCCAAGGTACCCATTTCTTCCAAAACCTCACCTCCTTTGGCGTAGGTTATTTCACCATCAACGACTATTTGGGGGATGGCATCTACCGTCAGGAAATGCTCAACGAGTTACCAGCCATCGAAGAAACTCAGCACGTAAGAGTCGTACATTTTGAACAACCAATTACTGTCAAAATCGACGGCATGAAGAAAGAAGGAGTTGTCATTGTGGCCAAAAAAGATGAAAAATAAAGTTTTTTTTCAATTTTCTTAAAGAATATTTTGCTCACGAGAGAATTTATAGCTACCTTTGCGCCGTCTTCTATGTATAGAAACAGCAAAAATATAATTTTAATCCAAATTTATTAAACTAACATGAAGATTGGAAAAATCCTTCTCGCAGCAGCTCTGATGGTATCAGGCCTGACTGCCAGCGCACAGGAGACTGAGCGCGTAGAGTTCAATCACCACTGGTTCCTGCAGCTGCAGGGCGGTGCACAGTACACCCTTGGCGAGGCCGACTTCGGCAAGCTGATTTCTCCGAATGCTCAGCTTTCTGTCGGCTATCAGTTCACACCCTCTTGGGCACTGCGTCTGGCCGTGAATGCATGGCAGAGCAAAGGTGGCTTCGAAGACAACACCAACTACAAGTGGAACTACGTTGCTCCCGGTCTCGATGTGAAGTTCAACATCGTCAACGCTATCGCTGGTTACAATCCCAAGCGCGTTTTTGGTCTGAACCTGATTGTCGGTGCTGCCGCTAACATCGGTTTCAACAACAACGAAGCTAACGACATCCAGAACGCAGGCAACTACACACTCCGTAAGCTGTGGGACGGCACAAGCATTGTTCCCGTAGGCCGCGCAGGTTTCGACCTCGACTTCAGAGTCAGCAAGCGCGTGAGCATCAACCTCGAGTGCATGGCCAACGGTACTGTTGAAAAGTACAACAGCAAATCTGGCATCGATGAGAACACTGGCGATGACAAGGTCAATGCTGACTGGTACTTCAACGCCCTCCTCGGCCTGAAGATTGGCCTTGGCAAGGTTGAGAAAGTTATCCCCGTTGCTGTTCCCGTTGTTGTGGAAGAGCCCGCTCCCGCTCCCGTTGTTGTTAAGGAGACTCCGAAGCCGAAGCCCGCTCCCGTCATCAAGAAGGAAATGCAGACTGAGATCTTCTACTCTATCCGCGAGACCGTTATCCCCGAAGGCGAGCAGGGTAAGATCACCAACCTCATCAACTTCCTCAAGGCTAACCCCGAGACCAAGGTTGCTGTTACTGGTTATGCTGACGCAGGCACAGGTAACCCCCGCATCAACATGTTCTATTCTAAGGGCCGTGCTGAGAACGTTGCCAAGGCTCTCACCGACGCTGGCATCGACGCAGCTCGCATCACCGTTGACGCTAAGGGTGACACCGTTCAGCCTTACAGCGAGAACGACAAGAACCGCGTGAGCATCTGTATCGCTAAGTAAGTAAGATAAAGACGCTAACATAGAAGCCCTCCCTTCCCGGGAGGGCTTTTTTGTTGGCAGAGACTATAGACTACTCAAGCGGCGCAGAATTATCAGTACCACTAATTTCACTATAGCCTCAATAACAACTATAGCTACTATTGCCACTACAACTACTAGGGCTACTTTAACTACTGGGCTACTTTAACTTCTATAACCACTATAACTACTATAACTGCTATAGCTACTATAACTGTTCGTTTCCTAGTTCCTACAGGCACGAATAAAGGGGGTGGCCAGTGGCCGCCCCCTTCATATCACTTATAACCTTTAAGGTCTTATACAATCCCTTGTGCCATCATAGCCTTGGCCACCTTCATGAAGCCTGCCACATTGGCACCCTTCACATAGTTGATATAGCCATCGGGTTCTGTACCGTACTTCACACAGTTTTCGTGGATGTTCTCCATGATCCAGAGCAGCTTGGCATCGACCTCCTCGGAACTCCAGCTCAGGCGCTCTGAGTTCTGGGACATCTCCAGACCGCTGACGCTCACGCCACCAGCGTTGCTGGCCTTACCCGGAGAATAGAGAATCTTAGCATCTTGGAATACCTTGATGGCACCGGGAGTAGAGGGCATATTAGCACCCTCGGCCACTGCGATGCAACCATTGGCAACCAAAGCCTTTGCTGCCTCTTCATTGAGCTCGTTCTGCGTAGCACAGGGGCAAGCGATGTCAGCCTTCTCAAACCAGGGCTTTGCGCCATCACCGACATACTTGGCTGTCGGATACTGCTCCACATACTCACGGATACGACCACGATATACGTTCTTCAGCTCCATGATGTAGTCAAGCTTTGCACGATCGATGCCATCGGGATCGTAGATGTAACCATCGCTGTCGCTCATGGTCATCACCTTACCGCCCAACTGCAGGATCTTCTCTGCGCAGTACTGAGCAACATTACCGGCACCGGATACAAGCACCTTCTTACCTTCGATGCTCTCGCCCCTCGTGCGTAGCATTGCACGGAGGAAATAGACATTGCCATAACCGGTAGCTTCGGGACGAATCAGCGAACCGCCGAACTCCAAGCCCTTACCTGTCAGCACACCGCTGAACTCACGGGTGAGCTTCTTATACATTCCAAACATGTAACCAACTTCACGGCCACCCACACCGATGTCACCAGCGGGAACATCTACATCGGGACCAATGTGGCGTGTCAGCTCCAGCATGAAAGCCTGACAGAAGCGCATGACCTCAGCATTGCTCTTACCACGCGGGCTGAAGTCTGAACCGCCCTTGCCACCACCCATAGGCAGTGTCGTTAGGGAGTTTTTGAAAGTCTGCTCGAAAGCCAGGAACTTCAAGATACCCAAGTTCACACTCTTATGGAAACGGATACCTCCCTTGTACGGACCAATGGCATTGTTGTGCTGAATGCGGTAGCCCATGTTCGTCTGCACATTGCCCTTGTCGTCAGTCCATGTAACACGGAACTGATACACGCGATCAGGGATGCAAAGGCGCTCGATCAGGTTCACCTTATCGAACTCAGGGTGTTTGTTGTACTCTTCTTCAATCGTGCCGAGCACTTCTTCCACTGCCTGATGGTACTCAGGCTCTCCCGGGAAGCGGCGCTTCAGGTCTTCTAAGACTTTTTTTGCGTCCATAAATGTTTTTTGTTTGGTTGATGGATAATAGAGTTATCTCTGAATACGGGCGCAAAGATAATCATTTTATCACAATCCAATGCATATTTTTGAAAGAAAGTTTAGCAAAAACGTAAAAATACTTGCGATTTGTCAATTCAGGGCAAAAAAAAAGCCTAAATGATGTCCAAAATCATAAATTATGCTTACCTTTGTCGCATGAAATCACATCACACATGAGCAGGTTCTTCTCACTTCTTTCGCGCGCGCGCTACGCGTTCCTATATTTATTATTAATGATAGGGTCTATCAGTCCCATGAGATCCATGAGCCCCTCGAGTCCCAAGCGCGAGCTTCGCGCCGTCTGGGTCACCACCCTCAATGGTCTCGACTGGCCAAAGACGAAAGCGGTGAGTGCTGCTGCACGCGAGCGCCAGCAAGAGGAACTCTGCGCGCTTCTCGATCAACTGAAGGCTGCAAATTTCAACACCATACTGCTTCAAACTCGTGTGCGTGGAAGTGTCATCTATCCCTCTGCCATTGAACCTTGGGATGTTGCGCTGACGGGCACCTACGGTCGTGATCCAGGTTACGACCCCCTCCGCTTCGCCATCGACGAGGCACATCGCCGCGGCATGGAACTGCACGCTTGGGTCGTCACCATCCCCTGCTTCAAACAGGCCGTCGCCAAACAAATGGGCAGCAAGAGTGTACTCAAGACCCACCCGGAACTATGTCGCAAGCATGCTGACATGTATTACCTTGACCCAGGTCTCCCCGGCACCGCAGACTACCTGCAACGCATCTGTCATGAGATTGCCAGCCGCTATGATATCGACGGCATACACTTCGACTACATCCGCTATCCGGAGAATGCCGCTTCTTTCAACGATAATGCGACTTTCAAGAAGTACGCCCCAAAAGGCATCAGCAAAGCCTCTTGGCGACGTGACA
This sequence comes from uncultured Bacteroidales bacterium, assembly GCA_902779845.1. Lineage (GTDB taxonomy): Bacteria > Bacteroidota > Bacteroidia > Bacteroidales > Bacteroidaceae > Physcousia. The sequence continues at coordinate 9,449 of CACZCZ010000031.1, read as the reverse complement.
ACATCACGGCCATCGTGCGTCGTATCTATGAAGATGTCCATGCTCTGAAGCCATGGGTTCGCATCAGCAGTTCCCCCGTAGGGAAATATGCCGACGTCAGCCGCTTCCCCTCACGCGGCTGGAACGCCCGTGATGCCGTTCATCAGGATGCTGAAGGGTGGTTGCGCACAGGCATCCATGACATTTTGTTTCCCATGATGTACTTCGATGGCAACCACTTCTACCCCTTCGCCGCCGACTGGCAGGAGCAGTCCTTCGGACGCCTCGTAGCCCCAGGGCTCGGCATCTATTTCATGCATCCTCAGGAGAAGGACTGGTCGCTCGGCGTCATCCAGCGCCAACTCCACTACCTGCGTAGCGAGCATCTCGCCGGGCAGTGTTACTTCCGCAGTAAATTCCTCACAGACAACGTAAAAGGGATTTACGACTACCTCCGTAATGACTTCTACGCCTTCCCTGCCCTGCCGCCAGCCTGCTCTTGGCTCGACAACGTATCACCGTCGACCCCTACCCCGCTCCATCGCAATGACGAAAGCAGCCATCATGCGGCTTCCAACCCGGACATTCTCGCTTGGCAGCCTTCCACTGACAATCTCCCCGGCGGCGTTCGCTACAATGTATATGCCTCACGCGATTGGCCCGTTGATGTCTCACGAGCCGAAAACCTGATAGCATCCTTACTCCCTGAGCCTCACTTCCGCTACAATCGCCTCGCCGCCATTGGCTTCCATTTCGCGGTCACTGCTATCGACCGCTGCGGCAATGAGAGCGCTCCCCTGCAGCTAACGGTACAACAGCCGGCGACCAGTGTCACGCCACGCCACCTGCAAAACACTGTTGTCCGTCCATTGCCCATGCCAGAGCACAAAAAACAGGAGAAAGCCAAGGGTAAGAAGAAACGCAGAAAATAAGCTTGTACCTCACTATTGTCGTAGAGCGCGGCAACAAATTGCACAAAAAAGGCCAATATGTGCATATAAAGGCTGTTTTTTGTATCATTGTTTTGAAATACGGGGAGAAAACACTACTTTTGCACCGTTTTTTACAAGAAAACGCTCAATCGCTAAACGACTAAACGCTAAACGAAGAATAATATGGCATTGAAAATCGTTGTGCTGGCCAAGCAAGTGCCAGACACCCGTAATGTGGGCAAGGATGCAATGACGGCCGAAGGTACGGTCAACCGCTCCGCACTGCCCGCAATTTTTAATCCCGAAGACTTGAACGCACTGGAACAGGCGCTGCGTCTGAAAGAGCAGAACCCCGGCTCCACCGTGGGCGTGCTGACGATGGGTCCTCCCCGTGCGGGCGAGATCATCCGTCAGGGCCTCTATCGCGGTGCTGACACGGGTTGGCTGCTCACCGACCGCCTCTTCGCAGGTGCTGACACGCTGGCCACCAGCTACGCCCTCGCCACTGCCATCAAGAAGATTGGCGATGTGGATATCGTCATCGGCGGCCGTCAGGCTATCGACGGCGACACAGCTCAGGTGGGCCCGCAGGTGGCTCAGAAGCTGGGCCTGAATCAGGTGACCTACGCCGAGGAAGTGCTTTCGGTGAAGAATGGCAAGGCGACCATCAAGCGCGTCATCGACGGCGGCGTGGAAACCGTGGAGGCTCCCCTGCCTGTAGTGATTACCGTCAACGGCAGCGCCGCACCCTGTCGCCCGCAGAATGCCAAGCTGGTGATGAAGTACAAATATGCTACCTGCCCCTTGGAGAGGGTGGCCCCCTCTACGTCCCCCGAGGGGGCTTCTAATGCTACAGGGTCGGTTGTGTCCCCCTCGGGGGACGAAAGGGGGGCTCTGTATGCAGAACGTCCCTATCTCACGCTGAACCAGTGGAGCGTAGCCGATGTGGACGGCGACCCCGCACAGTGCGGTTTGAGCGGCTCGCCCACCAAGGTAAAGGCCATCAAGAACATCGTGTTCCAAGCTAAGGAGTCGAAGACTTTGACGGCTTCTGACGCAGACATCGAGGGAATGATCAAAGAATTACTTGAAGAGAAGATCATCGGATAGAAGACCCACCCCTCACCCTCCCTTGTAGGGAGGGAGTGGTCACCTTTCAAGAATTATAAATTAATGAGTACAAGTATGCAAGATAATCAATCCGCAAAAGTAAATACTCCCCTCCATACAAGGGAGGGGCACGGGGGTGGGTCTGTCTTTGTCTATTGCGAGATAGAAGAGACCCACGTACAGGAAGTATCTCAGGAGTTGCTGACCAAAGGTCGCAAGCTCGCCAATACGCTGGGCGTGGAGCTGCACGCCGTGGTGGCCGGCACAGGCATCAAGGGCAAGGTGGAAGACCAGATCCTGCCTTATGGCGTGGATAAGCTCTTCGTCTTCGACGCCCCCGAACTGTTCCCCTACACCAGCGCTCCCCACACGGACATCCTCGTGAACCTCTTCAAGGAGGAGGAGCCGCAGATCTGTCTCATGGGCGCCACGGTCATCGGCCGCGACCTCGGTCCGCGCGTCAGCTCTTCGCTCACCAGCGGCCTCACCGCCGACTGCACGGAGCTGGAGATTGGCCCGTATGAGGACAAGAAGAATGACAAAGTCTATGAGAACCTGCTCTATCAGATTCGTCCTGCCTTCGGTGGTAACATCGTGGCAACGATTGTGAACCCCGACCATCGGCCGCAGATGGCTACTGTCCGCAGCGGTGTGATGCAGAAGGCCATCTATGAGCCCACGGGGGAAAACCCCGTGGCACGAAACGAGGTTGTCTATCCCGAAGTCGGCAAGTATGTCAGCCCCGAGGCGTTCGTCGTGAAGGTCCTCGACCACCATGTGGAGGCTGCCAAGCACAATCTGAAAGGCGCGCCCATCGTAGTGGCAGGCGGCTATGGCATGGGCTGCAAGGAGAACTTCGATATGCTGTTCCAGCTGGCGAAGGTGCTCCATGGTGAGGTGGGCGGCTCTCGTGCAGCTGTAGATGCTGGATGGTTGGATCACGACCGTCAGATTGGTCAGACGGGTGTCACCGTTCACCCGAAGGTGTATATCGCCTGTGGCATCAGCGGTCAGATTCAGCACATCGCCGGTATGCAGGACTCCGGCATCATCATCAGCATCAACAGCGACCCCGATGCACCCATCAACCGCATCGCTGACTACGTCATCACCGGCACCGTGGAAGAGGTCGTCCCCAAGCTCATTAAGTACTACAAGCAGAATAGTAAATAGTTAATTGTCAAATTGTAAATTGTCAAATTGTAAATTATAATGGCAAACTATTATAGCGATCATCCCGAAATTGCGTTTCACCTCAATCATCCTCTGATGAAGCGCATCGTTGAGCTCAAGGAGCGCAACTTTGAAGATGCAAAGACATTCGACTACGCTCCCGTGGACCTGGGCGACGCCATCGAGAACTACAAGCAGATTCTCGACATCACGGGCGACGTGGCCGCCAACATCATCGCTCCCAACTCCGAGAGCGTGGACCTCGAAGGGCCGCATCTCGAGAACGGACGTATGATCTACGCCAGCAAGACCGTTGAGAACATCGATGCCACGCGCAAGGCGGGCCTTTGGGGCGTCTCCATGCCCCGTCGCTACGGCGGTCTGAACCTGCCCAACATCATCTTCTCCATGCTCAGCGAGCTCATCAGCGCTGCCGATGCCGGTTTCCAGAACATCTGGAGCCTGCAGAGCTGCATCGACACGCTCTATGAGTTCGGCTCCGAGGAGCAGCGTCAGAAGTACATCCCCCGCGTCTGCGCCGGCGAAGGCATGTCCATGGACCTCACCGAGCCCGATGCCGGTAGCGACCTGCAGCGCGTGATGCTCAAGGCGACCTTCGATGAGAAGGAGCAGTGCTGGCGCCTGAACGGCGTGAAGCGCTTCATCACCAATGGCGACAGCGACATCCACCTCGTGCTGGCCCGCTCCGAGGAAGGCACCAAGGACGGCCGCGGCCTCTCCATGTTCATCTACGACAAGCGCCAGGGCGGCGTCAACGTGCGCCACATCGAGCACAAACTCGGCATCCACGGCTCGCCCACCTGCGAGCTGACCTATAAGAACGCCAAGGCAGAACTCTGCGGCAGTACGCGCCTGGGTCTTATCAAATATGTGATGTCCCTCATGAACGGCGCCCGCCTCGGCATCGCCGCACAGAGCGTGGGTCTCTCACAGGAAGCCTACAACGAGGCCCTCGCCTATGCCCGCGAGCGTGCCCAGTTCGGACAGACCATCATCAACTTCCCGGCTGTCTATGACATGCTCAGCCGCATGAAGGCCAAGCTCGATGCCGGCCGCTCCATGCTCTATCAGACGGCAGCCTATGTGGATATCTACAAATGCCTCGAGGATATCGCCCGCGACCGCGCCCTGACACCCGAGGAGAAGCAGGAACTGAAGAAGTACCAGCGTCTGGCCGACGCCTTCACGCCGCTGGCCAAAGGCATGAACTCCGAGTATGCCAACCAGAACGCCTACGACGCCATCAGCATCCACGGCGGCAGCGGCTTCATCATGGAGTACAAATGCCAGCGCCTCTACCGCGACGCCCGCATCTTCAGCATCTACGAGGGTACCACCCAGCTGCAGGTCGTGGCTGCCATCCGCTACATCATCAACGGCACCATGCTGCAGAACATCAAGGACATGGTGGAGGAAGTGAAGAAAGAAGTCGTGAAAAGCGAAAAATGTGCTGCGCTCACCGCTCGTGTGGAGAAGTTAGTGTCAGTCTATGAGGAGGCCATCGAAGCCGTCAAGGCCCTCGACAACCAGGATGCCATCGACTTCCTCTCGCGCCGTCTCTACGACATGACCTGCGAGATTGTGATGTCGCTGCTCATCATCCGCGATGCCGCCCAGGCCCCCGAGCTCTTCGAAAAGAGCGCCGTCGTCTATGTCGGCATGACCGAGGAGAATGTCGCCGGCAAGGCCGCCTACATCAAGGCCTTCGACCCCGCCACCCTCGACAGCTTCAAGGCAGAGTAAGGTACTACACGAAGTGACAACAGGTCACGGAACAGATAAAGAGGTCAGCCGTTCGGCTGACCTCTTTTGCGTAAACACGTCACGATAGTAAGAAGCTCCGCCGTGTCTCGCGACACAGCGGAGGGGTTGAACTTTTGAAGCAGCGAGAGCCATGAGAGCTTGATCTCTAATGGCCGAGTCGCGCCAAAAGTCACAGAACGTAAGAAAATCTACCTTTCGGTAGAAAGAGTCTATAGACTTTTTAGCGTTTACTTTCCTTCAATATTATTGAACATGCTAACTAAGGTTCATAATGCGCGTTTTCCCGTTCCTTTTCGCGTTTTCCTCACTTTTATTTTGCGGTTCTTTGTTTCTCTCGATTTATTCTATACTTAGAGCTTTCTCCACAGCCACTTTCAGTTCCTCCAAATCACTTGGATAGGGTGCATAGCCAGGCGGGACGATACGACCCTGACGGTCGAAGAGACGGTAGGATGGGTATTCGTGTACACCTAGGAATTTTTCAATGTCATCCTCCTGCGCCTCGGGCAGGTTGTAGTGGATGCAATTGTCAGCATTGAGATGGTAGTGCTCGCGATTGATGAGCCATGCCTCTTCGCTGCTTTGGTTACAGAAATAGAGATAGACGATGGGCTTGTCCGCCAAGGCTTCCTTCACGGCGGGCACGTATTCCATCTGCCGTTTGCAAGGCCCGCACCACGTTCCCCAGACATCAACATAGACAATGCGTCCACGGAAAGGAGCAATGATGCGCTCGAAAATTTCACGCCCATCGGTCAGACCCTCCAATTCGCTTTCGGCAACCCGAAGAGATGCGGGCGTACCAGCCAGAGGGCTCTTATCACGTGATGCCCGAGCGGCTTCCACGTATGCAATAAACTCCATGTTCTTCTTCTGGATGCGATTGAGCAGATACGGCGAATGTACGAATTGCGGGAGATATTCCATTTGTGAGGCAGACAAGGGCGAACTCAGCGCATCTATCCATTCAAGGAAATACTGTGTAGCATACAGTTCTCTGTTGACGGGAGACAAGGCGATGGAATCCAAAGCGTCTAACCGCTGACGAAGGGGATCACCGCTTTGATAGGCGTACCGTTCGGGAATAGGCATGACGCAACTGACGCGCATGAAAACTGGTAAGGCAAAAGCGGAGCAATTAATCGGAACCAAAGGATGGAACCAATCGTGCTTCTCAGCTATATCCATAAACGTTCTGCTCAGCGACAATGACAGATTGTTGCTGTAATCACAAAACACATCAAATGCTTGCCCGTAACGGCAGAGCTCATGTCTATAGTCTTTCCATCGCCTTGACAACTGGGGGTGGGCAACGATGACGCTGTCCAGATGGGCCATGAGATAGGATGTACGGCGTTCCGTAAACGCCACATAGTTTTCGAATCCGATGGTATGGGCCCCATGTTCTGTCGTTTCCAACGCACGCCATTCTTCATCAATTGGCGTGTTCCCGGAGAAAGGATGTGCCAGCAGTTCATTCGTGAAACGGGCACCTGCACCCATCACATAGAAGCGTCCTTCTACGTCATCCACATAGAGTAAGGCCGTCTGCTTGGGATACAATGTGAATTCTATCGTGAGCCATTTCGAGGAAGAAGGATCGTAGCACATGACTGTAATGACACTCTGCATATACAGTTGTAAATGAAACTCCAGCCTACCGAGGCTATCTGTCGTGTATTCGCGAGGTTCATCTTCGTTGTCATCTGCAAAACAGGTGTTGAAGTGACAGGTGAATTCCGTACCTGGTTTACCGCTGCGGGTGACGATTCGGATGGTGGATTCCACCTCATCATCCGCGATTCGGTCGTCAAAGGGTATTTCGTCCTTTGTTGGGTAATCAGGCAGGAACTTCGTGGTCAGCACCGATGTCTTATGCTTCATTCCATCAATGGTGATGGCGTTCTTCTTCAGCCGTATTTCCTTGCGCTGTCCGTCCTTGGTCAGCACCACACGTCCCCTTCTCACCTCTGCATAATCCCAATACTCGCAGTCGTAGATGGCGTAGTCATCAAATAGTCCGATGAGCCATTCACCTGTCGTCTCGTCCCTCAGACAGAGGTCAAGACCTGATTTCACTTGTGCCTGTCCCGCCATTGTGACGAGGGCGAGCAGGATGGTGATGATTGTCTTTTTCATTGTTCGTTTCTTATTTGTTTCTTCTATTATAACGCTCGATGGTGCGGTTTCATTTCATTGAAGTTAATAATTTACGAAGAATTAACGGGAAAGGGGGCTTTGCGGTTTGCTCCGCCTACCTGTCACAGCGGGCGGAGCGGGTTGAAGAAAATTTACCTATTAAGGTAGTTGTCTATAGACTTTTTAGCGTTTACTTTCCTTCATTTATTATCACTAACTCAAATTCAATGATTCCATGTCATTTCCTAAGCAGTTTCTTATAGCCGAGTTGCAGAATTTGGCGGACGTATTCGTCCTCTATCTTCTCGCGACTATTCATCGATTGCAGGCGTTGTGCAGCCACCGCTCGCTCGTCATCGTCCAGTTGGTCGGCATTCTTACAGAGGTCGAGTATGAGGTTGGCAGCAACCACCATATCCTCCGTTGATCGCGTCTTGCCCTCATCCAACATTTTCTGGGTGAGTATGCCGAAGAACCGATGCCAGTCGCTGGCTGAGAGGTGGGTCACGCGTTTCATGGCCTTCTGCATCCATTGTTTTGTGTCGCCGTCCGTCATGGGGATATCCTGCGGCTGTCCGTCGCCGGGCATTGTGAAATCGAACTTATACACCCCAGCGGAGCGCAGGCTGTCGCGCAGTTCGGAAAGCCGCTGACCGAGGTCTAAGTGGAACGTCTCGCCTTTCAGCAGCGTGTCGGGAATGAGTTTCAGTTCCTCCAACCGCCGTTCCAGTTCGGGCCAGTCCGCTCTTCCACTATAACGAATTGTCCGGCTTATGGTAGTCTGCGGCTGCGGCTTGCGGCCATAGACATAGGTGAGCTGTAGCGGACGCGGGTCGGGGTCGTCAGTTTCAGTCCATTCGGCGGCATAACATCTGCGGTAACCGGGATGTTCCTTATCGTCGAAGTTGGCAATGAGGTAGGTGCTGTTCTTCATGTCTCCAACGATGATGGGATCAGCCCCGTCTCTATGCACGCTGAACCGCCTGCGTGGCGCACCGTTTTCCCCGTCGGTAAAGTGGTCGGCGATGTAGGAGTAGGTCATGGAGGCTCGGCTGCCGTCATTGTCGAAGGCTTCCCTCAGTTTGTCCAGGTCACCGAAATACTGCTCGCCCGCCCGTAGGATGATGACGCGGCTTCCTGTCATGAGGCCCGTGGAGTCTGTTGTCCAACTCTTGCTTTCGCTCACATGGGTGATGCCCTTCATGTTGTCGATTCGCTCAAACTGCTTCTTGATGGCTTCCTGTGCCGAGGCAGCCGAAGCGACTGTCAGCATTGCCAGGGCGATGATGATGATTCTTGTTTTCATTGTTCTGTGTATTTTAATGAGGGTTTATATATCAACGATTGTTCGCGGTTCAACGATTATGTAGTCGCCAGCTTCGTCGGATGCGAGTATGGCACTCGGAGACTGCGGCGTGGCGTGGAAGGTGGCCTCAATGATACCGTTGCGTGCGTTGCGTTCACCCTCCTTGATGGTGGCTTCGCAGTCAGTCAGCATTTGCAAGGCCAATATCACATTTTTTTCGTCCTGCCAGGCGACATTGTCCTGCGTGTCGGGAATATCCTCCTGCCTCGTCTTTACCAGACGGCATCGATGCTCCGTTTTGATAGTTCCTGCATGGGGAGTTTCATCGGACACTGGGTGAGGTTCAACAGACTTGTCAGTCTCTGCGGTTTCAGTCATATTTACTTCAGTAGTCGCAGATAGGTCCTTTTCTTGTTGTACCTGCTGCGCAACCATGGGCAGCACTTCTTCGGGTTCCACATTATTATTAAACATCAGTAACAGCAGAATACTGGCGGCTGCGGCACCAAAGGCGACGTGGAGCCACACGAGGCGACGGGACTTCCTCATAGGGGTGGTCTCTTGGGCCTCCTGCATCCTCTCCATAAACCCCTCCGGCAACTGTGGCGTTTCGGCATAGTTGCGTCGCAGGGCTTCGCGTAGGTCGGTATCTTTCAGCTTTTTCATAGGGCTTTCAGTTTTTTGTATAGTTTCTTACGTATTCTGTAGAGTCGGTTGGCCAAAGCCTTCTCACCGATGCCTGTTATGAAGGCAATCTCCGAGAGCGAGCGGTCGTCGAAATAGTAGAGCGTGAGTAGCATTCGTTCTTCATCCGGCAGTTGCTTCACCAACTCCTGCAATAGCTCAATGCGCTGCTCGTTGCCTGTGGAGAACTCGGCATCCAACTCCTCGTCACTGATGTCTGTCTGCCATACTGAGCTGTCCTCCAAGGAGACGATGACGGGATGGCGGCGCTTCAAGAAGTCGAGTGTCAAGTGGTATGCGATGCGGCAGAGCCATGTGCCGAGCGAGGACTGCCGCGCGTC
>CACZCZ010000030.1 GCA_902779845.1 uncultured Bacteroidales bacterium | reverse complement strand
GGTGCCGACGGCTACACCGCTAAAAACATCACGCGCGCGGGATGGCGCATCGGATTCGTAGCCTTCAAGAGCGACGGCACGCGCGTCTATGGCGACATGCACCGTGCCGGCTACAACGACGCCGACCAACTCATCGCCTTCGACTGCCCTGCAGGCTGCAGCCACGTGTGGCTCGTCATCAGCGGAGCACCCTCGACCTACTGGACACACAACTTCACGGGATGGATAGACAACACCGAGGAGCAGTGGCCCTACCGTGTCAGGTTCTACCAGACCAACGTCTACGGCGAGGCCAACAACAACGGCCTGCCGACTGGCATCGTTGACATGGCTGACGAAGGCTCACGACAGCCGGCTGACAACAATGTCTATGACCTCAACGGCCGCATCGTCCGTCAAGGCACCACGTCACTCGAAGGTCTGCCTCGCGGCATCTACATCGTAGGCGGTCAGAAAGTGGTGAGATAGTCGTTTCCGCCCCCATCCTTGTACAAGACGCCCGGCCCTCATCGGTGCCGGGCGTTTTGTCCTCTTCGGCAGCAGGGTCGGCGTCGATATGATGCACTACGGCTCGCCCGCCGACTTCGGCATGAAGGACCTGTGCAACGCCTGGAAGGCTGAGCGCTGGGACCCTGATGCGCTGGTGAGGCTGTACAAGAGCGTGGGTGCGCAGTTCTTCTTCACCTTAGGTCAGCACCACGACAACTTCGACCTCTGGGACTCGCCCTATCAGGAGTGGAACTCGGTGCACATAGGGCCGAAGCGCGACATCGTGGGCGAGTGGGCTATGGCAAAGTCCCCTTCGCAGTGGATGCTGACGGACTGCACGTGACGCTTCCCGAAGCTCATCCCGGCGGCGACATCGCACCCGTCTTGGCCGTGAGGTTCTAAGACGCATGGACATTAGCACTTGTTCATCATTGGTTCTATCTTTGAAACTTGCTAGGTTCTGACGCTCTGAATAAATAGCAAACGCTGTTGATACGTAAGCATCCGATAAACTACAACTGCTAAAAAATTCGGTAAAATAGCTCGCCGTCCCTGAATAAAAAAACAGCCGCCAATGCCCATCACGGGTTTTGGCGGCCACACTAATCATTTGTCTAATCCGTATAGATCGCTAATATGTGTGCTAACTTGTTAGTGGAGTAATGAGAAGTAGGTGTCAAGGAGGCGCTTGGCGGCGATGAAGGAGGTCTGCTGGCCATTGAGGACGCTCTGCTCGGCACCGGGCAGGAGGGCGGCAATGGTTTGGTTGTTGTAGAAGCCGTTGCGCAGCTGCTCGTTGATACTCTCATACATCCAGTATTTGGCCTGCTCGGCACGGCGGTGCTCGAAGAAGCCGTTCTGCTTGACAAAGTCAATGTACTCATAGACCATGTCCCACACTTCCTTGATGCCGGTGCCATAGAAGCCTGAGTAGCAGAGTACCTTGGGCAGCCAGCCACTCTCAGGCATGGGGAAGAGATGGAGGGCGTTCTGGAACTGGCGCGCTGCCAAGCGACAGGGCTCGACGTTGTCACCATCGCATTTGTTGATGACGATGCCGTCGGCCATCTCCATGATGCCACGCTTGATGCCCTGCAGTTCGTCGCCAGTGCCTGCGAGCTGTATGAGGAGGAAGAAATCGACCATGGAGTGGCAGGCGGTCTCACTCTGCCCCACGCCCACAGTCTCCACAAAGATTTTGTCGAAGCCTGCCGCCTCGCAGAGGATGATGGTCTCGCGCGTCTTGCGCGCTACGCCGCCGAGGGAGCCAGCCGAGGGGCTGGGGCGTATGAAACTGTCGGGGTGCACAGAGAGTTTCTCCATGCGTGTCTTATCACCGAGGATGCTACCCTTGGTCTTCTCGGAACTGGGGTCGATGGCGAGGACGGCGAGCTTGCCGCCGGTGCGCTCAAGGACATGGATGCCAAATTCATCGATGCTGGTGCTCTTGCCGGCTCCCGGCACACCGCTGATGCCCACACGTATGCTCTTGCCGCTATAGGGCAGGCAGCGCTCGATGACTTCCTGTGCAATGGCCTGATGCTCGGGGTTGGTGCTCTCCACGAGGGTCACAGCCTGCCCCAAGATGGTGACATTGCCGTTGAGGATGCCATCGACATAGTCATCGACGGTGAGGCGACGCCGTGCGAAACGACCACGCTGCAAGTAGGGGTTGACGGTAGCGGGCTGTTCCACACCGCTGTTCACGACCAATCCCTTGTATTCTTCGCTATTCTCTGGATGCTCCATGCTTCAACGTTTCTTGGGTAGTTTAGGCTCTACGGGAGGGATGCCACGCTGGGTTGGCGTGACGGGGCGGATGGTGCCATCGGGGTTGAACTCCAAACGGTCGATGCATACCTGACGATGGTAGCCGGGGCCACGCTGTTTGTCGATGTAGTTCTTGTTGATACGGTGATAAACGATGTACCACTCGTCCTTACCCGGCACCTGAATGATACTGTTGTGAGCGGTGCCATAGATCTCATTGTCGGGGTCCTGCTGCAGGATGACAGGCTGACGTGCCACCACGATGGGGCCCATCGGGGATCTGGCAGTGCCATAGGCCACGTGGTAGTTGGGCGAGCCGGTGTCATCAACGCTCCAAAGGAAGTAGTAGATGCCCTTGCGGTAGAAGACATAGGGAGCCTCGCGGTAGCGGTAGTCCTCCAGCGTGCCGCCTTCAGGGGTGAGAACGGTGATGGTGGTGGTGTCAATGCTCACCATGTCAACATTGAGCTTGGCGGCAGCCATATAGCCGTTGCCCCAGTAGATATAGTTCTCATCCGTGACGGGGTCGTTGAAAACATCCACGTCAATCTGCTGACCGCCGTTGAGGCTCTCGGGGCGCTTGTCGATAAGGGGCGTGCCGAGGTCATAGAAAGGACCCATGGGCTTGTCGGACATGGCCACGCCAATGGACTTGCGGTTCTTCTTCACATCATGACCACTGTAGTAGAGGTAGTAGATGTAGGAGCCGTCAGCTTGACGACGCTCCATGATGGCGGGTGCCCAAGCATTGCCTGAGGACCAGGGCACCTGATCGGTGGCCAGGTCAAGGACGATGCCCTCGTGCTTCCATTCCACCAGGTCGGGACTGGAGAAGGCAGTGAAGTAGTAGCCACCCCATCCGGGCACGCCATCGGTGGTAGAGTAGATGTAGAAGCGGTTGGTGAGATGGGAGAACATGATCTCGGGATCTGCATGGAACTCAGGTAGAATAGGATTGCCGCTATACAACACCTTGCGCTTTGCAGGCTGTGCGGCAGAGCAGTCGAGTCCGAGGGCCAAGAGAACGATGAGGAAGAAGAACTTTTTCATAGAGGTTATAGTTTTGTTTCGTTATTTCGACATTTCGTTATTACGTTATTTCGATTTTCTCGTTATTACGTTATTACGAAGATTTCAATTTTTAGCTTCGCTGACTTTTGTCACGACTCGGCCATTTAAGAGCAGGCTCTTATGGCGCTCGCTGCTCCAAAAGTTCAGCTTTCCCGATAGTAATCCAGCATCTCGAAGATGTCATCCTTGGAGGCTTGCTGATTGATGCGGATGTCCCCCACCCCACCCAGAAGTGTGAAGTTGATGATGCCGGCGGTGTTCTTTTTGTCGTGGGTCATTAGCTCGTAGAGGCGGTCGTACTCCTTGCAGGTGAAGGGGAACATGCCGTAAGTTTCCTTGACGAACTGCGACACCTGATGCAAGCGTGTGGTAGGGAATCCACAACGGGTGGCGGAGAGATAGAGCTCACAGACGAGCCCCCAAGCAACGGCATAGCCATGCAACACGGTGCGATTCTCCTGCAGTGCCAGGCTCTCGAAGGCATGGCCTGCGGTGTGTCCGAGATTGAGGGCTTTGCGGATTCCGTGCTCATGGGGGTCTTCGGTGACTATGCGCTCTTTGACAGCCACGCTCTTGGCTACCATCGCCTTCAGGTGCTCCAAGTCGGGTTGGAAGATGTCAAAGGCGAGGAGCTCGACCAGCATCGCCTCGTCAGAGATCAAGCCGTGCTTGAGCATCTCGGCATAGCCGCTGCGGATGTTCTGCGTGTCGAGGGTTTGCAGGAACTGGGTGTCCAGGATGACCGTGGAGGCTGCGTTGAAGACACCAATCTCGTTCTTCAGCCCACGGAAATTGATGCCTGTCTTCCCGCCTACGCTGGCATCGACCATCGCCAGCAGTGTGGTAGGAATGTTGACATAGGCTATGCCACGCTTGAAGGTGGAGGCCGCGAAGCCGCCGAGGTCCGTGACCATACCACCGCCAAGGTTGATGAGCATGGAATGGCGTGTGGCACCGCCCTCGCCCAGTGCTGTCCACACCTCGGCCAGCGTGTCGAGGGTCTTGGCCTCGTCACTGGCACCTATGGTGATGACATTGAAAGATTGATACTTCGAGGCACTCAAAGCATCCCTCAACACAGGCAAGCAAAGGTCGCGGGTGTTGACATCTGTGAGCACGAAGAGACGGTCGGGCTGCACACGGTCAATGGCAACAGTGAGCTCTGCCGGAAGATTGCGACTAATGACGATTTGCTGTTCCACGGAAGATGTATCTTGTATTTTGATGCTGCAAAAATAATACAAGTTCTCCGAAGTGCAAAATATGTGCTCTTAAAAAATATAAAAGCGGTGCTCCGAAGTCCGAAGCACCGCTCTATCATGACGATGTAAATGGGATTAATCGATATCGTAGTCGAGGATGGCCTTGCGGTTGGCAAGCACGCGGTCATAGTCTTCCTTGGAGCCTACGACGATGCGCTCGAACTCACGCAGACCTGTACCAGCAGGGATGAGGTGACCGCAGATCACATTCTCCTTCATGCCCTCGAGGCTGTCGCTCTTACCGTTGATGGCAGCTTCGTTGAGCACCTTAGTGGTCTCCTGGAAGGAGGCGGCAGACATGAACGAACTGGTCTGGAGGGCGGCACGCGTGATACCCTGCAGGATCTGCGTAGAGGTTGCAGGCACGGCATCGCGCACCTCAACAGGACGCAGGTCGCGGCGTTTCAGCAACGAGTTCTCGTCGCGCAGCTTGCGGGCTGTGACAATCATACCAGCCACCATCGTCTCGCTGTCGCCAGCGTCGGTGACGACTTTCTTGCCCCAGATGCGATCGTTTTCCTCGGCAAATTCCAGCTTATCGACAATCTGCTGTTCAAGGAAGCGGGTGTCGCCTGGCTCGTCGATCTGCACCTTACGCATCATCTGACGTACGATGACCTCAAAGTGCTTGTCGTTGATCTTCACACCCTGCAGACGATAGACATCCTGCACCTCGTTGACGATGTACTCCTGCACTGCCGTGGGACCCTGGATAGCCAGAATGTCGGCAGGCGTGATGGCACCATCGGAGAGGGGAGTTCCAGCGCGAACGTAGTCGTTCTCCTGCACCAGGATCTGCTTGCTGAGGGGCACGAGATAGCGGCGCTCTTCGCCATTCTTGGGCGTGACGATGATTTCGCGGTTACCACGCTTGAGCTTACCCATGGTGACCTCGCCATCGATTTCGCTGACGATGGCGGGATTGCTCGGGTTACGGGCCTCGAAGAGCTCGGTGACACGAGGCAGACCGCCCGTGATATCACCAGCCTTGCCGACGGCACGCGGAATCTTCACCAGGACATCACCTGCCTTGACAGTCTGTTTGTCCTCAATGGAGATGTGACCGCCGATGGGGAAGTTATAAGTGCGGAGCAGCTCGCCATCCTCGCTGACGATGTGCGCCTGCGGAATCTTGGTCTTATCCTTGGACTCGATGACGATGAGCTCGCGAAGACCAGTGGCATCGTCGGTCTCGACACGATAGGTGACACCTTCGATGACACCTTCGAACTCGACGCGACCGGCCATCTCCGTGACGATGACAGCGTTGAAGGGGTCCCACTTGGCGATGACATCGCCCTTGGAAACCTTCTCGCCATCCTTCTTATAGAGCGTAGAACCGTAAGGCACGTTCTGCGTGAGGAGCACGATGCCCGTGTTGACATCCACGAAGCGGACCTCGGCCAGACGACCGACGACCATCTTGGCAGGTGCACCGCTCTCATCAACGATGTCCACCGTACGCAGCTCCTCGAACTCGAGCTTGCTGTCATACTTGGCCTTGATGGTAGCGTTGGCGGCAGCGTTATCGGCCACACCACCGGCGTGGAACGTACGCAGTGTCAGCTGTGTACCAGGTTCACCGATAGACTGAGCAGCGATGACACCGACGGCCTCACCCTTCTGCACCATACGCGCTGTTGCCAGGTTGCGGCCGTAGCACTTCATGCAGACGCCATGACGGCTCTCGCAGGTGAGCACGGAACGAATCTCGACGCTCTCGATGGGGCTGGCCTCGATCTCGGCTGCAATAGCCTCGGTGATCTCCTCGCCGGCAGCCACGATGAGCTTGTTGGTGGAGGGGTTGATGATGTCATGAACGCTGACACGACCGAGGATGCGATCGTAGAGCGAGCTGATGACCTCGTCGCCGTTCTTGAGGGCGGTGCACACGAGACCACGCAGCGTGCCACAGTCCTCCTCGTTGATGATGACATCATGGCTGACATCAACCAGACGACGTGTGAGGTAACCTGCGTCGGCAGTCTTCAGAGCGGTATCGGCAAGACCCTTACGGGCACCGTGAGTAGAGATGAAGTACTCCAGCACGGACATGCCTTCCTTAAAGTTCGAAAGAATCGGGTTCTCGATGATCTGTGCCTCGGCACCGGCCTTCTGGGGCTTAGCCATCAGACCACGCATACCTGAGAGCTGTGAGATCTGACCGGCACTACCACGGGCACCGGAGTCAAGCATCATGTACACGGCGTTGAAGCCCTGGTCGGCTTCGCGCATGGTCTTCATCAGCACGGCGCTGAGGTCGTTGTTGACGTGTGTCCAAGCGTCGATGACCTGGTTGTAACGCTCCTTGTCGGTGATGAAACCCATGTTGTAGTCGCCCATGATGCGCTCGACTTCGTCGTTACCGCGCTTCACAAGGGCAGCCTTCTCCTCGGGGATGATGATATCGCCAAGGTTGAAGGACAGGCCGCCGTCATAGGCGAGCTTGTAACCGAGGTTCTTGATACCGTCGAGGAAGGCGCAGGCCTTGGCCACACCCACTGTCTTGATGACATCGGTGATGAGGCCGCGGAGGGTCTTCTTGGAGATGACATCGTTGAAGAAGCCGACCTCCACGGGGATGATCTCGTTGACGATGACGCGACCTACGGAGGTCTCCACCATACGCTTGCCGATGGTGCCATCCTCAAGCTTATCCTTGACGATGACCTTCACGGGAGCGTGAACATCTACGCGACGTTCATTATAAGCAATGATAGCTTCCTCGGGACCGTAGAAGGTGAGACCTTCGCCCTTGGCACCGGGACGGAGCTTGGTGATATAGTACAGACCGAGCACCATATCCTGGGAAGGCACGGTGATAGGAGCGCCATTGGCCGGGTTCAGGATGTTGTGGCTCTGGAGCATCAGAATCTGTGCCTCCAGGATAGCCTCGTTGCTCAAGGGGAGGTGCACAGCCATCTGGTCACCGTCGAAGTCAGCGTTGAACGCCGTACAAGCGAGCGGGTGGAGCTGGATGGCCTTACCCTCGATCATCTTGGGCTGGAAGGCCTGGATACCCAGACGGTGCAGTGTCGGAGCACGGTTGAGGAGCACGGGATGGCCCTTCATGACATGCTCGAGGATGTCCCAGATGACAGGATCCTTGCGATCGACAATCTTCTTAGCGCTCTTCACCGTCTTCACGATGCCGCGCTCAATGAGCTTGCGGATGATGAACGGCTTGTAGAGCTCGGCAGCCATCAGCTTCGGCAGACCGCACTCGCCCATATTGAGTTCAGGACCCACGACGATAACAGAACGTGCGGAGTAGTCCACGCGCTTACCGAGGAGGTTCTGACGGAAGCGGCCCTGCTTACCCTTCAGCGAGTCGCTGAGGGACTTCAGCGGGCGGTTGCTCTCGCTCTTGACGGCGCTGCTCTTGCGGCTGTTGTCGAAGAGGCTATCAACAGCCTCCTGAAGCATACGCTTCTCATTGCGGAGAATGACTTCGGGAGCCTTGATCTCGATAAGGCGCTTCAGACGGTTGTTGCGGATGATGACACGACGATAGAGGTCGTTGAGGTCGGAAGTAGCAAAACGGCCGCCATCCAGGGGCACGAGAGGACGCAAATCGGGCGGGATGACAGGAAGCATCCTCATGATCATCCACTCGGGACGGTTGATTTCGCGGCTGGCGCGGAAGCTCTCCACGACCTGCAGACGCTTCAGTGCTTCGTTCTTACGCTGCTGGGCGGTGTCGCTGCCAGCACGGTCGCGCAGCTCATAGCTGAGCTTGTCGAGGTCGAGTTCCACGAGGAGGTCATAGATGGCCTCGGCACCCATCTTGGCAATGAACTTGTTGGGGTCATCGTCGGGCAGGAACTGATTCTCCACGGGCAGATGGTCGAGGTGGTCGAGGTACTCCTCCTCAGAGAGGAGGTCGAACTTCTCGAGATGCAGGTTCTCGTCCTCTTCCTTCTCGAAGGGACCCGGATTGATGACGACATAGCGCTCGTAGTAGATGACGGCATCAAGCTTCTTCGTGGGCATACCCAGCAGATAACCAATCTTGTTGGGCAGGCTGCGGAAGTACCAGATGTGAGCCACAGGCACTACCAGCTCGATATGTCCGCTGCGCTCGCGACGGACCTTCTTCTCGGTCACCTCGACACCGCAACGATCGCAGACGATGCCCTTATAGCGGATGCGCTTATACTTGCCGCAGTGGCACTCGTAGTCCTTCGTAGGACCGAATATGCGCTCGCAGAAGAGGCCATCGCGCTCGGGCTTGTAGGTACGATAGTTAATCGTCTCTGGCTTGAGAACCTCACCAAAGGAATTCTCCTTGATTTCCTCGGGCGATGCCAGTCCGATGGTAATCTTGGTGAAATTATTCTTGACTTTTGTATCTTTCTTGTAAGGCATAACTATTTCTGTTTAAAGTCTTCTTATTCCAATGTAACACTCAGACCTAAGCCGCGAAGCTCGTGGAGCAATACGTTAAGGGACTCGGGGATACCCGGCGTGGGCATCTGCTCGCCCTTGACGATAGCCTCGTAAGCCTTGCTACGGCCCGTGACGTCATCGGACTTGATAGTGAGGATCTCTTGCAAAACATGGGAAGCACCGAAGGCCTCGATGGCCCAGACCTCCATCTCACCGAAGCGCTGACCACCGAACTGGGCCTTACCGCCGAGGGGCTGCTGCGTGATGAGACTGTACGGGCCAATGGAGCGGGCGTGCATCTTGTCTTCGACCATGTGGCCGAGTTTCAGCATGTAAGCCACACCCACGGTAGCCAGCTGGTCGAACTTCTCGCCGGTGGCGCCGTCGTAGAGCTGCGTGGAGCAGTAGCGGGGCAGGCCGGCCTTGTCGGTCCACTCACAGAGGTCGTCGAGGGAGGCACCGTCGAAGATAGGCGTAGAGAACTTCACGCCCAATTCCTTACCGGCAGCGCCGAGGACGGTCTCGAAGATCTGACCGATGTTCATTCGTGAGGGCACACCCAGCGGGTTGAGGACGATATCGACGGGCGTACCATCGGCCAGGAACGGCATATCCTCCTGGCGGACGACCTTGGAGACGATACCCTTGTTACCGTGGCGACCGGCCATCTTATCACCGACACCGATCTTACGCTTCTTGGCGACATAGACCTTGGCCATCTGGATGATGCCGGAGGGCAGCTCGTCGCCAATGGTGATGGCGAACTTACGGCGCTTGAGCTCGGCATCCAGGAGCTTATACTTCTTGATGAAGTTGATAATCAGCTGGGAGATGAGACCGTTGACATGCTCGTCGCTGGTCCAGTGGCTAAGCTGAATACCTGTGTAGTCGAGCGCATTCAGGGCAGCCTCCGTGAACTTAGCACCCTTGGCAATCACCTCAGCACCCATATAGTCCTTCACGCCCTGTGAAGTGAGGTTCTTGGTGAGTTCCATGAGCTTATCGATGAGGATGGCCTTCAGGTCATCAACCTTCATGTTGAACTCCTCGTCGATCTTGGGCAGACGCACCTTGTCGCGAGCCTTCTCCTGACGTGTCTTGATGGCACGTGAGAAGAGTTTCTTGTCGATGACGGTACCCGAGAGAGAGGGAGAAGCCTTGAGGGAAGCATCCTTTACATCGCCGGCCTTGTCACCGAAGATGGCACGCAGGAGCTTCTCTTCAGGTGAGGGATCGCTCTCACCCTTCGGCGTGATCTTACCGATGAGGATATCGCCGGGCAGCACCTGAGCGCCGATACGGATGATACCGTTCTCGTCGAGGTCCTTGGTGGCATCCTCGCTCACGTTGGGGATATCAGAGGTCAGTTCCTCCACACCACGCTTGGTCTCACGGACTTCGAGAGCGAACTCCTCGACGTGAACGCTGGTGAGGATATCTTCGCGGACGACACGCTCGTTGAGCACGATAGCATCCTCATAGTTGTAACCCTTCCAAGGCATGTATGCCACAAGCAGGTTCTTACCGAGTGCCAGCTCGCCGTTGGCGGTGGAGTAACCCTCGGTGAGGATGTCGCCGGCCTCGACACGCTGTCCCTTCTCGCAGATGGGGCGCAGGTCGATGGTCATATTCTGGTTGGTGCGACGGAACTTGGGAATACGATATTCCTTGAGGGCGGGTTCGAAGCTGACGAACTCTTCCTCTTCTGTGCGGTCATAGAGGATGCGGATGGTGGTAGCATCGACATAGTCGATAACGCCAGCGCCCTCAGCAACGATCATTGTACGGCTGTCTTCGCAGACCTGCTTCTCGATGCCCGTACCGACGATAGGAGCTTCGGTGCGGATGAGGGGCACGGCCTGGCGCATCATGTTAGATCCCATGAGTGCGCGGTGAGCATCGTCGTGCTCCAGGAAGGGGATGAGGGATGCTGCGATAGAGGCAATCTGCTGCGGAGCCACGTCCATGAGGTCCACCTCGGTGGGAGGCACGACAGGATAGTCATCGTCCTGACGGCACTTGACGACCTTGCGGATGAAGGTTCCATCGTCGCGCAGGGGTGCATTACCCTGACCAATGATGAGGTTCTCCTCCTCCTCGGCAGTGAAGTAGCTGATGCCCTCGTTGGTGAGATCGACCACGCCATTGTTGACCTTGCGGTAAGGTGTCGAGATGAAGCCCAGGTCGTTGATCTTCGCATAGACACAAAGTGAAGAAATCAGACCGATGTTAGGACCTTCAGGTGACTCAATCGGGCAGAGACGACCATAGTGTGTATAGTGCACGTCGCGGACCTCGAAGCCAGCACGCTCGCGGCTCAAACCGCCAGGACCCAGTGCAGAGAGACGACGCTTGTGCGTGACCTCAGCCAGCGGGTTGGTCTGGTCCATGAACTGCGACAGGGCGTTGGTTCCGAAGAACGAGTTGATGACGCTGGAAATAGTCTTGGCATTGATGAGGTCCGTGGGGGTGAACACCTCGTTGTCACGAACGTTCATGCGCTCGCGGATGGTGCGGCTCATGCGGCTGAGGCCGATGGCAAACTGGTTGGCCAGCTGCTCGCCGACAGTGCGCACGCGGCGGTTGGAGAGGTGGTCGATGTCGTCCACCTGTGCCTTGGAGTTCACCAGCTCAATGAGGTACTTGATAATCTCAATAATATCCTCGCGAGTGAGCACGCGCACATCGGGATCGGTGTCTAGGTTGAGCTTGCGGTTGATGCGGTAGCGGCCTACATCGCCCAGGTCATAACGCTTCTCGGAGAAGAACAGGTTGTTGATGACCTCGCGGGCGCTGGCATCATCGGCGGGGTCTGCATTACGCAGCTGACGATAGATGTAGAGCACGGCCTCCTTCTCGGAGTTGGAGGGGTCCTTGGCCAAGGTGTTGAAGATGATGCTGTAGTCGCTGGCATCGGGGTCTTCCTTGTGGATGAGCACTGTTTGCTCGCCGCTCTCGAGGATGTCGTTGATGTTCTCCTCGGTGAGCACCGTCTCGCGGTCCATGATGACCTCGTTGCGCTCGATGGAGACGACTTCGCCGGTGTCCTCATCGACAAAGTCCTCGACCCATGACTTCAGCACACGTGCTGCCAGCTTCTGGCCGATACTCTTCTTCAGCGCAGTCTTGTTGACCTTGACTTCCTCTGCGAGGTTGAAGATTTCTAGGATGTCCTTGTCATTCTCGAAACCGATGGCACGCAGAAGTGTCGTGACAGGCAACTTCTTCTTACGGTCGATGTACGCGTACATGACATTATTGATGTCCGTGGCGAACTCGATCCAGGAACCCTTGAACGGGATGATACGGGCGCTGTAGAGCTGAGTGCCGTTGGCGTGCAGGCTGGAACCGAAGAACACGCCGGGAGAGCGGTGCAGCTGGCTGACCACCACGCGCTCGGCACCGTTGATGATGAAGGTGCCGTTAGCTGTCATGTAAGGAATCGGGCCGAGGAAGACATCCTGAATCACGGTGTCGAAGTCCTCGTGGTCGGGGTCCGTGCAGTAGAGCTTCAGCTTGGCCTTCAAGGGCACAGCGTAGGTGAGGCCGCGCTCCAGACACTCTTCGATGCTGTAGCGGGGCGGGTCAATGTAGTAGTCCAGGAATTCAAGGACGAAGTTGTTGCGCGTGTCGGCGATGGGGAAGTTCTCGGAGAACACCTTGTAGAGGCCATCGTTCTTGCGCAGCTCCGGGGGCGTGTCCAACTGCAAGAAGTCGTTGAAAGACTTCAGCTGCACCTCGAGGAAATCCGGATAGGGCATCGGATTCTTCACCGAAGCGAAATTGACTCTGTCGTTAACAATCTTAGCCATTAATGTTGTATATGATGTATTGATTTGTTTCGTCACCAGAGGGCCACAGGCTCATGAGAGCACATCAGGCCGGGATTTATTCTTGTAGAATAAGGGGAACGGGCGTTGTTATTGTTGTTAGACGCAAAAAGTAGAGGACTCTCTACCAGAGAGTTCTCTACCGTTTGTGTCCGAGTGGTTACGGGATCGTTGCTTACTTCAGCTCGATCTCTGCGCCAGCCTCCTCGAGGGTCTTCTTCAGAGCCTCAGCGTCTGCCTTGGGCATACCTTCCTTCAGTGTGCTGGGAGCGCCGTCAACGAGCTCCTTAGCTTCCTTCAGACCGAGACCGCAAGCCTCCTTCACAGTCTTCACGACCTGAAGCTTAGCGGCGCCAGCGCTCTTGAGGATGACGTCGAAGTCAGTCTTCTCCTCAGCAGCGGGAGCAGCACCAGCAGCAGCGGGGCCAGCTGCAACAGCCACAGCAGCAGCTGCGGGTTCAATACCGTATTCCTCCTTGAGGAGGTTCTTCAACTCGTTTACTTCTTTCACTGTCAAGTTAACCAACTCTTCAGCGATTGCTTTGATATCTGCCATAGTAATAAATGTGATTTTGTTTGTTTGACTTGGAGTAATTGATAATTATTCGCCCTTCTCGGCGAGGGTCTCGAGGACACCGTGGATGGTGTTGGCTCCAGACTCGAGTGCAGAAACGAGGCCTTGCATGGGGGACTGCAGCATAGCCACAATCTCTGCGATGACTTCGCTCTTGCTCTTGATGGCAACGAGGGCATCCAGCTGGTCGGCTCCTACGTAGAAGCTCTCTTCAGCATAAGCTGCCTTCAGTTCGGGGATCGTCACGCCCTTGGGGTTCTTGCTGTTGAATTCCTTCAACATCTTAGCGGGAGCGTTGGCCACCTGTGAGAAGATGACTGCCGTCGTGCCCTTGAGCGTTTCATAGAGGGGTGAGTAATCAATCTCGCTGGCTTCGAAAGCCTTATGGAGAAGCGTGTTCTTGACGACAACCATCTTCACCTCGCTCTTGAAGCACTGGCGGCGCATAGCGCTGGTGCGGGCTGCATCCATGCCGGTGACGTCAACGAGGTAGAAATGGGGGTAGGTCTTGAGGACTTCGCCAAGTTGAGCGATAATGAGTTCTTTATCTTCCTTTCTCATGATTGTAGCGTCTTAAAATTAGATTTCTTCAACGGCCTTGGGGTCGATCTTGACACCGAGACTCATCGTACTCGAAAGATAAATGCTCTTAACATAAGTGCCTTTCGCAGCGGCGGGCTTCAGCTTGATGATGGTAGCGATGAACTCCTTGGCGTTCTCGGCGATCTTCTCAGCAGAGAAGGACACCTTGCCAATGGAAGCGTGCACGATACCGGTCTTGTCAACCTTGAAGTCAATCTTACCTTGCTTCACCTCCTTCACAGCCTGGGCAACGTTCATTGTCACAGTGCCGCTCTTGGGGTTAGGCATCAAGCCACGGGGACCGAGGACACGGCCGAGAGCACCAATCTTACCCATGATGGAGGGCATGGTGATGATGACGTCGATATCCGTCCAGCCGCCTTTGATCTTGTCAATATACTCGTCGAGTCCTACGTAGTCAGCACCGGCCTCCTTAGCTGCAGCCTCCTGATCGGGGGTGCAGAGACACAGCACGCGGGTAACCTTACCCGTGCCGTTGGGAAGCGATACGACGCCGCGGACCATCTGGTTGGCCTTGCGGGGGTCAACACCCAGACGCACGTCGATATCCACAGAGGCATCAAACTTGGTCGTGGTGATGTCCTTGACCAGTTGTGAAGCTTCCTTAAGGGTGTATGCCTTCCCTGCTTCAACCTTCTCTGCGACCAGCTTTTGATTCTTTGTCAATTTAGCCATAGTTCAATAGAAGTTTAATTGTTATGCGGGGAAGTCGCCCTTAACGGTGATACCCATACTTCTGGCTGTTCCTGCAACCAATCTCATTGCCGACTCCACTGTGAAGCAGTTCAAGTCGGGCATCTTGTCGGTGGCGATGGCACGCACCTGATCCCACGTAATGCTGGCAACCTTCTTGCGGTTGGGCTCTGCGCTACCACCCTTTACCTTGGCAGCCTCCATGAGCTGAACAGCCACGGGGGGAGTCTTCACGATGAAGTCATACGACTTATCGGTGTAGTAGGTGATAACCACAGGGAGCACCTTGCCGGCCTTATCCTGAGTTCTGGCGTTGAATGCCTTGCAGAAATCCATGATGTTAATACCCTTGGAACCGAGAGCGGGACCTACTGGGGGTGATGGATTTGCAGCGCCTCCTTTAATCTGTAGTTTGATTAATCCAGCAACTTCTTTAGCCATTGTTGTGATTCATTAATAATTGATTGTATATGCGCAGTTTCTGACGTGTAACAATCGCCTTACTCCTTCGCGACTTGCATGAAACCGAGTTCGAGCGGTGTTTTGCGCCCGAAGATCTTGACCGAAACCTTCAGCTTCTTCTTTTCGTTGTTGACCTCCTCGACGACGGCATCGAAACCGGAGAAAGGACCGTCTGTAACCTTGACAGCATCGCCCTCCAAGAAAGGGATCTGGATGTCTTCGGGTACGTCAGCCATCTCATCGACGATGCCCAACAGACGCTTCATCTCGCCCTCACGAATGGGGAGCGGGGTGTCTGTGGCCTTCGTCTCGCCAAGAAATCCCAGCACATTAGGCGTGTTGCGCAGCATTCCCTGCACTTCACCTGCGAGGATACACTCTACCAATACGTAACCGGGGAGATGACAGCGTTCCTTCACGATTCGTTTGCCGTTGCGAACATCGACATACTTCTCCTTGGGAATAAGCACTTGGGAGACCTTGTCGCCGTAGTCGCCTTGAGCAACCTGTGCGTCAATGTACTCCTTAACTTTTCCTTCCTTACCGCTGATGGCACGCATAACGTACCAACGCATTTGCTGAGTTGCTGCCATAAGCCTCCAATTAGTTAGGATAGATGAGTTCCATCACATGCTGGAAACAGAAATCCATCACGAAAACGACCACCGCGATGAGTAGGGAAGCAGATAATACTACAATCGCGCTGTTGAACAGTTCCGAACGCGTGGGCCAAGTGGTCTTATGCACGAGTTCTTCGTAAGATTCCTTGCAATAGTTATAAAATCTCTTGAACATATATGTTTATCTTTTGGAGCACGGGAAGAGAGGCTCGAACTCCCGACACCTGGTTTTGGAGACCAGTGCTCTACCAACTGAGCTATTCCCGTAAATGAAGCCCCCGCCCAAAAACGGGGGCTCCTTTTATCCATCTTTCAATAGCTGCTATAGTATCTATAGAGTCTATAGCTTCTATGAGAGCCGATTCTTTAATCGTCGAGGATCTCAGTGATCTGACCGGAACCGACTGTGCGACCACCCTCACGGATAGCGAAGCGCAGACCGACGTTCAGAGCAACAGCGTAGATGAGCTCAACAGTGATCTCCACGTTGTCACCAGGCATCACCATCTCGGTGCCTTCGGGGAGGTGAATCTCACCCGTGCAGTCCATGGTGCGGAGGTAGAACTGAGGACGATACTTGTTGCCGAACGGAGTGTGACGGCCACCCTCTTCCTTCTTCAGGACATAGATAGAAGCCTTGAATTTCTTGTGGGGCTTGATGACACCCGGGTGGGTGATAACCATACCACGCTTCACTTCGTTCTTATCGATACCGCGGAGGAGCAGACCGACGTTGTCGCCAGCTTCACCCTCGTCGAGGATCTTGCGGAACATCTCAACACCGGTGATGACGGACTTCTTGTCCTCACCGAGACCGAGGATCTGGACTTCGTCGCCAACCTTGACAACACCAGTCTCGATACGGCCGGTAGCCACAGTACCACGACCTGTGATGGAGAACACGTCCTCAACAGGCATCAGGAAGGGCTTATCGATATCGCGGACGGGCTCTTGAATCCACTCGTCGCAGGTGTCCATCAGCTGCATCACCTTCTCTTCCCACTCGGGAACACCGTTCAGTGCGCCGAGGGCAGAACCACGGATGATAGGAGTCTCAGCCTCGAACTGGTAGGCAGCGAGCAGCTCCTGCATTTCCATCTCAACGAGTTCGAGCATCTCCTCGTCCTCGACCATATCGCACTTGTTGAGGAACACCACCAGACGGGGAACGTTCACCTGACGGGCGAGCAGGATGTGCTCACGGGTCTGAGGCATGGGACCGTCAGTAGCAGCAACCACGATGATAGCACCGTCCATCTGAGCAGCACCAGTTACCATGTTCTTCACATAGTCGGCGTGGCCCGGGCAGTCCACGTGAGCATAGTGACGCTTTGCGGTCTCGTACTCAACGTGAGCGGTGTTGATAGTGATACCACGCTCCTTCTCCTCGGGAGCGTTGTCGATCTGGTCGAAGCTCTTCACCTCAGAGAGGCCCTTCTTAGCCAGAACAGTTGTAATAGCGGCGGTCAGGGTAGTCTTACCGTGATCGACGTGACCAATTGTACCGATGTTTACATGCGGTTTGGTTCTTTCGAATTTTTCTTTAGCCATAGCTAATTATTATTAAAGGTGATTATTGAATGATCTGTTGTTACTATTTCTTTTTGTCGCCAGCCACCAGCCGGCATCCGTGGAGCTGTTGACGAGGATTGAACTCGTGACCTCTTCCTTACCAAGGAAGTGCTCTACCACTGAGCTACAACAGCAAGTTTCGTTTCGAACGTTGAGCGGAAGACGGGGCTCAAACCCGCGACCCCCAGCTTGGAAGGCTAGTGCTCTATCAACTGAGCTACTTCCGCGTTCTGCTTCGTTCGGTGGGCGGAGATGGATTCGAACCACCGAAGGCGTGCGCCAGCAGATTTACAGTCTGCCCCATTTGGCCACTCTGGTATCCGCCCTTGAAGAGCCTCTGCAGCCGCTGCCGGACAGCAAACCATCTCGAAAACGGCTGCAAAGGTAGGTATAATTTTTGAACCGCAAAAACTTTTTGGCGTTTTTTTAGCGATTCTGATGTTTTTCCTTGTTTTTCTGGAGCTGTTTGACCAATGCATCCAGACAATTGTCGATTGCTTCTTCAAATGTGTCGCAAACTTTTTCGGCGAAAAGCTCCGTTCCAACGTTCACGCGGATGGATGCTTCCTTGTTCATCGCCGTCTCTGGTTTGACGACCTTCAGTGACACCTCTACCTTTCTTATTTCATCGCTGAATTTCTCGAGTTTTCCTACTTTCTTCTGCACGAAGTCCTGAAGTTTCTCCGTAGGCTCGAATCGGATTGCCTGAAGTTTGATTTCCATAATAACCTCCTTTGTTTTGGTGTTAATAATAGGGTTAGGCCCTTGGATGGGCTGATTGATACACTTTCTTGAGTTCCTCGAAGGTCGTGTGGGTGTAGATCTCCGTCGTGGACAGGCTCTCGTGACCCAGCAGTTCCTTCACCGACTCCAAGTCGGCATGGTGATTCAACATCGAGGTGGCAAAGGTGTGGCGAAGTACGTGAGGGCTGCGCTTCTGCTGCGTCGTCACGAGCGACAGTTTGTCGCGCACCATCCGTCGAACAGCATCAGCCGCCAGCCGCCGGCCCTTATCCGAAACAAAGAACGGGCGCTCGTCCTCCAAGGACCGTTGACCGCGCTCACCTATATATATATTAATAAGGTGTAGCAGCGAGTCGCCGAATGGCACCACTCTTTGCTTGTTACCCTTTCCCGTCACCTTCAGCGTCGCCGCCGTGCAGTTCACGTCC
Organism: uncultured Bacteroidales bacterium; assembly: GCA_902779845.1. Classification (GTDB taxonomy): domain Bacteria; phylum Bacteroidota; class Bacteroidia; order Bacteroidales; family Bacteroidaceae; genus Physcousia. The sequence goes on along the minus strand of CACZCZ010000030.1, from coordinate 14,587 downwards.
ACCATATCCAGTCCCACAAGTTCACTCAGGCGTAAGCCCGTCTCGTAGAACATCGCTATGATCAGATGGTCGCGCCGCCCTTCAAAGGAATCTTCGAACATGCCCTCCTGCTCCAGCAGACGATTCATGTCCTCCTCACGGATGAAAGCCGGCAGGCTCCGTTCACGCTTAGGCGCTGTGATGGCGTGCACCGGGTCCTTCTCAACGAAGCCGCGACGGTACAGGAACTTGTAGCACGAGCGCAACGCCGTCAGCCGACGATGCACAGAAGTGGCCTTATGTCCCTTTGCCATCATGTCCACCACCCACTCACGGGCGATGTCCGTGTCGATGGTTTCCCAGGAAAGATCGCTGTCAAGACCCTTGTAGAACGACTCGAACGCTTTCAAGTCGGCTTGATATTCCGATATCGTCCTTTCAGACGCGGCCCGCTCATAGCGGAGGTAATCAAGATAGGCCTTCAGCAGCATAAAATCCTCAAAATTGTTGTTTCACCGAGGCGAAATTAGAGGTTTTTCTTCAGACTGCCAAATGAAATCAGCAAAAGTTCATTTTACACTTGACTTTTTTCACGTTCTTTTAGGCTTCGACGTTGCGGAGCTGCTGCACATACACGGCGTGCTCCTTTGCCAGACGCTTCAGCACAGAGGGCTTGTCGAACTGCTGACGACGACGGAGTTCTTTCACTACGCCAGTCTTCTCGAACTTACGCTTGAACTTCTTCAGAGCTCTTTCGATGTTCTCGCCTTCCTTAACAGGTACTACGATCATGTTGATTGTTGAATAAAGGGTTAATAATTAGAGTTAATGCCTCGACAAAGTCGATAAGCGGGCGCAAAAGTACAACCTTTTTCGCGAATACCAAAGAATTTCGCCATATTTTTCACCTAAGGCCATAAAAATCAAGAGCACGCCCCCCCCCACTCCACCATTCTGGCCGCTATCATATTAAAATATGTACGCGCGTGCTCGCGCGTAACATCCCTGTGCGTCCTCCGCCAATGAGAACAATTGGTCTGGCGGTTACGTGCAACACATTTGTCCAATAACATCTCACATATCAAAAAGATAAAGATGAAAAAATGAGGAAAATTTGGTGGTTAGACAGATAATACATACCTTTGCAGCAGATTAAGGCTTTTAAAACATGAATAACGCAGATTTTTGGAAATCCGTTAGGGATATTATTGCCGAAGGATTCACGCCTAAAGGTCTGCAAATGTTGGACTACTATGCAGAACTATTTATCAGTGGAAGGCTTGTATATCAACGATTTTCACCGCTCGAGCAGCATGGCTGCGCAGCGGGAGGTGAAACACATGTCATTGCATCCTTACTCGCGGGAGCAGAAGATTCGACAGATTCAGTCCATTCGACACCTCTCAATGACTTCCAAAGAGAGTGCCAACGCGGAGCGAAGCAGGAAGAATATATAGAACGCTGGGCACACGCAGTTGGCTGTTGGAATGAGAATGTGGATGAACTGTTATCCGCATCTCTTGGTGAGAAAATAGCCGAGGGAGGGGAGGCAATTGTATATGACCAATCAGGATCAACACTCCGGAATTACGTGCGGGTGGAACCAGACAACTCACAACAGCTGTTAACTTGTGAAGTAGGTCTTTAACCACATGAAGAGGCGAAAGACATTGATGTGGGTGGTGGCTGGTGCGGTGTTCGTGCTGGCGGTGACTGTTTTTGTGGTCAGGGCCGTGCGGCGCGACCGCGCCATGCACGCGGCATTGAAGGAGCAGCAGGAGTGGAACCAGGCGGACACGGTGTTCACGAGTGACAGCGTGGCGCGGGTGCTGGTGGCGTACTTCGACCACCCTTGGCACCGTGCCAACGACCGTATGCTCGCCCACTATCTCCTCGGCCGCGCCCATGCCGACATGGGTGAGGCGCCGCAGGCCATTGAGGACTACCAGACAGCGGTTGAATGTGCCGACACCACCGACTCCGACTGCGACTTCCGACTCCTAAGAAATGTCTATGGCCAGATGGCAGAGGTGTTTCATGCACAGAATTTGCCAGAAGACGAATTGAAGGCAGATTCCGCTTTCATACGTTATTCTTGGATGATAGGAGATACGCTTCAAGCAATCAATGGTTATCGTGCTATGGAATGTCCATATTTCCTTTTAAACAGGTTTGATATTGTTCAAACAATAGACTCCACAGCACACAAAACCTTTCTGGCGTTAAACGATACCATAGCAGCAGCTAGGGCCCTTTTAACATCAGCTTTTATCAACGCTAATAATCAAGACTATAACAAAGTAAAAGACATAATAATTATAATATGCAGAGATGCTGACATATATGATGATAATAATAGGTTGAGACATGGATACGAAATGTTTTACTATACCCTTGGACTGTATCACGAGGGCATCGGCCAGCTGGATTCTGCAGAATACTACTACCGTCAACTTCTACCTGCCAAAAAATATGAAGCTTGCTACAAAGGTCTGCTCTCTGTCTATAGCAAACGCTGCATCGCCGACTCCATCGCCAAATATGCCCCGCTCTATGCTGATGCCAATGATGCATCACATGACAGCCTACGTACTGCAGAGGTTCACAAAACGGCATCCCTCTACAACTACAACCGTCACCTACGTATAGCCCAAGATGAACAACAGAAATCGCAACGACGTAAGACATTTATATTCCTTTTGCTCGCAGCAATCGTTATTTTATGCATTATAGGTTGGATTGTCATACAAAGGAGGAGGAAGAAGGAAACAGAGATGTCTTTAATCATTACGCACATTCAAGAAGACTTGCGACACGCCGCCGAGAAATATTCAAAGACAAAAGAAGAATTACATTTGGCTGAATCACAACTACAAGATTATGTAACGACCAAACAAAATGAAATAAATGAGCTGTATGATCAACAGCAACAATTAAAGATGCTATATGAGAGTCTGAAATCAAAGGATAAAAGGGCCTTATACTATTCCAGTAAGGCAGTGTTACGAATAAGATTTCTAGCTCAAAGCAGGAAGGATGCCATGTCAGATTCAGAATGGGAAGATCTCAAGACACACTTCCAAAACTCTTTTTCTCATTTTTGTCGCTTGTTAGAGCAACGTGGTATTGCAATGACAGAAAATGAGTGGAAGGTATGCATCCTTTTAGATCTTGGCCTAACCACGGATGATATTGCTGCGCTCATGAAACTGTCAGCCCAGAGAATCTCCAACTTAAAAGCCCAGACGAACAATCTGCTTTTCCATGAACGTACAGGTTCCAAATTATCACAAAATCTCCGTTTTGCCATTCATCCTGAAGAAAAAGATTTTTCATAACATTCTGATTAACAGGGCCACCGGTTTTACCTGTGTAAAATTAAACACCCATCTTTGTTGGCGCTTACAACCATAAGAGTTACTTTTGCGACGATTTTCTAATCCTTAAAGTAACTCATATGTTCAAAAAACTTCTAACAATTCTCTGCATCCTTGCGTTGCCCGCGTTTATGTACGCAGTCAACGCCCCGGGCGACCCAATTCCCTTTCAAACGGGAAAGATTGACCCCACAAAACCTGGTTTCCCAAAATCCCCCGTTGTCGCGCCTACCGTATATATTGACGGTAACGTGCTGACGTTCGAGACGCCGTGCGACGGCTGTCTGTTGCAGTTGGTTGATGAGGACGATGATGTGGTCTATAGCATCGTGATTCCCGCTGGAACGACCTCCCTCATTCTCCCCTCCACCCTCTCCGGTACCTTCGAGCTTCAGATCATTCGCGACAACTGGCTCTTTTACGCCGACATTAATCTCTAATCTCGAATTTCTCCCCATTCCATCGGCATTATACGTCGATGGAATGGGAAAGATTATAAAAACAATTTAAAACAGTACAATAACATGAAGCAAACTATTATATCAATCGTCACCTTGTTCATCCCTTTTTATCTATCAGCTCAAGTCTATGTCGATTCTATAGGACACATGAGCATTGGGGCACAAACAAACAATAGCAATTCTTTATATGTCTATGGAGTCACAGATGGGATAAAAAGTACTGCTGGGAATACAGCATGCAGCTATGCAACAGCTGTAGAAGGTATTACATATAATAAAGGAACAGGTACAACTTATGGCGTTCAGGGCATTGGCGCATGGTATGGTTCACATCATGGAACTAGTTTTGGAATATATGGATGTGCATACGGTTCAGATAACGGTATGAACTACGGCGTCTATGGTGCTGTCCTGCCCATGGTCTATGGGGCTGGTATTTATGGTGCATCCACTTCCTATAACACACTCCAGTCTTTTAATACCAGATATGCTGGTTATTTTGATGGTACAGTTCATGTTCAAGGGGAATTGACTGTTACAGGTGTTGTCACACAACCATCAGCCTCTGCTCTCAATAATCGTCAGCTTTCTACTATGCAAGCTTCATTTAGCCAAATCGCTATTAGTAATCTTTTAGGGGCTTTAACACCTAAAGTTTATTTGATAGACGGACGTCCCACAGAATATAGCGAGCAAGGAGTTTCACAAACTGTCTTGTCTGACTCTGCCCTACAAAGGATGCCCAAAGAGATTCCACTAACGGAGATGGAGAAACAAGTGCGAAGCAAACAGCACTACGGACTTGACGCTGACCAACTCGAGGAAGTGTTCCCGGATTTAGTGTATGAACAAGAGGATGGTACCAAGAGTATTAACTATGTGGAAATGGTGCCCATCCTTGTGCAGGCTATTAATGAGCTGAATGCAAAGATTGAAACTTTGGAGAATAGGGGAGAGTCGGCAAACGAGAAAAATGCACAATCTGCTGAAGACAAGGGAGACAGCGAGGAAAAGCTCTTATTGCTCTCTCTCGGCCAGAACAAACCCAATCCCTTCTCCAATAGCACGACCATCGAAGTCTGCATTCCCGAAGATGTGCAGAAGGCCTTCATCTATGTCTATGACCTGCAGGGCAAGAAGGTGGATCAGGTAGATATCACAGCTCGTGGCAAGCAAAACGTTCAGCTCACATCAGGGAACCTCACCGATGGCATGTACCTATACAGCCTTATCGCAGATGGAAAGGTAGTGGAAACAAGAAGGATGATTGTGGAAAAGTAAAAAAACATAAAAACCCTTTAATATGGAAAGACGTCTACTTTTGACAATAAGCATCCTTTATTGCTTATATTCATATGGCCACATTACAAAAGATGTAACTATAGCCTTTTCTTCGTATGATTTTATGATTGCAGACGAAGGGAATGACTTCATTTCTATTTCATCAAATCGATTTCCATTACATTTTCAACCTATTGTAGGAAGTCCGTCATTACCTTATATAACAACAAATATTTTGATACCGAATGATTACGATTATATAGGATTCTCATACTCAATGAGTAGCCCAGAGATAATCGGTCATCATAAACCTGTATTATATCAAATGGAAGAGGCCGTTGGGCAAAAAACGTCCCCTCACAATTCATACTTGAATGAAGATTATCGCGGTCAGGTTCCAACGACTTCCAGCGTTATATACGCAGGCAGTAATACCATCAATGGGTATAAATATCTATCTTTTTTAATATCCCCGTTTGTGTATCAGATGGGGATTCTATCTTTTTATCAGCACTTTGAGTTAAAGATAAGTCTATTACAAAGCAACAAAATAGTACCTTATGACAGGAGAATGAAAAACCATATAATGCGATTAATCTATAATGCAGAAGATTTAGATGAATTTTATAGTAAAGATCTGGGAAGAAATAGGACGGATACTATTGATTATTTATTGATTACAAGTCAGGCACTAAAAGATGCCTTTATTCCATTAATTCATTGGAAAAAAAAGAAGGGTATCAAATCACACCTTGTAACTACTGAAGAAATAGATTTGTATTGCACTGCAGACAGTTTGCAGCATAAGATAAAAAAATATATAAAAGACTTCCATAATTCATATCATACTAAGTATGTTCTTTTAGGCGGTGATATAGATATTGTTCCCACACAATATTGTAGAATAAGCTATAGCTCAGAAGATAAATATACGCCATGTGATTATTTCTATTCATGTTTGGATTCAGATTGGAGTCCTCTCTATAATGGACTGACAGGTGCAATACCAGATAGCATAGATTTATCTCCTGATATTTTTGTAACAAGACTTTCTGTTGAATCAATAAACGACGTTAATAATATTGTTAATAGAATCATAAAATATGAAAAAGGGAATTACAATCATTGCGAGAAGATTCTAATGACAGGAAAGACCATTACTACAGGTAATGATGCAGAATTAAGGGGTAACGATATATATCAGTATTCCATTCTACCTTATTGGACATGTGAAAGATTCCGATTCTATAATACACGCACTGATTTTATAGCAGGTGACACTATCCTTAATGCATACAATTTACAGAATGAATTCTCCAAAGGATATAGCTTTATTGACATTAAGACACATGGTTGGACTGAAGACTATAGTCTGGAAGTTGGAACATACAACACAATTAATGCGGAAAACCTTACGAATAATGGGATGTCTAATATCGTTACAATGTCTTGTTATACAAATGCTTTTGACCAAGATGTTCCGTGCCTTAGTGAAGTCTTTATGAGAAATCCAAATAGTGGTATTATATCCTATTGGGGATCGTCAAGAGAGGGATGGCCCTATACATCATACTATTTTGATAAAGAATTTTATAGGTTCTTACTTACGACAGATGATAATCATTATGGTGATATCGCATTTGGCACAAAAAACAAATTTGTTCCTTCTAGTAGACGTTTCAAAGGAGCGGAAAGATGGCTACTATTCAGCATCAATCCACTGGGAGATCCTGAAATGCCTATTTATACGCAGACTCCTTACCGTTTTAATAATGTTCAGGTTTCGTATATCAATGATTCTCTGTATGTGAATACAAATGACAATCATTGTTCTATCTGTATAATGAGTGATGAGGATTGGGGAGACTCCTATTATGCAGTATATAAAGATACTTGTGAGATTAAGATATCTGTTCCATTTGGCAAATATAGTATATGTGTTACAAAACCTAATTATATTCCGTATTGCACCTCACTCATAAATACTGTTTACATACAAAATGAGAATTTAACAGGAAATCAAACCTACTTGGGTGGAACGATACAGGTTGGAAGTGATGTAACACCATATCAAGCGACAGGTCCCGTCATAATCGAAAATGGAAAGACTCAAATGAAAGCACTCCAAGAAGTATTCATTAAGAATAACTTCGAAGTTCAACAAGGGGCAGAGTTATGGATAGGACCGCTAACAAATCCGTGAAAACAAAATTTATTAGATTTTCGCTAATATTTTTTGCTATACATTATATTTTTCATACTTTTGCCACCAAAACACATATTAATCTATGAAAAATTATATGTTTATTACACTACTCTGTTTCTTGTCTCAGTTTTCTGGAGCACAGACATGGACGGGTGAGAATAATGTGTGGACTTATTGCCATGTGGGTTATAATAGCTGGAATGAAAATAATCCCATCTGCGAGTTGTCTTTCACAAAGTTTTTTTTCGATGGCGAACAAATTCTCGATGGAAAAAATTACAAGGTACTATGGTATCAGGAAATACGCTATAATAACAATCATAGTGGTTCTCCTGATACTTGGAGGTTGACGAATGGAATGGTCACCAATGAGCCCGTGTCTTTCATAGGGGTAAGGGAAGATAACGGACGTATTTATGTTAATGCCGAAGAATATTGTAAGCAAACAGGTATGGACGAGAGGATGCTAAAAGTCTTACAAGATGACGGTATAATTAAGCCTTTTGAGAATGAATATATTCTCTATGACTTTAATGAAACATCGCCCACTGGTGTCATTCCATACGTCGGTCACATCAATGATTTATTCTTCCGATTTATGGAGATGCCCACCGATGGCATTATACGGAAAGATTTCCTTAATCTATTTTACCGTGGCGGAGAAAAGGAATATCAAAGTCCAGATTTTATATCCGATCCTTTTTTCCCTCAAGAGACCGCCTATCGCCCGTTAGCTACAGAGGGTAAAGTGTGGTACTTCAAGTATGATGACTCTTATTGTAATAATCTCTATTACTCATACGTCATCAAAGGCGATACTGTCATCAACGAAACGGTTTACAAGAAGCTCTATATGCAGCACTCTCGTTTTTTTCTTTATACTGCTGCCTTACGAGATGAAGGCACCCGGGCATATATGGTACCTGCAGATAGTACTCGAGAGTTTATCTACTATGATATGGAACTGGAGGAAGCCGTTGACTTAGCCTATGGTTTAGGGGCAAAGCCAAACGGTCGCGATTGGAGTGGGCCTCTACGAATAACGACTTTCTTAAGTACCTACTTACCCTATCACACATATTTCACATGGGTTGAAAGTGTTGGTGAAGTGGATGATGATTACTTTAGGTGTAGTTTTTGGGGAGATCCATGTTTTGGAATAAGATTTTCAGGAAACCGTCTAGTATCCTGCATTGAAGATGGGAATTATATTTGGGGAACAGGGACTCCCGCCCCCGTTTGGTATGAAGTTCCGCTCACTTATGAGAACAAGATAGCTGACAACCGACAACCGTCAGAGATATGGGCGGAATGGCAAGAAGGCTGCCTGGCAATATATTTCAAAGATGTAAAGGATGATTTTTCCATCTATGTGGACGGAGTAGATATAGGAACATACTTAGGTCCTTTTAAGGGAAACAAATACCTCACATACCCCGTCGGGAATAAAACTACGCATTTCTCTATAGAAAGCGACTTCGAACGTTATTCCTGCGATGTTAGCAACCTCATCCTCAATATCTCACCCCCCTCCATTGTAAATCGTAAATCCGTAAATGGTCAATGTTTTGATCTCTCCGGCCGTCGCCTCGCCACTCCGCCCACCAAGGGCATCTATATCCGTGACGGGAAGAAGGTGGTGGTGAAGTGAGGGCGAAGCACAGATATAAGATATAAAATATAAGGTATGAAATATAATAGCCCTCTTGACTAGAAAAAAGCTATGAGTCCTTAAAAAATACAGGAAGTTTTGGGCGATTCAAAGAAATAGAGTATCTTTGCGCCCAAAGAGCAACGACAGCTTTCTTGACAATCTTCGAATTAGCAGTTCAACAGGTTAAATGTACAGGAAAGGATGTCTGCCGGCTCACGCATGCCATACGGAAGCGTGGGCTTTTGGCATAACATCTGTACAGGGCACCTGAACTGCTAAGCCCGTAAGATTGGTGTTATCTCCAAAATACAGCCCCACGCTCTCCGTTTTTTTTCATCGAATATGAATATCAACGGAGAAGACCTGGGAGAACTGGGTGGACTCGGCGACGTGCTGCCCGCCGAGGTCCTGAAGAAGCTGAATGAAGTGCTGGAGCGCCTGCACCAGGCTGATCATCACCACGGCGGCAACATCATCAACATCTATGCCAGCGGCAGCCAACACGTGGACAGGGTGGAGAAGCAGTACATTTACGCCCTCGAACGGCCTCTCCCCCGCCCCCTCCCCCGTGAGGGAGGGGGAATGAGGGAGGGATATTCGGACGTGCAGATAGCGCGGGCGATAGAGGCGATATGTGGAGACGGGAAGGCGCTGGACACAAAGCAGAAATGGGCGGGAGTGCCTGCCGCTACGCGAGGACCTGGCGTACAAGTGTGACTACAGGAACATCCGCGAGATATCCACGCTGTCGTTCCTCAACGAGGACCCACGGCAGATGGAGAGGGTGAGGTACAGCAAGAACGACGAAGCGGCGTTCCTGCAGCTACGTGAGGTGGTGTGGGCGCTGCAGAGGGAACTCTATTTTCACCACAAATAAATAGGCTCGAGTCTTATTCCGTATCCTTACTTTCGATGGGTTTGATATAGTCGGAGGCACGTTCGGAGGATATTACTGTCCGACCAAGTTGACGCTCCAGATCATCGCGGGTGTTCTTAGCAATCTGCCCCCCTGCTTGTGCTGCCTTTCGGCTCTCCCTCATACCTTGTGTTTGACGCTGACGGGCTATTTCTGTTGTTGCTACTTCAGCAAGGGTATTGAGCGCCAGTTCGACATTCGTCATATTGTCGCGCAGATTCTCTTTTGTCAGTCCCTTGTGTCGTTTGTATTCGCCCGTAGTCATACCACTCCAAGCCTTGGTTAGAACATTGGTGAGGATGGCAAAGTCTTTCGGCTCATGAATGCCGGAGCGATGCCACTCGTCTGTCAACTCTTTACGCATCTCGATAGAACGCATACGCTCGTTGATCCAGCGGTCGCTATACCCTTGACGACGGTAGTCCTCTACGGCCATCTGAAAGGTCAACTCAGGGTCTATCATCTGGTCAATACGTTGAGCACCGATTTCAGCCAGCCACTTTTTTACAGGTTCTGCTTTTTTAGATGGTATTGACTGAATAATACGAAAAATGCCTTCAAGGTCAGCGGCTTGGGTCTTCCTTCGCTTGCCGTCTGGTGCCAACATTTCAACAGGGGTACAAATTGTACCCCACTTGAAATTAAGCTCAGGATCACGTGCCCGCATACGTTTGATGTATTGCTTGACATCTGCACTGTCAGTTAACACTTGTACTATATCCGCGACAGAGAAATAATACTTCTCCTGTTCGGCATCCCATGCGATGCGGACTTTCTTGTCTTCAAAGAGCTGTATGGCGAAATGATCATTCATTTTTATGATGAATCAGTTGAATCTATTGACGCAAAGATAGTGCAAGAATAAGAATTGTGCAATAAAACCTAGCTTTTTGAGGTGTTTCATTAGGTATTTTTAATAAAGCAGATGCTTCGTCGCTCCATCAATGTTGGCAAAACGTTGGCAGAGCATTGGCAGGGCGTTGGCAAGGTGTTGGCATTCCGTTGCAAGGCAATGGGATGCCTTTTCTTTTCTGTACCTTTGCGCGCCGCGGCGGTTAGTGCGGGCGCAGGCGCATACGCGCAAGGCGGCGATGCCGACGTGGAGAGATTTATCAATCTGTTCAATGGCGAGATGGTCAGGCACAGCGCATCCATCCCCACCATCTACCGCCTCACACCTGGCTATGTGAGGATGTTGCGGGCACTGCTGCGAGAACACTCGTGGGAGAACGTGGAAAAGATGGTGACGATGGCCGCCGAGAGCGATTTCCTCAACAACCATGGTCGCAAGCCCTTTCTGGCATCGGTGGAATGGCTGCTACGCGAAGAGAACTTCATCAAGGTCATCAACGGGAATTATGACAATACCGCCAATACCTGGAAACCTCGTGACCCCATCGCAGAAATGCGGAAACGTGAGGAGGAACAGCGGCGCTATGCACGCGAGATAGAACGCGAGGAACACGAACGGCGGATGCGCCAGCGCGAGGAATGGGCCAAGGGGGCTGTGACGTATGAGGAGTACAGGAGGATGAAGGCGGAAGGAGGAATGAAGAATGAAGAATAAGAAAGTTAAAAGTTCAATGTATTTAGATGAGGTGCCGGCGAAGGCGTATGGAAAGGGTGAGCTGGCAGCGATGTACTACCCTGACAGCAGCCTGTCATGGGCACTGCGACTGTTCAATGCGGACCTGCGCCGTATGCCGGGACTCATAGACCGCCTGCGTGCCCGTGGCTGGCGCCCCTCCGCACGCCTGCTTCGCATCGACTGGGTACGCATGATCTTCGAGGCCATAGGGCCGCCGTAGGCTCACCGTTCCATCCAATTCTCGGTTGCCAGACCAGGAATGCGGTTGAAGTGCTTGGTGTTATCGGTGACAATCGTAAGCCCCTCGGTCAGGGCTTGGCCTGCAATCAACATGTCAAATTCATCGATAAGCAATCCTGACTCTCTCAGCACATTCTTAAGCTCTGCATATTCACCGCCATTCTCTGGCAATCCGAGAACCTGGAACTGCTCAAGCAATTTGTGAATCATCCTCATCTCCTTTTCATAATAATCTTTCTTTATTCTTTTAGCGTAATGTGCGCCATAATAAAGCTCATATAAGGAAATGACGGACATGCAGCATCTCTCAGCTCCGACAGCCAAGAGATGTTTTATAACGGAAGGCGAACCAGCATTGATTTCAATCAGTGTGTTGGTGTCCAAAAGATATTGCTTATTCTTCATTTGCAAAGCTATATCTTATGTTACGCCCGACAAAGGAGTGGCTCTCACGCAAAATACGCTTTTTCTCTTCAGCTGTAAGTTCACCCTCATAGTGCAAGGCCTGCAGCTCGCGAAGCCACTTTTCATCACGTTCTCTTTGGATTTCGCGTGCATTTTCCAACTCTTTTGGCTCTATCAGGTGTTCTGCAAGCCATAAGCGGTTACTGAGGTTTAACCCTTTCAGCATCTCAAGGATGCTTTCCAATGAAAGAGATGCGTTCATAATGTTGTTGCTTTACGTTTCCGACTGCAAAAGTATGTATTATTTGTGAACTGACAAAAAAAACAGATGAATGTTTAGCAAAATGTATGCAAAACGTTAGCAAAAAATTAGCAGAGCATTATCAAAACGTTCCATATCAAGTGGGGCGTTTTTTGTATATGGACAACATTATCTGACGGAACAGGTGTTTATCTGACGGAACGTGTAGGGAACGTGAGGTGGGGGGATGGGGAGGTGGTACCTTTGCACTCGAAAAAGGACGGTGGCCTGTCCGACCCACTGCAGTGTCTGCGCGCAGACACTATAGAGGGTAAGGCGAGGGACTAGTAGTGTCTGCGCGTGGACACCTATAATGCCCTCCTGAAAGGCGCCTCAGAGGACTCCGCCCTATCAGTCAACCTATTTATTCACCTTTAACAAGAAAACACTATGATTGATTACGCAGTAGCTATGTTGAAGAACCCTGCTCATCCCGACGAGCCGCAGAAGGCCTACGCCTTCCTCCAGAGCCGCGCCACCCTCACCATCGAGGAGATTGCCGACCACATGGTCTCACATGGCTGTAACTACGACCGCGGCGACATCATCGCCATCCTCATCAAGCTCGTCAGCTGCTCCAAGGAGCTGATGCTCGACGGTTACCGCATCGAGCTGGGCGACCTGGGCAAGCTCTTCCTCTCGTGTCAGAGCGAGGGCGCACCCAGCAAGGAGAAGTTCACCCGCGCCAACATCAAGTGCATCAACGTGAACTTCAGCTCCAGCAAGCAGTTCGACGACCTCCTGCAGCACGTATCTCTCCACAAGGCGCCCACCCGCAAGGCTGTCGCCGCCGCTCTCGAAGCGGAGCTGCAGGGCCTGACGACCGCCGACTGGAGCGCGGATCCCGAAGATGGCGACGACGGCGGTAACGACGAACCTTAAACCTCGGCAGGTGAGTGGCGCGCAAGCGCCCTCACCACTTTTCTGACACCACAAATGACGTGGATTTTTCAGACAACGAATTAGACGAATTAGACGAATTTTTCTCTACAGATTACACGGATTAAACGGATTATTTCGAACCACGAATTTCCATAATGAGCATAATGAATGGAACATAAATCGATCATAAGTCCGGACTTAAATCTTATGGATACAAATGATTCCCGCACTCGGAGAAAGGGATTGGCTCACAGCTTAGGCTGTTAGCCGCAGGAGATTCCGAGGGCTGTCACTCTAAAAACTAGTTTTCAAGATGACCAGCCATCGAAACTCCCAGCCCCATCGGGGCGTTATCCCTTTCACCGGCAACGCAAAGAAATCCGTGCAATTCGTTTAATCTGTAGCGGAGGTTTCCTTACCCTCGGCTTTGCCGCTTCTTCGAGCGACAACAAGTCTAAAAATCTTTGAACTTCTTGAACTCTTTAAACTTCTTAAACTCTTAAACTTTACAAGGAATGAAAGAAACAACGAAACGTACATTGAAGAGAATCTTTGACATCGTAGTGACCGTGCTCACGGCACTCATCACATCTGTCACCGCCAGCAGCTGCGGATTAAGGTTTTAGGCTATTGGCTGTTGGCTATTGGTATTATGCGAACAATCACATTCATCATCCTTCATTGCTCGGCCACGAGGGCCGGGCAATGCTATGGCTTCGAGCGGTGCCGCAAGGATCATATCCGTCGTGGCATGCAGGACATCGGCTACCACTACTACATCACACGCGACGGCACCGTCCATGCGGGGCGTCCGCTGAGCCAGCCTGGTGCGCACTGTAAAGGGCACAACCAGCACTCGATAGGTGTGTGCTACGAGGGCGGTCTGGATGCCAGCGGCGAAGCGGCCGACACACGCACGAAGGCGCAGCGCAAGAGTCTGCGCGCGCTGCTCACACGGCTCCACAGTGAATACCCCGACGCCATCATCCTCGGGCACCGCGACCTGTCGCCGGATCGCGACGGCAACGGACTCATCACGCCCAACGAATGGCTCAAGCAGTGTCCGTGCTTCGATGCACTCCTGGACTATGAAGACCTGCAGCCCGAAGGGTTGTTCAGGTAGAAAACCCGTAGGAGAGCAGCTAGCCGCATAAAAAGAGTTCCCCGACATCCAAGTGGACATCGGGGAACTTCTTTTTAAAAGGGGCGGCTACCTACTCTCCCACGGGTGTGCAGTACCATCGGCGCAAGCGGGCTTAACTTCTCTGTTCGGGATGGGAAGAGGTGGAACCCCGCC
>CACZCZ010000029.1 GCA_902779845.1 uncultured Bacteroidales bacterium | reverse complement strand
CGACACGCTACGCAGGTGTCGAAAGAATTTAAATTATTACGAATTACACAAATTAGGGCGGCACGCTACGCAGGTGCCGAATGACGAGGACGAATGACGAAGGCCCACTCGACCCTTGACCCTTGACTCTTGAATCCTGACTCTTGAATCCTGAATCTTGAATCTTGAATCTTGAATCTTGATTCTCTTAAACCCTTAAACTCTTGAACCCTTTAAACTTTACAAGCAATGAAGGAATCGACAAAGAAGACACTGAAGAGGGTGGCGGAGATTGTGATTACGATCATCACCGCTCTGCTCACCACACTCGGCGCACATGCCGCCGGCATTGTGCAGTAAAAAGCCCTCCCGCCCCGTAGGGCGAGGGGAGAAGAAAAGCAGGCAGTCAGGGAATCTGGCTGCCTGCTTGCATTTTTACAGAATGTTAATAGATGTGTGAGCTGGAATCGAGTTCCTCGCGGGTGAGCTTCTTGCCGTCGGACGGGCGTTTAGAATGCAGCGTTCTTTGGTGTGCGGGGGAAGGGGATGACGTCGCGGATGTTCTGCATCCCCGTCACGAAGAGGATGAGGCGCTCGAAGCCGAGGCCGAAGCCGGCGTGGGGGCAGGAGCCCCAACGGCGGGTGTCGAGGTACCACTCGAGATGGGTGGTGTCCATGTGACGGCGGTCAATCTCGCCCTGCAGCTTCTCGAGACTCTCCTCACGCACGCTGCCGCCGATAATCTCGCCGATAGCGGGGAAGAGGACGTCGGTGCCCTGCATGGTGGGTCCGGGGGCCACGCAGCCCTTGTAGCCCACGCTGCCTTCACCCTGAGGTGTGTTCTGCTTCATGTAGAAGGACTTGATGGCGGTGGGGTAGTCGGTCATGATGACGGGCTTCTTGAAGTGCTCCTCCACGAGGTAGCGCTCGTGCTCGCTGGCCAGGTCGTCGCCCCAGTTGCAGGGGAACTCGAACTTGCGGCCGTTCTTGATGGCC
Organism: uncultured Bacteroidales bacterium; assembly: GCA_902779845.1. Lineage (GTDB taxonomy): Bacteria > Bacteroidota > Bacteroidia > Bacteroidales > Bacteroidaceae > Physcousia. Next base: position 66,744 of record CACZCZ010000029.1, on the reverse strand, counting down.
TCCTGCAGGATGTTGATGCCTTCGGTGTAGGGCAGGCGCACGAAGGTCTCCTTCAGCACGCCCTGCAGGCGCTCGATGAGCGTCTTGTCGATCATCTGGTTGAGGAAGGCGAGGTCGTCCTGACAGTTGTCGAGGGCCCAGCGCACGCAGTACTTGATGAAGTCCTCCTCGAGGTCCATGAGCTCTTCCTGGTCCATGAAAGCAATCTCGGGCTCTATCATCCAGAACTCGGCCAGATGGCGCGGCGTGTTGCTGTTCTCGGCGCGGAAGGTGGGGCCGAAGGTGTAGATGGCACCCAGCGCCGTGGCGCCGAGCTCGCCTTCGAGCTGTCCGCTGACGGTGAGGCTGGTCTGTTCGCCGAAGAAGTCGTCGTCGTAGATGATCTTACCCTGTTCGTCCTTCTTCAGGTCGTAGAGGTTCTTGGTGGTCACCTGGAACATGTTGCCGGCACCTTCGCAGTCGCTGGCAGTGATGAGCGGTGTGTGGAAGTAGAAGAAGCCGTGCTCGTGGAAGTAGGTGTGGATGGCCATCGCCATGTTATGGCGGATGCGCATCACGGCCCCGAAGGTGTTCGTGCGCAGGCGCATGTGGGCGTGCTGGCGCATATATTCAAAGGTCTGTCCCTTCTTCTGCATGGGGTAGGTGGCATCGCACGCGCCGAGGACTTCGATCTTCGTGGCCTGGATCTCCACAGCCTGTCCGGCGGCGGGGCTCTCTACGAGCTTTCCTTCGACGCTGATGCAGGCTCCGGTGGTGATGAGCTTCACCGTGGCCTCGTCGAAGTTCTGGTCTTCACCCACAATCTGAATGTTCTTGATGGTGGAGCCGTCGTTGAGGGCGATGAAGAAGATGCCTTTGGAGCCGCGCTTGGAACGCACCCAACCTTTGGCACAGACAGTACCAGCCTCACCCCCCGTCCCCCTCTCCAAGGGGCGAGGGGGAGTGGTTACCTGTGAGGGGTGCATATTCAGAAGATCTATAATCTTAGTACGTTTCATAGATATAGTAATTTACGTTGTTGAATTTGTTTATTTATCGTCTGGATGACAGATTCTGTATCATATAGGACCTCTTCGTTGGTGAAACGAAGGATGATAAATCCGTGGTCTCTTAAATAATCACTGCGAATGGCATCCTCTGTTTGTTGTTGAGGTTCGTTGTGGTAAGCTCCGTCAACTTCGATAATCAGATTGAATTTTAGGCATACAAAATCAACGATATAGTCACCAATAGGATGTTGCCGACGGAATCTGACATCTGGAATTGTACGTAGATGTTCCCACATCCATTTTTCAGCATCTGTCATTTCCCGTCTGTTCTTACGGGCAAATTCCTTTAATATGCCCACACGATCTACAGAAATGTTTTGCCATTTGTAATCCATCGATCTTGGTATTCACTCCCCCTCGCCCCTTGGAGAGGGGGTTGGGGGGTGAGGTTATCACTCAAACGCTCCCATGCGCAGCATGTTGACTTCGTCCTCGGTGAGGTAGCGCCAGTCGCCGCGCTTGAGGTTCTTCTTGGTGAGGCCGGCGAAGAGGACGCGGTCGAGCTTGGTGACTTTGTAGCCGAGGTGCTCGAAGATGCGGCGCACGATGCGGTTGCGGCCGCTGTGGATCTCGATGCCGATCTGCTTCTTGTCCGTCTCGGAAGCGTACTCCACGGCATCGGCGCGGATGTCGCCGTCGTCGAGGGTGATGCCCTCGGCAATCTGACGCAGGTCGGCAGCGCTGACGTTCTTGTCGGTGTGTACGTGGTAGATCTTCTTCTTGAGGAACTTGGGGTGTGTGAGTTTGCTGGCCAGCTCGCCGTCGTTGGTGAGCAGGAGCACACCGGTGGTGTTGCGGTCCAGACGGCCTACGGGGTAGATGCGCTCGTCGCAAGCGTCCTTGACGAGGTCCATGACGGTCTTGCGGTTCTGGGGATCGTCGCTGGTGGTGACGTAGTCCTTCGGTTTGTTGAGCAGGACATAGACCTTCTTCTCGATCTTCACGGGCTGGTCGTGGAACTTCACCTCGTCGGAGCGCTTGACCTTGGTGCCGAGCTCTGTGACGACAACGCCGTTGACGGTGACGACGCCAGCCTCGATGAAGGTGTCGGCCTCGCGACGTGAGCACACGCCAGCGTTGGCCAGGAACTTGTTCAGACGGATGGGTGCTTCGGGGTCGATGTGTGCCTCGGAATATTCGATGCGTTTCTTGAAGCTGTACTTGGCATTGGGATCGTAGCCGGGGGTGTGCTGGCGACGGGGCCCGAAGCCTCCGCGCTGCTGACCGTAGCCGCCGCGACCCTGGAAGCCGCCACGCTGGTAACCGCCTCCACGCTGGAAACCACCACCGCGCTGGAAGCCGCCTTCACGGGGCTGATAGCCACCCTCACGGGGCTGATAGCCGCCCTCACGGTTGAAGCGGGGCTTGAAGCCGCCTTCACGGGGCTGATAGCCGCCCTCGCGGTTGAAGCGGGGCTTGAAGCCGCCCTCACGGGGCTGGTAGCCACCCTCGCGGTTGGTGCGGGGCTGGTAGCCGCCTTCACGGGGCTGATAGCCACCCTCGCGGTTGAAGCGGGGCTTGAAGCCGCCTTCACGGGGCTGGAAGCCACCCTCGCGGTTGAAGCGGGGCTGGTAGCCGCCTTCGCGGTTGGTACGGGGCTGATAGCCGCCCTCACGGGGTTGGAAGGTACGGCGCTCGCCCTCGGCGTTGCTGCCGTAAACGGGACGTTGGATGCGGGGACGCGGGGTGCGACCCGGAGTGCCATAGCTGTTACTCTCTTCTTTTCCTTCATTCTGCGCGAAGTTCTCGCGCCATTTTTCATCGTTGTTTTCCATAGATGTTGTTTAAATACCTGTATAATTATTGGGGGTTATGACGCGCAGTTCAGCCTTCACGGCTTCGCTGACGTCGAGTGTTTCAATGAAATCTGCAATGCTCTCGGGGCTGATGGCCGCGCCGGTGCGCGTCAGGGCCTTGAGCGTCTCGTAGGGGTTGGGGTAGCCTTCGCGGCGCAGGATGGTCTGTATGGCCTCTGCCACCACGGCCCAGTTCTGCTCGAGGTCGGCGCGTATCGCCTGTTCGTTGAGCAGCAGCTTGCCTAAGCCCTTGAGGGTGCTCTGGATGGCGATGACGATGTGCCCGAGAGGTACGCCGACGTTGCGCAGCACGGTGGAGTCCGTGAGGTCGCGCTGCAGGCGGCTGATGGGTAGCTTGTGGGAGAGATGCTCGAGGATGGCGCCGGCGATGCCGAGGTTGCCTTCGGAGTTCTCGAAGTCGATGGGGTTCACCTTGTGCGGCATAGCGCTGGAGCCTACCTCGCCGGCTTTCACCTTCTGGCGGAAGTAGCCCATGGAGATGTACTGCCACACGTCGCGGTCCAGGTCGATGATGATGGTGCCAATGCGGCGCAGGGCATCGAAGAGGGCTGCGAGGTTGTCGTAGTTGGAGATCTGTGTCGTCCACTCCTCGCGCTCCAAGCCCAGATGCTTGCGCACGAAGTCGTTGGCCAGGCTGCGCCAGTCCATGGCGGGGTAGGCTACGTGGTGGGCGTTGAAGTTGCCCGTGGCGCCGCCGAACTTAGCGGTGATGGGGGTGCTGCGCAGCAGTTCCAGCTGCTGGCGGAGGCGGTAGGCGAAGACCTCTATCTCCTTGCCCAGGCGGGTAGGGGAGGCCGGCTGTCCGTGGGTCTTGGCCAGCATGGGGATGTCCTTCCACTCGTCGGCAAAGGTGTCCAGCTGCTGCTGCAGACGTTCCAGGAGCGGCATGACCACGTCCTGCAGTGCCTCCTTGATGGACAGGGGGACACTCGTGTTGTTGATGTCTTGTGAGGTCAGGCCGAAGTGGATGAACTCCTTGGCTGCATGGAGCGCGGGGTTGTTGATCTGGTCAATCTTCTCCTTGATGAAGTACTCCACCGCCTTGACGTCGTGGTTGGTGACGGCCTCGATGTCCTTCACGCGCTGTGCATCCTCCAGGGAGAACTCCTGGTAGATGGCGCGGAGGCGGGGGAAGAGGTCGCGGGGGAAGTCAGCCAGCTGCGGCAGGGGCAGCTCGCACAGGAAGATGAAGTACTCGATTTCCACACGCACACGATAACGTATCAGTGCGTATTCGGAGAAATACTGATCTAAGGACTCGGTTTTTGAACGATAGCGGCCATCGATAGGTGATGTGGCCGTCAGGGCTGTCAATTCCATAGCAAGATTGCGCTCACGCGCAGAACTTAAAGTGAATACCTAAATAAAATAAATAATGTGTTTAATCGAAAATTTCGCTTATGCTCTCAAAAAGCGGCGCAAAGGTACAATCTTTTTGTGGAAAGTCAAGCAAAAGCCCCCATTTATTTTACTTTGAGACGTTGTTTTTGCCAATAATGATTGTTTTTTCGCCAATTATTATGATGTTTCTATTTAAATGTGTACTTTTGCCGAAAAATCAGTTCTTACTTTATAGACAACTCACTTTTTATATGTTTCTTCTCGGTTACGACATCGGCTCTTCCAGCGTCAAGGCATCGCTGGTAGATGCACAAAACGGGCAGTGCGTGGCCACTGCATTCTACCCCAAGAGTGAAGCACCCATCAAGGCTGTGCGCCCGGGATGGGCGGAACAAGACCCCAATGCATGGTGGAGCTATCTGAAGGACGCCACCGCCGACATCCTCGCCCAGAGCGGTGCTGACAAAGCGGACATCAAGGCCATCGGTATCTCCTATCAGATGCACGGCCTCGTCTGCGTGGACAAGGACCTGAAGCCCCTGCGCGATGCCATCATCTGGTGCGACTCGCGTGCTGTGCCCTATGGCCAGCAGGCTTTCAAGGATCTGGGCAGCGAGCGCTGTCTCAGCCATCTGCTGAACTCGCCCGGTAATTTCACAGCCTCGAAGCTGGCATGGGTGCATGAGAATGAGCCCGACCTCTTTGCTAAAATATATAAGGTGATGCTCCCGGGCGACTACATCGCCTGTCGCCTCTCCGGTACTCCCGCCACCACGGTCAGCGGCCTCTCGGAAGGGATGATGTGGGACTTCAAGGACAACCGGCCGGCGCAGTTCCTGCTGGACTACTACGGCATCCCCGCCGCGATGCTCTCGGACATCGTCCCCACCTTCGGCCTGCAGGGCGAAGTCAGCGCTGCCGCAGCCGCAGAGCTGGGTCTCGTTGCCGGAACCCCCATTACCTACCGTGCTGGCGACCAGCCTAACAATGCGCTCTCGCTCAATGTCTTTGAGCCGGGCGAAGCCGCCACGACAGCCGGCACATCCGGCGTGGTATATGGTGTGCTGGGACAGGTGGGCTACGACCCCCAAAGTCGCGTGAACACCTTCGCACATGTCAACCACACGGCCAGCGACCCGCGTCTGGGCGTGCTGCTCTGCATCAACGGCACTGGCATCCTGAACTCCTGGGCCCGCCGCAACGTGGCTCCCACGGGTATCGGCTATGCCGAGATGAACGACCTGGCCGCTCAGGCCCCCATCGGCTCTGCAGGTCTTAGCATCCTGCCCTTTGGCAACGGCGCTGAGCGCGTGCTCTGCGACAAGGAGGTGGGCGCCAGCATCCACGGCATCAACTTCAACACCCACACGCAGGCTCACCTGCTGCGTGCTGCGCAGGAAGGCATCGTCTTCAGTTTCGCCTATGGCATGGAAGTGATGCAGCAGATGGGCATGAGCCTGAAGACCATCCGTGCGGGCAAGGCCAATATGTTCCTCAGCCCCATCTTCCGCGACACCCTCGCCGGCGTCACGGGTGCCACCATCGAGCTCTGCGACACCGACGGCAGCGTGGGCGCTGCCCGCGGTGCGGGTATGGGTGCCGGCATCTATGCCGACCACAACGAGGCCTTCGCCACGCTGAAGAAGTTGCAGGTGATCGAGCCCGATGTGAAGAACCAGGCTGCCTACAAGGAAGCCTATGAGCGTTGGGCAGAGTATCTCCCCTCAACCTCCCTGTAAAGGAGGACGTAAATCCCTTCAGAAACAGTTAACATTTTATTCAATAACCTTTTAAGTTTCTTTTAAAACAATGAAACAGTATTTCCCTGAAATCCCTGCGATTAAGTTCGAGGGTACTGAGAGCAAGAACCCGATGGCCTACCGCTACTACGACAAGAACCGTGTGGTCATGGGTAAGAAGATGAGCGAGTGGTTCAAGTTCGCCATGGCATGGTGGCACACACTCTGCGCTGAGGGCGCTGACCAGTTCGGCGGCGGCACCAAGAGCTTCCCCTGGAACACCGCTGCAGACCCCGTGCAGGCTGCTAAGGACAAGGCTGACGCTGGTTTCGAGATCATGCAGAAGCTGGGCATCGAGTACTATTGCTTCCACGATATCGACCTCGTAGCAGAAGCCGCTGACGTGGAGACATACGAGAAGAACCTGAAGGAAGTGGTGGCTTACCTGAAGCAGAAGCAGGCTGAGACCGGCATCAAGCTCCTCTGGGGCACAGCCAACGTCTTCGGCAACAAGCGCTACATGAACGGCGCCAGCACCAACCCCGACTTCGACGTTGTGGCCCGCGCCATCGTGCAGATCAAGAACGCTATCGACGCTACCATCGAGCTGGGCGGCACCAACTACGTGTTCTGGGGCGGCCGTGAAGGCTACATGAGCCTGCTGAACACCGACATGAAGCGCGAGAAGGAGCACATGGCTACCATGCTGACCATGGCCCGCGACTATGCTCGCAGCAAGGGCTTCAAGGGCACATTCCTCATCGAGCCCAAGCCCATGGAGCCCAGCAAGCACCAGTATGATGTTGACACAGAGACCGTCATCGGTTTCCTGAAGGCTCACAACCTGGACAAGGACTTCAAGGTGAACATCGAGGTCAACCACGCTACCCTCGCAGGCCACACCTTCGAGCACGAGCTCGCTTGCGCCGTTGATGCCGGGATGCTCGGCAGCATCGATGCCAACCGTGGTGACTACCAGAACGGCTGGGACACCGACCAGTTCCCCATCGACCACTATGAGCTCACCCAGGCCATGATGCAGATCATCCGTGGCGGCGGCTTCAAGGACGGCGGCACCAACTTCGATGCCAAGACCCGTCGTAACAGCACCGACCTCGAGGACATCTTCATCGCTCACATCGCTGCCATGGACGCTATGGCTCACGCTCTGCTCAGCGCTGCTGACATCATCGAGAAGTCTCCCCTCTGCGCTATGGTCAAGGAGCGTTATGCAAGCTTCGACGCAGGCGAAGGCAAGAAGTTCGAGGAGGGCAAGATGACCCTCGAAGAGGCTTACGCTTACGGCAAGAAGGTCGGCGAACCCAAGCAGACCAGCGGCAAGCAGGAACTCTATGAAGCTATCGTAAACATGTACTAATCGTACGAAATGAAAAAAGCATTTAAAAGGCTTTTGGCAACCGGCGCAGTGTTTATCTGCGCCGGCTTTGCCCAAGCCCTCGCAGCCGAGGCGGAGACCGTGGTCACGTTCTATACGCCTCTGACCGTTCGCATCCAAAAAGCTGCTACAGGACAAGTGCCGCCACGTAAGTATGACTTCGTGGTGAAGGCCAAGCCCGAAGCGGTGAAGGTGAGAACGACGACCAACGGCGATGTCACCACATATAGCTCGTCGGCAATGGTCGTAACCGTCAACACGAACACACAGCAGGTGACGTTTGCCGACGCGAAAGGCAACGTCCTCCTCGCCGAGAAAGCGTCAGCCCTGAAGCCTATTGCTGAGGGACCCGACCGTGGCAGCTACCGCGTGCAGCAGTCATGGACGCTGGATCAGGACGAGCCCATCTACGGCGTAGGACTCCTGCAAAACGGCAAGATGAGCCAACGTGGCGAGAAACGCCTGATGACGCAGTCGAACCTGGAGGACTTCGCCAATGTCTTCCAGAGTCAGAAGGGCTACGGCATCTACTGGGACAACTATTCTCCCACGGAACTCGACACACGCGACGGCCTCACACTGGAGTCGCAGGTGGGTGATGCCGTTGATTACTACTTTATGTTTGGCGGTTCCGCCGACGGTGTCATCCGCGAGCTGCGCCACCTGACAGGCAAGGCGCCGATGCTGCCGCTGTGGACCTATGGTTTCCACCAGAGCCGCGAGCGCTACAAGACACAGAACGAACTCCTCGAAGTGGTGCGCAAGTATCGCAGTCTCGGTGTGCCCTTCGATGGCATTATACAAGACTGGCAATACTGGGGCAGTAACTACAACTGGAACGCGATGGAGTTCCTCAACGAGGACTTCCAGGGCGCACAGCGCATGATTGACGAGGTACACAATCGGCACCACGCACACATGAGCATCAGTATCTGGGCCAGCTTCGGTCCCAACACAAAAGGTTACAAACAGATGGATGAGAAGGGCTACCTGATGGGCTTCGAGACATGGCCGCAGAGCGGACTGCCCTTCTGGCCTCCCCGCATGGACTATCCCAGCGGCGTGCGCGTCTATGCACCCTACAGCACCGAGGCTCGCAGCATCTATTGGGAGAACCTCTCCCGTCTGCACCGGATGGGCATTGATGCATGGTGGATGGATTCCACAGACCCCGACCACCACTCCTTCAAGGACAGCGACCTCGACGAGGTCATCACCACCGCTGACAACCAGCGCGGCTCCTACCGCTCCGTGCGTAACGCTTTCCCGTTGGCAACGGTAGAAGGTGTCTATGACAACCAGCGCGCCGTTGACACCACGAAGCGTGTCTTCATCCTCACCCGCAGCTACTTTGCCGGGCAGCAGCGCACAGGTGCCAACACCTGGAGCGGCGACATCGGCTCCAGCTGGGAGAGCCTGCGCAAGCAAATCCCCATCTGCCTCAACTACACCCTCACCGGCAATCCACAGGTGAACACCGACATCGGCGGCTTCTTCGCCGGTTCCTATAACACCCTCGGACACAACTCCGGCACACGCAACCCGCAGTACCAGGAGCTTTATGTCCGCTGGATGCAGTTCGGTGCTTTCTGCCCCATGATGCGTAGCCACGGCACCGATGTCTATCGCGAACTCTACTACTACGGCAAACCCGGCGAGCCCGTCTATGAGGCGCTGGTGGATGCAGTGCGTCTCCGCTACCGCCTTATACCTTATATATATAGTACCTCGTGGCAGGTGGCGCAGCATGATGACAGCTTCATGCGAGCTCTCGTGATGGACTTCCCCGCCGACCGCAAGGTGTGGGACATGAACTCGGAGTATATGTTCGGCCGCTCGCTGCTCGTGGTGCCTGTCACCAGACCGTTCTATACGGAGGAGAAGGTCGTAAGGACTGACGAACTCTCCGGCTGGAACAAGCAGAACGGCAACGAGGGTCAGGAGAAAACGTATCCCACCATCGACTGGACACAGGAGCACACCTATGAGGCTTACCTGCCTGCCGGCGCGGACTGGTATGACTATTGGACGGGCCAGCGTATGCAGGGCGGACAGACCGTCAGCACTACTGTGCCCCTCAGCCACAGTCCGCTCTACGTGCGTGCGGGCAGCATCCTGCCGATAGGTCCGGATGTGCAGTACGCCGCAGAGAAAGCATGGGATGATTTGGAAATACGTGTCTATGCCGGTGCCGACGGACACTTCACACTCTACGAAGACGAGGGTGACAGCTACCGCTACGAGCGCGGCTTCTACACGGAGATTCCCCTGCAGTGGGATGAGGCGCGACAGACGCTCACCATCGGCAAGCGCAAGGGCTCCTTCCCCGGGATGCTTGAGCAGCGCCGCTTCCGCATCGTCCGCGTGACACCGCAGGGCACCTCGCCTGTCAAGACCATTGAGTACAAAGGCAAAGCCGTTGCTGTGCGCTTTGCCAAATCCTAAACATCGATACCTATGACCTTACGTAATGTATTCCGCCTGTTGGCGTTGACCGCTGTGCTGGCCATCGCACCCGCAAAAGCTCAGCAGCTGACGCTGGAGCAGCTCACCAGCGGCACCTTCTCTCCCAAAACCATTGCCGGCGTACACCCCTTGAATGACGGCGAACGCTACAGCCAGCTCTCGCCCGATGCCCGTCAGATTATCGCCCGTTCCTTCAAGACGGGCGAGCAGACCGACGTGCTTTTCGATTGTGCCAACACCAAGGGCGACGCGCGTCTCAACCGTATTGACGGCTACATCATGAGCCCCAACGAGCAGACCATCCTGATTCAGACAGAGACGAAGCACATCTACCGCCACTCCTTTACGGCCGTCTATTACATCTACACGGTGAGGAACCGCACACTGGAGCGCCTCTCCGACGGCGGACCGCAGGAGGTGCCGGCCTTCTCCAAGGACGGTACAATGGTGGCTTTCGTGCGCGACAACAACCTGTTTCTGGTGAAGCTGCTTTTCGGGAATGCCGAGAGTCAGGTGACAAAGGACGGCGAATACAACAAGGTCATCAACGGCAAACCCGACTGGGTCAACGAGGAGGAGTTCAGCTTCTCGCGCGCCTTCGACTTCAATGCCGATGGCACGATGCTGGCGTGGATTCGCTATGACGAAAGTGCTGTGTCCGAGTATTCCTTCCCGCTCTACCGCGGTGCCGCACCTGCCCGCGACGAGTTCGCCACCTATCCCGGTTCCTACGCCTATAAGTATCCGATGGCTGGCGAGACGAATGCTACGGTAACCGTACACTCCTATGACATCAAGAGCCATCGTATCCAGCAGATGAAGCTGCCCCTGGACAAGGACGGCTATGTGCCCCGAATCCGTTTCACCAACGACCCGGAGCGCCTGCTTGTGCTCACGCAGAACCGCCACCAGGACCGCCTCGACATCTATGCTGCCAACCCGCGTTCCACAGAGTGTAAGCTCATCGTGCGCGACCAGGTGGACAAATATGTCACCGAGGAACCTTACAGGAATCTGCAGCTCTTCGATGGCGGCTTCGTACTCATGAGCGAACGCAGCGGTTATAACCACCTCTACCTCTACGACCTCAACGGAACACTCAAGCGTCAGATTACTACGGGTAACTTCGTTGTGAAAGCGTTCTACGGCTACAACCCCGCCACGGGCGACTGCTTCTTCGGCGCCAATGAGGAGGGACCGCTCTATCAGGCTGTCTATCGTGCTGATGCCAAGGGTAACATCACCAAGCTCAGCCAGCAGCGAGGTACTAACAGCGCCACGTTCTCCAAGACGTTCAAGTACTACCTGAATGTCTATTCCAACATCACCACACCTCCCGTAACCACGCTCAACGATGCCAAGGGGAAGGTGTTGACGACGTTGGAGGATAACAGCAGCTTAAAGTCGAAAGTTGACGGTCTGAAGTTGGGAAAGCCCGAGTTCTTCACCTTTAAGACGGGAGAGGGCGTAGAGCTGAACGGCTACATGGTGAAGCCCGCCGATTTCTCGGCGTCCAAGAAATACCCCGTGGTGATGTACCAGTACAGCGGGCCTGGCTCACAGCAGGTGCTGGACTCCTGGTGGACGGGAAATATGGGCGGTTGCCTCTATGAGCACTTCCTGGCACAACAGGGCTTCATCTGCGTGTGCGTGGATGGCCGTGGCACAGGCGGACGTGGTGCGGCCTTCGAGAAGCAGACCTATCTGAACCTGGGCAACCTGGAGTCCAAGGACCAGGTTGAGACGGCGCTCTATCTCGCCTCGCTGCCCTATATCGACAAGGACCGCATCGGCATCTGGGGCTGGAGCTATGGAGGCTTCAACACGCTGATGTCGCTGACCGAGGGCCGTGGCGTCTTCGCAGCGGGCGTGGCTGTGGCACCCGTCACCAACTACCGCTTCTATGACAGCGTCTATACCGAGCGCTATATGCGTACACCCAAGGAGAACCCGACGGGCTATGACCGCAACCCCATGTCGCGTGCTGCTCAGCTTCACGGTGCGCTCCTCATCTGTCACGGCACTGCTGACGACAATGTCCACTTGCGGAATACCGCTGAGCTCACAGAGGCTTTTGTGCAGGCTGACAAACCGTTCATGGAGCTCATCTACACCAACCGCAACCATAACATCAGCGGTGGCAAGACGCGCCTTCACCTCTACCGGAGCATCACCAACTGGTTCCAGGAGAAGATGCGATAGGGTAGGCTATAAGGCAATGAAAAAGCAGCGGCTACAAAGAAGATTGTAGCCGCTGCTTATGTTTTTTAGAGGCTGATGCTCTCGATGCGGAAGCGCTGAAGGCCGGCCGGCACCTGCACTTCTACGATGTCTCCGACTTTCTTGCCCATCAAGGCTTGCGCGATGGGGGACTTGATGGAGATCTTGCTCTCGCGCAGGTTGGCCTCATGGGGGCTGACAACGGTGTAGCACATCCGTGCATTGTTGGCCAGATTGGTCATCTCCACCTTCGTGAGCAGCATCACGCTGTCGCCGCCCAGACGTGACATATCAACGACGCGCGCGTGTTCCAGCACACGCTGCTTGAAGCGGATGCGACCCAGCAGCCGTCCCTGCTCTCGCTTCGCAGCATGGTATTCAAAATTCTCACTCAGGTCGCCTTTGTCGCGTGCTTCGGCAATGGCGTCCTTGACGCGGGGAAGTTCCACGGTCTCCAATTCATGGAGCTCGGCTACGAGCTTGTCATAGCCTTCTTGTGACATATATTCCATATCGAAATACTACCGGCTTATGATGTTGACATATTGACGGGCTTGAGGGCGAAAGGGATTGATAAGCAGAGGCCGAAAGTCAGAAATGATACTCATTTGAGCGTTAGAATGTTTGTTTTTCAGTTATTCTGCTGCAAATATATAAAAAAGTTGAGGGTTGAGCGTTTAAAGTTTAAAGTTTTTACTAATTTTGCACAAAATTTTGTGGAATTATGAACAAAAAGACACTTTATGCCCTTTTGGCCGTTGTTGCCGTGCTCATCGCAGGCATGGCTTATCTGATTTTCTCATTGAGCAAATCCAACGAGGAGAACAAGCAGATGCTGGAACTCGTGGAGATGGACAAGCGCGAGATGGAAAATGAGTATGAGAACTTCGCACGTCAGTATAACGAGATGAAGACGCAGGTCACCAACGACTCGTTGATGACGCAGTTGGAACGCGAACAGCAGCGTACGCAAGAACTTCTGGAAGAGCTGCGACGCACGAAAAACAATGATGCTGCGGAGATTGCGCGCCTGAAGAAAGAACTGGCTACCATGCGCGAGGTGCTGAAGAGCTTCGTAGCTGAGATCGACTCGCTGAACCGTCTGAACACACAGCTGATGGGCGAGAACGAGGACCTGCGCCAGCAACAAGCCGTGCAGCAACAGCAGATCTCCAGCCTCTCGTCGGAGAAAGCCTCCCTCTCGGACAAGGTGGAGATTGCCAGCCAGCTGGATGCTACCGCCATACGCATCTCATCGCTCAACAAACGCGGCAAGGAGGCCAAGAAGACGAAGGACGTGAGGAAGTTCCAGATCTCCTTCAACATCGCTCGCAACGTGACGGCAGCCTCCGGCAACAAGAGCATCTATGTCCGTATTCTCAAACCCACGGGTGAGGTCCTCGACGGCGGTGGCACCTTCGATTTCGAGAACCGCAGACTGGAGTACAGCATCCGCAAGGATATCGAGTACAACGGCGAGGAGACGCCCGTGACCGTCTATTGGGATGTCAACGAGATGCTCATTGCCGGGCAGTATCGCGTCCAGATCTTTGCCGATGGCAAGAATATCGGCGGCGGCTCCATTTCGTTTGAGAAATAGAACCAGTTTAAAGTTTAAGGTTTAAAGTTTAATGAGGAATGTATTTCAGTAGTGAAAACTTCTCATACAGAAAGCTGGTTGTATATCAACATGCACGGGCTTTCAATAAGACTGTTTATATACTTTTAAAGAAATTCCCTGTTGAAGAACGCTTTGCGCTATGTGATCAAATGCGTAGAGCGGCCTCATCAATCCCTTCAAATATTGCAGAATGTGCAGGACGTATTTCAAAGAAGGAGAAATTGCGTTTCATAGAATATGCCCAAGGTTCATTATCTGAAACTATGTGCCAATTGGAATTGTCTTTTGATGTCGGCTATATTAATAAGGCAGAACTTGATTCAATGGACGAAAAGGCCATCGTTATACAAAAGTTGTTGTCTGGCCTTTATAACTCCTATAACGATTATCATAAGTAATTACATTAAACATTAAACTTTAAACTTTAAACTGAAAAAACATGGAACATGTTTTTGCTTACATTATCTCCCTCGGTGCATCTGTTATGATGCCCATCCTGTTCACCATCATCGGCCTGTGCATCGGTCTGAAATTCGGCAAGGCGCTGCAGAGCGGCTTGTATGTGGGCGTCGGTTTCGTGGGCCTCGGCATCGTCACGGCGCTGCTGACGAACAACTTCAACGGCCCGCTGACGAACATCTCCGACATCTACCATCTGCAGCTGAACATCTTCGACATGGGCTGGCCGGCAGCTGCCGCCGTGGCCTACAACACAGCCGTGGGCGCACTGATCATCCCTATCTGCCTGGGCGTGAACTTCCTGATGGTGCTGACGAAGACGACGCGGACGGTGAACATCGACCTGTGGAACTACTGGCACTTCGCCTTCATCGGTGCTGTCGTGTATTTCGTGAAGGGTGAGAGCCTCGCATGGGGCTACTTTGCCGCCATTATCTGCTATATGTTCACACTCGTCATGGCCGACCTGACCGCCGAGAAGTTCCAGAAGCACTATGAGCTGGACGGCATCTCTATCCCGCAGCCGTTCTGCCAGAGCTTCGTGCCCTTCGCCATCGCCATCAACTGGCTGTTGGACAAGATTCCGGGCTTCTCGAAGCTGGACATCGACGCCGAAGGCCTGAAGAAGAAGTTCGGCGTGCTGGGCGAACCGCTCATCCTCGGTGTCATCGTGGGTGCACTGATCGGAGCCCTCAGCGTGAAGGAATGGAACAGCGATGCCGCTAAGACGATCCTGTCATTGGGTGTCATCATGGGTGCCGTGATGGAGCTGATTCCCCGCATCACGAAGCTGTTCATCGACGGTCTGATGCCCATCAGCCAGAAGACGAAGGAGGTCGTGGAGAAGAAGTTCAACGGCAAGAAGGTGCACATCGGCATGAGCCCCGCACTGGTGATAGGACATCCCACGACGCTCGTGGTCTCGCTGCTGCTGATTCCTACGGTGCTGTTCCTGGCTGTCGTGCTGCCGGGCAACCAGTTCCTGCCCTTAGCCTCGCTGGCCGGCATGTTCTACCTGTTCCCCCTGGTGCTGCCCATTACAAAGAATAATGTCGTCAAGACATTCATCATCGGCCTCATGGCCCTCGTCTTCGGTCTCTACTTCGTCACGGACATGAGCGCCGACTTCACGGCTGCCGCCAACTCGGTGTATGCCGCCACGCAGGACGCTGCGGCCAAGGTGCCCGAAGGCTTCCTGGCCGGTGCCCTCGACTTCTGCTCCTCCCTCTTCGGATGGGTCATCTTCCGAGCCTGCAAGAGCCTCGACTACATCGGAATGGGACTGCTGGCCGGATTCACGGTGGTCATGATGTACGTGAATAGGAAGAGAATCGTAGAGGACGAGAAGGAAGCGAATAAGCAGTAACGATTAATCACTAATAAGCACGAATAGTGAGACACTAATGGGCACTAATAGTTAATTCACGAATAGGCACGAATAGTGAGACACTAATAGGCACGAATAGTGAGACACTAATAGGCACGAATAGTTAATCATTTAAGCTTCGGGTGTAGGCAATTTATTGTCTGTCAAGTAATTTATTATTATCAAGAATTAGAGAATTGGAGAATTTTTCTCAATATGCAATACGCTGTCGTATGAATTGATGAGAATGAATAGAATGTCTTTTGCTTTGCAAAAGATAGTAAATTCTCTAATTCAAGTTTCGGATGTATAAGAGACCACAGATTTAACAGATTAAACAGATTCAAAGCTACTTGTTATCATGAATTCTTTTACATATTGCGCAGATTTAGAGCGAGACGCTTTGCGGGTCTGAATCTGTGTAATATAGAATTAAATGATTCATACTACAGGACAGGTAATCCGTGAAATCTGTGAAATCTGTGGTCAAAATTTACATCCGAAACTTCAATACTCTAATTCTCTAATTCTTGATCAATAAAAAACACTAATCTGTTATCAATGCAATACTTCAACATTTCCAGATTTCCGTCCCCTTCCTCGCCCATCCTTTGTTTCCCCATTTTCTTGCTGTTTTTCTTTGTCAGCGGAGCCACGGCACAGGATGCGTGTTTCGAGTTTGAAGATGGCAGCGGTAATACCGTTGTCACGGGTCTCACGGACATGGGCAGGGCAGCCACTGAGCTGACGCTGCCCGCCTCGGTGACCACTGTGCGCTCTGGGGCTTTCTACGGCGGCCAGGTAGCGACATTGACCCTCGACGGCTGTAACCCCGTGTTCGAGAGCGGTGTGTTGGCCGGAGTGAAGAGCACGCTGACATCCGTGAATGCCGGCAACGGCATGACAGCCGCCAACTTGCGCACGATGCTGGCGACGCTCGGCACAAGGGAAGTGCTGCAAGAAGTCCTCATCGGCGGCATCAGCGACGCGGCTACTGCCACCATCAACTGGACGGACATGCGCTCGGTGCTGACCTCTGACGTCCATGTCATCATGCCTGCCGCACAGGTCCGCGACCAGATCTTCGGCAATGCCGAGGTGTATGGCCGCTTCACTGTGAGCGGCGAGCTGGCCACCTTCTGCGGCCATGCCAGCTTCGAAGACGATGACAATGGCAACATGCTCTTCTACGTGCCGCTGGAGTTCCGCGAGGATAACAGGCGGGTATATATCCAGCGGGTCCATAAGGTGCTGGCGGGCCAGGGCGTGCTCATCCACAACGCCACAAGCACAGCCACCTTCGCCGACCTGAAGCGCGTGGAAACAACGGATGAGAGCTACGCTGCGAACATGCTCGTCGGCGTGACAGTCCCTACGGCCATCACAGCCACGGCAGGCGACAAGACCAACCTCATCCTCTCTCAGGGAGCCTTCCATCCCACCTCCGGCGGCACGATAGCCGCCAACCGCGCCTATCTGCAGATTCCGACTGCGCAGTGGACAGGGTTGGGCGTGAAACAGCTGACGTTCAGCTTCAGCGACACCGAAACAGCCATCGGTGACATACCCGTAAGCATCAACCAACGGGAAGGAACCACAGAGGTCTATGACATCGCGGGCCGCAGGGCTCCGGCAGATGGCAAGCTCCGCAAAGGCCTCTATGTGCGCAACGGACAAAAGACATTCATCAGATAACACCGTTCTTGACTATGAGAAAGAAACAATATATACATCCAGAGTGCTCATGTGACGAAATCAGCTTTTCACTGCTGCAGTCATCCGGCACTAACATCTACGACAAGGAGACGGAAAGCGGCCTCATCCGCACCAATGCGACAGAGTTGGATGCGTCACAGGCCGAAGTAAAGAGTTCCGGCAACGGTCGTTGGAATATCTGGGAATAAACGTAAACAATAACTACACACACAGCAACGATTATGAAGGCCAAAGCATTATCACCAAGGGCGTGGACATGGTTGTCTGCGGTCCTGTTCTTCGTCTTCAGCCTGCCCATGCATGCCGCTGACTTGATGCTGAACCCCAGCAAGTTCTACATGAGCAACAACCAGGACCACGTGACCTTCAACGTCCTGCTCTGCGACCTTGACTACCTCAATACCTACGCCAAGTCCGACGGTTGCATCTACGCCATTAGCAGCTCAGGACAGAGAAAAGACCTCATCCACATCTGGTACATCGAAGAAGGCAGCGACGACAACCCCTTCGGCAAGGTGCGGGCAAGATGTGCCGACAGCAGCATCCAGGCATGGTTCACCAACAGCTACATCATCGGCGAGCAACAGCTAAGCACCAGCGAGCAAGACTACATGATCACCAAGTGGGGCGGCAGCAACCACTACTGCACGCCGTCCATCGAATTCTATTTCCCCTCCGATATGGCCGGAAAGGAATGGGAGTTCATGTACCAATTCAAACACTCCAGCCACAAATACTTCACCTATATGAAGTTGGGCAAGACCTCACTGAGCAAAAGCCCGGCTTACCTGCACCTGAAGACCAGTGACTACAAAGCCGAGCGCACAGGGCCCGACAAGATTAAGTTCACGGTGCCCAAACTGCCCGACGATGTGAGCCAGAAGCTCAGCGGCACACACATCCACGAAGGCTTTTACAAGGTTACTTTCACCTACAAGAAGCAGGACAACACCACGGAGATACAGACCGACAGCTTCCTATGCGACAAGACGCAGAGAAAGGAATACACCGTCACTATTCCACAGTCCGTAGGCAACCCCAAACAGGTGGACATGAAGGTGGTCGCCACTGACCGCCTCAAGGATGCCGTGGGCGGCAACTACTGGAAAGAGACCTACACATACAACACTCACAGCGTGTTTGAGGTGGTTCCCGTGCCTGCGGCCCTGCGGATGGACTACAGGCAGTTCGACAAGATGGTAGATCTCTCGTGGGACGTCAGCTCCGCCCCGGGCAACTACATGCCATGCTTCCCATACATCTATCGCATGGAAACCGACAAGAACGGAAAGCCCACAGGCAGCGGCACATGGAGCCGACGAGGCAAGATCAGCAACCCCGGCACCAACATGTCGCTGAGCTACAGCGACAACAGCGTGCAGCAGGAGAGCTACTATAAATATATGGTGCTGAACGTGCCCATGGACTGGGAGAACAAGGGCATCAGCTCGGCACTGCTCAGCAGCCCCGACGAGGCTCTGCTGAAGCAGCTGGGCTACGTGGAGTCGGACGTGATGCACACCAAGCCCACGATGACCATCTATGGCTTTGAGCAGGACACCACCGTGCGCCGTCAGGTGAAGCTGCAATGGCTGTATTCCCGCGTGCCCTCGACGTCGGCCACGGTAAAATTCCAGGTGATGCGCCGCAAGACGGACAGCTCTGCATGGAGCGAGATAGGCAATGTCACGGGGGATGCCAACCCCGACGGCAGCACGCCGCTGACATTCACCGACAGCGACATACCAAACGACAAGGTGCGCTATCAGTATCTCATCAGGCTGTCGCTCAACGAGGGTCGCTCTCTCTTTGAGAGCGAGATGCTCACGGCGGGAATGCTCGAGGGCTCGTCCATCAAGAGCTTCACCGCCACCAAAGGCACGCACGAGGGCACGGTGCGCCTCTCGTGGGAAGCCCTGCAGGCAGGCACCGACAACACCACCTACGTCATCTCGCGCCGCTATGTTGACAGCCAAGATGACTTCATACCCATCAACACCACCAGCGGCACGGCAACGCTCTACACCTACGAGGACAATACCGTGCAGCCGGGCTACTACTACGAATACAAAATCGAGGTCTATTCCGATAACCGCATACAGAACACGCTGCGCGACGTGGGCTTCTGCCAGGCTCGCGGCGTAATCACGGGCCGCATCACCTTCGGCAGCGGAGAATCGGTGGAGGACGTGCGGCTGACGCTGCACCCGTCGGCCAGCGACGACCATGCCATCAAGGGAGCCTCCAAGCGCATCGGCGGCGCCTCCACGGGTCTCGTGTGGAATGCCGACGCGGAAGAAACGGACAAGTTGTTCGGCAGCGACAAGAGCTTCTCCGTGCAGTTCTTCGTGCGCCCCGATGAGGATCTCAGCGAGGGTGCCGTCATCGGAGAGATACCGTCTGTGGGAAAACTGGCTATAGGCGGCAGGAGCGACACTGGCTACAAGCTGCTGCTCATCACCGAAGCCAGCAGGGACACGGTCTATACGACCGCACGCTACATACGGGGCATCGTCGGTTCGCCGGACGTGACCACCACGACCTACCATGAACCTTGGCAATGCGACGTTTACCCTAAGAAAATGGCCGAGGAAATTGTGCAGCAATGGAGGAACGAAGGCTACTATGTATTGAACTATAGCGGCGATTATACCATTACTCCAAAGCGGGACGCATGGAATCTCTGCAAGGACGTGCCGCTCAGCAAAACCATCAAATACGGTCGGACGACCCGCAGGACCTACGACACTGAACTCAGCATCCCTGCCAACAGTTTTTCGCTGTTGACGGTGAGCAAGTCGGGAAGTGACCTGTCCATAGCCGTAGGAGAACAGGTCTCGCAGGAACTGACGTTCATCAGCGAAACGATCTCGACGGATGAAAACCTCAACATCAATACAGACCCAGAGCTGTCGGATCTCAATCTCAAAATATATGACCACCTGCTATACACCTATTCCGGCGACCTTGCCAACCTCAGCAGGATAGACCGTGGAGAAGAGTATGGTATGTACCTCGTGCGGAAGTCAATAGATGAATGTGGCAACAACTATACCATCTCCGATGGAGAATCTACGCGGCGGCCATTCACCATCGGCGGTGCCACAGGCATCACCGAGGAGCAAGCCTTCAAGGGCAACGTCACTGAGGTGCGCGTCTTCGATCACCTCCTCACCCAGAGCGAGCAAGCTGCATACGCAGACCGCATCATGAACGGCCGCGAGAAAGGCTTAAGGCTCTACTGGCCGATGGACGAGGGTCTGACGCGCTACGTCTTCGACGCATCCTACTCCAACGACATGCCTAATGGCCACCACGGCACCGTGGGCCAGAACATCAGCGTGTCGAACATCACGCCCACCGAGGAACAGCTCTCGCGCTATGCCGTCACTGACGCCAATGGTGAATACATCATCAGGGGCATACCCTTCGTAGGCTCCGGATCCACATACACCGTGATACCGTCACGCGGCATCCACGAGTTCTCGCCCAATTCGCGCAACGGATTCATCGGCAGCAGCAACCTGACGCTCAACAGCTTCGACTTCAGCGACATCTCGTCGTTCCCGGTGAAGGGCAAGATCACGTACCTCAACACCAACATCCCCGCCGACAGCATACAGTTCCGGATTGACGGCAAACCCGTGCAGACAAAGGAAGGCCTGGTCATGACGGATGCCAATGGTGAATATACGCTCTCTGTGCCCATAGGTCCGCACCTCATCGAGGCCTACAAGGAGGGACACCGCCTGAGTTCATTCCCCCTGGACGGCACCACCTACGACTTCAAACAGTCCGAAACCGTCAACTTCACCGACTCCACGCTGGTCAACGTAACGGGACGCATCAATGGCGGCTACAGCGACCAGAGTGCCCCCATAGGTTTCGCCATGAGCAAAAACCGCATCGGCAAGGCCACCGTCAAACTCAGCCTCGGCCGTGATACGCAATGCTCCTTCAACTACGTGCGCGATGCGAACGGCGACGAGGACTACGGCAAGGACTCCATCATCGTTGCCAGCGCCTCGACGGCCATCAAGAGCACGGCCTACCGCGCCGGCGGCGGGCAGGATGAAACCAAGTACATCTACATCACCACCGACCCCGAGACAGGCGAGTTCTCAGCCATGCTGCCGCCGTTGAGGTATATGGTGGAGAGTATCAAGTTCGAGGGAGGCGAGGACTACGACAGACTGCCCGTCTTTGCACAGAACCTGCCGGTCATCGACGCCACGAACGCCATCAGCGAGAAACAGCCCTGCGACTCACTGAGGACCGACGATGCTGTATATAAATACCGATATGCCGCAAAGATGGTGCGACAGTACCGTGCCACGCCCGACATCACCGTGGTGCAGCAGGGCACGAAGAACGGAGCCTTCGGAGAAGTGAAGGTGCCCGTGACCACACTGACGAACACTATAGACACCCTGCAGGTGTTGACCTATACCGACGATGGCTATAGCTACGCTTACGACCATCCCTTCTTCTGCCAGGGTAAACGCTACGGCTTCGAAATCAAAGTGGCAGAAAAGTACAAGAACCTCGACACCGGGGAGACATTCGATGAGAAACCGCGCGATGCCGTCATCAGTATCATCAACGATGCCAGCATCCTGACGCAGGTCTATGCCGAGAAAGTCATCATCAACGGCGAAGAGGCGGAAGCCGGCACCGAATACAGAACGCCCAACATCGACATCCTACCCGACTCCACCGGCACGGTGTTCTACGAGTTTGAGGGCGGATGGCCGAACCTGTCCGAAGGACATATCCGCAACATGAGCATCGGCGTGCGCGTAGATGGGCGCACCACCATGTGGCAGGCTCCCGACTCCAAGAGCGAGACCCTGGACTTGATTCTCTTAGGCTCACTGCCCACGGGAACCAACTTCATGACACAAGGCCCCGACAAGGTGGATTATGTCATCCGCCGCCCGCCCGGCTCCAACTCCGTGGCCTCGCTGGAGAAGACGAAAATAGATAATTTCAGCAAATCCACCTGCACCGTTGATGACAGTAACTTCGGCGGAGGAGCATACATCAGCTTAACGCCTACATGGGAAGTCTCAGAAGGCATGATCATCATGAATCACTCGAAGTTCCAGTTTGTCAACAATACAACGAACACGCGCATCAACGGGCACAAGGACAGCGACTACAGTCTCGAATCCAAGAGCTATACCACCTCGGAGAAAATCTCCACGCCCAGCCAGATGATCTTCAGCCAGGTGTTAGGAGATTATCGGCCCGAGAACGGCGACACGTACTTAGGGCGCTCCACGAACCTCACCTTCAGCAAGGCGCGCCTGTTAGGCTTCTACCAGCAGGCTGACGGCACCTACCAACTGGCGCAGAAAGACGGCATCGCGATGAGCGAAAGCTTCGAGACACAGTTCAGCTACACACAAGCCTACATCATCGACAACCTTATACCCAACTGGAAAGCATTCATCAAAGACCGCCTCGTGCATGTGGACGGCAACCACTGGGAAGAAGCCAACTCGCCGAAAATACCCGGCAAGGTGACCTACTACACCAGCTACAATGAGGGCGACCCGGAATGGGGACGTGCCAACGGCGACAGGGACTTCTGGGGAAGCAAGTACGATGAACGACACGGTAACCCCGGCTATATCATGAGAAACGGTACCGGCAAGGCCGTAACCGACAGCGTGGAGTTTGCCATCAACCAGATTCGCACCTGGGAGGCCAAGATAGCACAAAACGAGGCTGACAAGTACAACGCCTTCGAGGACGCCAGTAACTTAATAGCCAACTACTCCATCAGCGGCGGCATGAGCATCAGCCATACCGACAAGACGGAAACGAAGACTGCGCATCAGGTGAAGGACGAGACATACTGGTGTATCAATAACGATGTGAAGTTTGGTTTCCTGTTGAACAACGCCGGCACATACGCCATCATGACATGGAAGAACAGCAAGTCAACGACAGAGCAAACCGACACGACGACGACAGAGACGACGAGCATAGCCTGGACACTGAGCGACAGCGACACACGCACGGCGCTCTCCGTGGATGTCTATAACTCACCCAACAAGTGGGGACCCATTTTCCGCACACGCGGCGGACAGACCGTAAACCCCTACGAGAAGGAGACGCAAACCATATACTACGCCAAGGGCACCAAACTCAACGAAGGCACCATGCGCGTGGAGATGCCGGAGCTGAATGTGATGGGAGCCTCCGAGCAGACCGACATCCCCGTAGGCGGAGCGGCTAAGTTCACGCTACAGCTGCATAACGCCAGCGAAATCAACGCGATGTGCACATACATTCTGGAGGCCTTGGACAAGAGCAATCCCAACGGGGCCATACTCATGGTGGACGGTTCGCCGTTGAGCAACGGACGCGAAGGACGCAGCATCAAGATGAAAGGCGACGAGACGGTGCTGATGCAACTGCTCGTAAGCCAAAGCGACCGCAGCATCGTGGATTACGAGGACATCAAGATTGTCCTGAGGTCGGAGAAAGACCCAACCACGGTGAGCAAGGTGGTGACGCTGCGCGTACACTTCGTGCCGGCATCGGCGCATGTCGATCTGGCTGTGGACCACACCGTGCTTAACTCGGCATTCATGGCCGAGAACAACGGCATACTTGCAAACATTCATAACCTTGACCGCCAAGACAAAGGACTGCGAGGACTGCGACTGCGATTCCGCCGCAAAGGCACCGACACATGGAATCTGGTGAAGCAATGGAGCGTCAATGCCGAGGACTGGACATTGGGCTACAGTCCCATGCCCGACGGCAGCGCCTTCACGCAGCCCGTGTCATTCCTCGAGGACGGCATCTACGAGCTGCAGGCCCAGACCTTCGGCAAATATGGCAACGAGGACGTAACCTACGAGAGTGAGATTATAGACATCACACAGGACACCCGAGGCCCGAAAGTCATGGGTATGCCAAGTCCCGAGAACGGTCTGCTCACATACACCTTCCGCAATAACATGCACGTCCGCTTCAACGAGGATTTGAATGACAACGCGCTGAGCAAGAGCGATAACTTCGCCATTTACGGCGACTTGAACAACGTAGCCCTCAACAGCCAGTACCCCGACGTAGCCCTTCAGCTGAACGGGGAGAAGGCAGCCACGGAGGCCAAGTTCAGCATGTCAAACACGGACTTCGCCATGGGCTGCTGGTTCTATCGCAAGGGCGACGGAAACATCTT
Source organism: uncultured Bacteroidales bacterium (assembly GCA_902779845.1). Taxonomy (GTDB): domain Bacteria; phylum Bacteroidota; class Bacteroidia; order Bacteroidales; family Bacteroidaceae; genus Physcousia. The sequence continues at coordinate 42,353 of CACZCZ010000029.1, read as the reverse complement.
CTCCATAGGCACCGAGGACAACATGCTCGCTCTCTACACCCACGACGGCGGTAAGCTGGCTGTAAGGATCGGCAGTGCAGAGCAGACCTACGACTTTGAGACGGCGTTGCCGGAAGAGAAGTGGACCTATCTGGCTATGACTTACTGGACAAAGGACGAGGTGAACACGGAGAACCGCATCTCACTACTCTATGTCAACAGCGACATGATCAGCCCCATCCACGTGGGCAAGGATGTCTCGGTCGGCGACTTCGATGCAACGGGACAACTCAACATCGGCGGCAGCGGTACCGTAGGCATGATGCGCGACCTGACCCTCTGGAACGTAAGGAAAACGACAGATGAACTCTACGAGACACGCAGCCATCTCAAGGCAGCCAACACTCCGGGGCTCATAGGCTACTGGCGCATGAACGAGGGCCACGGCACAGTCCTCGCCGACAAGGCGCGCTCGCGCAACATCGTGGCATCGGCCGAGAGCTGGTATATCAACAACCGAAACCTCGCGGCACACCTCGACGGCACGCAATTCATGAACGTGGACATCTCCACCTTCAACCCGCGCCAGACGGACAACTTCGCACTGGAGATGTGGTTCCGCGCTGAGGACACAGCAAAAAATGATAATGCCTCACTGCTCTATATCCGCGACAACATAGCCATAGGGTTCAGAAGCGGGCTGCTGACACTGGAACTCACAAAGGAAACCCCGCAAGCGGGCGGCACGACACTCGTAAGCCAGGACCGCATCACCCTGAGCGAGAACGACTACATTGACAACGCATGGCACCACATCACACTCAATGTACGCCGCGGAAACAGCGCCATCTTCTACATCGACGGTAAGGCAGTGAAGACTCTGCCCGAGAGTTCTATACCCGGCATCAGCGGCGACAAGCTCTACGTCGGCTGCACCAGCAGCGTGATACCGCAGAAGTTCGTAGGCGACATCGATGAACTGCGCATCTGGAATGCCGCACTGTCAAGCTCTGTCATCGACAGTCGGCGCTACGAGCGCCTCGATGCTTCCAGCTCAGGCCTGGTGGGCTACTTCCCGATGGAAAGTATCCACCGTACACAAACGGGCAACGTCGTAACAGAGTTCTCAACCGCCAACATGGGACAGGACAAATCGACACTGGCTTTCAACGGCTCGCCCACAGAGGCGCTGACGGCACCGGCACTGCTGCCAAGGTCGCAGCACATGAGGATGGACGACTCGCAGTTCAACTTCACGGCATCCAAGAACGAGGTTTATTTCTCATTCCCCGATGATGTGCTGCCGCTCATGGACGGCAATGACTTCTCGGTCAGCGTCAGGAACATCAAGGACGAGCACGCCAACAGCTCCGAGCCCGTGGAATGGATGTTCCACGCCGACTTCGCATGTGTCGCATGGGAGGTCAAGGAAGTGCAGTCCATACGCAAGCACTGGAGCGAGAGTTCTGAAATAGAACTGAATCTGCTCAACACTACGGGACAGACGCAGACCTACGAGATTACTGGGCAGCCGTCATGGATGGAGGTGAGCGAACCCATCGGCACCATGGACGAGACGAAGGCCATCACCATTCGCCTGCTGCCGACAGCCACCGTAGGCAAGCACACGGCATACTTATATGTCACTGACCGCTATAGCATGAAGCGCGTCGTGAAGCTCAACATCGTCGTCACGGGCGACGAGCCGAAGTGGAGCGTGGATCCTAACCTCTACGAGAGCAACATGACACTGACGGGACAACTGTATGTCGGAGACAAGATCAGCGAGTTCACAGACAGCAAGATTGCTGCCTTCGACTCCTATGGCAACTGCCGGGGTGTGGCCAGCCCCAAATATGTCGGCTCACGCGATGCCTACTACGTAGATATGATTATCTATGGCGGCGAAGCTACGGAAATCTCGTCCAGCCAGCGCGATCTCACCTTCCGACTCTACGATGCCTCCACGGGCATCACGTATCCCGTAGTCAACATCACTACGCCTGACGACGGCAAGACAGCGACAGTCCTGCGGTACGCTCCCGATGCCACGATAGGCTCCTACGCCCGTCCCGTGGTGCTCCGCTCCACACAGGACCTCATGCAGAGCGTAACATTGGCACGAGGATGGAACTGGACATCGATGTATCTGAAACCCGCAGACACGGATATCAACAATGTCCTGCCAAAGGGCTCCGCCACCATAGCGAAATTCAAGAACATCAAGAGCCAGACGGCTTTCGCCGTGGCCAACGCAGACCGCACAGGCTTCATCGGCGAGCTGGGGAACATCGAACCTGGACAGATGTACAAGATTCAGGTGTCCTCATCTACCCCATTCGATGTGCTTGGAGCACCCATCGACCTGATGCTCTCGCCGCAGACAATCTATCCGCTCTATAACTGGATAGGCCCGCTGTCAGGAAACGTGATGTCGGTGGCCGATGCCTTTGCTGATTTGGAGCCCGAGAAAGATGACATGGTGAAGACGCGCACGGCCATGGCTACCTACAATGGTCAGGGTGTGTGGGAAGGCACGCTGCAGAGCATCGTACCCGGCGAGGGATACATCTATTTCTCCAATGCCACCCAAGCCAAGACCTTCCACTACCCGTCCAAGCATACCTCCTTCGAAAAGCCGAACAAGGCGCCACAGCGTGCAGCAGCGCTGACACACTTCCAGCCCGTAGATAGTCACATCTATCCCGACAACATGAATATCATAGCTGTAGTGACAAAGGACGGGGAGCGCGTGACGGATGCCGAGGTGGCAGCCTTTGTGGGTGACGAGTGCCGAGGTGCTGTCACCGCCCGCGGCAACTACTACTTCCTCACCATCATGGGCGATTCACAGGGCGACCTCACGAAACCCGTAGAACTGCGTGTCTTCGACGGCACAGAGGAACATACTGTCGGCAAGGTGTCCTTTGTCAGCGACGCGTTCCTCGGTACGCTGGATGAGCCATATAACTTAGATATGGACGCCACCGGAGTGGAAAACATCTGGACAAACGACAACGATGCGGAATGGTTTACCGTCAGCGGCATCAAGCTGCCAGCCAAGCCGACAAAGCCAGGAATGTACATCGTAGGCGGACGCAAAGTCATTGTAAGCGGCACATATTATTAACCCTTAATTCATAAAATCATTTAAACATCCTATGAAGAAAGTAGTATTATCTTTTCTCGTTGCTGCCGCCGCGCTGACAGCCGGCGCACAGCAGCATGTGAACTTCCAGACAGCCTGCCACCCGGCAGATGTCAAGCACTATGACACCCAGACCCTGCGCGAGCGCTTTGTGATGGAGAAGGTCATGGCAGCCGACGAAATCAACCTGACATACTCGCAGTACGACCGCTTCATCTACGGCGGCGCCATGCCTGTGACGAAAGACTTGAAGCTGGAGACCTTCGACGCGCTGAAGGAGCCCTACTTCATGCACAGCCGCGAGCTCGGCATCATTAACACCGGCGGCGACGGCATCGTCATCGTCGATGGGCAGGAGTACCCCCTCGGCTACAGCGAGGCCCTCTATGTAGGTCGCGGCTGGCTGGGCAAGGACAAGAACGGCAACAGCATCGACACGAACAAGGAAGTCATCTTCCGCTCGAAGGATGCCTCGAAGCCCGCGAAGTTCTACCTCAACAGCGCCACCGCCCACAAGCACTACAAGACGCAGTGGGTAACGCTCGACGGCCGCAAGAACGGCAAGGTGCAGTCCCTGAAGGCCACCATCATCGGCACTAAGGAGAAGCCCCTGGGCACGCTCGAAGAGAGCAACCAGCGCACCATCAACCAGCTCATCGTAAACACAGCTCTCGAAGAAGGTCCCTGCCAGCTGCAGATGGGTCTGACACAGCTGCAGCCCGGCAGCGTGTGGAACACGATGCCGCCTCACACCCACGGCCGCCGCATCGAGGCTTACTACTACTTCAACCTGCCCGAGACGCAGACCATCAGTCATGTCATGGGTGAGCCGCAGGAGAGCCGCATCGTGTGGCTGCACAACGAGCAGGCCATTATGTCGCCCGAATGGAGCATTCACTGCGCCAGCGCCACCTATTACTACACCTTCATTTGGGGCATGGCCGGCGAGAACCTCAACTACAACGACAAGGACAACATCCCCGTCACCGACCTCCGCTAAGAGGTTAGACAACATACGAAACGAGAGGCTGTGTCAAAATTCATGACACAGCCTCTTTCTTGTTTTATACAACGAATTAGACGCGCTCGGCATCCTTTTGACACATTCTCATTTTTGTTTCCTTCGGCAGCTATTTGATGATGACCTTTTTGTTTCCGTGGATATAGATGCCTTTCTGTGGCAGCTCCACGCGACGGCCGCTAAGATCAAACCAATCCTTTTTTTCAGAGTCAGGGCTGACGATTTGTTCCGCCCGTGTTGTTGTGCTGTCTTCAATCTGCCAGATATAGCTCCTGCTCATGCTGTACTCGGCGATGGGGCCGCCGGGGGCTTCGTGCACTGTCCAGTAGGTCTTGGCGGCCAGTCCCCATCCGCTGTCGCTGCCTGCGGCATTCGTGGCGCGCACGGCATAGCGGCCTTCCTGGTTTAGCAGGAAGACCTGTGACTCCCAAGTGTCACGCGGCGTCGTCTGCTCATTAGTGCGGATATGTCCTGATTCGAGCACCACCTGACCATTCTGCATCTCGGGGTTCGTGAAGCACACGCCGGTCAGCTTGAAGCCGTAGCCGTACTCCTCGCCCTTCACCTTGCCGAACTTAAACACGCCGGCCTCCGTGGCATCTGCTGTCAGGTAGCCGTCCGTGGTCAGGTAGTATTTGCTGTTGTTGACATCTGTGAAGATGCAGTATTTCTTGCTGGTGCTGATGGACTTGATGGCAGCGGCATATTCCGATGTCTTGAAGTTGTTGTCGATGAGCGCTCTCACAAGCGTCAGCCCCATCACATCGTAGCCGTTGGAGCGATCCACGCCGCCGAAGTCCATCACCACGATACCCGTGGGGCCGCAGTGCTCCTGCAGCCAGCCGGCGAGGGCTTTGTTTTGGGCAGCCGCATTGTTGCGGTAGCCGTCGCTGGAGGCGTTGGCCGTATAACCCGAGGTGTGGTTGATGGCCCAGATGCGGGTTGAGGTGTTCTGCTCTGCCGTGAAGCGCACCAGTGTGCTGATGCTGTTCCACTTCGTGGCCACGCCTCCGTCGTCCGTGCAGTCGTAGTAGTCCTGAATATAGCAGGTTGCCGAATTGGTGCCTCGTGCAATGCGCCCGTTCTTCTGTTCCTCCAGCTGATCGCTGAAGTTCCAGCCTGTGACATAGGCCCCGACGGGGGTGGTGGCATAGCTGTCGCGGCTCAGGATGAGCAGCTTCCCGCGAACGTTTTTCATCTTCAGTGTTGGCGTGAAGTTCACGGCGTGACTCTTCACGGGTTCGCTGGTGAGCAGGTTATTCATCAGAGGTCCCCATTCGCTGCTGCCTTCATCATGATCGCTTTCATGACGCACAATGATGATGGCCGTCTCTGTCGGATGCGCATCCAGCAGGCCGCAGAGCGTCTGCACGGCATCTTCCATCGTCAGCGCCGTCTGGATGATACCATGATAGATAGGCAACCCGTTGCCATCTACGGTAGGGCGCAGGTCGAAGGCGCGAACGCCGGCACTCCACAGTTCGGTGAGCGTCAGGTCCTGTGTGCGGGCCGTGGCATCACCAACCAACACGCTCCAACCTTTGAAGCCATGTCCTGTGCCGGCATCGTGAACACCAGGTATCGAAACTTGGCTGAGATACGTCTCATCGCTGATGCGACCCATCCAGTCGTCTGCCCAGACAGGCAGACACAGCACAGCGGCCGCCAGCACAGCCATGAACCTTGACCACATCACTTTTTTAACCTTTATCATACGTTTAAGACTTCTTTTTCACATGAATGATTTATTTTTTTACTTCACCACGACCTTCTTGCCGTTGACGATGTTCACGCCCTTCTGCGGCTTGCTCAGCTGCTGACCGGCGAGGTTGTAGAACTTTGAACTTTGATCTTTGAACTTTGAACTTTCGGCTTCGTCCATGGCGGGGAGGCTTTCAATGCCGACGGGCAGCTCACCGCCGGCCTTGACGAACCAGTCGAGGATTTGCTCGCGGGTGATGGTGACGAAGTTGATGGCATAGCCGTTGCCGGCGCTGTAGGACTCGTCCTCAAAGAGCAGGGCGACATCGCCGCTGGGCAGCTGGATCATGGTGGAGTAGCAGGAGCCGTTGGGCTGGATGTTATAGACATCCTTCCATGTCGTGCCGCCGTTCAGGCTCATGCTTATCTGCAGGCTCTGACGGCCGCTGGTGTTGATGTAGCTGTGTAGCAGGATGTCGGGATCGGTGTCGCTCTGACGGCTGTAGTAGAGGATATCGGCATTGCAGGCGTTGCCCCAGATGTCTCCTGTGCGGGTTTGCGTGCCCCAGTGGAAGGTCACGGTGCCGTCGGCGTTCTTCGTGTAGGTGGCGGTGTTCCAGCCGCGGTTGCCGCTCTGGCGCACGGAGAGCAGCAGGCTGCCGTCGTTGCGCTGCTCCAGCTTCGACTCGTCGGTGCCAGTGTAGGCCACGGCATTGCTCAGGCGCCAATGGCTGCCGTTGTCGGTGGAGTAGAGGATGTAGTTGACGGTGCCGAGGTCGTTCTTGCAGTTGGTGGTGAACATGATGACGCCGTCGGTGGTGGTCAGGCCCTTGCCTGAGGTGGTGAAGATGTTGGTGACGCTGAGGCTGCCGTCGTTGCTATTCTCATCATAGAAGGCGGGTGAATCCAGCAGGTTCTTTATGAGTGTCCAGCTCTTGCCATTGTCGGTGCTGCGGGCGAAGCCGGCCGTGACCATGCCATAGCCCCACATCTTGCTGCCCGAGGCCATGATGCAGACGAGGTCGCCGTTGGTGGCGCGGGCCAGAGCCGCATCGCCGTAGCCGAAGTAGGCGGCCGTGGAGCCGTCGCCGACAGCGATGGTGGCGAAGTCCTGCCAGGTGCGGCCGCCGTCCTCGCTGCGCAGGCTCACCACGTCGATCTTGTGGTTGCCCAGGTCGCTGTTGCTGTTGTAGCGCTTGTCTGCTGCGATGACGATGTTGTCGTCCTCATCCAGGATCATCGCCGGGATGCGGTAGTAGCGGCAGTTGTCGGTGGTGGGTTTGAAGACGAAGTTCTGTTGCGCAAACACCTTCATGCCTTGGCGATCGGGGTTGCCTGTGGCGCTCATGTTCAGGGTCATCTCCTTGCCGGTGGTGTAGCCGATGCTGGTGATGGCGGGACTGAGGATAGTGCCCAGCGGGGCATCCTCGCGGATGGTGGCGCAGAGCCAGTAGCGGTGGCTGCCCTCCGCCACGTTGCCGATGTTCAGGGCTGTGCTGGCGTTGATGTCTGCCGTCCTGCCGATGGCCTTGTCGGGGATGTCGGCGATGAACTCTGTTGCTGTGCTCTCGTAGATATACAGTTCGGCGATGGAGGCCTGTGCTGCGTCGCTGAGGGCGATGTTGAAGGTCATATCCGTCATGCTCTTACGCGCTGACAGATCGATGCGCAGCAGCAGTGCGTCAGCGTTGCCGAGACCTGTGGTCTGGTAGCCGCGTGTCAACGTGACAGCATCTTCCAGCAATGCCACGTCGGGTGACAGCTGCTGCAGCTCAACAGGGTAGAAAGCCCAGTCGTTGTTGCCGCCGGTGCTGGTAGGCGGTGTTGTTCCCCATCCCACCACGGTGGCATCGCCTCTGCCTACGTCGTTGGCGTCCATGATGTAGCCTGTGCTGGAGCTCTGCAGGTAGAAGTGGCCGTCCGTGCCGTTGATTTTGGCAATGGTGATGGCTTCCTTGGGGGTGGCGGTCACGGGCACTGCCGTGGACTTCGTGAAGCTGCTGAAGAAGTTGCCGAAGCCGTCCTGCACATAGAACTTGCCGTCGCCGGCATCCGACAGACGCACCAGATAGCGTGCGGCCTTCGTGGCCATCCCCGTGGGCTCGGTAGCCGTGTTGTAGAGGGTGTGTGAGCTCACCTGCTCATACAGGTAGCCATGTGGGTTGCCACTGGTGAAGCCGCGGTCGTACATCACGTACCACTGCCCCGTCACGAGGTCGGCGGCGCAGGTCTCGCTGACGCTCACGACCAGGTCTTCCAGTTCGCTGAGCGGCTGCTCTGACAAGGGTGCTTCGCCCAGCTCAAAGATCTTGATCTGCTTGGTGATGCCTGTTCCCGTGGTGTAGCCCCACAGCTTCTGCGAAGAGCGGTCCAAGCCACGCTCTACGCCTTGGGCATCGCGGCAGGTGGGGTAGGCGATACCATTCTGGAAGTTCAGCTTCCAATGTCCGGCCTCGGGGGGCGACACGGGCTCAATGGCCTTGTCATAGGTCGGCGCACCCCAGCATTTCCCGGTGTGCTCGCTCTTCAGTGTCCACGTCCCGTCGCCGTTGCTGATGAAGCGATAGACGCAGGCCGTCGTGGGGGCGTTGCCGGCATTGGGAAGAAAGTAGTAAGTGCCGGCATCTACGATGTAAGGCTTACCCGAAGCCATGGACTGTACGATATACTTCTCGCCATCCGTGATGGCACTCTCCTGTGTCACTTGTGTGCCGATGTTCACATCGGTCTGTGCGTGTGTTGTGCTGATGAAACCTAAGGACATCGCCAAGGTTAACATCACTCCAAAAAATCTTGTTTTCATCTTCTTATTAGGTTGTTTTCGTTGTTTCGGTCTTCAGTGCGTTTCCACAATCTTCGTTGTCTCCATCTCGGCGTTCCGCTTGTCGGTCTGTGTGACTACGCGTGCAGCCAGTTGCAGGAAGGCATTGCCGGTGGGCGTCTCGGGGTGCAGCACGGCCGGTTCGCCGCTGTCGCCACTCTCGCAGACGCTCTGCACCAGCGGGATCTGTGCCAGCAGCGGCACATTCATCTCCTCGGCCAGCGCCTTCACACCCTCGCGGCCGAAGATGTAGTAGCGGTTGTCGGGCAGCTCCGCCGGCGTGAACCAGCTCATGTTCTCCACCAGTCCCAGGATGGGCACATTCACCTTCTCATTGGTGTACATATTGATGCCCTTGCGCGCGTCGGCCAGCGCCACCTGCTGAGGCGTCGAGACGATGACGGCCCCCGTGATGGGCAGCGTCTGCACCAGCGTCAGATGAATATCGCTCGTGCCCGGAGGGGTGTCCAGGATGAAGTAGTCGAGGTCGCCCCAGGCGGCCTCGCCGATGAGCTGCTTCAGCGCATTTGAGGCCATGCCGCCACGCCAGAGGGTAGGGGTGTCGGGATCTACGAAGAAGCCAATGCTCAGCATCTTCACCCCGTATTTCTCAATAGGGACGATCATCGCCTTGCCGTCAATCTCCTCGCTATACGGGCGCTCGTTCTCCACCTGGAACATCTTGGGCATCGAAGGACCGAAGATGTCGCAGTCCAGCAACCCTACGCGGTGTCCCAGACGTGCCAGTCCGATGGCCAGATTGGCGGCCACGGTGCTCTTGCCCACACCGCCTTTTCCAGAGGAAACGGCAATAATGTTGCCAAGGTGAGCATAGCTCGGAGTGCTACTGGCAGCACTCCCCTCACCATCGGGGGAGGACTTAGGGGAGAGGGTTCTGATCTCCACCTCGACATCCTTGCTGACATAGGCGTGGATGGCAGCCTCGGAGGCTTTGACGAGGGATTTCAGGAATGGGTTCGTGGGTTTGTCGAAGAGGAGGGAGAAGCTGACGTGCATCCCGGCGATGCGCAGGTCGTCTTCTACCATCCCAATCTCCACGATGTTCTTGCCCGTGCCGGGATAGCGCACGGTCTTCAGGGCGTCTATGATGAGTTGTGGGTAGAGAGTCATATTGAGTGAAAAATGAAAAGTTAATTACATTCTATAATGTTCGCGCTCACGCGATAGCGGGGCAAATATACACAAAAAGTTTGGAATGCGTGCAGCCAGAGGCAAATATTTGCCTCCAGGGTCACATATTCCACGTTTTTAAGTGTAAAAAAGATAATCAATCGCAGCCTCGCTCCTCCTTTGCTATCCTGCGCGTCTCCTGTCTCGCTGCCCTCCACCTCGGATAGAATTTGTCCATCAGCGCATGAAAACGGGCGTTATGGCTGGGCTCCAGCAGGTGGCAGAGCTCATGAACCACGACGTGCTCGATGCACCATTCTGGCAGCAGCAGTAAGTAGGTGGAGTAGCAGATGCTGCAATCCTTCACCTTGCACACCCCCCAACGTGAAATCATCGGGCGATAGCTGACGGCGCTCGGGCTGACCCCCATCTCTCTTGCGTGCCGTTCCATCATGGGCTCCACCAGCGTCCTGATCCTCTCCGTAGCCTCCGTCCTTTGAGCCTTTGTGGCCAATGGCAGCTGATGGTAGAAGGCTGCTCGCTGCTGCTGGCGCTCGGCCGTCTTCTTCCTTGCTTCCACAATCCAGTCCTGATGCCGATGGACAAACGCTTCCACCTCTTTCCTCGCCATGCCGACAGGCGCCGACACGTGCACATCGCCATTCTTCACGATGCGCATCGACAACCGGCTTGTCCGTCTGTATGTCAACACAATAGCCATTTAGCAGAGATTCTTTGATTGTATGATGGTTGCTTGTCGGGCCAAGGACGCGGCCGCTATTTCAGCATTTCTTCCAGCAGCGAACCGATATGCCCGGGGATGACGATGTGGTGATTCCCAATGGGGTTCGTCAGGAAATAGGACGCTTGGCTGGCATCTGAGAGCTGGATGACCTGTTGCGTGCGACAGAGGTCGGGCTCTGCAGTACTCCCCACGAGCTTCCCTTCGGCCACGAAACTCCGCTTGAGGTCGCCCGACACCTTGAACAGCGTGACAGGGCCCTCTTTCATATATCCACGAACACCCACGCCGATGCCCGACTCGAAATGCGTGTCCAGTTCGTAGCGCTCCACCATATCCAGCGGAATCGTGCAATGGGCAAACAGCAGCTCGCCCGTGTCGGGATTGATGCGTGCCGGGTTAGCCTGGAAGCCTGAGACTCCTGTCAGCGAGCGGGCTATCATCATCGACAGCATAGCCGGCACATCGCCCTCGCAACCTGCCACATAACCCTCGCTGTTCAGCTTCGCCAGCGCCAGGCAACCCGTGCTTTTCAAAGCCGTCAGCAGGTCGAAGCAGCGCAGGGTGAAGCCGTTCAATTGGTGTGCGCAGATCACCTTCTTCAGTCCTTCGTAAATGGCGCAATCGTCAATGGCATCAAGCAATTCCTGCATGGAGATATCCACGAGCTCTATGCCAAGGTGCTCTCTTACTACACCATAGTCTGCGCCGCTGGAGATGAGCCAGTCCGACGGTCTGCCGATGACCCCCAGCTTCTTGCCAGCCAGCTGTTGTCGTGCCTCTGCCACACGTCCCAGCGTGGCGATGCGTTCTGTGATATACGCATTGCTACCGTGCAGAATCTCTCCTTGAATCCCCTTTTGGCGCAGATACGACAGGATCTCCATCGAGGCCGCCAGCGAATTGCTTTTGCCGGAGGTGAGGAGGTAGAACGGCTGGCGTGATTTCTCCAGCAGCGTGGGCAGCAGGTGCAGGAAGATACCCTCTGTACCACCTGTCCGCACATAGATGAGCGACAGCGGAAGGCTGCCATAGTCAGCATAGTCGCTCCCTCGGAAGACATATTCAATGCCAAGACCTTCCAGGAACTCGTGTGTCCCAGCCTCCACCGCCCTTTCATCGTGGAGTTCTGATGTTAAAGTATATACTGCAATCTTCATAATCCCATTTATCTTATTCGTAATATTCTATTTTCAGTTCATCACTCACGTTGAAATCCTCGTGGAAGTCATCATTGTAGATGTACACGATGCGAAGCCCGCGATACTGTGCCGGCACCCTAAGAGTATCCAGCAAATGCCAGCGTGGCCGTCCAAAGTCATACGATGCGCGGTCAAGAATCAGGCGGTTACTTGTCCAGTCAAACTGATAGTATCCTCCCCCGATGCATTGGTCATCTCCCACCAGCAAGTCCTTATGCTGATTAACCATTCCCAGGCGGAAGTACCCATCCATTGTGATGATGAATTTAGGAAGATTCATGCTGTGCCTTGTTGTGAATTAAAGTTCTTGTCCCGTGATTCGGTGATTCATTTTATAAATTCCCAATATCCATTTCGTTTACCGTTCACGCGCTTTACTATCAATTTCTCCTGAAGCGCAACGGTAATTGTCTTGACGGTTCGTTCAGACTTACCTATCGCTGTGGCTATTTCCTTTTGCGTGGCCGAAGGATTCTCATGCATCATGCGAAGCACCGCCACCTCTTCCAAAGTGCAATTTTTGCACTTTGGAGGCAGTTCGTCGCTCAATTTTGCACTTTGAGCACCATTATTTGCACTTTGGGGCGTTGCTTCATCGGCAACTTTCCCCCAATCCACATGCATGATTCTGTTCCTCAGGTTGTGCTCTTCGCCCAGCATCATGCTACGGAAAAATCGCTCCAAATAGAGCGTAGTCTCTGAGATTCCAGCTGTCAAGTCGCTGTAGTTGGCACGTACCAGCGCATTACGGAAATACCAGGAGTTCTCTGCAAACACATCGTTCACCACATTAAATCCCAGCGTACGCAGATACTTGATCATGAATACCGCTGTTGTTCTCGTATTGCCCTCGCAGAAAGCATGCACCTGCCAGAGATTGGCACAGAAACGAGTCAGATGACGTATGGCCTCATCGATATTCAAGTTAGCATAGTTGAATTCGCGTTCCTGTCCCATGTCGTATGCCAGCGTGTCGCTGATGGTGTCGGCACTGGCATAATACACCGTTTTGCCGCCAAGCACCCACTCGTTCTTCGTGATGTTATAGTCGCGAATACGCCCTGCCAGTTTGTAGATACCCTCAAACAATCGACGATGGATGGAAATCAGCTGTGCTGGCGTAAACGAGAACGTTTTCTCTTCTATCAGCTCAGTTATACGCGCAGCCACCTTATCAGCCTCTTCCGTGCGGTCGTTTTCCACCTCCTTGCGTCCTGAAACAGACTTGTAGTAAGAGTCTATCAGCTCCTTTGCCTCTCCAATACTGATATCGCCCTCAATGTGGCGCTTAGCCGTATCAAGCAGGTACTCAGAAGTCTGAAGCCTGTCAACCTGTTGCAGACCGATGGCCACCTTCCATGCTTCGCTACGCTCACGCTGTTGCGGTTCTCCTTGGCGGATGTATTCATCCAACCCCTGAATGGTATATTTCTGTTCGTCGTTCATATCTCGCCTTACTTATTTCTATAATGTTTTTTCCCGTTCTTATTTCCGTGAATCCTTATATCCGTGAGTCCGTAAATCCGTAATACTTTCAGCCATCTTCAGCGGATCAAAGAACCGTCCCGTGATTCCTCGTGGCATCCTCTCGCTCTTGCCATACTGGAATGTCTTACGCTACTTCAGCAGCTGCCACTCACCTTTTATCTTTGAGTGCTCCTTCTTGATGTATCCCAGTTCCTTCAAATCGTCTATTGCACGTTGAATAGTACGTTCACTGACTCCGAGGTTGTCGGCCAGCCAAGAATACTTCGCTTTGCGATTCAGCTTGATAGCATGATACACATTCCAAGTAAGCATTGTCGGGAACTCTGAAATAGACAAATTTGGCTGTTTTTGTGGCTGTTTTTCTTCATGAACAGACAATTTTGGCTGTTTCTGGGATTTTCCATCATTATTTTCCGTTACGAAGCCACGAGCTATTGCTTCCTGTAAAGCACGCTCACCAAGTGGAGACTTCATTTCCTTCACCATCACGGCTGTCTGGTAGCTGAAATCGTACTCTGCCTCGCCGTTCTCGTTGGCCTTCAGTTCTTTCTGCACCCTCTGTACGCCCCTGCTATGACGATTCACAAAGCCCAGTACCTTCATTGCCTCAGCCACAACGATATTACGATAATCGTTCACCTTGGGGAAGTTCTGTTCGTTGGCTTTACCATACAGTCCTCCGTGATTCATTATCTCTATACGGTCATCGTACTGATAGAACTGAATGGGGCCGTTGCTGGTATAGTCGCGATGGCAGATGGCGTTCATCAGCAGCTCACGAGTGGCCCAGTAGGGATAGTCCACAAACGGGTCTTCGCGTGTAGAGCTGACGGGTATCGGGCGGCGATTGGCAATCGTGGTTTCCACAAACGTATCCAGTTCCTCCAGCGTGGTACACAGGTTCCCCTTAAACTCATGCTCGGTCATAATGTCGCCAGCACGGTCTTTGCCCGCAAAGCGCACATACTGGATATACGCCCCTGGGATAAATCTGCGCAGGTTCTTGGCAAAGAATAGTATACCGGCATTCGTAGGGCATTCGTACTTCATGTCGAAGAATCCAAATGACGACAGTTGATGCTTGACGGTACGTCCCTCCTTACGGTCTTCCTCAATCTCATCGTCCGTCATCGCCTTAGGCAGGAAGTAATGCTTGAACTTCTGTAAGTCCATGTCGTCGATAGTCGCATTCAGACAGGGCGACACATCAAAAGCCGTCACGTTCGTCCGGCGCTTTTCCAGCAAGATACGCTCATCGTCCTCGTTGGCCACTCCCTTGCGAGGGCCAATCCTTATCCAGATGCGGCCTTTATACTTGACAGGAGGAAACACCGATGGTTCCACCCGTATCATCACGATGTCGCCCTCGGGCATTGCCACCTTCTCTACTGTCATCGAAGGCTGAGGCTGTATATTGCCGTCAGTACGGATAGCAGCCACATTCTTCAGCAACTCATCCGTTACGTCAAGACCCTGCACCTCGCCATCGTCCTTAACACCCAAGAACAGAAAGCCGGCTTGCTTGTGGTCAGGCAAATCGTTGGCGAAAGCACAGATTGCCTGTCCGAACTTATCCGTATTGGTAGTGGAAATCGTGCGTTCCACCCTGTCGCTCTCAATGTCGTTGAGCAATGCTCGTATCTCTTCTATACTCATATATTTCTATAACGTTTTTATTCCGTTCTTATTTCCGTGAATCCTTATATCCGTGAGTCCGTAAATCCATCTTACCTCGTGTTATTTCGTGAGTCCGTAAATCCGTAATACTTTCATCCATCTTCAGCGGATCAAAGAACCGTCCCGTGATTCACTGATTCACTGTGATTCACCCAACATGCCACCATTTGTGCTTAGATTGGAGGTCACAAATTGTGACTTCCAATTAGTATCCTGCTGATTCTCACGTGAATTGGAGGTCACAAATTGTGACCTTAAAGATTCTAACTCATTCTTTGTCAACTGAAACATAAAGTCATCACGCTTAACAGCCTGATTGAGTACTTTCGTCTCAACCCCATAAAGCATAGCCAACTCAAAGTCAAGCATCACTTGCTGACCTCGGATATTTCGAATCATCGATTTTATATCAACGCTTTTGTGGTCACGATTTGCGACCTCAAGCTGTTGGTTGTCACCATTTGTGATAACCTCGTCAGGGTTGTCGTATTTTGCGACCACCTTTATAGCTTCGTCCTCTGTCTTCTTAGTCTTCTTTGCCATATATTCTTATATCGTTTTCGATGCTGTTGCTATTATTCTGTATCCTGTTGTTTTCTTTTATGGTCAGCCATCACCATTCGGATGGTGTTTCGTTTAATCCCTTCAGGGCACCTACTCTTTACTTTTTTCGACGTTGCGCCCTTAGGCAAATCCTGAATAACGCTAGAAATCTGCGTGTATGTATAGCGGTCTACGAAATCGAACACATCTACCAATCCGCGCATAATAAGAATCGAAAGATGTTCTGAGATAGTATAAGCTGACAACTCGCGCTTCCGTGCAATCGTCTCAAGAGAATATCCTTGTTTGGCAAGCTCTAGAGTGTCTTGTATGGTTTGCGGGAGAGCCTTTTTACTCTTTGAATTGGAACGATCATCTAAATCTTTATCTATCTCTGCTTCTTCGACGTCTTCCTCTTGGTCAACAGACACTTTATCCGTTGGGATCGCAGAGTCTTTTTTTTCAAGTTTTTCTAATTGACTTCTATTCCTAGGAATGTCGGCAAACTCTGTACTCAGATTATCGAACAGAATCTTTTCTTCATCTGTAATCGTCATCAGTCCATGTCCAATTTCCCTATGCCACTTCCTTAGTGCAATCTCATCATGGTCGCCATCCATGAAGGGGAAGCGTTTGTTTTGAATCACAAACAAGCGGAAACGAGAAAGAATCTCAAAGAAGGAACCTGATGGGAGTTCCACTATTTGTCCATCTCTATCGTAATCGTATTTCTGAGCAATCCTCACAACACAAGCCTGCTCATCAACATTCATACTATATCCTTCTTTCAAAAGATGGCCGAGCGTAGCGATAATCCGCTCACGTTGCATCGCCTCTGGAGCCACATAATCACTCAAACGAATGACAAGGTTACCCTTATAATTCCAATAAGCCTTCTCCGTTATCTCCTTCAAAACCTTACGCCATTCTATCGAATCCCAAATTTCCAAGTCAACATCAAACGTTTTTCCTTGTATCATTATCCGATTTTTCGGCTTTTTCTTGGTACCCACCACGGAACTCTCGGTAGTATCGCTAACTTCTCCTTTCTCTTCTTTAGGACCTTCTATCAAAACGGTCGTAATAGTTTCATCTTTGGCAGGTATTTCTATCTTTGCTGGCGCAAATTGCTTAATAACTGCAATAAATCGCTCACCATAGGTGTCGCGTTTGTGTTCACCTATGCCAAAAGTATTTCCAAAGGAGGAAAGTGTTGTGGGCATATCGGTAGCCAGCGCATGGAGCGTCTTGTCAGACATCACAACAAATGCAGGATAATTAATTTCATCAGCTATTTCTTTTCTCAGCACCTTCAATCGCTCAAATAACTCCATATTCTCATTTTGGTCACTATTAATTACTGCCGAGACTTGTTCTTCCATCATCCGACTACGGCGGGCTTTTACGCTATAGTCTTCACGGCTAATAACCACGAGCTGTACTTTGGCTTTTCCATGAACTACATCTTGGCCAAGTTGAGTAACATGCAGATGACTGTCTTCATTGTAGGCAATTTCGATGAATCCCATCTGCAACATTTGAAGCAGATAGTCGTGCCAGTCTCTCACTGGCACATCCCTGCCAGTAGCAAAGGTCTTAATCTGATTATAACCACGCGACATAACTTCTGGTGAGAAGTTGCCATGCAGAATATCTATCGTCAGCGTGAATCCAATCTGTTCTCCCGTCCTCAGTATGGCTGAAAGAGCCTTTTGAACGAGTTCTGTTCCGTCAAATGTCTGCGGAGGCGTATGGCATACATCACAGTTGCCACAGCTCCTGTCGCTCGTCTCGCCAAAATAGTTCAGCAGAATACGCCGGCGACAGACCTGAGCCTCGGCATATTCCTGCATACGCTGCAGTTTCTCTGTATTGATTTCCCGCTGTCCGCTTTCCTCTGCGAAACGCTGCAATGTGATAATATCTCCAATGTTGTAGAATAAGATAGTTTCACAAGGCAGTCCGTCACGCCCTCCACGCCCTATTTCCTGATAGTAGTTCTCAATACTCTTGGGCAGGTTATAGTGAACCACGAAGCGCACATTACTCTTGTCGATACCCATTCCGAAGGCAATCGTCGCACAGACCACCTGAATGCGATCGTTGATAAAGTCCTCTTGAACCTGATTACGTTCATTCGTAGGCAATCCTGCATGATAGACACCTACTGATACACCTTCCTTCTGAAGTTTCTCTGCCAGCTTCTCACAAGTTTTTTTAGCCAGACAGTAGATAATACCACTTTCGCCACGATGGCGACGTATCAGATTAAGTATAGTACGCAGTTTCTCCTTTGCAGAATAGCCACGCCTAACATCCAAACTCAGGTTAGGGCGGTCAAACGAGCTGATAAAGATTTCCGGTTCCTGAAGGTGTAGCTGTTCTATGATGTCGGTCTTGGTAATCTTATCGGCAGTGGCCGTGAGGGCCATAATAGGCACATTGGGGAACAGTTCATGCAAATTGCCCAACTGCGTGTATTCGGGTCTGAAATCATGCCCCCACTGTGATATACAATGTGCCTCGTCAATAGCAAAGAGCGAGACTTTCAGCATGGTTTGCATCCATCTCAATTCTGTCATCAGTCGCTCAGGCGAGATATACAGCAGCTTAATATCACCCCGCAGACATCGTTCCGCTATCTGTCGGTTAGCCGTTTCATCATTGGCGCTGTTCAGAGCCTCTGCCGCAACACCATTGGCGCGTAGTGCTTCCACCTGATCCTTCATCAACGAGATAAGTGGTGAAACCACTATAGCCGTACCTTCCATCATCAAGGCTGGTATTTGGAAACATATCGACTTACCTCCTCCTGTAGGCATCAGCACCAGCGAATCGCTACCACCAATTGTGTGCATAATGATTTCCCTCTGCAAAGGACGGAACTCATCATACCCATAATAGGTCTTTAATATCTGCTCTACGTTATTCATATTATATCAAAGTCATTCAATAATCTTTTTTAAGTAATTGACTCATTCTTTACAGAAGATATAAGCCTACTTCAACAGCTTCCTACTTTCATTATCCTCCAGCACTCGTTGCAGTTCTTCCTTTGGAGGCGGAGGAAATTATTGGGCAGATTTACCAATTGCAATTGGCGTGACAGTGGTACTCTGTCCCTCCATCACCTTATCTGAAGTGGATAAGTGATACCAGGTGATTTGTGCAAGTGGCACTTGCACAAACTCGCCATCTGCTGAAACGGTAAAATTTGCAAGTCGTGCTTGCAAAAATGGCTTTTCCTGTAATTTTGCAAGCGGCACTTGCAAAAATGGAAAATCGGGATATTCTGCAGCAAAGCTCTTCATATAACCAAGGTTTCGTGCGGAATAACCGCTATCGCTGCCATAGCGTTTCTGCAAATCAACAGAAAGTTGTTCGATGACTTTCGCACCCCAGCCTTGTTCCTTCTGCTTCTGAATAATATCGTTGCCCAGCCACCAGTAGTGCTGAAGTGTAGCAGCATTCAGTTGCATTACAGCTTTCAGCCGCTGCCGGTCTATCTCCTCGCAGAGGTGCTGGAACCATTGCTGATATTCGTTATTATCTATCGTAATAATATCTTTTGCCATAAACGTTTCATATTTTTCTTTATTATCTCGTAATTATTCATGTTTACATCTCTTCTCTTCTCTTCTCTTCCTCATCTATCTCCAAACCATCTCCGAAGGTATAAGCCTACTTTTGGTTTCAGGATTCAGGGTTTTACTTCGTTAATCACCTCCCAATGACCTGTTTTATCAGAGCCGACACGACATATGTGTCCATGAATCTGTAGTGACTTGACTGTTCGGGCAATGGTTGGGCGCGAGACGCCGCAAGTTGCCGCCAGTTGTTCGTAAGAGTAATCGGGATGCGTACTAATAGCATCCAGTACCGCTTGTTCAGTTTTGGACAACAGGGAAGTATTCGTGCGTTTTACAGTATCATTTACAGTATCATTTACAGTATCATCGTCTCTCATCAGCCTTAGCAGGTCGAGTTGGGTGGCTATCAAACGGTCGGCAATGAAGTCGGCGAACACCTCTGGGCGGGTATGAGCTGTTTCGAGCGAATAGATATATTCGTGACGAAGGATAGCTGGAATGATTGCGATAGTATAGCCATTACGCAACAGAGCGAGATTCATCAACAGACGGGCCACACGTCCGTTACCATCAACGAATGGGTGAATAAACGCGAAACGCTGGTGCAACGTTGCGGCCAGTTCCACAGGATGCAGTTTCTTCTCGTTTTCGTTGTACCACCTGACAAGTTTTTGCATCTCATCAGGGATTTTCGATACTGCAGCAACGGCATAGCGACTGCCGCTGATATATACTTTCACGTTGCGGTAGTGGCCTGCCTTTTCTGAATCAATCTGCTGATAGAAAAGACGATGCAGACAGAGGATATCTTCTTCTGCCAACCCATCTTTCTCGGTGATATTGTAAATGTAATCGTAAGCCTTCGCATGACCAACAGCCTCGTAGTGGTCGCGTAGTGGTTTGCCTTCTATCGTCAATCCGTCCTCGATAACCACTTTGGTTTCAGATTCAGTCAGGCTGTTGCCCTCCAGAGCATTACTGGTATAGGTCAGCCCCACACGATAGTATTCACGCAGCGACTTTAGCGTCTCTGGTGGCAGCGGACGATAAGCAGATAGTATTCGGTTGTTCTCGTCTGCCTGACTATATTTCTCTTGTAAATCTGTCATGTATCTTTTCTTGTTTTATTTCTTTGGCAGTTTCTGAGTTTCCTTCTGCATTTCCTTCTCGTCTTTTGCCACACGACGCTGTTTCTCTGATGTGCGCAGTCGCTCGCGGGTGCTCAGACGGGCAATCTCGTTCAGACGTTCTTCTATGAGTTCGGCCTTGCGGGTTTGCACGGCAAAATAGCTTTGGGCAAAAGCAATCTCTTCTTTCTTAGGATCACCATTCTGAGCAATCAGATAGCAGGCATATCGGGTGAGCATAAAGTCCTGCACTTCACGTTGTGCGCCTTTGGCCAAAGCTATCATTTTCGTGACCTCACGAAAATGATCATCAATATTGATTCCCAGTGTTTTACATGATTCTATAGCACGGCCTATAGCGCCAATAAAATTCTCCCACCGCGCGTATCCAAGCACCTCTTGGAGTTCACGGGCGTACCATACCTCTATAGCATTGTCATCGTCGTCCTTGACCGTCTTTGCTATTTGGTCAAATGCTGATTTGTATTGTTGTATTTTCTGTATGTCCATATATCTTTTTTAAATTTACTGTTCTGAAATCGCCGATAGTTCTTCAAGCCTCAAGAGGTCATCTCTGATTCTCACACATGAAGATGCGCGAAACCAGTGTGTTATTTAGAACCAATATCTGAAATACCTTTGCCATTTCCTTATAGTTTTCCGTTTTACTTTAACAGCTTCCTACTTTCATTGGGGGTCGAATTCGACCCCTTTAAAATTGGGGTTGTGTAATCTCTCCCAAAGTCCTAAATACTCCAAGGTGTTCTTTTGGCGCATCCAGTTCTTTACCACGTCTTTAGGCTCGGTCTCGTTCTTTTGTCGGGCGATATCGGTAATGCAGATGTAGTCAATATCGTTGACCGTCATTGTCCGGATATTCACGTCCTTTACCGTTATTACATTCTTGTTTGCCATAATCTCCATGATTATTCTTCTTGTAGCCGTGCGAGGTCTCGCTCCTCGTGCTATCCCTCGCGACAGAAGCACGGCTAACCCGGTTTTTTTTGACTTTAACTATACTTTCTAACAGAGAAAGATGGACTCGCGCCTCACGGCGAACTCATTGTCCTTTCATCACGACCACAAAGGTACACATTTTTTCCTTACGCGCACAAGAAAATTCTGCATTTCTCATGAATTGGCACAAAAAAGCCCATTCAGCGAAGTCCTGTAAACATAAATGCAATTTGTTTACTCCTCTTCTTCCATCTCCGAACCATCTTCTTCCATCTCCGAACCATCTTCGAGGGTATAAGCCTACTGACGGGTTCAAGATTCATGGATGAGGGAACTTAAATCTTGTCCTGCACATAGTTGGAGGCACTAGTGATGTCCATACACCAAGAGCAAGCTCTTATTGTTTTTCTCACTGGTGAGAAAATAAATTCTCACTAGTGAGAAAATGTTTTATCATTGGTGAGAAAAATTGTCACGCCTTATGGATTCAGCTGAAGGGGTAGGAAGGAAATGGCTACAGCTTATAGGGTTTCGCCCGAAACCCTATGGAGAAAAGGGCTACACCCTATACCCTTTTGGCTGAAACCCTATGGAGCAAATGGATACACCCTTAGGGTGTAGGGTGGACCACCATGGTGATCCACTCGGAAGAGCAAGGTCTTATGGCAAGAAGAGCAAGGTCTTAAGGGCGAAGGAGCTTGGTCTTATGACGAGTTCCACCGGTGGAACTCGGCAGAAGGTCTTGACCTTATTGCATGAAGGACTTGACCTTGTCGCATGAAGGACTTGACCTTGTTGCATGAAGGACTTGACCTTGTTGCGTTAGGGAGTTGACCTTATTGCGCAAAGGACTGATTTTTGTAGTCACAAGGGAGAGTGATTTTCGTGTAAATAACGGGTTGTTTGTTACAAAATGTGCATATCTGAATGGAATATCTCCACCTAAACTGTATGCAGTCCACCTGCATAATTAGTTGAAATAAAATGTGGTAAGCGATTGCGGGTGGAGAATGGCATGGAAAATATAGAATATAGAATAGAAAATATAAAATATAAATCGAGGACACAGTTGTTGCGGTTATGGTAGCAGCGGAGGCGACAGACGAAGCTCGGCTGGTGATGGGGGACAGGTGAAGGACAGCTGACGAAGGGCAGCTGATGAAAGAGGAGTGGGAGGGGAAGCCGGTTAGCGGCTGGTCATGAGGGAGCTGCGCTTGTCGCGGTTGTAGCTGCGGTAGTCGTCGAGGGGTATCTCGACATCGGGCTCTACGAGGGGACCTTCAGCGGGGAGACGGAAGCGGAGGTACTTGATGCTGAGGCCGCGGGCAAGCCACTGCTGTTCGTAGTAGGTGCGGATGGAGAGGTCTAAGGACCCCTCTAAATTGTCCGTCCTCTGCTGAGGACGGGCAAGGTTGGGGGTGGGGCTGTAGCTCTTGTCGCCGTACAAGTCTTCTGTGCAGACTTCCACGGGCAGGTGGTTCGCCTCCACCATGTATTTGGTGTAGGTGAAGAGGAAGTTGCTGTCGGTCTTGAGATGGATGAGGCCGCCGTCCTCAAGGAAATGGCGGTAGCGGGCGAGGAAGTAGGTGGAGGTGAGGCGCTTGGTGGCCTTCTTCATCTGCGGGTCGGAGAAGGTGAGCCAGATCTCCTGCACCTCGCCGGGGGCGAAGAAGTGGTCGATGATCTCGATGTTCGTGCGCAGGAAGGCAACGTTCTTCAGCCCTTCCTTCAGCGACTCCGTGGCACCGCTCCACATGCGCGAACCTTTAATATCTACGCCGATGAAGTTGCGGTCGGGGTAGCGGCGCGCCAGCCCCACAGCGTACTCGCCGCGGCCGCAGCCCAGCTCCAGCACGATGGGGTTGTCGTTGTGGAAGAAGTCCTGGCGCCAACGGCCGCGCATCTCAAACGGCACGTCTTCGACTACCGAATAGGGGTACTCGAAGACGTGAGGGTAACTCGCCATGTCGGCGAACTTCGCTAACTTGCCTTTCGACATAGATTCTGTTTTTCACCACAGATTGCACAGATTAAACAGATTGCTTATCCCCTGGTTTACGGAATTATATTTCACAGATTCCAGAGCGGCACGCTACGCATGTGCCGAATCAGCGTAATCCGTGTAATCTGTGTAATCTGTGGTCTTGATTTTACTCTATCACAATCCTGGTCCAGCCGTGGATGTCGGGCTCGATGCCGTACTGGATATCGATGAGGCGGTGGTAGAGCTTGCTGCAGATGGGGCCGGGCTTGCCGTCCTTGCTGAAGACGTAGCTGTGGCCTGTCTCGGGGTCGTCGATGCGCTCGATGGGGCTGATGACGGCTGCTGTGCCGCAGGCGCCTGCTTCCTCGAAGGTTGAGAGTTCCTCAAGGGGAATCTGGCGACGCTCCACGGTGAGACCGAGGTCTTCGGCGACCTGCATCAGGCTCATGTTGGTGACGCTGGGCAGGATGCTGTTGCTCAGGGGCGTCACGTAGGTGTTGTTCTTGATGCCGAAGAAGTTAGCAGCACCGCACTCGTCGATGTACTTCTTCTCCTTGGCGTCGAGATAGAACTCGCAGCTGTAGCCCTGCTCATGGGCCCATTTGTTGGCGCGCAGGCTGGCAGCGTAGTTGCCGCCGACCTTGTAGCAACCGGTGCCGAGGGGAGCGGAGCGGTCGTAGTCACGCGTGATGACATAAGGATTGGTGGCGAAACCGCCCTTGAAATAAGGACCTACGGGCGACACGAAGATCAGGAAGAGGTAGTCGCTGGCGGGATGTACGCCGACCTGAGCTGTGGTGCCGATGAGCAGCGGACGGATGTAGAGGGTGGCGCCGCTCTCGTAGGGCGGGATGAAGCGCTCGTTGAGGCGCACGACCTTCTCCACCATCTCGATGAAGAGCTCTGTGGGCAGCTCGGGCATGACGAGGCCGCGGCAGGTGGACTGCAGGCGGGCGGCGTTCTGCTCGGGACGGAAGATGCGGACCTTGCCGTCGGGGCAGCGATAGGCTTTCAGGCCCTCGAAGGCCTCCTGGCCGTAGTGCAGGCAGGTGGCTGCCATGCTCATGGGGATTGTCTCCTCGGAGTGAACTTCGATTTCACCCCACTTGCCGTTGTGGTAGTTGCAACGGACGTTATAGTCGGTCGGCATATAGCCGAAGGACAGGTTACTCCAGTCAATCATTCTGATGTACTATTTAACGATTTACGATTTACAATTTGGGCGCAAAGGTACACTTTTTCAGTGAAAAGTGAAAAATGAAAGAGTGAAAAATGAGGGAAAGGTTCAAAAGAATTGCTTTTCCTCAGTTCGTGCTTAGCCTTCCAGCAGCTTTTTGACTTCCTCGTCGGCCTTCGTGAGTTTGTCCTTGCAGAAGGCGAGCAGCTGCTGCGCCTCCTTGAGCTTGGCGGCAAGGAGGTCGATGGCTACTTCGCCCGATTCCATTTCGCGTGCCAGCGTTTCCAGACGTTCTATCGCACTCTCATAGGTCATGTCTTCTGATTTCATATTCGATGCAGTCTTTGTTTGCGAGTGCAAAGATAGGCTAAAAGTGATGATGAGACGCAAGATTTTTCGAAAAAAGTGAGGCGCATAAAAGAATTCTTCGTATTTTTGCAGGCAGAACCCAATAAAATCAATCCTTAAAAACATTTCTAAACAAATGAAACCTACTCTTTTCCTCCTCGCTGCTGGTATGGGCAGCCGTTATGGTGGTTTGAAGCAGCTTGACGCGCTCGGCCCCAATGGTGAAACCATCATGGATTACTCCATCTACGATGCCATTCAGGCTGGCTTTGGCAAAATCGTGTGGGTCATCCGCCGCGATTTCGAGGACCAGTTCCGCAACCAAATCCTGAAGAAGTACGAGGGCCATGTGCCCTGCGAGCTCTGCTTCCAGGCTCTCGACGACCTGCCCGCAGGCTTCAAGGTTCCCGAAGGCCGCGTAAAGCCCTGGGGTACGAACCACGCCGTGCTGATGGGTAAGGACATCATCAAGGAGCCCTTCTGCGTCATCAACTGCGACGACTTCTACAACCGCGATGCCTTCATGGCCATCGGCAAGTTCCTGGCTGACCTCCCCGAAGGCAGCAAGGGCAAGTACGCCATGGTGGGCTTCCGCGTGGGCAACACCCTCTCTGAGAACGGCAGCGTGGCACGCGGCGTGTGCAACACCGATGCTAACGGCAACCTCAAGGACATCGTGGAGCGCACCGAGATTGACACCATCAACGGCGAGATCTGCTACAAGGACGGCGACAAGTGGGTGCCTGTGGGTGGCGCCAACGTGCCTGTCAGCATGAACATGTGGGGCTTCACGCCCGACTACTTCGCCTACAGCGAGGCGTACTTCAAGGAGTTCCTCTCCGACCCGAAGAACATGACCAACCTCAAGGCTGAGTTCTTCATCCCCCTCATGGTGGATAAGCTCATCAACGACGGCACCGCAACCTGCAAGGTCCTCGATACCACCTCCAAGTGGTTCGGCGTCACCTATGCAGCCGACCGTCCCGGCACCGTCGAGCGCATCAAGAAGCTCGTGGATGACGGCGTCTATCCCTCACCTTTGTTCTAAGAAAGAGCTCCATCAAACATCGAGGCTGTGTTAAAATACATAACACAGCCTCTTTATGTTTTCTACAACGAATTATACGAATTATACGAATTGTCGAGAGGGCCTCTTAGACAGCCATTTAAGGAATTCGTTTAATTCTTCTGTTAATCCTTCTTCATCTCATACCCATTGATCGTGAGCCAGGATTGACCTTCACGATAGTACTTGTAGGTCTTCTGGGTGCCATTGTTGTATTTGACATCGACATTGCCAGAAATGGTAGAACCATAATATTCGTCGGCCTGCTTGTTGTAGCTTGTCACCTTGTAAGTGAACTTGTCATATTTGCCAACGGTGTGGTCGTCAGTATGTCTTTCTCCAGTACCGTCTGAATTAAAGGTCCACACTTCAAAATAGTCCTCAGAGGAGTCGCCCCACCATTTGCCGATGAGCGGATTTTCTGTGACTCCGGGGGCGAGGCCGCCGTCTTTTTCATCGTCTTTGCTACAGGATGCAATGGAGATTGTCAGGACTGCAACCAGTCCCAATAAAGCTAATAAGCTCTTTTTCATATTCTTTATGATTTAAGTTGTGATAGTCTGTGTGCTCTCACGGAGTTACAAAATCTTCTTGTAGCGTTTGATCTTGCCGGAATCTCTGGTGACGGTTAAGATGCCGTTGGCAATGGAGATGGCGCCTTCGTCTTTCCATTCGCCTTCATAGCCGCCGCTTTCTCTTAACTTATCCGTGAAGAGGTGTTGGTTCTCGACCTTGTACTTGAAGGTTTCAGTGGATCCCTCTTTGGTCTTTCCTTGGTCATCGATGTCGTATTCATACATCGTGCCGTTGGCCTCGAACGCCCAGATGGTGTGCTTGAGTGTGCCGTCGTCATCCATCTTCCTCCATTTGCCAATCAGGCTGGAGCCTGTGCCTCCACCGTCACCGCTTTTTTCGTCGTCTTTGCTACACGATGCGAAGTTCAAACCTAATGCTGCGACCATCACAATGGCCAGCAGATACAGCAAATTCTTTTTCTTCATGTTGTAAGTAGTATAAATGGTTATGCAATAAATGTCTGTTTCAAATCATGCGGCAAAATTACACATTATTCTTCATAGAAAGCCGCTTTTCATGACAAAAACTTGATGAAAAAGCTGAAAAATTGTGAGAGAAGATGGAAACTATAGAGGAACGGGGATGGGAGCTCAGTCGTTGATGGCCCCGCAGTAGGGGCAGACACCCTTCTGCTGCAGACGCTGACGGCAACGGCCACAGAGGTATCGCGGGCGCGCGAACCTTATATATCTATAGAGTGCGAAGACGATGTAGGCGATGCCGAGGAGGGCAGAGAGGGTGAGGGGCGTCAGCGAGATGGCCAGATAGAGGACCATACACACTGCCAGCAGGGAGAGCAGATAGAGGAAGGAGGCAGCGCCGGACAGCATCTTCATGATGTCGTCGATGGCTGCTAAGGACAACAGGAACAGCGCCCATACGCTGCAGAGGAAGGCACACAGCAGCAGCGGCTGCGAGAAGGGGTTGAGGGTGGGGTGGAAGTAGAAGAAAACCCACATCTGAGGATAGCTGTGCTGGATGAGGGCGTAGAGCCAGGCGCCTATCGTGAGGGTGATGGTCAGCAGGGTGGGGTAGATGGAGGGGATGTCGTCGAGGTGAATCATCCGGAAACGCTGACGCCGCAGGACGTGCGCCAAGGCAATGGCAGCGGCCACAGCCATCACGATAAGGAACCACAGGACGTGGCTGCTGGAGAAGAAATGGATGAACTTGCTGATGGGGTCTTCGGGCGTCGTGGCCTGAAGGAGGTCGCTCTCGTGGAGCCAGCCCATGGTCTCCTGGTCGCGTGCCACCTTCACCCATACGCTATCTACGGAGTCTTCGGGGATGGTGGTCATAGCCGCTATGACGAGTTGGTTGTGCTTCCTGAGCCAGAGGCTGTCGGTGTGCTCGGTGACGCCTTCGCTCCAGTGCATGGGACGCTCGTCGAGCAGCAGAAGACTGTCGGCGTTGACGACGAGGTTGTAGCCAATGCCATAGGGGCGGCTGAGGCGCTGCGAGGTGCTGTCAGCAGCGCTCTCGGCGGTGTCGAGGATGATGTGCTGGGGAGGAGCGTAGCAGGAGGAGAGTAATAGAGTGAAAAATGAAAGAGTGAAAAGTGAAAAATGAGATTTACTTTTCACGAATTGCTTCCTAACGGTATGTATGAAGGATCGTTTCATTTCCTTATAGTAACTTGTATTTTTCACTTTTCACTCTTTCACTTTTCACTCTTTAGCACTTGCATTTCACACGCTTTGCAGTCGAAGCGCAGGGGGAAGGTGCGGCCATCCGAGAGTCGGAGCGAGAGGGGTTCACGGTAGGGGAAGCCCCTCTCTATCTCCCCCCGTGGGGGGGAGGACTTTGCCTCGCGCGTGCAGTAGCCGAGGGCGTGGCGGAGGCAGAAGCGGCAGGTCATGAGAATGGACTCACCCCCAACAGCCCCCTCTGAATGGGCCGTCCTCTGCATAAGAGATATGCCTTGGTCGCTCTGGGCAGATTGACATTCCGTCATTCCGCTGTTTACTTCGCTACCCCGTGAGGGGAGACTTTCGTTGATTCTGTTTACCATCTCCCGTCGCCACTCACCCATCACGGAAGCCGGGATGAACCAATTGTCGGAGAAGCGAATCTCGATGTCTTCGGCTGTGCAGGTGTAGGGTGTGTCGCCCAGGCGCATCAGCTGGCGGCGGATATTGTCGGCCTGCGGGGTGTGGGCGGCTTCGAGCTCTTGCTCGTAGGTGGTTGAAGACACCGAGAAGCCCGTTTCTTTGATGGTCAGCGTAAGGCGGAACCCCGTTTCATGGTCTTCGAGAAGCCAGCTGACGGGGATGCGGCGCTCGGCAGTGGGCTTCGACAGCTGGCGCTCGAAATCGGCATCGAGATTGCGATAGAGAGGTGTGCCCTTGGGGAGCAACTTGAGGATGGTGGGGTCGGCGGGATGGATGCGCCCCTGCTCATCGACACGGTTCACACGGAAGCCGTGCAGCTGCCCTTCGGCATCGAAGAAGCAAAGACCGTCGCCATTGTGAATAGCCCCTCTCTCCGCTCCCCTCGTGGGAGGGAGAAGCTCAAAGCACTTCAGATCAAGATTGTGAGAGGAAAGGCGATTCTTCCCCCCACGGGGTGAGATAGAGAGGGACTTGGCATATCCGACTGCTTCACCCATGGATTTCGGTGTGGCGAAATTGGCCATATCGCGTGTGCGACCATGCAGGAAGTAATCGGTGAAGCCGCGATTGAAGCTCTTTAGCGGGTTGGGGGTGAAGGTGATGGCGGAGGTGCCGATTGAGGCGCGGCAGTAGTCCTGCGGCCGGCGTGCCAGGATGGCATCGATGCGCTGGCGGTAGTAGGCGGTGATGTTCTTGACGTATGAGACATCCTTGAGGCGTCCCTCAATCTTGAAGGAGCGGATGCCTGCGTCCATCATGGCTTCGAGGTCGGCCGAGCGGTTCATGTCCTTCAGGGATAGCAGGTGGCGCTGGCGGAGGGGAGAACCCTCGGGGAGAGCTTCGGAGGAACCCGAGGGAACGGAAACGATTTTTCCGTCGGCGTCGATGAGGTCGAAGGGGAGGCGGCAGAACTGTGCACACTCGCCGCGGTTGGCGCTGCGCCCGAAGCAGTACTCGCTGGCGTAGCAGCGGCCGCTGTAGCTGACACAGAGGGCGCCGTGGACGAAGGCCTCCAGAGGCATCTCGGGGACGGCCGCGTGGATGGCTCGGATGTCCTCCAGCGAGAGTTCGCGGGCGAGAACGGTCTGCTCATACCCTGCTTCTAAGCGAGCACGGACATCGTCGATGGTGCGGTTGTCCATCTGCGTAGAGCTGTGCAAAGGCAGTCGGCCTCGGTTCAGGGTCATCAGACGTTCGTCTTGAACAATCAGGGCATCTACGCCCGCTGCCTGCAATTCCCCTATCAGTGTGTCCACGGCCGCCAGTTCCTCGTCGTAGAGTAGCGTGTTGACCGTCACATAAATCTTCACGCCGAAGGGGTGTGCGAAGCGCACGAGCTCGGCGATGTCCTCGACGCTGTTGCCGGCAGCCGCACGGGCACCAAAGCGCGGTGCACCGATATACACGGCATCGGCGCCATGGCGAATAGCCTCGATGCCGCACTGCAGGTCGCGTGCAGGAGACAGAAGCTCAATGGATGGCCTCGATGTCATAGGGCGTCTCTTGATAGACGTAGTAGTTCAGCCAGTTGGTGAAGAGGAGATTGGCATGAGCGCGCCAGCTGACGAGAGGCCCTTGGTCGGGGTCGTCGTTGCGGTAGTAGTGGCGCGGCATGTCAATGGGCAGCCCCTTGGCCAGGTCGCGGCGGTACTCCGTGTCGAGGGTCAGGGGAGAGTACTCGGCATGTCCGGTGATGAAGAACTCGCGGCCTTCGCGTGCCATGACAATGCTGACGCCCGACTCCTCGCTCTCGGCGATGATGGTGAGGCCTTCTACGGCCTCGATGTCCTCGCGGCGGATCTCCGTATGGCGGCTGTGGGGCATCTGGAAAAGGTCGTCGAAGCCGCGGAAGATGGGCAGCTGAGGCATGAGGGGCTTCTGCGGGAAGATGCCGAACATCTTGGCCGGAAGCGGGTACTTGGGAACACCATAGTGGTAGTAGAGCCCAGCTTGTGCTGCCCAGCAGATGTAGAGCGTGGAGGTGACATGGGTGCGAGCCCAATCGAAGATGTCTGTCATCTCGGCCCAGTAGGTGACCTCCTCGAAGCCGAGGTGCTCCACGGGTGCTCCGGTGATGATCATCCCGTCGAACTTCTGGTGGCGCAGGACTTCGAAGTCCTTGTAGAACGCTCGCATGTGTTCGATGGGGGTGTTCTTGGAGGTGTGGCTCTTGATCTTCATGAAGGTGAGGTCCAGCTGCAGGGGCGTGTTGGAGAGCACGCGCACGAGGTCTGTCTCGGTGGTGATCTTGATGGGCATCAGATTCAGCACCACGATGCGCAAGGGACGGATGTCCTGCGCGGCGGCACGCGAGGTGTCCATCACGAAGATATTCTCCTCTTTGAGGAGGTTGATGGCGGGTAGCCTGTCGGGGAGTGTTAGAGGCACTTCGTTTTAATGTATAATTGATAATGTATAATTGATAATGTATAAATTACCAAATTGTTACACGTTCGCTCTTGGGAACAAACATGGGGTCAGCCTCGGTGATGCCAAAGGCTTCGTACCATGCATCGATGTGGGGTAGGGCGCCGTTGACACGCCAGCGGCCCAGGGCGTGCGGGTCGCTCTTGGTGCGGTTGCGGATTTCCTCATCGCGGATGTTGCCAGCCCACACACCAGCATAGGCCAGGAAGAAGCGCTGTTCGGGTGTGAAGCCGCCTTCCTCCTTCAGGGGTGCATCCTTCGTGGCGTTCTTGAAGGCCTGGAAGGAGACCTGGAGACCGCCGTGGTCGGCCATGTTCTCGCCCAGCGTGAGCTGACCGTTGGCATAGAGGCCGGGGAGCACTTCAATCTTGTTGAAGAAGTCGCGCATCACGTGTGTACGTTCCTCGAAGTTCTTGGTGTCCGCTTCCGTCCACCACTGGCGCAGGTTGCCGTCCTTGTCGAACTTGGCGCCCTGGTCGTCGAAGCCGTGGGTCATCTCATGACCGATGACGACGCCGATGGCACCGTAGTTGAAAGCATCGTCGGCGTTCATGTCAAAGAAGGGCGGTTGCAGGATGCCAGCGGGGAAGCAGATCTCGTTGGTCGTGGGGTTGTAGTAGGCGTTGACGGTCTGTGGCGTCATGTACCACACGGTGTTATCCACGGGCTTGTTCAGCTTGCGCTCCACCTCGTCGAAGTTGTTCCATGCGGCAGTGTTCTTGATGTTCTCCCAGTAATTGCGCCCGATCTTCAGGTTGCTGTAGTCCTTCCACTTGTCGGGATATCCCACCTTGATGATGAAGGCGTTGAGCTTGTCGTGTGCAACAGCCTTGGTGCTGTCCGACATCCAATCCTGTGCATCGATGCGCTCGCCCAGTGCCACCTGCAGGTTCTTGACCAGCTGGACCATGCGGTCCTTGGCTGCAGCGGGGAAGAACTTCTCCACGTAGAGCTGACCAACGGCTTCGCCGAGAGCCTGCTCGGTAGCGCTTACGGCGCGCTTCCAGCGGGGACGGTCCTCCTGGCGGCCTGTCATCACAGTGCCATAGAAGGCAAATGACTCAGCGCGCATGGCATCGTCGAGATAGCTGGCAGCACCGTCGATCAGTTGCCAGCGGACATAGTCCTTGAGGGGCTCCAGGGCCGTCTCGTTCCACACCGCTTCCACCTCCTTGATGAACTCGGGCTGTCCCACGCTCACTTCCTTGGCCTTTTCGGCTCCGTGGATGCTGAGGTAGTGCTTGAGTTGGAGGCTGGGGTATTGGTCGTAGAACTGCTGAATGTACATCTTGTGGTAGTTGGCTTCATCGTCGCGCAGCTCGGTGCGGCTCTTGGAGGCTTTTGCCAGACGTGTCTCGATGGCGAGGACCTCAGCCACGCGAGCGGGAATCTCAGCCTCGGGTGCTACCTTGCAACGCGTGAAGAGGTTTGCCATGTATGTCTTGTAGGCTTCGCGGATGGCGGTGGTGGCGGAGTCGGTGTCGAGGTAGTAGTCCTTCTGTCCCATGTGCAGACCACTCTGCATGATCTGCAACAGGTTGTTCTTGCTGTCCTTGATGTCGGCGTCGATGTAGAAGCCGAACATCCCGTCGATGCCCTTCAGCTGCAGCGATGAGTAGAGGCGGAAGAGTTCTTCCTTGTCAAAGCATTGTTCGATGCGCTGCAGGTCCTCGCGGATGGGCTCGATGCCCTGCTTGTTGAGGCTGACGCTGTCCATGGCGCTGTTGTACATCGTAGCAATCTTGTCTGCGATAGAGCCCTCTTCGTTCTTTTGAGCTGCCACACCTTCGATGAGTTCACGCAGCTGCTCGCGGTTGTTCTCGGCCAGCAGGTCGAAGCTGCCGAAGCGGGCATACTCGGGGGTAAGGGGGTGAGCTTTTGCCCAGCCACCTGTGGCAAACTGGTAGAAGTCTGTGCCGGGAGCGGCTGTAGTGTCGAGATTGGCGAGGTCGATGCCTGTCTGAAGGGTCTGCTGCCCTCCGCAAGCGGTCATGAGGGAGAGAGCCATAAGGGGGAAAAGATGTTGAATTTTCATATTGGGTGATTTTTTTGATGGGACGAATGGGAGTTATGGGAGTAATGGGACGAATGGGAATAATGGCTTTTATGCGGTGAGCTCCGCGAGCGCTTCGGAGGCGGTCATCCATTCCTCTTCTGCGGCTGCGAGCTGTTGCTTGAAGCGGGTGTATTTCTCGTAGAGAGCGGTGTCAGTAGCCCCCTCGGGCGTAGCCAACTGGTCCTCGATGAGGTGCACGGCGGCCTCGAGTTGTGCCACCTTCTCCTCAGCTTCGCTCACCGCCTTCTCCAGCTTCTTGCGCTGGCGGGCTGCTGCTTTCTGGGCTTCCCAGGAGGAAGAGGATGAGGATGAGGATGAGCCCCCCCTTACGGCCCCCGAGGGGGCTTCTGTTGTCTTGCTGGAAGAGGACGAAGGTGTAGTATCCCCCACGGGGGATGAAAGGGGGGCCCCCTTCAACCAATCATAGATACCTCCGATGTGCTCGCGCACACGTCCGCCGCCGAAGCTATAGACGCGCTCTACGAGGCCGTCCAGGAACTGGCGGTCGTGGCTGACCACGATGACGGTGCCGTCGAAGGCGGCAATGGCCTCCTTGAGCACATCCTTGGACTTCATGTCGAGGTGGTTGGTGGGCTCATCGAGGATGAGGAAGTTGACGGGCTCCAGCAGGAGCTTGATCATGGCCAGGCGCGAGCGCTCGCCACCCGACAGCACCTTCACCTTCTTGTCCGAGGCTTCGCCGCCGAACATGAAGGCACCGAGGATGTCGCGGATTTTCATTCGGACATCGCCGCGCGCCACGCGGTCGATGGTGTCGAAGACCGTGAGCTCCGGGTCGAGGAGCTGTGCCTGGTTCTGTGCGAAGTAGCCTATCTGTGCGTTGTGTCCTATTTTCAGGGAACCCTCGAACGGTATCTCGCCGAGGATACATTTCACAAGCGTAGATTTACCCTCGCCGTTGCGCCCCACAAAGGCCACCTTCTCGCCGCGGCGGATGGTGAGGTTGACATGGGAGATGACCTCCTTCTCGCCATAGGCCTTGCTCAGGTCTTCCACGATGAGGGGGAAGTCGCCACTTCGCTGGCAGGGCGGGAACTTCAGGTGGAGGGCGCTGTTGTCGATGTCGTCCACTTCGATGGGCACGATGCGGTTGAGCTGTTTGATGCGCTCCTGCACCTGCACCGCCTTGGTGGGTTTGTAGCGGAAACGCTCGATGAACTCCTTGAGGTCGGCAATCTCCTTCTGTTGGTTCTCATAGGCGCGCAGCTGCTGTTCACGCCGTTCGGCGCGCAGCTGCACATACTCGTCGTACTTCACCTTATAATCCCATACGCGTCCGCAGGAGATTTCGAGCGTGCGGTTGGTGACATTGTTGATGAAGGCACGGTCGTGGGACACCAGCACCACGGCCCCAGCCCGCTGCTGCAGGTACTGCTCTAGCCATTGGATGCTCTCGATGTCGAGGTGGTTGGTGGGCTCGTCGAGCAGCAGCACGTCGGGTTGCCGCAGCAGCAGCTTCGCCAACTCGATGCGCATTCGCCAGCCACCGCTGAGCTCCCGCGTGGGACGGTTGAACTCAGCACGCTCGAAGCCGAGGCCCATGAGTGTGCGCTCCACTTCGGCGTGGAAGTTGAGGCCTCCCATCATCTGAAAACGCTCTTCGGCGTGTGTGTAGCGTTCCACGAGCGCCAGGTAGTCCTCGCTCTCGTAGTCGGTGCGCCGGGCCATCTCCGCATTCATGCGGTCGATGTCAGCCTGCAGTTCGCGGATATGGTCAAAGGCCAGCAGCGCCTCCTCCATCACCGTGCGGTCGTTTGTCAGCTCCATCACCTGCGGCAGATAGCCGACGGTGGTGTCGCGTGGTACTGCTACGTTGCCCTCAGTGGGTGCCTGTTGTCCTGCGATGACCTTCAGCAAGGTGCTTTTTCCGGCGCCGTTCTTTCCCGTCAGGGCTATGCGGTCGCGGTCGTTCACGACAAAGCTCACATCCGTAAAAAGCGGACGTGCGCTGAATTCTATGGTAAGATGTTCTACAGAAATCATCATAAAGTGGTGCAAAGGTAGAGATTATTCAGTCCTCGGGCAACAAAAAGGAAGGGAAAAGTGAAAAATGACGAGAAAAAAGTTGGTGGTTTCGCCGAAAGTACATTACTTTGCAGCGCAAAACAAACAAATGCACTTACAATGCAACATCGAAACGCATTCTTTTGGTTTTACTTTAACTTTACCCAGACAAGGTGAAGCGGTAGGCCATGCATCAGTTTGAAAGATTGAAAAATTGAATATTTAAAATAACAAGGTCCCGCTTCACACAGAGGCGGGACTTCTTTTTATGATGAAACGCATAGCAATACAAGGTATCGAGGGCAGCTTCCACGACATTGCCGCCCATCAGTTCTTCAACGACGAAGAAATCGAGTTAATCTGCTGCTCTACGTTCGAGCAGGTGTTCGAGGAGTTGCGCCGCGACAAGACCGTCATCGGCATGGTAGCCATCGAGAACACCATCGCCGGTTCGCTGCTGCATAACTATGAGCTGCTGCGCGACTCCGGCGCTGCCATCGTGGGCGAACACAAGCTCCGCATCAAGCACTCCTTCCTGTGTCTGCCCGAGGACGACTGGGCGGACATCACCGAGGTACGCTCTCACCCCGTGGCCCTCATGCAGTGTCGCGAGTTCCTGGGGCGTCACGAGAACCTGAAAGTGGTGGAAGCCACTGACACGGCCGGCGCAGCACGCACCATCGCCCAGGGGCAGATGCACGGTCATGCCGCCATCGGTTCTGCCAGCCTGGCGGAGATGTACGGCCTGAAGGTGCTGGAAGAGGGCATCGAGACCAACAAACACAACTTCACGCGCTTCCTCGTCTTCTCCAACCCCTCGCGCGCGAACCTAATAAGAAATATCATGCAGACGGACAAGGCCAGCCTCGTCTTCTCGCTGCCCCATGAGGAAGGTTCGCTCTCCCATGTCCTCTCCGTGCTCTCGTTCTACAAGCTGAACCTCACGAAGATCCAGTCGCTGCCCATCATCGGTCGCGAATGGGAGTACCTGTTCTATGTCGATATTCAGTTCTCAGACTACACGCGCTACAGTCAGGGCATCGATGCCATCCGTCCGCTCACCTCAGACCTGAAGATTCTTGGAGAATACCTCCATGGCCGTGAAAGCATTTGAGCCTGAAATGCCCTTGGACAGCATTAAAATAGGGGCGGACATCCTTTTAAGCCCGAAAAGTTTTGTTGAATAGTTGAAAAATGTTTAATTTTGCAGCGGTTTTCATGAAAGACCAGTCAAGCTAACAAACTATAATCAAATATTCGATGAGACATCTTAGATTCATTGCACTTGCGCTGATGGCGCTCATAGGCTGCGCTGCGCTGCAAGCGGCCGTCACCATTACGGAGAACACCAAGGCCTACACGTTGAAGACGCAGCGTGGCACGCTGGGCACACAGGACGGCTATCTCACCTGCACGGTCAACACCAGCTTTAAGAACCAGGGCAAATTTGCCATCATCCGCTACGAGGACAACACCTACCTCTACAGCGTCAACGACAAGAAGTTCACGTGTCACGAGGCTACAGCCTACGACTCACGCAATGGCGGTTGGCATAACGTGCTGATGTCCAACAACCCCATTGAGCCCATTGCGGTGACAAAAGCCAACAAGTTTGCTGACTACCCATACTCTATCACATCGGAAGGCAGAACCTTCAACACCTATGTCAACACCCAGAAAGGCATCTGCCTAAGCGGATGGGCGACATACGATGCGGGCAATCAGTTTGCTGTTTCCGACCCTGTCGATTTCGATCCGACAGAGGCTCTGGCCATCCTCAACACCTTCTTCCACAGTGGCATAGAAGTGACCTATCGTGTTAAGGACGTGAATGGCATCCTTCTGGAAGAACAGAAACTGAGTGGAATCGAAGGTGACGTCATCAAAAGCGTTCCTACATCTTTCGTGAAGCGTGCCTACACCCTCTACTCCATCGACACACCCGTCACCGTGGAGAAAGACAAGGAGAACATCGTAGAGGTGGAGGCAGTCTTCCAGATGCCCTTCACCACATCGCCCGACATCACCGATGCCCACTGGTACAACCTCTCCCTGCGCAATGGCGAGGACTTCTGCAATGCCAACCTAGGCTACAAGTGCAACGACAACCCATCGACAGACGACCTCAAGAGCGATGCCTACCAATGGGCTTTCCAGGGAGACCCCTACGGCGGCATCGTGGTATATAACCGCTCCAACACCGCCCAGACGCTTCGCAAGAACGGTGAGCTGGTCACGCTTGGCGACGGCACTTACCGATGGAACCTCGTGGAACACGCCAACGGCTTCCTGCTCGCAGCCCCCGAGGATGGACGCTTCATCAACGTCTATCACAGTTCGGACAAGCACCTGAGTTTTTGGAACAACGCCAACGACATCAACAGCATCTTCACCATCAACGAGGTGGGCATCATCACCAGCGTGAAGCTGGAATCATCTGCCAAAGCCCGCCTGCAGCTCTATCCTGCGCCTGCCGAACAGAGCAAAGGCCGCGCCATGCTCGTCATCCCCGGTGGCGGCTATGCCTACATCGCCGGCAGCACCGAGGGTTCCGACTGGGTTCCCATGCTCAACGACCTGGGCTACACCGTGGGCGTGCTCACCTACACCACGCCGCCCACAGCGCCCGATGCACCCCTCAAGGATGGCAAGGCAGCGATGAAATACCTGCGCGACAATGCCGAGGTGCTGGGCATCAACCCCGCACATATCGGCGTCATGGGCTTCAGTGCCGGCGGCCACTTGGCCAGCACCCTCGCCACCCACACCAGCGGCGACGAGCGCCCCGCCTTCCAGGTCCTCTTCTACCCCGTCATCACGATGGATGCCAGCTACACCCATCAGGGCTCCCGCGATAACCTGCTGGGCAGCAGTCCCTCGCAAACCCTTGTAGATCTCTATAGCAACGAGAAGCAGGTGACCGCCGAGACACCTCGTGCCTACCTCTGCTGGGGCACCGGCGACCGCACCGTGCCGCAGGCCAACAGCCTCAACTACATCACAGCCCTCAAGAATGCCGGTGTGCCTGTGCACCAGCTGCCCCTTGATGTCGCCAACCACGGCTTCGGCTTCAAGACCGACTTCCCCTACCACGCACAGATCGTCAGCGACCTCACCACGTGGCTGACGAACCTTGAACCCATTTTCACTGCTGTCGGAGCACCCCGTGCTGCTGCCACACGCGACAATGCCATCTACTACAACCTCCAAGGCCAGCGCGTAGCGCGTCCCCAGCATGGTGTCTTCGTTACCAGCGGAAAGACATTCATCGCCAAGTAGCCCTTCTCACAACAAAGAACCTGCCCCCTGTGCCAACAAAATGCAGGCAGAAATGCAGAAAATGCTCAAAAAAGTTGGCAGATTCACAAAAAGTGCGTTACTTTGCACGCAGAAACAAAAAAACAACGTCATGAAGTTCTTCAACGCATACGCCTATTTCTATTATTACTTTACCCAGACAAGGTAAAGCGGGAAGACGCGTGTGTCAATTCGATATTGAAAGATTGAAAGATTGAAAAATTGAAATACCAAAGTCCCGCTTCCCACACGAAGCGGGATTTCTTTTTTGATGGTCACATCAACACATATTTATATATAGCAAAATGGAACATAACACGTCCACTCAACCACATTCCACACTCCCCTCCGGCGGGGAGCAGGCAGCGTGCTCCTTCCGTCCGGCCGACCGCCTCGCCTCCATTCAGGAGTACTACTTCTCGCGCAAGCTGAAGGAGGTGGCGAAGCTCAATGCCGAAGGCAAGAACATCATCTCCCTGGCCATCGGCAGCCCCGACATGCCGCCCGCCGAGCACACCATCGACGTGCTCTGCCAGGAGGCACGTAAGGCCAATGCCCACGGCTACCAGCCCACCATCGGCATCCCCGAACTGCGCAAGGCCATGGCCGACTTCTACAAGCGCTGGTACGGCGTGGAACTCGATCCCACCTCTGAGGTGCAGCCGCTCATCGGTTCCAAGGAGGGCATCCTGCATGTCACGCTGGCGTTCGTGAACCCCGGCGACAAGGTGCTCGTGCCCAATCCCGGCTATCCCACCTACACCTCGCTCTCCAAGCTTCTGGGGGCTGGGGTCGTGAATTACGACCTCACGGAAGAGGGCGGTTGGCAG
This sequence comes from uncultured Bacteroidales bacterium, assembly GCA_902779845.1. Lineage (GTDB taxonomy): Bacteria > Bacteroidota > Bacteroidia > Bacteroidales > Bacteroidaceae > Physcousia. Next base: position 3,329 of record CACZCZ010000029.1, on the reverse strand, counting down.
CCCGACTTTGAGCAGTTGGAACACATGGACCTCAGCCGTGTGAAGCTGATGTGGACCAACTATCCCCACATGCCGACCGGCGCCCGTGCCCGCCGCGAGACCTATGAGCGCCTCGTCGCCTTCGCCAAGAAACACGGCATCGTCATCGTCAATGACAATCCCTATAGCTTCATATTAAATGAGGGGGATTTCCTCTCCATCCTCCAGATTCCCGGTGCCAAGGACTGCTGCATCGAATTCAACTCGCTGTCCAAGAGCCATAATATGCCGGGCTGGCGCGTGGCCATGCTCTGCTCGAATGCCCAGTTCATTCAGTGGATTCTGAAGGTGAAGACGAATGTCGAGAACGGCACGTTCCGGGCTATCCAGCTCGCCGCTGCCGATGCCCTCACCAATACCACCGACGAGTGGCACAGCCAGGCCAATGTCCGCACCTACGGCAGCCGCCGCGCCATCGCCGAGGAGATCATGACGGCGCTGGGTTGCACCTTCGACCCCGACCAAACGGGGATGTTCCTCTGGGGCCGCATCCCCGACAGCTACGACAATGTCGAAGACCTCACGGAGCGTGTGCTGCACGAAGCCCGCGTCTTCATCACGCCCGGCTTCATCTTCGGTTCCAACGGCAACCGCTACGTCCGCATCTCGCTGTGTGCCAAGGACGAGCAGATGCGCGAGGCGCTGGCTCGCATTCGCGAGCAGTTTAACCCATGAACGATAAACCATAAACGATAAACTATAAACCATCAACCAAATATGGACTTAGAAATCACTCCCCTTGCCCTTCAGGGCATCGAACAGAAGCGGCCGCTGGTGATTGCGGGACCGTGCTCGGCAGAGACCGAGGAACAAGTGATGGAAACAGCACAACAGCTGGTTCACAACGGCGTCAAGATCTTCCGTGCCGGTGTGTGGAAACCCCGCACGAAGCCGGGCGGCTTCGAGGGCGTAGGCGTTGAGGCGCTGCCCTGGATGCAGCGCGTGAAAGCCGAGACAGGGATGCTCACAGCCACCGAGGTGGCTACGCCGGAGCATGTGGAGGCTGCGCTGAAAGCCGGCATCGACATCCTGTGGATCGGTGCTCGCACCACGGCCAACCCCTTCAGCGTGCAGGCCATCGCCGACGCCCTGAAAGGTGTCGATGTGCCCGTCCTCGTCAAGAACCCCGTGAACCCCGACATCGAGCTGTGGACAGGCGCCCTCCTGCGCATCAACAGCGCCGGCATCAAGCGCATCGGTGCCATCCACCGAGGCTTCTCCAGCGTCGATAGCAAACTCTACCGCAACCCGCCGATGTGGCATCTGCCCATCGAACTGAAGCGCCGCTTCCCGACGCTGCCCATCATCTGCGACCCCAGCCACATGGGCGGCCGCCGCGACCTGATAGCGCCGTTGTCCCAGCAGGCCATGGACCTCGGTTTCGAGGGCCTGATGGTAGAGAGCCACTGCAACCCCGACTGCGCGTGGAGCGATGCCAAGCAGCAAGTGCTGCCCGAGGTGCTGGACTTCATCCTCGACCGCCTCGTCATCCGCGACAGCGTGGAGGCCACCGAGAGCATCAGCCAGCTGCGTAAGCAGATCGATGAACTCGACAACCAACTCATGGACCTCCTCACCAAGCGTATGCGTGTCAGCCGCGAGATAGCGGAGTACAAGAAACTCCACAACATGACCGTCGTGCAGACCACCCGCTACAGCGAGATCCTCGACAAGCGCGGTGCCCAGGGTGCCCTCTGCGGAATGAGCCCCGACTTCATCCGCGACATCTACGAGCATATCCACGAGGAGAGCGTCAGACAGCAGTTGGAGATCATCAACAAATAAAAAATACCCATGCGAATCTTAATCCTCGGCGCCGGCAAGATGGGGTCGTTCTTCACCGACCTGCTCAGCTTCGACCACGAAGTGGCCGTCTATGACAACGACCCGCAGCGCTTGCGCTTCCTCTACAACACCCAGCGCTTCACCTCCTTGGATGAGGTCGATGCCTTCAACCCCGAACTTGTCATCAACGCCGTGTCGCTGAAATATACGCTGCAGGTCTTCGACGAGCTGCTGCCGCACATCGGCAAGGACTGCCTCCTCAGCGACATCAGCAGCGTCAAGACCGGCTTCCGCGAGTACTACGAGCAGACCGGTCACCGCTACGTCTCGTCGCACCCCATGTTCGGTCCCACCTTCGCCAATCTCGGCCAACTCTCCAACGAGAACGCCATCCTCATCAACGAGGGCGACTACATGGGCCGCATCTTCTTCCGCGACCTCTACACACGTCTCGGCCTGAACCTCAAGGAACTCTCCTTCGCCGAGCACGACGAGACGATGTCCTACTCCCTCTCCATCCCCTTCGTCTCCACCTTTGTCTTCTCCGCTGTCATGAAGCACCAGGACACCCCCGGTACCACCTTCAAGCGCCACATGAAGATTGCCCGTGGTGTGCTCTCCGAGGACGACACGCTACTGCGCGAAATCCTCTTCAATCCCCACACCAAGCCGAAGGTGGAGATGATCCGTTCCGAGCTCAAAGAGCTCATCCAGATTATCGACGACCGCGACGAGGATGCCATGAAGGCCTATCTCACCAAGATTCGCGCCAACATCGAGAGCTGACATGATAGAGCGTCACCCCCTCACGCCATTCCTGCCCGAGAACGCCCGCGTCCTCTTCCTGGGGAGCTTCCCGCCTCAGCGCAAGCGTTGGTGCATGGAATTCTACTACCCCAACTTCATCAACGACCACTGGCGCCTGGAGGGGGAGGTGTTCTTTGGCGACCGCAACCACTTCGTCTGTGCCGAGGCCAAGACCTTCAACGTGGAGGCCATCAAAGCCTTCTGCCAGACGAAGGGTCTTGCGTTTTATGACACCGCCTGTGCCGTCCGCCGCCTCAAGGACAATGCCTCCGACCAGTTTCTGGAGGTGGTGGAGGCCACCGACATCCGCGCCCTGCTGCGCCACCTGCCCCATTGTCGTGCCATTGCCACCACAGGGCAGAAGGCCACCGACACCCTGTGCCGTTATTTCTCCATCCCCGAGCCCCCCAAGGTGGGCGCCTCGCTCCCCATCCCCGACATCTTCAACGCCGACGGCCACCAGCTCCTTCTCTACCGTCTGCCCTCCTCCTCCCGCGCCTATCCCCTGTCGTTCTCCAAGAAAGCAGAAGCCTATCGCGCAATGTTCCAGGCGCTGCAGATACCTTATGGAGCAAGCGCAAACACTCCATAGTGCCTTATGCGCGAAAGATTATTTCTGCCTCTCTGAACTCGCCGCATACTCTCTGGCCAGATAAAAAGTGGTGTAAGTGCGGAAAATCGTACATTGTAAATCGTCA
>CACZCZ010000028.1 GCA_902779845.1 uncultured Bacteroidales bacterium | reverse complement strand
TGGTCATTAGATTTGTTTTTTAGTGAAGCGCAGCGTAACGGTGTTTTTCCGATGGTGTTGGCTGTGTTGCGGGACGCAACAGGGCGGTGCTTAGGAGTGAGCGTTGAAAGCTTGCTTTCATAAGAGCACTCATGAGCGCAGACCGTAGGCCGAAGGCCACAGACAGCAGCAGCGGGGTTTTTAATGTTTTTGTCTTAATCTTGAATCCTGAATCCTGAATCCCTGAATCTTGAATCCTGAATCTTGAATCCCTAAACTTTTTACCCCATGAAGGAAAGTACTAAGAAGACACTGAAGAGGGTGGCGGAGATTGTGATCACAATCATCACCGCACTGCTCACCACTCTTGGCGCACATGCCGCCGGCATCGTGCAGTAAGCCCAAGCGCCCTGTAGCTCGAAGGAGTTGCAGGGCGCGTTGTTATACGCGAATTAGATTTTTTCTCTTTTCTTTTTTCACTTCAAATTTTTCTCTTTTCTCTTCTTCTCTTTTAATTTATTATTGTATCTTTGCGCCCGAAATAAGACAAACGATGAAGCAATATCTTGATTTACTACAGCGCATCCTGGATGAAGGAGCGGTGAAGACGGACCGCACGGGCACGGGCACGAAGAGCGTGTTCGGGCATCAGATGCGGTTCCACATGGCCGACGGCTTCCCCCTGTTGACAACCAAGAAGCTGCACCTGCGCAGCATCATCCACGAACTGCTGTGGTTCCTGCGCGGCGACACGAATATACAGTATCTCCACGACAACAAGGTGACCATCTGGGACGAATGGGCTGATGAGAACGGCGACCTGGGACCGGTCTATGGCCACCAGTGGCGCTCGTGGCCGGACTACGACGGCGGCACCATCGACCAAATAGCCAACGTGGTGGACCTCATCAAGCATCACCCCGACTCGCGCCGCATGATGGTGTCGGCGTGGAACGTGGCGGAGGTGGATAAAATGGCGCTGCCGCCCTGCCACTGTCTGTTCCAGTTCTACGTGGCCGACGGGCGGCTCAGCCTGCAGCTCTACCAGCGCTCGGCAGACACGTTCCTGGGTGTGCCCTTCAACATCGCCAGCTACGCGCTGCTGCTGCAGATGATGGCGCAGGTGACGGGGCTGGAAGCGGGCGACTTCATCCACACCACGGGCGACACACACCTGTACCTGAACCATATCGAGCAGGCACAGCTGCAGCTGACACGCACGCCGCGTCCCCTACCCCGCATGGTGATCAATCCCGACGTGAAGGACATCTTCGCCTTCCGCTACGAGGACTTCCAGCTGGAGGGCTACGACCCGTGGCCGCATATCAAGGCGGAGGTGGCGGTGTGAAGCGCTGTTTAAAGTTTAAGGTTTAAAGTTTAAGGTTTAAAGTTTAAGGTTTAAAGTTTAAAGACAATGCTGACACTCATTGCGGCGGTGGCAGAGAATGGGGCCATCGGATTACAGAATAAATTGCTCTACTGGTTGCCCAACGACCTGAAGCGTTTCAAGGCGTTGACGACGGGACACACCATCGTAATGGGTCGCAAGACGTTTGAGTCGCTGCCCAAGGGCGCACTGCCCAACCGCAGGAACATCGTGCTGACCCGCAACAGGGCTTTCAAGGCCGAGGACACAGAGGCCTTTGCATCGCTGGAGGCGGCGTTGAAGGCTTGCGAGGCCGACGAAGAGGTGTTTATCATCGGGGGCGCAAGTGTCTATGCTGAGGCCATGAAGGTGGCCGACCGCCTGTGTCTCACCATCGTGCATGACACGCCCGCCGACGCCGACGCCTTCTTCCCGACAATAAGCGCCGAGGAATGGCGCGTGGAGAATGAAGAAAGGCACGACGCTGACGAGCGTCATGCCTTTGCCTATACCTTTATTGATTACGTGCGCGCGCGTTGAGGAAGCTCCTTACTGAAAGAGGGAGAAGTTGACGCTGCCGTAGGCCCGATGGCCGATGAAATGGGGATTTTCGGAGAAGTCCTGTGCCTTGCCGTGCTCCAAGACAAAGAGGCCGCCAGCCTTCAGGAGGCTGCCTCCTTCACGGAAGACAAGGTCGGGCAACTGCTCCAACTCTGGCAGCGCATAAGGCGGGTCGGCGAAGATGAAGTCATAGGTGCCTGGTGCTTTCTTCAAGAAACGCAGTACATCGGCCCGCAGGAGTGTGACATCCGATTCGGCCTTCAGTTGGCGCAGGAAATTGCGTATGAAGGAGATGTGCTGGGCGTCCAGCTCCACGGCTGTCACATGCGAGCATCCGCGCGAAAGCAGTTCCAGCGTGATGCTGCCCGTGCCGGCAAAGAGGTCTAAAGCCTGCGGCGCCTCCTCCTCGAAATCGATATATGACCGCAGGACATTGAACAGGTTCTCCTTGGCGAAGTCCGTGGTGGGACGCGCCTTGAAGCTTCGCGGCACATCGAAGTGACGACCGCGATATTTACCGGCGACAACACGCATAGTATCTGTATTTACGATTTACGGGGCTTGCGCCCATTTACGATTTACGATTGATTTACGATGGGATTTATTTTCAAATTTACAAGTCCTTTGAGGAGATAAATATTCGAATGTTATTTACGATTTACGGGGCTTTCGCCCATTTACGATTTACGATTTATTTACAAATTTCAAGTCCTTTGAGGAGATAAATATTTAAATTGACTAAATAGTACATAAATTGTAAATCGTAAATCGCTAAATCGTAAATAGTTAAACGTGGATCACAGTCTGTTCAGCAGCAAGGCTTTCAGGTCTGCGGGCACCTGTTTCTCGCCGGAGAGGGGGACACGCGGGAAGAGCTCGCTGTGAAGGACGATGTCCACGTGGAGCACATATTCCGACAAGGCCTTGTGCAAGGCCTCGACATCAGAGACGGCAGCTGCGCACAGCACCAGGTGGTCTTTCAACGGCTGCAGGCCCAGCGACTGCCACGCATTCAGCGCGTAGTAGAGGGCATCGGCGGTGCTCTCCGTGGCGAAGCTGTTGGCAAAGCGCAGGTGCCCGTCCTCGAAGGCATAGAGCGAGAAGCCCTGCTCCTCGGGGGAGAGGAAGACACGGCGTACGCCCTCGACGGGCGTGTCCTCGTCGTAGCGCAACAGACGTTCCATGAGCATCGCACGCGAGGCAAAGAAGCGCGCCGTGGGGTAGAACTGGAGGATGGTCTCCTCGACATCGCGCGGAATGGCATAGAGCTCCACGGACTCCAGCTGCGGCTGAATCGTGTAGGCCACGCGCACGGCATCCATGTCCTCGCCGGCAAAGGTCAGCCCGTAGAGCGCTGCGGCCTCGTCGCGGTGGAACTCCTCTAAAGGAACGCGCGTAGAGGGCGAGCACAGGAGCACATAGGCCTGGTCAATCTGACGATTGAAGTAGTCTGGCTTGGACAGCTCCTGCTGAAGCTGCTGGGCCAGCGGGAGACCATCGACAGGCGCGAAATGCTCCCCGCGAACGAGGCTGCTGGTCTGCGGGTCGCAGACGAAAAAAGAAAATCCATCCGCGTGCAAGCGGATGGATAGACTTAAGGGGTGATAGGATTTATTCCCAGTTGCCGGCATTATTGTTCCAGTTGTTGAGGTCACCAATTTTCAAACCAGGATAGTTGCCCATGTCATCAGCCAGCTGACGGCGGTTGACAATCTCGCGGTCGCCGTTGCGGCCCATGTTCTTGAGGAACGAGGCATCAGGAGCACAGCACTCCATCACGTACTGCGTGGTGCCGGAGCGCGTGATGGTGAGGAACGTGCTCAACTGGAAGGTGTCGCCCTCAGCATAAGGGATATAGCGGAGGCTGTCGGCAACGAAGCCGGGGCCGAAGAGGGAGTCGCTGAGGTTGACCCACGTGGTGTCGCGGCGGAAGCCCTGCAGGCCGTTGGCAGCGATGGCGGCAGCGTCGCCGCTGTTCACGATGGCAGCAGCCTTGGCCTCGGTGAGACCCTTCTCCATCTGCTCGTCGGAGAGAACGCCTTCCTTGACAATCTTAGGAATACGGCCGTTGCGCACGAACTCCACCAGCTTCCACAGGCTGTCGCAATAAGCGGCCTCGGGACTCTGGAGCTTGAATTCTTCCTGCGCTGCACGAATCTGAAGCAGACGTGCCTTGACAGCATTTTCGCGAACTGTGATCTCGGACTTGAAGTCGATGTCATCTTGGATACTACGCCAGCAAATAAAGAGCAGGCCGATGACACAAAGCACTAAAAGTGCATTAAAAATCTTTTTCATAACGTGTATATGAAGCTTTTTGTTTATATTTGCATCGCAAAAGTACAAGAATTATTTGAATACACCGCAAAATACTTGATTTTTTTCACGTTCTATGGCGATAAATAGTCAATTAAAGGGGCTAATCCTCGAATATTTCGGGTTTCAACCCACTCCAGAGCAGGAAAAAGCCGCAGAAATGATGGCAGATTTCATGTTTGGACAAACGCGTGATGAAATCTTCCTCTTGCGAGGCTATGCCGGCACGGGAAAAACCTCACTCGTGGGGGCGCTCGTGCGATGCCTGGATGCGCTGCAACAGCGCACCGTGCTGATGGCTCCGACAGGCCGCGCAGCAAAGGTGTTCTCGCTGCACGCACACCACACGGCATACACCATCCACAAACGCATCTATCGGCAGAAGACCTTCACGGGCGACATGGCGGACTTCATGCAGAATGTCAACCTGCTGAAGCACACGCTGTTCATTGTCGATGAAGCCTCGATGATCAGCAACGAGGGCCTCGGAGGCAGCATGTTCGGCACTGGACATCTGCTGGACGACCTCATACAGTTTGTCTATTCCGGCGAGGGATGCCGCCTGATGCTCGTGGGCGACACGGCACAGCTGCCGCCCGTGGGCGAGGAGCTGAGTCCCGCCCTGGAGCCCGACTTCCTCGCCGGATATGGGATGAAGGTCTATGACATCACGCTCACGCAGGTCGTGCGCCAGCTCACGGACTCCGGCATCCTGTGGAATGCCACCATGCTGCGCAGCCTGATTGCCAACGACGAGGTGTGGGCGCTGCCCAAGCTACGCCTGCAGGGATTTCCGGATGTGCGGTATCTACCCGGCAACGAACTCATAGAAGAACTGGAGCAGGCCTACTACCAGTGCGGCACTGACCAGACCATCGTCATCACACGCTCCAACGCGCGTGCCAACGCCTTCAACCAAGGCATCCGCAGTCGCATCCTGGGCTACGAGGAGGAACTGGCAGGCGGCGACCAACTGATGATTGTGAAGAACAACTACCACTGGGTGAAGCCCGAGGGCATCGAGGAGCCGGACAGCACGCAGATGGACTTCATCGCCAACGGCGACGTAGCTGCCATCCGCCGCTACCGCAACGTAAGAGAGATGCACGGCTTCCGATTTGTCGATGTCACACTGTCATTCCCCGACTACGAGAACATGGAGGTGGAGGCCACGGCCATCCTCGACACGCTCACCAGCGAGGCTCCGGCCCTCACGCGACAGCAGCAGGAGACACTGTTCCAACACGTCTGGGACGACTACCCGGAATGCCACAACAAGCGCGACCGCATGAAGGCCGTGAAGGAAGACCCCTTCTTCAACGCCCTCCAAATCAAATATGCCTATGCCGTCACCTGCCACAAGGCACAGGGCGGACAGTGGCAGCGCGTGTTCATCGACCAAGGGTACATGACTGACGACATGCTCACGGCGGACTATTTCCGCTGGCTCTACACAGCACTGACGCGTGCCACGGAAACCGTGTATTTGCTCAACTGGCCAAAGAATGAGATGGATGTGGAGAGTGCTAACGGATTGACGGAATGACGGAATGACGGATTAACGGATTGACGGATTGATGAAATGAGGAGCATGAGGAGGAAAGATGATTGAAAAAAAGAAAAAAGAAGACGAAAATTCGTCATTTTGTCGCTGATTCACTATCTTTGCCCCGATTTTCAACAACAAATGCCGAAAATTACGACATTATGAACAGAAATACGCGGGTCGAGAAGCCCTTCGACTTCTTAATCACCAACCTGCCTGACGACTTCGCAGAAGCACGCCTGCAGGACCAGGTGATTATGTTCGACAACCTGAACCGCGAGTTCCCCTACCCTAGCAAGAACGGGCGCTATGAGTTTCCCGTGAAATGCGGCAGCTACATTATCATGACGATTCGACAGGGCTGTCTCAAACTGAAAGTGAACCTGCAAGAGCTGGAAGTCCACAAAGGCCAGTTCCTGGTGATGTCACCCGGCTGCATCTTCAAGCACCTTGTGGTCAGCGAGGACTGCCGCTACACGGGCGTTGTCTTCGATGAGAATTTTGTAGCCAACATCTACAAAAGCCTGGGGATGCAAGTTCATCTGACAGAACGCTACAACCACTATTCCGTGCAGTCCATGTCTGACGAAGTCTCTGAACATAATCTGCAGATGTACAAGCTCGTGAGCCAGGAGATAAGGGAACCGGACCACGCCTACAAAACGCACATCGTACAGCGCTACTGCGAAATTTGGTTCCTGAAGAATCAGGCTATCGATGCCAGCTTACGCGAACCGGCAGAAATCAAAAAACAGTTCAAACGCAAGGAGCTGATTTTCCACGATTTTCTGACACTCTTAGAGGCGAACTACAAACACGAGAGGAGCATAGGCTTCTATGCCGAGCGGCTGTGCCTGACACCCAAGTATCTCTCAACGACCATCAAGGAGATCAGCGGAAAACTTGGACTGCAATGGATTGACGAATATGTGGCCTTAGAGGCACAAGCACTGCTGCGCGATAGCACCATGAGCGTGAAACAGGTCAGCGAAGAACTCAATTTCCCGTCGCAGAGCATGTTCGGACGCTTCTTCAAGAAGATGACGGGCTACACCCCAAAACAATACAAATACCTGTAACACAGAATGGCCGCCCCGAAGGACGGCCATTCTTGTTCTATGCTTAGATCTATTAGTTTCTGCGTGTTGCAGAATAGTTGATCTTCAGTGCCCACGACTTACGCAGCACTTCCTTGATATCTGTGATGATACCCATCTGCGTGTGCTGGTCGATCTTCATGGACATCACCTGCGACGCAGGATCGGGCATGGTCGTACGCTCCTGAGCAACGAAATCCATCACCTCGCGAGGCTCGGCATAACGGTCGTTGAGCTGAATACGAGTTCCGCTACCCATCTGGGCACGCAGTTGGTCGGTAGGAGGACCTACGTAAATGAAGGACACGCACGACTTCTTTTCCAGTTTCTCCAGTTCTGTACCGGAAGGCACCACGAACTTCACTTTCAGCGTCACCTCACGCATGGTGGTAACGATCATGAAGAAGAACAGGATGGTGAAGATCAAGTCGGGGAGAGATGAGGTATTCATCTCCGGCATTTCTCTTTTTCCTTGTTTTTTAGCCATGATTAGTTTCCTCCATAGTTTTTAGGTTCGGCCTCAGAAATCTTCTGGGGATAATAGGTGCGGACAGCCACCTGTTCGTCTTCAGAGCAGCGGGCATAGGGATGGCCGAATTTGGCGATTGCCAAGTCATCACGCAGCTCGTTGTAGGCTGCCACCAGTTCGTTCTGCACCTGGAAATAGATGTTATAGGGCGTACCGCGGTCGGTCTGCACGGAGATCACATGCTTGTCGGTGACATAGCAAGTTCCCAGCAGGTCGATGACCTTGGCATGCTTCTCGGGGAGTTTGGGGGAGTTCTGGCGGTTCTCAATGAACTCCTTGGCGCGAGCGCGAAGCTGGGCAACATCGATGAAGTCATGATTGACCATCAGATAGCCGGCAGCGTTCAGACGCACGTTGAGCACATTGCGCTCCTTCACGTCAATCTGAGCATCCTCCTGATTGGGCTCGGGCGGCTGCGGAAGGCGGCGGGCCAGACCCATGTCGGTGTCCATAGAGGTGGTCACCAGGAAGAAGATGAGCAGGATGAAAGAGATGTCCGCAGTAGAACTCGAGTTCAACCCTGGCACTTTCTTTTTCTTTCTTGCCATAGTTTAATTGGACAATTTTACGATTTACAATTTTACAATTTTCTTCCGATTTGACAACCTACAATTCAACAACGGATTGTCAAATTGTAAGTTGTCCAATCGTCCAATGGGATTACTCTTTCGGAGTTGCACTCTTGGTGAGATAGCCGCTCATGCTGACGACAACAGCCACAACGGCAATGACAGCCAGGATGTAAATGGTCAGCAGCCACATATCCACCACAGTGACCATGCCGCCAGAGGTGGTGACACCGGAAACAGTCGTGTAAGCTTCCTCACCCAGGCCGGAGATCAGGCCAATGATGAGAGCTGCAATCACCGCACCCCAAGTGCACAGCGTGATCTTACCGCTGGGAATGCCAGTGGGGTTGGGACCGCTGTTGCCAGAGTTGATGGTGGCGCCACGAACCAGACTCCAGATAGTGAGACCTGCTGTGACGAAGAACAATGCATACATCAGGATCAGGATGAGATCCGTCAGCGCAGGCGAGACGTGTACGCCGTCGAAGTCCATGTTGCTGTAGTCGATCAGGAAGAACAGAAGGAAACATACAACACCGACACCAATGCAAGAGTACAACGAGATACTGGATATTTTTTCGAGTTTCATAGTTGAATTGTACGATTTTACGATTTTACGATTTACGATTTAGCGTCACTGTTCACACCCGTAAATGAGGTGAAAAGGTGAAATAGTGAAATCGTCAAATGAACTTACTTCTTGCACTTCGGGGACTTCACGCACATGTCGAGCAGGCCCATAGCAGCCTCTTCCATGTTGGAGTTCAGAGCCTCCACGCGAGACAGCACGTAGTTGTAGAACACCTGAAGAATCAGGGCAACCACGATACCGAAGATGGTGGTGATAAGGGCGACCTTCATACCGCCGGCAACGACAGTCGGGCTGATATCACCTGCGCGCTCGATATCATCGAATGCCTGCACCATACCGATCACAGTTCCGAGGAAGCCGAGTGACGGAGCCATAGCGATGAACAGGGTAATCCATGAGCAGTTCTCCTCGAGGTAAGCACCCTGCACCTCGGCTTCGATGTTGATACTGCGCTCGATGGTGGCGATGTCGTTCTGGTCGTCGCTGGCCAGACACTGCATAGCCTTCTTGGAGATCTGAGCCACGGGGCCGCGAGTGCCGGCGCAATATTCGATAGCCTCGTCAACCTTGTTAGCCTTCACCTTCTCAGCGAGAGCTGCCAGGAACTTGCGGGTATTCACCTGAGCAAGAGTCAGATAGATAACGCGCTCAATGCAGAATGCGAGACCCAGAACGAGAGCGATAGCAACGAGGCTCATGAAGCCTGCATTACCTTCGATGAACTTGGTCTTCAATGTCTTGTGCAGACCTTCTTCTTCCTCAACGGGAGCAACAGTCTCTTCTACAGCGGGAGCAGCCTCTTCGGCGGCAACACTGTCAGTAGCCTCTTCAGCTACAGAATCAACCTGCTCAGTAGCCTCTTCAGCCACTTCGTCCTGAGCCATCACGGAGGGTGTCATGCCAAAGGAGAAGGCAGCCACCATTGCAACAATTGCAAAATACTTTTTCATTTTGTTTTTGATTTAATGATGAATGAATTTGTTATTTGATTTTCTTGATTTATCTCGTTTTGTTGCGTAATTCGCTACAAAAATATCTTTTTTTTCTTGAAGCCTCAACATTTTCCACCAAAAACTTTACTTCGGAGGGCGTTTTTCCTGTTTTTGGGGGGCGAAAGTGACATTTATTGGCATTTTGGGAACGTCTTTAATGCATTTTCGGTCGTTTTTTCGGCAATTTCATCCGGGGTCGCGCCATAGATGTCAGCCAACGCACGAACGACCTCCACGATGTAGGCTGTTTCGTTGCGCTTTCCGCGATACGGAACAGGGCTCAGATAGGGGGCATCGGTCTCCACCACGATATGGTCCAGGGGGACGACCGAGCGCAGCACTTCCGGCAGCTTACTGTTCTTGTAGGTCACAACGCCACCAATCCCCAACATGAAGTCCGGGAATGTCGTCAGCAACTCCTCGGCCACCTCACGACTGCCGCTGAAGCAGTGAAAGACGCCGGATAATTTACTATTTGACGATGTACTATTTGACGATTTGCTATTTGCCATCTGCTGTTTCAGGACATTGACCAGCTCGCGGTGGGCAGAGCGGGAGTGGATGGCCAAGGGCAGATTGTACTTCTGCGCCCACCCCACTTGAATGGCGAAGGCTTCCTGCTGCTCGTCGTAGAGGGTACGGTCCCAGTAATAGTCCAGCCCCACTTCGCCGACAGCGATGAAAGGATGGTCGGGCTGCTCCAACAGCTCCTCCATTCGGGGCAACACAGAACGCCAAGTGGTTCCCATGTCCTCAGGATGCAGGCCTATCATCGGGTACAAGAAACCCGGATGCTGGCGCACCAACATCATCATGGGTTCTACGGTGTCGGCACTGATGTTGGGCAGGAATATACGCTCAATGCCTGCAGCGCGTGCCCGGTCGAGCACATCGTTGCGGTCGGCGTCGAAAGCGCCATCGTAGAGGTGACTATGAGTATCGGTGATGATCATGAGTCATTAGTGTTGTCTGCCCAACAGTGACAGGGCAAGCGTGCGAAGAGGTTCCTTGCGCTCAGCGGGCAGGTTGACGGCCTGCAGGCAGGTGAAGGCGGCATTGAAGTAGTCGTTGATTTTGGCTTCTGCCATCCCACGAACGCCTATTTGGTTGTAAAGATCTGTGACGGCGGCGATCTTCTTCTGAGTGGCTTCGGGCGAGGCAGGCTGCGTTGCAAGCCAGTCCTCCAAGGCGGCACGCTGTGCGGCATTGGCACAGCGGAGCGCATTGATGAGCATGTAGGTTTTCTTGCCCTCAAGGATATCACCGCCAATCTGCTTGCCGAAAGTCTTGGGGTCGCCATAGACATCAAGCAGGTCGTCCTGCAGTTGGAAGGCCAGGCCCATATTCTCGCCAAAGCGATAGAGCAAGTCGGCATCAGCAGCCGGAGCTTCAGCCTGCAAAGCACCCATCTTCAGGGCACAGGCCAACAGCACTGAGGTCTTCAGGCGAATCATCTCGATGTATTCCTCTTCGCGCACGTCCATGCGGTGCTCAAATTCCATGTCATACTGCTGACCCTCGCCAATCTCCAGTGCTGTTTCAGTAAACAGGTCCATCACAGCCTTGAGGTGCTCAGGGCGTGCCTGCCCCATCAGCTGATAGGCCAGCACGAGCATGGCATCGCCCGAGAGGATGGCGGTATTCTCGTCCCATACTTTATGCACGGTGGGTTTGCCACGACGCATATCGGCGCGATCCATCACGTCATCGTGCAGCAGCGTATAGTTGTGATACACCTCCAAGCCGAGCGCCGTGGGCAAGATGCTGGCCATGTCGTCGCGGTAGAGGTCATAGGCCATCAGCATCAGGACGGGGCGTATGCGTTTGCCGCCCAGCGACAGGACATACTTCACGGGAGCGTACAAGCCCTCCGGCTTGCGGTCCAGAGGAAGTGCGGCCAGCGCGTCGTTGAAGAAAGAAAGTGTTTCGCGAAAATCTTTCATCATCTTTTGATGCGAAGAGGCTGCACGTGTTGGGCGCAGCCTCTTATATATAATAAGGTATAGGGAAACGTCGGGTTATTGCAGGCGGAACATGACGGGGAGGTTGAAGCGCGAGCGCACGGGTTTGTTACCCTGACGTGCGGGTCGCCACTTCGGCATCTCCTTGACCACGCGCTCTGCCTCCTTCGAGAGTGAGGGGTCAGGAGAACGCAGCACCTTGACATCCACGATGGAACCGTCCTTGTTCACCACGAACTGCACGAACACACGTCCCTGAATGCCCTGTTCCTGAGCGATGGCGGGGTATTTGATGTGCTTGGAGAGCCATTCGTAGCAAGCCTGATCGCCGCCGGGGAACATAGCATTCTCCTCCACGACCTCGAAAATGCGGTCATCATCACTCTCCTCACGCACAGGACCTACAGGACCGGACACCACAGCGGTGGGAGCACCAGTACCGGTGACGGTGGTGATAGCCTGGTTGACTTCCTCGGAGGTCTGAACCTCTTCCTCGGCCAGCTCCGTCTCGTCATCGACGATGTTCAGGATTTCTGCCACCTTCGGGGCTGCTGCGGGGGGAGGTGCCATCTGCTCCTTCTGCGTTGTGATAGGAATCATCTCCTCCTCAAACGCGCTCTCGTAGATGGGTTCCAGTTCTTCATACTTGATTTCGCGGGTCGTGTACTCAAAAGCCACGAACATCACTGCGAGCACCAGCACATAGCCGAGCAAAAGGCTCGTTCCACGCTGGCCACGCAATTCTTCGGTCATTGATTTAATTTCTTCCATAGAGATTATTGAGCTTTTTATTTTTCCTAAAAGTATTGGGCACAATTTCTGCGTCAGGACACATTTTCTGCGTCACACGCCACAAAAGTAGCACATTTTTTTTATACATGAATTCCTTTAGGGCATTTTTTTTCGCTTCTGACACCTTTTTTATAAAAAAACGCCCTCTTAACACCCTAAAACGGGTCTTCTTTACGTTATCTTAATGAAAAATTGTGTATCTTTGTACGCGAAACAGAGCCATGCGCACGAAAAAAGTTTTTTTAGCACTCATAATAACCCTCTGCGGCATCACTCAGGCAGTGGCACAGAGCGAGAGCGCTTCAGTATTTCATTTCCTGAAGCTGCCCACCTCTGCGCACGCCATGGCGTTGGGCGGCACGAATATCTCCATCAACGACGATGATGCATCGCTGCTCTTTCAGAACCCGGCGCTCATGTCCAACATGAGCAGCAAATCCATCAACCTGAGTTTCCTCACCTACATGCAAGGCTGCAAAGCTGGTAACGCATCGTGGACGATGGCTCACGGCCAACGCGGCACATGGGGCGTGGGTGCACAGTTCTTAGGCTACGGTTCCATGCGCGGAATGAGTGTTGACGAGGTGGAGATGGGCGACTTCTCGGCTCTTGACATGGCCATCAGCGGAGGTTATGCCTACACGCTCACCGAGCAAATCTCTGGCGGTGCCATCGGCAAATTCATCTATTCCAAATACGGCAGCTACAATTCTATCGCGCTGGCTGTGGATCTGGGTGTCAACTACTGGAACGAAGACTGGGGCCTCTCCATCTCTGCGGTGGCGGCCAACTTGGGCGGTCAGGTGAAAGCCTTCGGCGACACCCGTGAGCGTCTGCCCTTCGACCTGCGTCTGGGCATCAGCCAACAGTTCGCACGGGCGCCCATCCGCATCAATGTCACCTTCGTTGACCTCACGCGCTGGCGTCGGGAGGACTACTACACCGCCGGCGAGGAGATTTCCGGCGGGCGTCTCTTCACCAACCACCTCATCCTTGGCCTCGACGTGCTGCCCATAGACCTCTTCTACGTCTCTGTGGGCTACAACTTCCGACGTGCCTTTGAACTGAAGGCGGCTGGCAGCAGCCACGCCGCCGGTCTCTGCGTAGGAGCCGGCGTCAATCTGAAGAAGTTCAGCATCGGGCTCTCCTACGCGAAGTACCACGTCTCCATGCCCGCTTTTATGATTACAGCTCAATACCACCTATAGAAGGAAAAGTGAAAAATGAAAAGTGAAGAATGAAAAGTGAAAAGTGAAAGAATGAAAAAAATAACAATAGCCATTGACGGCCACAGCTCGTGCGGAAAGAGCACAATGGCCAAAGATCTTGCCCGCGAGATTGGTTATATCTACATCGACAGCGGCGCAATGTACCGCTGCTGCACCCTTTTCTGCATGGAACAGGGACTCATCAACGCTGACGGCAGCATTCAAACTGACGAGCTTGAACGCCGTATGCCGGAGATCCATGTCAGCTTCCAGCTCAACCCCGAGACGGGACGCCCCGATGCTTACCTCAACGGTGAGAACGTGGAAAAGCGGATTCGCACGATGGAAGTCTCCAGCCACGTCAGCCCCGTTGCCGCATTGCCTTTCGTGCGCGCTGCCATGACCGCCCAGCAGCAGGAAATGGGCAGCAAGGGCGGCATCGTCATGGACGGCCGTGACATCGGTACGGCCGTATTCCCCAATGCCGAACTGAAGATCTTCGTCACGGCCTCCGACGAGATTCGCGCACAGCGACGCTATGACGAACTTGTGGCCAAGGGTGAGGAAGCCAACTTCGACGATGTCCTCGCAAACCTGCGCGAGCGCGACCGCATTGATTCCACGCGCGCCGTAGCCCCCTTGCGCCAGGCGCCCGATGCCCTGGTCCTTGACAACAGCCACCTCACCATCCCGGAACAGAAGCAGTGGCTGATAGATAGGTTTAAGGAGCGGATCTAGACCCTCCCCCCTGCCCCTCCCTTGTAGGGCGGGGAGTAATTACCTGACAAGATTTATTTGAAAGTCTATGAACGGCAAGGAGCAAATAGCAATAGTGTCCACTCCCCTCCCTACAAGGGAGGGGCAGGGAGGTGGGTCTATTGAGATTGACTCAAAGTCCGGCTTCTGCTTCGGCGTGACGCGCGCCATTGGCAAAGCAGAGGAGGAGTTGCAGAAAGGGCAGCCCCTCTACTGCCTCGGTGACATCGTGCACAACGGTCGCGAGGTAGAGCGCCTGCGTCAAGCCGGGCTTGTGACAATTGACCACGACACCTTCGCGCAGTTGCGGGATGCCAACGTGCTCCTGCGTGCCCACGGCGAACCACCCTCCACCTACCTGCAGGCCGAGCACAACAACAACCACCTCATTGATGCCACCTGCACCGTGGTCCTCCATCTGCAAGAACGCATCAAACGCGAGTACGACGCCGACCCCGACCACCGCAAGCAGATTGTCATCTTCGGCAAGCGCGGCCACGCCGAAGTCCTCGGTCTCGTGGGACAAACGGCAGGCACAGCCATCGTCATTGAGACTCCTGAAGAAGCCGGCGGTCTTGACTTCCAGCGCGACATCGCCCTCTACAGCCAGACGACAAAATCCCTCGACGGCTTCCGTCAAGTGGTCGAATTCATCCAGAGCCATATCGCGCCCGGAGCCACATTCACCTATTACGACACCATCTGCCGCCAGGTAGCCAACCGCATTCCACACATCCGCGAGTTCGCTGCCCAGCATGACATCATTCTCTTCGTCTGCGGCCACAAAAGCAGCAATGGCCGAGCCCTCTTTCACGAGTGTGCGCGCGCGAACGCGCGTTCCTTTATGATTGATAGCCCCACAGAGATTGAAGACTACCCCGAACTCATCGCTACGCTGCGCCATTCCCCCACCCTCTCCATCGGCATCTGCGGAGCCACATCAACACCCAAATGGCTGATGGAGCAATGCAAAATATACGTGGAGAATCTTGTCAACAAGCCTCAAACATAAAACACTAACATTTAACTATAATCCCTATGCGCTATCTCTACCTTTTGCTGGCTATCGTGCTGCCCAGCCTTTGCGTCGCCCAGAGCGAGCTGTACCCACAACACTTTGACTTGAAGAATGTAACCCTCTTGGACAGCCCTCTGAAGACTGCCATGGACGGCAACGCACAGCTGCTGTTGCGCTATGATGCCGACCGCCTCATGGCCCCCTTCATCCGTCAGGCCGGACTGCACACACAGAGCGGCAGCAAATACGATGGTTGGCTGCAGAAGCACCCCTCGTTCTCCAACTGGGGCCTCTCCAACTGGAGCCTCGAAGGACACGTGGGCGGTCACTACCTGACAGCATTGGCACTGGCCTATGCTGCAGAACGCGATGAAGCCCTTTGCGCACAGCTCAAGGCGCGTCTGGACTATTGCATCGACATTCTCAAGGACTGTCAGGACGCCTTCGCCAACGACACCCAGGGGCTGAAAGGCTTCATCGGCGGACAGCCCATTAACCAAGTATGGACGGGGCTCTATGCCAACGACCTCAGCGCCTTCCGCCAGTACGGCGGCTGGGTGCCATTCTACTGTGAGCACAAAGTGCTGGCAGGCTTACGTGATGCTTGGGTTTACGCCGGCAACAAGACTGCACTGAAGCTCTTCCGCGGCCTCTCGGACTGGGCTGTCAACGTCATCTCCAACCTCTCCGAAGCCGACATGCAAAAAGTACTGGGGTGGGAACACGGCGGCATGAACGAGACACTGGCCGATGCCTTTGCCCTCTTCGGAGATATGAAATACTTAGAGGGCGCCAAGCGCTACAGCCATCAGCATGAGATTAATGGGATGCAGGGCAACCCCTACAACCCACACTTCCTTGACAACCAGCACGCCAACACACAGGTTCCCAAATTCATCGGCTTCGAGCGCGTGTGGCGACAGTATGCCAAGGCGAAGGCTGGCGAGGACATGAGTGCCTACCGCACCGCTGCCATCAACTTCTGGGATGACGTTGTCGCTCATCGCACCGTCTGCATCGGCGGCAACAGCACCTCGGAGCACTTCTTCGACCCCGCGAACGGCAAACGCTATATCAACGACCTCGATGGCCCAGAATCATGCAACAGCAACAATATGCTGAAATTCTCCGAAGCCCTCTTCGATGACACACATGATGCCCGCTACGCCGATTTCTACGAGAGCACGATGTACAACCACATCCTCTCCACACGCGACCCGAACACAGGCGGTTACGTCTATTTCACCACCCTACGTCCACAGGGCTACCGCATCTACTCGACTGTGAACCAATCGATGTGGTGCTGTGTCGGCACAGGTATGGAGAACCACTCCAAATACGGGCACTTCATCTACACCCACGAAGGAACCTCCGCCCTCTACGTAAACCTCTTCATCGCCAGCGAACTCAACAGCAAGCCCTTTGGGCTGCGCCAGGAAACAGATTTCCCCTACGCCCCCTCCACGAAGCTCACCATCACGCGCGCGGGTACATATTCTATTAATGTGCGCCATCCCGCCTGGGCCGGCAAGGAATATGCCGTTGCCGTGAACGGTACCGCCGTCAAGGCCGCCGTCAGCGAGGGCACCGCCTCCTATGTCACTATCGAGCGCGCATGGAAAGTCGGTGATGTCATCACCGTCAGCCTACCCATGACCTTGCGCTACGAGGAATGTCCCGGCTTCGCCGACTACATTGCCTTCAAGTACGGACCTGTGCTGCTGGCCGCCAATACAGGAACTGACGACATCATCAATGAATATGGCGGTGAAGGTCGCATGGACCACGCCCCCGGCAGCCGCTCCAGTGCCAAGGACCTCAGCAGCGCACCGCTGCTCATCGGTGAGCGCGCCGATGTTCTCAACCGCATCCTGGTTGCTGACCTCAGCAAGCTGCGTTTCACCATCAACGCTGCCAGCGAACAGTCCAAGGGTAATTGGACGACGCTCACCCTCGAACCCTTCTATGGCATTCACCACGCACGCTACGCCTGCTACTGGTACCAGGGAACTCCTGAAGCCTATGAGCAGAGCGACATGGGCCGTGCCGATGCCGAAGCGGCAGCCCTCGCCGCCCGCACACTGGACTTCGTAGCCACGGGCGAGCAGCAGAGTGAGGCCGGACATAACTACGCTTACAGCAGCGATTCACGCACAGGAACATACAACGGCGAGACCTACCGCGACACGCAAGCTAACGGCTACATCCAATACACGCTGTCCAACCCCGACGGCCTCACCACCGGCCTCGCCATTATGCTACGACTGACCACTGCCGACAAAGGGCGCATGGGCTCTGTCACCATCAATGGCCAGAAACTGGCTGACATCACTGTCGCCGCCTCGCATAAGACTCAGGACGGTAAGGGATTCTACAATCTGGAACTTCCCATCCCCGAAGAGATGATGAAGAACAGTAACGGCACCGCGAAGCGTGAGATCACCTTCCGCCTCACCGCCTCCTCCACCACGCCCATCCCAGGCCTCTACTACGTCCGCCTCGTGAAAGACTACGACGATCACGCCTACCTCTTCCGTGCCACAGAATGGATCACGGGCGATGCCAGCCGCGTGGCACAGGGCAACATCAGCTACGACGAAGCCGCCAACACCCTCACCGTGCGTGCTTCAGGCTCCAACAATGTAGTCTTAACGCTTGACTGCCAGGGGCGTGACTATGAAATTGACGCCGCACAGAAATACCTCATTGTAAAAGGTTCAAACCTCTCCCGTACCAGCGGCACCAGCTATCTGTGGTGGCTCAATGGCGTAAACAAAGGCTCGCAGGTGGCACCCACCTCGACAAAGAAAGCCACCGACGGTGACATCATTGTGACATGGGATATGACACGCAGCGGTCTTGCCGACAACAACATCGGCGACCGTTTCTCCATCTGTCAGGGGCCAACCATCTTCGGACTCACCAGCACAACCGGCACCAGCGTCATCCGTCACATCGGTTTCTATAAGAGTGTTGCCGATTTTGAGAACGCTACAGCCATCACCCCCATTGCTGCCGCACCCTCACACCACGCCATCTATGGTCTCGACGGTCGTCGCCGCACCCGTCTCCAACGCGGTCCCCAGATCGTCGATGGCCGCACTGTCGTTAAGCAGTAAACAGCTTCTCCGTCCTTATTTCAGCTTCATCCCCACATTGTACATGATGAAGCCGTAGATGTCGGCTTGCTCCTCGAGGACTTTGGCGAGGGGCTTGCCGCCGCCGTGACCGGCTTTCGTGTCGATGCGGATGAGGACAGGGTTGGGGCCTTGGTGACATTCCTGCAGCGTAGCCGCGAACTTAAAGGAGTGGGCGGGAACGACGCGGTCGTCATGGTCTGCCGTGGTGACGAGAGTTGCAGGATAGGCAGTACCAGGCTTCAGGTTGTGAAGCGGTGAATAGGCACGCAGGTACTCAAACATCTCCTTGGAATCCTCGCTGGTTCCATAGTCCGAAGCCCAGTTCCAGCCGATGGTAAACTTGTGGTAGCGCAACATATCCATCACACCTACTTGGGGGATGGCCACGCGGAAGAGGTCCGGGCGTTGTGTCATGCAGGCCCCCACGAGGAGGCCGCCATTGGAACCGCCAACAATGGCCAACTTCTCCTTCGAGGTATAACCCTCACGGATGAGCCACTCGGCTGCGCCGATGAAATCATCGAAGACATTCTGCTTCTGCATCTTCGTGCCGGCCTGATGCCATTCTTCACCATACTCGCCGCCACCACGGAGCGTCACCTGTGCATAGATGCCTCCGCTCTCCAGGAACGGAATGCGGACAGGCGAGAAACCGGGATTCAGGGAAATATTGAAGCCACCGTAGCCATAGAGGAACATTGGGTTCTTCCCATTGCGCTTCAGCCCTTTCTTGTAGGTCAGGAACATGGGGATGCGTGTTCCATCCTTGCTCTGGAAGAACACTTGTTCGCTGGTGTAGTCCTCCTGGCGGAATTTCACCTTGGGAGCAGTATAGAGCTCGCTTTTGTTGGATGCCATATCATAGCGATAGACGGTGCCAGGCTGCGTGAACGAGGTGAAGGTGTAGAAGCACTCCGGTTCCTTCGGGTCACCCGTGAAACCGACACTGCCCACGCTGGGCAGCTGTACCTCATGACGCAGACGGCCATCGAGGCCATAGACGAAGGCGTGGTCGGAGGCGTCCTGCATATAGGTAAGAATCAGCTGACGATTGATGACATTGACATCATTGAGGGTGTTCTGCTGTTCGGGGATAAGCTCCTGCCAGTCGTTCAAACCCGGATGGTGGATATCGGTGACCATGATGCGCCCTTTGGGAGCACCATAGTTTGTAAAGAGGAACAGTCGGTCGCCATCTTCATACACAGGGCTATACTGGTACTCCATGTCCGAGGTCATCTGAATGAGCTGCGAGCCCGGCTGTCGCAAATCACGCACAAAAAGGTTATTGCCAGCCCCGGCGCCACTCTCATAGAGGTACATCATGGTCTCTTCTTCATTAACATCAATGGTGTAGAAGCGCTTCGGATAAGCAGGATTCTGGTAGAACAAGACATCCTCGGACTGCGGCGTGCCGACCTTATGGTAGTAAATCTTGTGCGTCTCGTTGACATTGGAGAACTCTTTGCCAGTCACGGGAGCATCATAGGCGCTGTAGTAGAAGCCGTCGCCCTGCCAGGCTGCGTCCGAGAACTTCGCCCATTGGATGTGGTCTTCCAGCTGACGTCCTGTCTGCAGGTCGATGACAAAGAACTCCTGCCAGTCGCTGCCCGAACGCGAGATGCTGTAGGCTGCCCAACGCCCGTTGTTGGAAAAAGACACTCCTTTGAGAGCCACAGTGCCGTCGGTGCTCAGGGTGTTCGGGTCGAGGAACACACGCGGCGCAGCTCCCAACTCGTCCATCACGTAGAGCACGCTCTGGTTCTGCAGGCCGTTGTTCTTGTAGAAGTACCACTTGCCGTGACGCTTCCTCGGTGCTCCGATTTTCTCATAGTTCATGAGTTCGGTCATGCGATTCAGCAACTTCTGGCGGAAGGGAATCTCCGACAGGTAAGCGTTGGTGATCTTGTTCTCGGCTTCGACCCACGCTGCCGTCTGCACGCTGGTGTCGTTCTCAAGCCAACGATAAGGGTCGGCTACGGTTGTGCCGAAATAGTTGTCCGTAGTACCGTCCTTGACGGTCTTCGGGTACTGGATATTCTGTGCCATCAATGCTGGCGTGACCATCAAGGCCACAAAGAAAAAGAAGTTCCGTTTCATGTGTTCATAAATAATGTTTGCGCAAAGGTACAAAAAACGTGAAATGCACAAAAAGAAATGAGGAAATAAATTGGAAAAAAAGAAAAAGTTTCGTAGCTTTGCACCGCAAAAAGTTGTCCGAGACGGAAAACTTTGCGTTGCAAGAAACGAAATTATATTCACATTTTACCATAACCATCAGTGGAACAGAAGACTTACACTTATGACGAGGCTTTCGCGGCCTCACTTGAGTATTTTGCCGGCGATGAGCTGGCAGCCCGCGTATGGGTCAACAAATACGCAATGAAGGATTCCTTCGGGAATATCTACGAGCAGAGTCCGACAGACATGCACTGGCGCATCGCCAACGAGGTAGCCCGCATCGAGCAGAAGTACAAGAATCCGATGTCGGCGCAAGAGATTTTCGACCTCTTGGACCACTTCCGCTACATCATCCCCGCCGGCTCACCCATGACGGGCATCGGCAACCACTTCCAGGTGGCCTCCCTGAGCAACTGCTTCGTGGTGGGGCTTGACGGTGACAGCGACTCCTACGGTGCCGTCATCCGCATCGATGAGGAGCAGGTGCAGCTGATGAAGCGTCGCGGCGGCGTGGGTCACGACCTCTCGATGCTGCGTCCGGCCGGCTCACCCGTGAAGAACTCGGCACTCACGAGCACGGGCCTTGTTCCGTTCATGGAGCGATATAGTAATAGTACGCGCGAGGTGGCACAGGACGGCCGCCGCGGAGCCCTGATGCTGAGCGTCAGCATCAAGCACCCCGATGCCGAGGCGTTCATCGATGCGAAGATGACAGAGGGCAAGGTGACGGGCGCCAACGTGAGCGTGAAGATCGACGATGCCTTCATGCAGGCTGCCGCCGAGGGGAAGCCCTACACGCAGCAGTTCCCCATTGACAGCACTGACCCCATGGTCACAAAGGAGATTGATGCCAGCGCGCTGTGGAAGAAGATTGTGCACAACGCATGGCAGAGCGCCGAGCCCGGCGTGCTGTTCTGGGACACCATTCTGCGCGAGAGCGTACCTGACTGCTATGCCGACCTCGGCTTCCGCACCGTCAGCACCAACCCCTGCGGCGAAATCCCCCTCTGCCCCTACGACAGCTGCCGCCTGCTGGCCATCAACCTCTACGAGTATGTGGAGAACCCCTTCACGGCCAATGCCAAGTTCAACTTCGACAAGTTCCGTGAGCATGTGCGCAAGGCACAGCGCATCATGGACGACATCATCGACCTGGAGTTGGAGAAGATTGAGCTGATCTTAGACAAGATTGAATCCGACCCGCAGAACGAAGAGGTGAAGTTCGCCGAGCGCAACCTGTGGCAGAAGATACAGCGCAAGAGCAGCATGGGACGCCGAACCGGCGTGGGTATCACCGCCGAAGGCGATATGCTGGCTGCTCTGGGCTTGCGCTATGGCACGCAGGAGGCTACGGACTTCGCCGTCGAGGTGCAGAAGACAGTATGTCTGAGTGCTTATGCCAGCAGCGTGGAGATGGCACGCGAGCGCGGCGCCTTTGAGATGTACGATGCCAAGCGCGAGGAGAAGAACCCCTTCATCCTACGCATCAAGGCCGCCGACCCGAAGCTCTATGAGGAGATGACGAAGTATGGTCGCCGCAACGTGGCGTGCCTGACCATCGCACCCACCGGCACCACCTCGCTGATGACGCAGACCACCAGCGGCATCGAGCCCGTCTTCATGCCCGTGTATAAGCGTCGCCGCAAGGTGAACCCCAATGACCCCGAGGTGCACGTAGATTTCATCGATGACATGGGCGACGCCTTCGAGGAGTATATCGTCTATCACCATAAGTTCCTCACGTGGATGAAGACCTGCGGCCTCGACACCGAGCGCCGCTACACACAGGAGGAAATCGACGAGCTCGTGGAGCAGTCACCCTACTACAAAGCCACGGCCAACGATGTCGATTGGCTGATGAAGGTGCGCATGCAGGGTGCCATCCAGAAGTGGGTGGACCACAGCATCAGCGTCACCGTGAACCTGCCAAACAACGTGGATGAGCAACTCGTCAACGACCTCTACATGGAGGCATGGCGCAGCGGCTGCAAAGGCTGCACAATTTACCGCGATGGCTCGCGCAGCGGTGTGATGATTAGCGTCAGCAAGAAGAAGGAGAAGAAAGCCGAGAACGACGAACAGCAGGAGACACCGGCTCTGGAGACAGGCGGCGAACCGCACGCCCACGAATGCCGCCCGCCCGAAGTGGTGGAGAAGCGCCCCGATGTGCTGGAGTGCGACGTGGTGCGTTTCCAGAACAACAAGGAGAAATGGGTGGCCTTCGTAGGACTCCTCAACGGCTACCCCTACGAGATCTTCACGGGTCTGCAGGACGACGAGGAGGGCATCATGCTGCCCAAGACCGTCACCAAGGGACGCATCATCAAGCAGATGAACCCCGACGGCAGCAAGCGCTACGACTTCCAGTTCGAGAACAAGCGCGGCTACAAAACCACGGTCGAAGGCCTCAGCGAGAAGTTCAACCCCGAGTACTGGAACTACGCCAAGCTCATCTCCGGCGTGCTACGCTACCGCATGCCCCTCGACCATGTCATCCGCCTCGTGGATCAGCTGCAGCTCAACAGCGAGAGCATCAACACGTGGAAGAACGGCGTGGAGCGTGCGCTGAAGAAGTACATCCAGGACGGCACCGCAGCCCGCGGCGTCACCTGCCCGAACTGCGGCCAGGAATCACTGGTCTATCAGGAAGGATGCCTCATCTGCACCAACTGCGGCGCCAGCCGCTGTGGCTAATGGCGAGTTCAAAGGTCAAAGGTCAATGTTCAATGTTCAAAGTTCAAAGTTCAAAGGTCCTGCTGAAGGACATCAAGATCTATGCCTACCACGGCGTGCTCCCGCAGGAGCGCGTCGTGGGGGCTAACTTTATCCTTAACATCACCATTGACACGGATTTCTCCAAGGCCATGGAGATGGATGACCTCAATGGTACCATCTCGTATGCCGATGTCTATGAGGTCGTGAAGGCGGAGATGGCGGTGCCGTCGAAACTGCTGGAGCATGTGGCCGGCCGCATCTGCCAAGCCCTACTCCACCGCTTCCCCGCAGCCCAGGCGATTCACTTGGAGATACTAAAAGAGAACCCGCCCATGGGCGCGGACTGCGCCAAGGCGGGGGTCTGTGTAGAGGTTAACAGGTTAACACGTTAACACATTAACAGGTTAACAGGTTAACAAGGTCGGTAGGAGATGCGATGAGGGTGTTGGCACCATGCGCCAGCAGAAAGTCTTTGTCGCGGAAGCCCCAGAGGACGCTGATGCAGGGCAGGCCGCTGTTCCGGGCCGTCTGCAAGTCCACATCGGAGTCGCCGACATAGACAGCCTCATCCTTCTTAACACCCAACGCTTGCAAAGCCAGCTCCACCATATCAGGGGCTGGCTTGCGTTGTATCTCAGGGCGCTCACCAATGGCCACAGCCACCGTGTCACGGAAATAACGGTCGTAGAGTTCATCGACACCCGCCTGCAGCTTATTGCTGACGATGGCCAGCTTGAAGCCACGTTCCTTCAAGGCGCGCAGCATCTCGGCGATGCCATCATAGAGGCAGGTCTTGTCCTGACAATGCTCGACATAGTAGCCTTTGAAGTCATCGAAGGTCTGCTCAAACAGCGGATTCGCCTCGCCCTCCGGCACAGCACGCTCAATGAGCTTGCGGACACCGTTGCCCACAAACTGCCGCACCTCTGCCAACGCACGCTCCGGCATCCCGTTCTTGCGCAATGCCCAGTTCGTCGCATCGGCCAAGTCCTCCAACGTGTCGAGGAGCGTGCCGTCGAGATCAAAAACGACAACTTTGACCCCCATCTTTAAACTTTAAACCTTAAACTTTAAACTACTTCACCCCCAGCTGTTTCTTCACCTCGGGGATATCCTTCTTCAGCTGTGCGATGCGCGTCGTGCTGCTGGGGTGCGTGCTCATGAACTCAGCCGTTGTGCTCTGGCTAACAGCACTCATCTTCTCCCACAGCGTGATGGCAGCGTTGGCCTCGTAGCCGGCAAGTGTAGCCAGCACGATGCCGATATAGTCGGCTTCCAGTTCCTGCTTACGTGAGAACGGCAGCAGGGCACCATACTGTGCACCCAGACCATAGGCCACGGCCACGGCCTGCTGTGTCTTCTCGCTCTTGTTAGCCACTGCAGCGCCCAACACAGAGCTGCCCAACTGTGCCAGCAGCTGCTGGCTGGCACGCTCGTTGCCATGCTTGGCAATGGCATGTCCCACCTCATGGCCGATGACAGCTGCCAACATATCATCGCGGTCCTTGCCGTTGCCGATGAGATTCAGCATTCCCGTATAGACCACAATCTTGCCGCCAGGCATGCAGAAAGCGTTCAGCTGCTTGTCATCCACTAGGTTGAACTCCCATGAGTAGTTCTGCAGGTCGGCGGTCTGTCCGGATGTCCTCAGATAGGACTCGGCAGCCTGGGCGATACGCTGGGCGACATTTTTCACCACGGCGGTGGCGTTCTTGTCAGAAGACACCTTTGCGGTCTTCATGTACGACTGATACTCCGTCAGGCTGGCCGAGAGAATCTCAGACTCCGACACGATGTTCAACTGCTTACGACCCGTCATGCTGACGGTGCTACAGGCGGCCAACACAACAACGGCCACCAATGCCAACAATACCTTTTTTCCCATTTTTCGAAATAATCTATGTAGTTCCTTTTTCGAGCACAAAAGTACTGCAAGTTCCTTGTAACTCCAAGAAAAGGGACAAAAATATGCATTTTCTCTTGTATGAATCTTTGAAAACAACTACCTTTGCACATCGAAAACAGAATACTCTCTTCAAAACATTATTGCGTATGAAAAAAATCTACTCGAAAATCCTCTTGTTATTCATTGCTGCAGTTTGTACTGCGAATTTGTTTGCACAATCCAGTCAGACATTTTCCGTCACGTCTCTCAACGCTGACGGACTGCCCGCAACAATCCTTTTCGTGAAAGTGAACGAAGAGGGCCCGGGAGCAAAATACTCCAAGGTCATCAGTCAGTACCTTACCAACCACCCCGTAGATTTCGTAGGCCTGCAGGAGAACTTCGACTTCGACGAAGAGCTGTACTCCAGCGCCAGCAGCATCTATCTCCGCGATGAGTTCAGCGGTGGAATAGACCTCTCGTTAGCCGACTTCGTAAACCTCAAGGTGCCCTGCGACGGCCTCACCGGCTACTGGAAGAAGCAGCATAAAGTGAAGATGGAGCGTGTAGCCTGGAAAGAGAACTACGGCAAGTTCGACCACAGCAACGACGACCTCTGCACCAAAGGATTCCGCCGCTATGAGCTCACCACCCAGGACGGCATTGACCTGCGACTCTACAACATGCACATGGATGCCAGCACGGACGAGGACGAAGCTGCCGGCAAGGATGGCCCCGACAGGGAGTGCCGCCTGAAGCAGTGGATACAGTTGCGTGATGACATCATGGCACACATGGATGACAAGCCCGTCATCGTTATGGGCGACATGAACAGCTACTATGCCCGCGACGAGGTGAAAGCCAACTTCATCGAGGCCATTCAAGAGAGCGGACATGCTACCGTCAGCGACGTATGGATTGAGTTGGAACGAGACGGCCGATACCCCGAGCATGAGGACGGCCCCGTCATGAAGGATGACGACGGATGGAGCCGCAAGGGTGAGACACTGGACAAGATTCTCTACATCAACCCCGTAAACAGCAACATTCGTCTGCGCCCCATCAGCGTCAGCATCGACCGCACCGGCTATGTGCGCGAGGACGGCAAGACACCGCTGGGCGACCACTTCCCCCTATCAGCAACTTTCGTGGTTGAGAGCACCACCGACATTGACAACCTCTACGCTGGCGACAGCCGCATCGAAACCATCTATTCTGTCGATGGCCGCCAGCTCCCACGCCTGCAGCGAGGCCTGAACATCGTTCGCATGAGCGACGGCACAACGCGTAAGATCCGTTACTAATCATATTGCAAAGCATCTGAACGCAAAGGCTGGTTGAGTTTTCAACCAGCCTTTTTTGCAGGTAGTGGAAGAAAGTTCGCTTTGATTCCCAGCCCTCAAAAAAAAATATTTTCGCCGAAAATCGGGAAAAACATTCAATTTTTGAGTGAAGATATGTTATTTTGGCAATTATCTGATGAATTATGAGTATTTTTGTAGCCGCATAGAAACAAACGAGACCGACATGATTGACAAAATTATCGACTACAACAAGACTTTCGTAGAGCAAAAGGGCTACGAGAAATATATCACGGACAAGTACCCAGACAAGAAACTGGCCGTTCTTTCCTGTATGGACACCAGACTAACCGAACTGCTCCCTGCCGCTTTGGGGTTGAAGAATGGTGACGCCAAGATCATCAAGAACGCTGGAGGACTTGTTATCTCAGCATTTGACTCAGCTATGCGCAGCCTCATTGTTGCCATTTATGAGCTGGGAGTAAAGGAGATTATGGTGGTTGCTCACTCTCACTGTGGCGCCTGTCACATGAGCTATGACCATTTCCACCACGAAATGATTGCCCGTGGCGTGACGGATGAAACGCTCGACACCATCCGCAAGTGTGGCATTGACCTGCATCACTGGTTGGAGGGCTTTAAGGACACTCCCGAATCTGTCCGCAAGACCGTCGAGACCATCAAGACCCATCCGCTCGTTCCGAACGACATTGTGGTCAGGGGCTTCATCATTGATTCAGAGACAGGCAAATTGGAGGAAATAAGCTGATGGGCAGTCTGCATAAAGGACCTGCGATGCTGGTTTCAGGCCTATAATTTCGCTGCCTTCTGAGAAGCAAGAAGAACTGTGCAAGAAATCTTTTTTGAAACATGAAGATGCAGATAATGCGAACTGGTATCGACACGACAAGCCGCGTCGATAAATACAAAGACACGGAAGATCTGGTAGATTCACCGAGGGCTTTAGCTGCCAATATTTATGAAAATAGTCATTGCCATAGATTCGATGAAAGGCTGTCTGAGTTCTGCTGATGCCAATCAAGCGGCAGCAGATGGTGTCAGGCACGTCTTCCCAGATGCAGATATCGTTCAGATACCTGTCAGCGATGGCGGCGAAGGATTTATCGAGGCCTTCCATGCAGCTATCGGTGGCACGGTTCAGGAAGTGACGGTGTGCGACCCTATGATGCGGATTATTACAGCCAAGTATCTGTTACGCGACCAAGAGGCTGTCATTGAGATAGCGCAGGCCAGTGGACTTACCCTTCTTTCTGAAGACGAGCGTAACCCCATGATCGCCACAAGCTATGGCACCGGACAACTGATTGCAGATGCCGTCCGGAAAGGGGCCAAACGGATTATCGTGGGACTCGGTGGCAGTGCTACCAGCGATGCCGGTGTAGGGATGCTTAGAGCCTTGATTGATGCCTTTGCCAAGCGTGGGCAGTTTGATGATATTACAGAGCTCCAGGATATTCAGTTTACCATTGCCTCCGATGTGAAGAATCCCCTTTGCGGTGCCCAGGGAGCAGCTCATATCTTTGCTCCGCAGAAAGGCGCGACTCCTGAGATGATAGAGCGTTTGGATGCGCGTGCCAGAAGATTTGCCGAGGTATCAGCCGAACATTTCGGTTATGACTGTTCCAATGATGAAGGAGCGGGTGCAGCCGGCGGATTAGGATATGCTTTCCTTCAATACATGCATGCCACTTGCAGGCCCGGTATAGAGGTGTTGCTTGAAGCAGCCCGTTTCAACGACGTGGTCAAAGATGCAGACCTTGTCATCACTGGCGAAGGATCTGCTGATAGCCAGACGCTCATGGGCAAGTTGCCAGTTGGCGTACTGCGGCATTCAGGTGACGTGCCCGTATGTCTCATTGCCGGACGCATCAGAGACAGAGAAGCACTTTTGCGAGCTGGATTCTCTGACGTCAGATGCATCAATCCCGAGGGCTTTTCTCTTCAGGAAGCCATGCGTCCGGAAGTAGCGCGGAAGCATATTTCAGGATTGTCCTCCTCCCTACCCTGGCGGTTTATAAATTCACAAAAGAAAAATATAAATAAAGAAATATGACTATACAAGAATTTCGTGATTACATGGCGTCGGGCAAACCTGTCGTTGGTGGCGGCGATGTCCACATGATGTTTCATCGGCTGTCGCAGGAAGCCCTGCAGATAACGGCAGAGATTAACGGCAAGTATCATACTCCAGAGCAACTGCACGATTTGCTGGAGCAGCTTTGGGGGCGTGAGGTACCCATGACGGTAGGTATGTTTCCACCGTTCCATACCGACTGCGGAAAGAACACCATCGTTGGTGAAAGGGTGTTCATCAACATGGACTGCAAGTTCCAGGATCAGGGTGGCATCACCATCGATGAGGGAGCCCTTATCGGACACAACGTTGTGTTGGCAACCATCAACCACGACCTTGACCCTGCCAACCGCCAGAGCATGAGCTATGCACCCATCCATATTGGTAAGAATGTATGGATAGGTGCTAATGCCACCGTGCTCGCTGGAGTAACCATCGGCGATGGAGCCGTAGTAGCTGCTGGTGCAGTAGTGACAAAGGACGTTGAACCGAATACCATTGTTGGTGGCGTTCCAGCCAAGGTAATAAAAAAGATAGA
>CACZCZ010000027.1 GCA_902779845.1 uncultured Bacteroidales bacterium | reverse complement strand
GTCTTCATTGTTGTGGAAGACCCAGATGGCGGCCCCTCGGGACCGTGTGCTAAATGCACTTCCTGGAATTTGTCGTGTGTTTGTTTTGTGTTTGTGGGCCCTCTCTAAACTCCTCGCGTGGAGAACTCAAACTGGCCAAAGTTTTTTACATCCGGATGCGTATTATATCTTATATTTTATATCTTGTATCTTGTATCTTGTATCTTATATTTTGTCTTTGGTCTTTGGTCTTTGGTCTTTTGTCTTTCAATCCGAAGCCCTTGCTCTTATGGCCGTAAGACCTTGCTCTTACGCCTCGAAGACCTTGGTCTTCTTTTTTCTTCCCTTTGACGTTGCAAAGGTACGAAAAATATTGACATACCCCAAATTTTTCTCGAATTATTTTTACAAAATTTTCATAGCGTCCCATGATGCGTTGCGCGTTGCAGCGTTGCAGTTGAAAACACAGAGTAGGGGTAGGTCAAAATTTCACCCTACTTTATATTATATAATATTATTATATAATATAAAGTAGAACCATTTTTCACCCCTTGCAATCCCTTCTCATGGACTGCAACGGTGCAACGGTGCAACGCTCTCCCCGTTTTTTCCTGTTAGCAACACTTTTCAGCCGCTTTTTTGTGCGCGTAAAGAAATAATGTGTATCTTTGTGGCCGAAAAGGTTGGGTTATGAGTTCGCTGTGAGGCGCGAGTCCAGCTAAGCAACCCAATTTATTGCATATAATTATGGCCTCAGACCAATATCATAACGGAAAGGACTCCTCTCAGCCCAAACAACCACACATCCGCCACTACGAGGACGGCACGGCCAGCGTGATGCGCAAGCCGGTGGTCTATACGGAGCTGCGTTTCTATCAGCGTAGTGATGTGCTATACCAGCTGACACAGGTGTTTTGTCAGCACTATCTGCCGCATTACGGCGACCGCACTGTAGATCAGATGGTTCAGGCTGCTCGCAGCACGAAACAGAATATCGCTGAGGGGAGCACAGACGGACAGACGTCCACGGAGACGGAGCTGAAGCTGCTGGGCATCGCACGAGGCAGCAACCAGGAGTTGCTGGAGGACTATCAGGATTACCTGAAGCGTAAAGGCATGAAGGAGTGGTTCGGCAAGAACGAACGCTTTGACCGTCTGCACCGTTTCTGCCAAGATCACACACATTGGGATGACTACCTACCCCTGACGGCCCGAATGACAGATGAGGAGCTGGCCAATATGGCCATCTGCCTGTGTCATCAGGTGGATAAGGCAATGGCGAAATATATAGAGCGAAAAGACCGCGAGTTTACCACCGAAGGTGGCATTCGTGAGCGCATGACGGCCGCGCGTCTGGGTCAGCGCGAGACGCAACGCCAGACGATTGCGCGGCAAGCCGCAGAGATAGAAGCTCTGCGCCAGGAGAATGAGCGCCTGAAGCAGATGTTGGCGAAGGCGGGAATCACCGGAAATGCCGGAGAGCCCGGATAGTCCGGAAAGCCCGGAAACTCCAGAATATCCGGAAAGTCCGGAGCAATAACAACAGATGACACTTCATAACGCCAATTTTAACCCCCTCGAATTCGAAGGGTTTAGAAAGCAGGCAGGTACTGGAAGACAATAGTGCCAGAAACCTTTTGAAGTAAAACTTTCCCAGCGGTTGATGAATTTCAGCCGCTTTTTTGTGCGCGTTGTCGTAGCTCACTCGTGTTGGTTGTATGGGGCTATTTCTGTTTTATGACGTTTTTTCCCGATTCTTTACTGCGATTCGGAAAAAATGTGTAACTTTGCAGGCAAAGGGCTATATTACCTTTTATACTAGTATATGTACATTCTGCTCATTTGGCTTTTAATCATTTGGTTTGTTATGTTGATCGTCGGCATATGGCGGCAGAAGTAGTTTCAATCTGGATTTGATCTTTTTTGTTCTCGTTTGTTAAGTTTTGATCTAATACGGCTCATCTCATATTTTTTGTCTATCTTTGCAATGTGATTCACACGCGACTGCTCGCGCAGTAGTGCATGAGGTATGAAGAAGTTCTGCATAGAGGTGAAGGAGGTGCTGAGACGCACGGTGGAGGTGGAGGCCGCCAATGAGGCGGAAGCCACGGAACGTGTGTGTCAGATGTACCGAGAATGCCGACTTGTACTGGATGCTTCGGATTACGAGAGAACAGAATTCAGCGTAAAAGATGAAAAATCGGGGTGAGCACGATAGTGTTTCGAGATAAATCGCTACCTTTGCACCGCTTTTGATTCTCATCTTGAGCGCTATTGACATCGTGGAAATTAGATAGCAGTATCTAAATTCGAAGAGACTTTTAACGAAAACAGTCCACCAAACTAACAGTAGTTACAGAGAGTCTCGGGGAATGTGGATACGCCTATCCTGTATAGGCGTACCCCTTCCTTTCCTTCTCTCTGTATGGGCTTCTGTGGTGGACGGCCTTCGTTAGGAGTTGGAAAACGAAGGTGGTGCGCTTTCTTTTTGTCCACGCCAAAGAGACAAAAAGACGATGAGTACAGAAGCAAGGCCCTTTTTGAAATGGGCTGGTGGCAAAGGACAACTTTTATCGCAACTTGACGAGCATCTGCCTAAAGATTTGCAAGGGCAGACGTTTACCTATGTGGAGCCGTTTGTAGGTGGTGGGGCGATGCTTTTTCACATGCTCCGTAGGTTCCCAAACATCACACATGCGGTCATCAACGACATCAACCCTCATCTGGTGACGGCCTATCGCGTCATCAAGGAGCAGCCGAATGAGTTGATTCAGCGTCTGAGGGTTCTGGAGCAGGACTATGTTGCACAATCGGACGAGGCTTCCAAGAAAGACTTCTTCCTGGATATCCGAAACATCTTCAACGAGTCGCAGCTCGATAACGTTGACCGTACGAAGTATCTGATATTCCTGAATCGCACATGTTTTAACGGGCTGTATCGTGTGAATGCCAAGGGGCGGTTCAATGTGCCATTCGGGCGCTATCTACGTCCCACGATTTGCCATGCGAACACGATACTGGCTGACAGCGAACTGCTGAATCGAGCCCGTGTGACGATCCTATGTGGTGATTTCGAGCGTACAGCCGAGGAGATTGGTGATGGGCCGATTTTCTTCTACTTCGACCCTCCGTACCGCCCGCTGAACGCTACTTCGAGCTTCAATTCCTACGCCAAGGAAGACTTCAACGATGCGGAACAGATTCGCCTGCGCGACTTCTGTGCCAGGCTTGGCGGGCACGCCAATGTGCGATGGATGCTGAGCAATGCGGACTGTTCGGCGAAGAATCCTGCGGACACCTTCTTCGAGGATATCTACGCCGATTTTCATCTCCATCGCGTCAATGCTTCGCGCGCCATCAATGCGAATCCAGAGAAGCGTGGCAAACTGACAGAACTATTGATTAAGAACTATGAATAAGGACTTTAACTTGTTTATGTCTCAACTTCAAGAGACAAATCAGACGCTGGATTTCTTCTGCGACTTCGACAAGATATCAGCCAATGTCGCTGAGGTGGAAATGAGTCTGAACACGCTTAACTATCTGATTGGCAAGGAAGATTTGGCCAAGGGTGTCAAGGATATCTGGCTACGCGACGCCAAGGTCTTTGAAGTTCTTGGCATCTTGATTGCTGTGAGAGACGAGGGTAAGAAACCCGTGGTTGACAGCCGGGGAAATGTTGTGTTGCTGAAGAGCTATTTCAAGTCCAGTGCCAAGGTGGTGGAATTCCTTCAGGGGACGGGACTTGCTGAGATCTTCCAGTCGCGCCGCATCAAAAACCTTGTGGATTATGTATTTGGCATCGAAACGGGCCTCGACACCAATGCCCGCAAGAACCGTAGTGGCCATATCATGGAGAACACGGTAGCCAAGCTTTTCCGTGATGCCGGAATCCGTTTCCGTCAGGAGGTCTATTCCTCGGAGTTTCCTGAATTGGCAGTATTGGGGACGGACGAGAAGCGTTTTGATTTCTTCATCAAGACACCGACCGTGAAATACCTCATCGAGGTGAATTTCTACAGCGGCGGCGGTTCGAAACTGAATGAGGTGGCGCGTGCCTACACGGAGCTCGCGCCAAAGGTCAATTCCGTCAAGGGTTATGAGTTCGTCTGGATCACCGACGGCATCGGTTGGAAGTCCGCTCGCAACAAGTTGGAAGAGGCTTACAACACCATCCAGAGTGTGTATAATCTCACGAATATAAGCGCATTTATTGACAGCCTGAAATGATTCAAGCTTACTACAAATCCTCCAACCATGACTTCAATCTCGTCTGTGGCGACACCTTTGAGGTGCTGCCGCAGTTCAACTTCAAGTTCGACATGATATTTGCCGACCCGCCATATTTCCTTTCGAGCGGCGGCATCAGCGTACAGAGTGGCAAGGTGGTATGTGTAGATAAGGGCGACTGGGACAAAAGCATGTCTCAGGAAGATATCAATGCCTTCAATCTAAAATGGCTATCGCTATGTCGTGAGAAGCTGAAAGATAATGGTACGATTTGGATTTCTGGAACATATCACAATATCTTCTCAGTGGCTAACAGCCTGACGCAGTTGGGGTATAAGATTCTGAATGTCATCACGTGGGCCAAGACCAATCCGCCACCCAATATCTCTTGCCGCTACTTCACCTACTCCACAGAATTCATCATCTGGGCCCGCAAGAGCGCGAAAGTGCCACATTATTATAACTACGAGCTGATGAAGCGCATCAATGGCGACACGCAGATGACCGATGTGTGGCGATTGCCAGCCATTGCGCCTTGGGAAAAGTCGTGTGGCAAACATCCTACGCAGAAGCCCTTGGGATTGCTGAGTCGCATCATCATGGCTTCCACAGAGCCCGGCGCCTGGATTCTTGACCCGTTTGCAGGCAGCAGTACTACAGGCATCGCCGCCAATCTGTTGGGGCGGCAGTTCCTTGGCATTGAGCGCGAAGAACAGTTCGCGGCTATGAGCAAGGCCCGACGTGAAGAACTCGAACAGGGTAAGAACTACATCACCTACCGCAAAAAAATTGCCGACATCGTGAAGGCCGAAGACACGCAGACCAGCTGTCTCATGTGTCAAGAGCCTTTGGCAATCATGCCACTGCCGTTTCTAGACGATTAAGTGAAAGCTTGCAGTATCTGACTAATCTTGCACCAATAGTAGAATGCCTCTGGATTGCCGCGTCGGATCTTTGCTACGTCCTTGCTGATGGCGGGGCTGATGGTCATGTCCTTCACGTCGGAGGGCTTGCCTGAGTATTTCTCGATTTTGTTCAGGCCGTATTGGATAACCGTTGCCAGATAGGCGGCTTTGGCGGCGTCGGTGGTGGCCATGTCAAGGGTGTATCTGCCAACAAACATGTGACTCTTCAGCTTGTCAACACCTTCTTCCAGCAGCTCGAAATCCTCATGGGGATCAATCTTTCCTCGTGTGGCCAGGGCGAGTGCTGTGTCCCGGATGTCGTCGTAAACGATACTGAGATCGTCGCCCTTGCCACGATAGGATGACAGCTCCACGACAGCTATCGACTTGAATGTCTCGGCCGTTGTGGCGATGTCCTCTACGGCATCAAACAGACGGCCTACATCATGCAACTGCTTGGCAACGTTGATGGTGGAATTGTGTATGCCCTTGTAATAGGGAACGCCGCAGGTATTGGGCGCAAAGGCCGTGAGCTTATCGCCAAGCAGATCGGCGATGGATGGAACGGGGATAAGGGTCTCGTCGCCATCGGTCTGGATGAACGAATGGGACAATGGCTTATTCTCGATAAGATGATAGTGGTTATCTTCAAAAAGGACATCAAGAAGCACAGAGTCCTCTGCCTGGTCGGAATAGACCACTTCGAAGAAAGACTTGTAGTGTCCCTTGGGGATATTGCCATTTCTGTTCTCACGTCGGAGGGTTATACAATCCGTAAAACCGTATCGATCGCAGTGCAGGAGGTATTGCTCGATGTCTGTGCCGGGAGGGCAAAGCACGTCGATGTCTATAGACAGCCTGCGGGCGTTGGAGCCGAGGACGAGAAGGAGGCTGGTGCCACCCTTGAATGTCAGCGGGCAACCTTCCCTGACCAGCATCTCCAGAAGGGAGAAGGCACGGATGACTTTCTCCACCAATGCGGGATGCTTGAACTTATGCGATGAGCAGACCTTGTCGATCCATTCTTTCTCAAAGCACTCTTCCAGTATCATGATTCTATGATGAGTTCTAAATCTTTCAGTATTGACTCTTTTGCATTCCTGCGGTCAGCATACCTAAGCAGGCGATTCCTGTTGACCTCGTAATGGCTGATGGCCGTCCTCAACATCTCAAGATTCTCATAGCCGTGCAGATAATAGAAGTCCGCATCGACCCTTGTGTCAACCAGCAACTTCTCAAGTGTCGGAACGGGTACATCGCCATCATGAGTCAATGGAGCCTCTGTCACCAGCGGCTTCACAATGATGTTCTCCTTGCTGACATCTATGTATGTCGTCGCTATCTCCTTCGTCGGCATCAGGAATATACGGCCCTCGTATTTGGGCAATAGCATGTCGAAGACGCTCTCTACAGTGTCTCGGTTGGTTTCAACATAGAGCGTGTTGTTGGGCATCATGTCATGCAGCAAGGGCGTGATGATATCGGCATGGTAGATGCAGAAATCAGCAAGGGGATATTGCCTGGACAGGGAGCGATACAGCGAACGGGCCTTTGCATTTGCCTTCACGACAAACATGTGAGCAGATTGTCGAGTATAGACGCCACGCCCGATCCTGCGCAGCAGACCCTTCTGACAAAGATTGCTGAGATGCCAGCTGAGCGTGTTTCGCTCGATATCCGGAATCTCCTCAGCCTGAATATCATTTACGGAAAAATGTTGCAGGCTGGATGCGTAGTTTAGGATTCTGTCGCTTACTCCTAACATTATCAATTCGTTTATGACGGTGCAAAGGAAACTAAAAATCGGCAAACTTCCAAATATTTGCCGATTTTTAGTTGCACTTTAATAATTATTTTGATGAAGCTACACACAAATAAGGGCAATAATGCGCAATCCGATAAGCGTTGGAATAGTTAAATAAGATCAAAAGATGATCGCCGCTGATCCACGGATCATGCGGTGATCTGCTTTTTTCATACCTTTGCAGCCAAAATGTAATAATGAAGCAATGACGCATAAGGATGCAGTTAAAAAGGCACTTGAACAGCTTGGCGGCAGAGCCAGACTGAGAGATATATATCCCCTTGTGATTCCTGAGGTTACGTATAAACCGAGTAGTGACATCAAGGCAACAATCCGAAGGCTGCTTCAAACAACACCTGAGTTGTTTCGACATGTGGAAGGAGTGAAAGGTTGGTGGGAGCTTGTTTCCTTTCAGGAAGAGTTGGCGGAGAAAGACAAGAAGATTGCCGAACTCACCAGTATGCATATCACCAAGGACGGAATCATCAAAGGCTTTAGTGAATTCGATAATTTAATGGAAAGAGTCTATGTTAAGCAGTTGATGCAATTGATGTTCCGTGGGAATGCGGCATGGGATAACGCCTACAAGGAGATGAGAGAAGCGGGCTATTTCAAGGAAGAAAAGCCACAGATCATTCTGAACAGTCCACAGTTCGAAGCGCTGTATAAGATTACGGGAAATGGGGCGGTAAATATAGGAGGAACGGGGAATGGAAAATAAGACAACTGAGATGATGGGCGTAACGTTCAATGGCTCTGTAACGATCAACGGTCCGATGTTCGACATCCATGATAATGAGCACGTACACATGCATGTCAACGGTCAGCCGCAGCAAGCAGCCGACGAGGGTTATGAGTATGTGGATTTCGTATTCTTTGAAGATAAAAGGCTTACCACGCTGGAACAGCAGAATGTACTGCGACGCGTGTTGAAGAGTGTACTGTCGAGAATGGATGTGGGCTCTGGGCGCGACTGGGTGGCGCCTTATATCGCGTACCATTATTATATAGGACGCGAGTTTCTCATGAAAGGTTATGTGGACTTCTTCAAAGACATCGAAGGGTTGCTACCGGGCGTGCTGACAAAGGTGAATGCCGATGAGACAGGCGACAAGCGCTATAAGGCTTATACAGACCTGCTGCGAACGGAGTCTGCGAACTGGTTCATCTTGGACGAGTGTCTGCCGCCCATGCTGGAATGGACGTCTAATAGATTTACATATCATGTGGATGATACAAGGAGGAAGCGAATTCAAGAAATCGTGAAAGACATCTATCAGGGCTTGCAAAAGGGCATCTGAACAAAATGAATCAACGAACGTTAAGCATCAAGTAGCATCGCTATTTGGTGCTTTTTTTATGCCTGTCATCGGGTGTATCGGGTGAAACTCCACAAATTCATCGGGTGCGTCGGGTGGCGGCTGAACGACGCGTATTTTCTCTTCCTAAGGAGTTTA
Source organism: uncultured Bacteroidales bacterium (assembly GCA_902779845.1). GTDB lineage: Bacteria > Bacteroidota > Bacteroidia > Bacteroidales > Bacteroidaceae > Physcousia. The sequence goes on along the minus strand of CACZCZ010000027.1, from coordinate 32,955 downwards.
CAATAGTGTACCTTTGCACCAGCATTCCGAACAAAGGTGGCTCGCGTTGAGCGCTTCTAGGTAGTCGGGTGCAAAGAGAACAATGATTCTAAAAGGATTTATTAAAGAGGTTGGACAGACCAGGAGCTGGACCAACAAAGATGGCGAACAGCGCCAGAGTGTGAAACTAACAGTGGCAATCCCTTACCTGTCGAAGGACGGGCAGGAACGCCAGGATGAACTAATCGGCGAGATGAGCTACGGGAACCCTGAGTTCCTGACGAGTCTCCAACGGACGTGCCAAGCGCGCGAGACGTGTGAGTTCCAAGTGGGCTTCACCCTCTCGGATTGGCAGGGCAAGAAGATTCAGAACATCCGCGTGTATAACCTGACAAAACCAATGATGTAGCCTATGGAAACAAGTAATTTACTGTTACAGAAGCTGATGGAGTTCGAGGGGTGCCGGTTGGAGGCGTACCGCGATGCAGCGGGGGTGCTGACGATTGGCTACGGACACACCCACGATGTGCGCGAGGGGGACCGCATCAGCGAGTACTGGGCGCGCGAACTGCTGCGCGAGGACATCGAAAGGGCCGCAAAGCAGGTGCTGAAATTAGGCGTCTGCCGCACGCAAGGACAGCTGGATGCGCTCACGAGCTTCGTGTTCAACCTGGGCATCGGCCAACTACGCAAATCGACGCTACTGCGCGTGATCAAGCGACAGGGCAGCGACGAGGAAATACGACGCGAATTCATGCGATGGGTGTATGCAGGCGGAAAGAAAATGTTCCTCAGCCCCTCGAAATAATAAATAATAAATGATAAATGATAAATAATAATCATCGCGGCATTTAGCCGCAACTGAGTCGAAGGTGAGCGAAGGGAAGTATCCGGATAAAATGAGCTCAACTAACACTTCGCTTTCCGAAGCTCACATCTTTCGACACATTATGAAAAAGTATATCAATATCAAGGATGCCGCCGAGCTGTTAGACAGCATCGCATGCGGCAAGAGAGTGGAAGGTGTTCTGTTCAAGGAAAAGAACACGGGTTGTATCACATTCAAGGCTTACCAGCGCAAGGCTCCACGCCACCGCTACGAGCGACTGCTGTGCCATCTGGAACACGGATGGGTGAAGGAATCGCAGGAGCGCATCAAGGTGTTTGAGAGCATACCGAAGGTGATTGGCACGCCCAAGGTGCTGACGACACTGGAGCGCGAGACAAAGGAGGCCGGCATGGCCATCATCGATTATGCATTGGATTTGGAGGATTGAAAGATGAGTGTACATGTGATTTACTACAAGGATGGGGCGAAGATGATGCGCCCCGTCCTCTCCAGGCCAGCGTATCTGGCACTGAGAAACAGCGGCAACCAAGTGCAGATGGTGGCTGCCATCCGCGAGGGTGATACGTCGCTGAAGCACAAGCTGGTGCAGATGAACTACTCATGTCTGCCTAACGAGGACGGCTCGCTGAAAGGCTCGAAGACGATGAGCACGACGGTGGGCATGGACATCGACTGGACCCCTTCACTTGTGACCCCTGAAGGGGAAGAGCAGATGGCTGTCAGCAAGGAGGAATGGTTGAAGAAGGTGCCGGAGCTGGTGATGGGGAAGAAGGATGAGCTGGGACTGCTGATGCTGGAGTGCTCAGCCACGAAGGGCTACCACCTCGTCTTCCGTCGCCGCCCGGAGATGTCGCAGGAGGAGAACCTGCGCTGGGCAAGCGATCTCTTGGGCGTGGCCTACGACAAGGGCGCGAAGGATATCACAAGGGTGTTCTTCACAACGACGGCGAGTGAGGAGGACCTCATCTATCTCGATGATGAGATTTTCAAGACGGACACAGACCCCTCTAAAGACCCCGGCAGACCCACCCCCGACCTTGCCCGTCCTCAGCAGAGGAGTTCTGCTTCGGTCACTCAGGACGGCTTGACATTCAGTCAACCCGTTGACACCTTCGCTACCCGTGAAGGGAGGGGAGAGGCTGGCGCAGAGGGGGCTGCAGAAAAGTCTCGAGGACAGGAAAGTCTCCCCTCACGGGGAGATTTAGAGGGGTCTGAGGGGTCTGTAGAGTGCTCCTATCCTCTCACTTACCACGGCATCCCCTTCTCCTCGATCATCAAGAAGTACTGGGATCTGTTCAACGACGGCAAGGAGCCGAGCGAGGGCGACCGCAATGTGCTGACGTTTGAGCTGGCAGTGACGCTGAGGAGCATCTGCGGCTATGATTTAGGGAAGATGATGCAGGTCATCCCCAACTACTGGAAAGACACTCCCCCCGCCCTCCCTATCAGGGAGGGAGCAGAATGTTTTGCAGACAGCACTTCACAAGGGTCACAGGTAATTACTCCCCTCCCTCATAGGGAGGGGCAGGGGGGAGAGTCTGAGTGGATCCAAACTCTCTCGAACGCCTTGAAGGAGCCCAAGAGGGGGATGCCCTTCAGGCTGAAGCAGGTGCTGCAGGCGCTGAAGTCGCAGCAGGCGGTGAAGGCCTGTGGCGGTACGCTGACCTCGCCGCCGCCGATGCCTAAGAAACTGCCGCCACTGGTGAAGCTGCTGACGAAGAACGTGCCCGGCTTCTACAAACCCGCCGTGGCCAGTGCCGTGTTCCCTGCGCTGGGGGCACATCTGCACGGTGTCCGCTTCCGCTACTGGGACAATGTGGAGCACGAGGCGACATTCATGAATGTGCTCATCGGTCGTCAGTCCATCGGCAAGGGCTCTATCAAGAAGCCCATCGAGTACATTATGGAGGATATCCGCCAACGCGACATCCCCAACCGTCAGCGCGAGGCCGAGTGGAAGCAGAAGAACCCGAGCGCGAAACAGAAGAAAGAGCCGCGGCCCACGGACATCTGCATACAGATGCTGATAGACAACTTGACGGATGCCGTCTTCAACCAGCGCATCGTGGATGCCCACAACAACGGTGAGCGCTACATCTACACCCTTGTGGATGAGATAGAGGCGCTGAAGAAGGTGACCTCAAGGGGCACGGTCGATGAGGTGGGACTGCTCATCCGCAAGGCGTTCGACAACAGCCTCGCCGGTCAGGAGCGCGTGGGAGCCGACAGCGTCAGCGGCATCGCCCCGCTGCGGTGGAACTTCAATGCCTCCACGACGCCGCCCAACGCCTGTAAGTTCTTCTATAAGATGGTCAACGACGGCACCGTGAGCCGACTGGACATTGCCACCATCATCAAGGCTGACGACGATGATGATACGGCTCCCATCCTGGGCATCTACGACCACTCGTTTGCACAGGAACTGAAGCCCTACATCGACCGCCTGGAGGCGGCCAGCGGACTGATAGAGTGCCCACAGGCACGGAAGCTATCGATGGAGATGCGCAGCGAGAATGCCGACAGTGCCACGCTCTACGACAGCGAGGCCTACCGCATCCTGAGCTATCGTGCCAACGTGATAGCATGGCTCAAGGGCATGGTGCTCTATGTGGCCCACGGCTGCAAATGGTCGCGTGAGATTGCCGATTTCGTGCGATGGTCGCAGCAGTACAACCTATGGTGCAAGATGCTGTATTTCGGCAAGCAGTTGGAGAAGGAATTGCGCGAGGAAGTGGAGATGCAGCGCCAGTCGGGGCCGCAGAACCTGTTGGACAAGCTGGCTGATGAGTTCACGCGCGAGGAGTACCGGCAGATGCGGCAGGCACAAGGTCGCAGCGGTAGTGGTGATGCCACGCTGCGCAGTTGGGTGAAGCGCGGACACATCGTCTTCGACGAGGTCAGCGGCCGCTATTGCAAGACGCACACCGTTGCATCGTTGCAGCGTTGCAGTTCTTGAAGAATCATGCGAGCAAGCTCGAGCATAAGTTGACCACCAAAAATTGGAAGCGCCTCGCGGCTCACGATGGAAGTGAGTGGCGAGGCGCTATTGTGTGGGGTGGGGTGTAATTGTGGGGTGGGGCGGTGTCATTATGGTGCATTTCGGGCTATAAGGATTGACATGTGTAAGAAAATAAAGAAAAGATGAAGATTTGTGTGCAAAATGATAGCATAGTTGCGAAATTTTTTCGTACCTTTGCGCCGACTTTAGAAAGAGCGTATCGTGGATATTGATATTCTGTCCTTGGCCATCGGCCTCCTGCTGCTCTGCATCCCCCTGTTTTTCTTGTGGGTGTTGCGCACGGGTCTCGTTCGCGCCACGCTCGTAGCCGCAGGAAGGATGATCCTTCAGCTCTTCCTCATCAGCATCTATCTTCGCTATCTCTTTGAGTGGGACAACCCATGGCTCAACATGCTGTGGGTGCTCATCATGGCTGTCGTGGCCACGCACGCCCTGGGACAGCGCACACGTCTGCAGTGGCGCGTGCTGGCGGTGCCCGCCTTCGTGGGCTTCATCGTGGCGGCAGCGGCCGTGGGCTTCTATTTCCTGCTCTTCGTGTTGCATCTGGACAACCCCTTCGGCGCCCGCTACTTCATCCCCATCATGGGCATCCTGATGGGCAATATGCTGGGTGTGAATGTGCTGACGCTGTCCACCTTCTATAGTGGTATCGCGCGCGAGCACGCTACCTATTATTATCTCCTGGGCAACGGCGCCACGCGCTTCGAGGCCTGGCTGCCGTTCATGCGCGAGGCTGTCATCAAGAGCTTCACGCCCTGCATTGCCAACATGGCTGTGATGGGCATCGTGGCGCTGCCGGGCACGATGATTGGTCAGATACTGGGCGGCTCGGCCCCCGACGTGGCTGTCAAATACCAGATGATGATTGTCATCATCACGATGACCGCCTCCATGCTTTCGCTCATTCTCACGCTGTTTCTCTCCACCCGTCAGGCCTTCGACGATTTCGGGCGGCTGGGGTCGGTGATGCGATAAACAAATACAATCTTACACAAAATACAAGAATCTATGAAAAAGAACATGAAGAAAGTGCTGGTGCTGGGCAGCGGTGCTTTGAAAATCGGACAGGCAGGCGAGTTTGACTACTCCGGCTCGCAGGCGCTGAAGGCCCTGCGTGAAGAGGGCATCTCCAGCGTGCTCGTGAACCCCAACATCGCCACCATTCAGACGTCCGAGGGCATCGCCGATAAGGTTTATTTCCAGCCGGTGACGCCCTATTTCGTCACGGAAATCATCAAGAAGGAGCGCCCCGACGGCATCCTGCTGGCTTTCGGCGGACAGACGGCACTGAACTGCGGCACGGAGCTCTACCTCAACGGTACGCTGAAGGAATACGGCGTGGAGGTGCTGGGTACGAGCGTGGAGGCCATCATGAACACCGAGGACCGCGACCTCTTCGTGAAGAAACTGGCTGAGGTGGATCTGAAGGTGCCCGTGAGCCACGCCGTGGAGAACATGGACGACGCCCTCAAGGCTGCCCGCGAGATCGGCTTCCCCATCATGATTCGCTCGGCCTACGCCCTCGGCGGCCTCGGCAGCGGCATCTGCCCCAACGAGGAGAAGTTCGTGGAGCTGGCCGAGAGCGCCTTCACCTTCGCACCACAGATCCTTGTAGAAGAAAGCTTGAAGGGTTGGAAGGAGATTGAGTTCGAGTGCATCCGCGATGCCAACGACCGCTGCTTCACCGTGGCCTCGATGGAGAACTTCGACCCCCTCGGCATCCACACCGGCGAGAGCATCGTCGTGGCCCCCACATGTTCGCTCAGTGAGCAACAGGTGAAGATGCTGCAAGACATCACCATCAAATGTGTGAAGCACCTGGGCATCGTGGGCGAGTGTAACATCCAGTTCGCCTTCAACGCCGTCACCAACGACTATCGCATTATCGAGATAAACGCCCGCTTGAGCCGAAGCTCCGCACTGGCCTCGAAAGCAACGGGTTATCCGCTTGCATTCGTAGCTGCCAAGATAGCCCTCGGCTACACCCTCGACCAGATTGGCGAGATGGGCACCACCAACTCCGCCTATGTGGCGCCCTCGCTGGACTACATGATTTGCAAGATCCCCCGTTGGGACCTCACCAAGTTCGCAGGCGTCAGCCGTCAGATTGGTTCCTCGATGAAGTCCGTGGGCGAGATCATGAGCATCGGCCGCAGCTTCGAGGAGATGCTGCAGAAGGGCCTGCGCATGATCGGGCAGGGCATGCACGGCTTCGTGGGCAACGAGCACGTGGAGTTCGACGACCTCGACGATGCGCTGGAGAACCCCACTGACCTGCGCATCTTCGCTATCGCTGAGGCGCTGGAGAAGGGCTACACGGTGGAGCGCATCGAGCAGCTGACGAAGATCGACCCCTGGTTCATCACCCGCATGAAGCGCATCGTGGATCTCAAGCACCAACTGGAGAGCTACAACAGCCTGGAGGCTATCCCCGACAGTTTCCTCCTCGAAGTGAAGCAGGCTGGCTTCAGCGACTTCCAGATTGCACGCTTCGTGCTCAAACCCACCTCCGGCAATTTCGAGAAGGAGAATCTGGAAGTGCGCAAGCATCGCAAGCAGCGCGGCATCTTACCCAGCGTGAAGCGCATTCCCACGGTGGCCAGCGAGCATCCCGAGCTCACCAACTACCTCTACTTCACCTACACCCACGTGCCTGCTTTTGGCGACCCCTCGGGCGAGACATACAAGATAGCCCACGACATCAACTACTATGCCAACGAGAAGTCCGTCATCGTGCTGGGCTCAGGTGCCTACCGCATCGGCTCCAGCGTGGAGTTCGACTGGTGCTCTGTCAATGCCATCAACACAGCTCGCAAGCTGGGCTACAAGAGCATCATGATTAACTACAACCCGGAGACCGTCAGCACCGACTACGACATGTGCGACCGCCTCTACTTCGACGAGCTGACGCTGGAGCGTGTGCTCGATGTCATCGACCTGGAACAGCCGCGTGGCGTCATCGTCAGCGTGGGTGGTCAGATTCCCAACAACCTGGCCATGAAGCTCCATCGCCAGGGCGTGCCTGTGCTGGGCACATCGCCCGTGGACATCGACCGCGCCGAGAATCGCGACAAGTTCTCTGCCATGCTCGACAAGCTGGGCGTGGACCAGCCCGCATGGCGCGCACTCACCAGCCTCGACGACATCAAGGAGTTCATCTCCGAGGTCGGCTATCCTGTCCTGGTGCGTCCCAGCTATGTCCTCTCGGGCGCTGCCATGAATGTCTGCTACTCCGACGAGGAGCTGGAGCGCTTCCTGCAGCTCGCCACCGAGGTCTCCCACGAGTACCCCGTCGTTGTCTCGCAGTTCATGCAGGAGACCAAGGAGATTGAGTTCGACGCCGTGGCCGACAAGGGCGAGATTGTGGAGTACGCCATCTCCGAGCATGTGGAGTATGCCGGCGTGCACAGCGGCGATGCCACGATGGTCTTCCCTGCACAGAATGTCTATTTCTCCACCATCCGCCAGATGAAGAAGATTGCGCGCAAGATTGCTGCCGAGCTCAACATCAGCGGCCCCTTCAATATCCAGTTCCTGGCCAAGAACCGCGAGGTGAAGGTCATCGAGTGCAACCTGCGCGCTTCGCGCTCCTTCCCCTTCGTGAGCAAGATTCTCAAGCGCAACTTCATCGAGACGGCCACCAAGATTATGCTCGATGCGCCCTACCAGCGTGCTGAGAAGAGCGAGTTTGACATCGACCGCATCGGCGTGAAGGCCAGCCAGTTCAGCTTCGCACGTCTGCAGAATGCTGACCCCGTGCTCGGCGTGGATATGTCCTCCACCGGCGAGGTGGGCTGTCTGGGCGACGACCTCAACGAGGCGCTCCTCAATGCTCTCATCGCCACCGGCTACCGTCTGCCGAAGAAGGCTGTGCTCATCAGCTCCGGTGGGGCCAAGGGTAAGCTCGACCTGCTGGAGCCTGCCCGCCAGCTCGTGAAGAAAGGGCTGGAGGTGTATGCCACTGGCGGCACTGCTGCCTTCCTCAATGAGAACGGCGTCTTCGCACGCAGCGTCAGCTGGCCTGATGAGGAGGATGAGGACAATGTCCTGTCGCTCATCGCACAGCACAAGTTCGACCTCATCGTCAATGTGCCCAAGAACCGCACACGCCGCGAGCTCACCAACGGCTACCGCATCCGTCGTGCTGCCATCGACCACAACATCCCGTTGATGACCAACACGCGTCTGGCCAAGGCCTTCATCGAAGCCTTCACCACACTCGATCTCGCCGACATCAAGATCAAGAGTTGGCAGGAGTACAATGCGTAAGGCCCTGATAACCCTCTTGCTTGGCGTGGCCCTCGTAGGTAGCGCCAAGCCCAAACAGAAACCTGCCGTGGTCCGCTTGGAGACCACGGCAGGCATCATTCGTGTGGAACTCAGCGACGAGACACCCCGTCATCGCGACAACTTCCTGAAGATTGTGCGCGACGGCGTCCTCGACAGCACCCTCTTCCATCGCGTCATCAAGGATTTCATGATTCAGGGTGGCGACCCCGACAGCCGCGTGCATCAGGGAGCCGACGGCAGCATCGTCTCACCCTCGCGCGACAAAGTGCTGGGCGAAGGCGGACTGCCCTACACCCTTGAACCTGAGTTCCGTCTGCCCTGGCTGTTCCACGAGCGAGGCGCGCTGGCTGCTGCCCGTGAGGGCGACGATGTGAATCCTGAGATGCGTAGCAGCTCCACGCAGTTCTATATCGTCTATGGCCGCAGCTTCGGCGAGACATCGCTGGGCAAGGTACGAGGCGCTCTCGAGGAGAACGGCATAGAGATGAACTATGAGATGTGGCAGACGTATCTCACACGTGGAGGGGCGCCACATCTCGACGGCACCTACACCGTCTTCGGCCATGTCATCGATGGCATGAAGGTGGTGAAAGCCATCCAGGCGACACCCACCGACTCGCTGGACCGTCCTCTCAAGGATGTCGTCCTGCTTCGCGCCGTGGTGGAGTAGCAGCGTGGTCTTGAAGCTATAAGTCGTCGGGGAGGAGTTCTACGACATGGCCGCCGCGGGTGACGACGAGTGTGGAGTGGAAGAGCCGTGAGCGTTCCACGAGCCGCTGCTGGGCGAGGATAATGCCTCGGTCGATGCGATTCTGCATCTCTAAGATTTCACGGTCACTCATGGTCTTCGGATTTAGCGTAAAGTGAATGGAAACGCTCGAACTTCTCTTTATCTACGATGTTCAGGCGCTCGTTTTTCCATCCATAGGCAATCTTCTCGCCCGGGATGTTGGAGTTGTCGTAGAGCGTCCAGTAGTCGCAGATGGGAGTGTAGAGCTCAAAGAAATTCTGCAAGCCCGCTTCGTAGCGGCGCAGGATGACATCGTTGGGGATGTTGTGTCCGCCGAGGCTGACACGCTTGGCAACGCGTGCAACAGCCTGTTCGGGGGATGAGAGCGAGAAGAAGAGGAGCGTGACGAAGTAGCCGCGCTTCTGGGCTCGCTGGATCAGGTTCACATAGGAGCGTGTGGCAAGGGTGGTCTCGAAGGCGAAGGTCTCGCCATCCTTCAGCAGATGGATGATACGGTCAATCATCAGGCGACCTGCTTGAATGGCCACGCCTTCGGGGTTGAAGGGTGAGAGACCCTTGGCAATCTCGTCGGCATTCACGAACTCGCGGCAGTTAAGCATCTCAGGCAAGACGGTGAAGGATGCCGTGGTCTTGCCTGCGCCATTGCAGCCGGCAATAATATAGAGGTGTAGTCTGTCCTTTTCTGCCATGATGTTGGGTTTTACAATGGCAAAGATAGTTTCTTTAGCGTTGAAAGATGAAAGATGCTTGTTGAAAGTGGCGTAAATTGTTATTTTTTCACTTTTCACTCTTCCATTTTTCACTTTTTAAGAGATCGGGCCGCAGCCGCTTCGTGCGTTCCATGGATTGCTGTAGTTCCCATTCCTTGATCTTTGCCTCGTGGCCGGAGAGCAGGATGTCAGGAACGCGCCAGCCACGGTATTCAGCAGGACGCGTATAGACGGGTGCTGCCAGCAGGTTGTCCTGGAAGCTGTCGGAGAGGGCGCTCTGTTCGTCGCCGATGACGCCGGGGACGATGCGCACAATGGCGTCGGCCATCACCGCAGCGGCCAGCTCACCACCCGTGAGGACATAGTCACCAATGCTCACCTCCTTGGTAATCAAGTGCTCACGGATGCGGTAGTCGATGCCTTTGTAGTGGCCGCAGAGGATGATGATGTTCTCGCAGAGTGACAGCTCGTTGGCCATAGGCTGGTTGAACTGCTCGCCATCGGGGGTGGTGAAGATGATTTGGTCGTAGTGGCGCTCGGCCGTGAGGGCGCTGATGCAACGGTCGATGGGCTCGCATTGCATGACCATTCCTGCGAAGCCGCCGAAGGGGTAGTTGTCGATGCGGCGGTCTTTACGGACAGCGTAGTCGCGCAGGTTGTGCAGATGGATTTCCACGAGACCTTTCTTTTGGGCGCGTCCGAGGATGCTCTCCTGCAGAAATCCCTCGATGAGCTGCGGAATGACGGTGATGATATCGATTCTCATTCTTATTTTAAAGTTTTATGTTTAAACTATAGTCCTCACCACTGGTTGGAGAGCATTTCGAGCATCTCCTGAGCTGAGAGCTTGAAGTTCTTGTCGGCACCTTCGAGGATGCTGTCGGAGAGGGCACGTTTGCTATCGTGCAGGCGTAGGATTTTCTCCTCGATGGTGTGGTGGCTGATGAGGTGATAGACGGTGACGGCCTGTGTCTGACCGATACGGTAGGCACGGTCGGTGGCCTGTTGCTCGATGGCCGGATTCCACCAGGGGTCGAGGTGGATGACATAGTTGGCAGCTGTCAGGTTGAGTCCCACGCCACCTGCCTTGAGGCTGATGAGGAAGATGGGGCTCTTGCCGCGTTGGAAGTCGGCCACAAGCTGTTCACGCTGGCGCATGGGGATGCTGCCGTCGAGGTAAAGGAAGGGCAGACGAGCCCCCTTCAGCGTGTTGGCGATGATCTGCAAAAACGAGGTAAACTGGCTGAAGACGAGCACGCTGTGGCCGCCGTCGATGATGTTCTGTACCAACTCCATGAAGGCGTTGACCTTGGAGGAGCCATCTGTCCAGGCGGGATTCGTGAGTTCAGGCGAGCAGGCGGTGCGGCGTAGGCGGCTGAGTTCGGCCAGCACGCTGACGGTGAGCTGTTCTCCTTCGTCGTGAACGCGTTGTTCGGCTTCGCGACGGATGACTTCGTAGTAGGCCATCTCGTCGTCGGTGAGTTCTACGTCGATGGTTATTTCGGTCTTCTCGGGCAGTTCCTTGACAACGGCCTGCTTTGTACGGCGTAGCATGAAGGGTGACACCAGGGTCTGCAGCTGCTGCTGGCGCTCGGAGTCCTGAAGAGTCTCGATGGGGGTGATGTACTTCTGGTGGAAGTGCTCATAAGTGCCCAGCAATCCAGGGTTGATGAACTGGAACAGGTTCCAGAGTTCGCCGAGATGGTTCTGCACGGGTGTGCCGGTGAGGATGATGCGATTGAGCGCTTGCAATTGCATACAGGCAGCACTCATCTTGGTGCCGCGGTTTTTGATGTTGTGTGCTTCGTCGAGGACTGCAGTGTTCCATTGCTTGCTCGCAAAGGCTTCCTGCAGGGGAGCCAACATGCCATAGGTGGCAAGGATAACGTCGCCGGCACCGGCCTCCTGGATCACGCGTGGGCGATCGAAACACTCGTTGATGTTAAAGATGTTGAGTGAAGGGGCAAAGCGTTCCATCTCGTTGCGCCAGTTGGGGACGACGCTGGCGGGTGCCACCACCAGAGCGGGGCCTTCGCTTGCGTGGGCCAGCAGGAAAGCGATGGTCTGCACGGTCTTGCCAAGGCCCATGTCATCGGCTAAGCAGGCGCCGCCGCCCCATGATGCCAGGCGCATCAGCCACTGAAATCCCTCGACCTGATAGGGACGCAGGGTAGCCTGTAGCTCGGCAGGCGGTTGGAAGGAGAGGGTATCGGCACGCTGAATACGTTCGCAAAGGGTGGCGAAGTCGTCGTCGTGCTGAATGTCAATCTCACCATTCACCAACTGTGCCAGGACACCTGTCTGGAGCATGGACACAGCCGGACGGTTGTTCTCGGTGGTGGTGATGCTCTCCAGTGCGTCGAGCTGTTGGCGCAGCTTCTCGGAGAGCCACAGGTAGTCGCCGTTCTGCAGCTGCACGTAGCCTCCATGACTGTTGCCGAGGGCCTGCATGAGCTGTTGTGCCGTGAGCAGCGAATTGTCATCAAGGCGTACATTGCCCTCTATTTCGAACCAGTGTCCACGGGGTTTCAGCGAGAGCTTCCACTCGCTGTTCTGTGCGCTACGCATTCGCAGCCGTTCGCCCTCGGGCCATTCTACAGCGCTGATGTCGGGGTGACAGCTGACGAAGCCCAACAACTCCAGCACCTGTGGTGTTGAGAGATGGGCGTTGAGGCTCTCGCTCAGCTCAATATCGCGTTCCTGGCAGAACTGGAGGAGCGTGGTGAGATGGCGTGCCTCACCCTCCATGTCACGCTGAATGCGCACGCGCCCCGATGTCTCGTTCTGGTCGATGATGACGGCATCGCCGAGACCTGGCGGCATCGCCATCTTACCCCCCATGAGCGGGCGCACAAGGACGTAGGCGTCGAACATTGTCTGTGTGTTGGTGTCAGGTGTGAGGCGGATGATGATCTGTGTCTGCGCTTCCAGCGTGTCCAGTTCCTTTTCCTTGGGGAGCAGGTCGCTGTGAACGTCGGTGACCTGAGCGATGAGCGGCAGCAGCTTTGTGAGCTTTTCCTCTGCCTCCGGGGGGAAGTCCGTGACGGAGAGAAGTTCCTGTAGCACAGCACGCTCGCGGTCGCTCATGGGGAAGTAGATGTAGTGCATCGCTGAGTCGCGATGATATACGTTGGTCTGCGACAGCAGGTCGGAGAAGGCCACGTTGGACTGCAGGTGGAAGCCGCCGTCGGCCGTGCGCTCTACGATGACGTAGGGTTTCTGTTCTTCGATGGCCACGCGGCGATAGGGCATTTGTTCCCCTGTATATACACGGTCTGTGCCCACGAGGTGTGGCAGGATGAGGCCTACCGTCAAGCGCGAAGCCCCCTGGAATCGCACATCGGAGACCACGGCCTGGTCAGAGCGGTCCATGTAATCCATTCCGCCAATGAAGCGGTTCCAGTGGAGCTGTTTGCCGTTGCCCCAGCGCCCGTCCTTCAGGCGGCTCTGTTCGCGCAGGTCCACGCTCTCGCCGTCGGAGAGGATGATGTACATCACGCGGTGTTCGTCCTCATCGTCGTTGTCACCCTTCTGACATTGCGTGGAGATGAGGCGGTCGAGCATCAGCTCCCAGGGGTCTTTGGTCTTTGCAAATGTCGAGATGGGTTTACTGCCGAAGCTAGTGGTGAGCTGCTTCTTCTCGAATTTCTCCAGTGTGATGTAAGCCTGTGCCTCCTGGCGCAGGAATGACGATTGCGGCTGGAAGTTCTCGTGGGTCAGCTGCATCCCCGTGAGGTTGGCGCCCAGGAGCTGGGCCATGCGCTGTGTGAGCACATATTCACGGTCGTTGATATCCTCGGGATTGATCAGGTGTGAGAGCAAGTCCATGTCCACGCGTTGTAGCGGACTGGCCAGCGTGTCGGCCAGCAATGCCGCAGCTCCCAGACGCATCAGATTCTTCTCGCGGGCGTAGGCAGCAAAGGCGGCCAGCGTCTTGCGTGCATCGTTCTGCTTGCTGGTCCACAGTGCAATCACCCAGTAGAAGGCTGCGATGGTATCGGTGGGATAGGGCTCGCCGTTCTTGGTCTTCGACAGTCGCTGGTTGATGGCTTCGCTGAAGACCTTCAGCGCCAGGTCGCTCTTTCCCTGGCTCATGGCATGTACGCCCTTCGACAGGAAGTCCGATGGTGTCATTCGGATGCTGGTGGGTGGCGTGTACTGCCCTTTGCACACATAATGAAAATAGTTCACGAGAGCCAGCATCTCGCGGATGTCTGGGTCTGAGGTGTCGAACTTGCGCATCCCCAGCTGTCGCTTGATCATTTCGCTGGGATCAGGGAAATCTTCCTTCATCCATTTGTGCACGACGGCAGAGATGAAGGCCGGAAAGTCCACATCGCGAATCATCGGCACCAGCGGCTCATAGCGCCGGTCGTCAACTAAGCTAATCAAATAGGGGGGGAGGGTGCTGTTGAGCACCATCGGTTGGGGGCGCTTGCCGGTTTGGCAGATGCGCAGCGCGCGCTGGAGGGCGTCGAAATCGGGATAGCGTGTCAAGGGCCATCCGTCGAACTCTTCCAACCATTCAGGATGCTCTTCCATGCAGAAACGCATCACCTCGCCGTACAGACGCGGGCGGATGAGCTGCCGCTGGGGGGTGAAGTGTGTGGCAGGTTCGTGGACGACGATGCCTGCTTCAATCAACTCGTTGGTCAGCAGGGGTAGTTCGCCCAACATGCAGGCGCCGTGTACGCTCAACTGTGTGCGGTCATCATCCGAGAGATCTTGTCCGATATATGCATAGAGGCAGGCTAACTTCTGCGTGGCAGGCTTGAGCGATGCCAAATAATGCTGAATCACAATCATGTACCTAATGTGTTTTCGTTGTTGTAAGGTTTAACGCCGCAAAGGTACATCTTTTTTTTCAATCACGCAACACTTTTCGATGCGTTTATGAAAAAAAATCAAGCCTGTGGTGATTCTCGAACCAGCGCAAGCAGGTCTGCGCCGTACTCGGATGCTGTCTTGGGACCGACACCTGGAATGTCGAGCAATTCATCGAGATCGGCGGGAGCTGTGTTGGTGATGGCGATGACGGTGCGCAGTGGCATAATGTAAGACGCTGGCAGGTGGCGCTCTACGGCCACGCGCTTGCGCCAGTCGAGCAGACGACGGTACAGGTCGGGGTTCTGGATGTCGCCGATGTCTGTCTTTGTCCCCTCTGTGGAAGATGCCGGAGAGGATGTTTTCCTGGTGCTAGTGCTCTTCTCGCCACGCTTGCGTGGGCTGCGTTTCCTGGGCGTAGTGTCTTCTGTCATGGAGGCTTTGGCCTTGGCATCCCAGTAGGCGGTGAGCGAGAAGTCGTTCATGCAGGCGATGAAGACGGCCATCTTCTCATCGAAGTCAGTGCGCAGGAGCTCCAGCTCACGTGTCACCTGTTCGCGCACGCGTACATTATCTATTTCGGGTATCTCCTGTTCGAAGAGGTCGCCGAAGATGCGTGCTGTGGCTGTGGCATAGTAGCTCATCGCTTTGCGCACACGCTCGCGAAGGGCTGTGTTCTCGCTGTAGGAGTTGGCCAAAGGCGAGAGCTGGCGTATCTGCTGCTGGAATTTCACGCCAACGGCCATGAGCTCGCTGTCCACTTGCGAGGCAGTGGCTGCTACCATGCGGGCATAGCCGGGGAACAGCTGCGAGAGATGTTCCGATGCCAAGCGTTCGTAGAAGCGCAGGCGCATGGAAAGGGCGCTGAAGTCGAAGATGCGGCACAGGATGTCCTCGATGAAGCTGCGGCGGTCGCGCAGGAAACTTTCGGCCGTGGGGATGTGTTCGCTGGCGTAGGTGTTGAAATGAAGGACATCGGGGTCGCTGGTGATGAGGTCTGCGGTGATGGGCGTTGCCAGCACCAGCCCTTCGAGTGTGCGGCAGCGCGACAGGGCCACATAGACCTGACCGTGTGAGAAGGCGCGACCGGCGTTGATGATGGCGTGGTCGAAGGTGAGGCCCTGGCTCTTGTGGATGGTGATGGCCCACGCCGTGCGCAGGGGTATCTGCGTGAACGTGCCTGCAATCTCCTCGCTGATGGTGCCGGTGGCGGAGTCGGTGGTGTATTTGGTGTTGCTCCATGTCAGCGGCCCCACCTCGATGCGGTCGTTGCCGCAACGCACGGTAATCTTCTCCTGCGTGATGGCTTCGACGCGTCCGATGCGCCCGTTGTAGAACGCCTTGGCGCTGCTGGGGTCGTTCTTGCAGAACATCACCTGTGCGCCCACTTTCAGCGTGAGTTCCTTGTCGGTGGGGTAGGAGCTTTCAGGGAATTCGCCTGTCACTTTTGCCGTGAAGGTCACGGGCGTTGTCTTCAGTTCTTCCATCCGTTGGTTGTTGATGTATGCAGCCTGATGGTTGTGCGTGGTCAGCGTAATCCAGTCCTCGCCGTCGGTAGGACGGTAGTGGGGTTTATAGCGGGCGTTGAGGACTTGCATCACCTGGGTTGTCAGCTGGTTGTCGCGCACGGCATTGAGGATGTTGACGAAGTTGTTGTCCTGCTGACGATAGACGTGGTGCAGCTCTATATAGACGAAGTCAGTCTGCAGCAGCGCCCGCGAGGAGAAGAAATAGGGTGTCTGGTAGAACTCCTGCAACAGCGGCCATTCCTGTTCTGTGGCCACGGGCGCCAGCTGCTGTAGGTCGCCGATGAGCAGCAGCTGCACGCCGCCGAAGGGCTGGTCGCGTTTCTGATAGCGTCGCAGCACATCATCGATGGCGTCCAGCAGGTCGGCGCGCACCATGGAAATCTCGTCGATGACGAGCAAGTCCAGCGAACGCAGGATGTTCACCTTCTGCTTGGAGAAGGAGAAGCGGTTTCTGGCATCGCCGCCTGCCACCATCTTGCCTGGCAGGAAGAGACCAGGGGCCAGCTGGAAGAAGGAGTGGATGGTGACGCCGCCAGCGTTGATAGCCGCTACGCCCGTGGGGGCCACGACAATCATTCGCTTGCTGCTCTCCTCTTGCAGATGGCGCAGGAAGGTGGTCTTGCCGGTGCCGGCCTTGCCGGTGAGGAAGATGTTACGATGGGTGTAAAGGGCGTAGTTGCGCGCCAGTTCTATTTCGGGGTTCTTAGTTTCCATGAGTGCAAAGGTAGTGAAAAAGTTTAAGGTTGATGGCTGAAGGTTGAAAGATTTTGAGGAAACGTAACATTTTTTCTTTGCTCTTTCCATTTTTCACTCTTTCATTTTTCATTTTTCACTCTTTCATTTTTCATTTTTCATTTTTATCTGTACCTTTGCGCTCGAATTATTGAATTTATCACAGATATAGACTATGGAAAATTTCTCTGAGCTGGTCAAACAGCGCCGCTCGATGCGTAAGTTCACTGACGAACAGTTGACGCCCGACGAGGTCACGCTGCTCCTGAAGAGTGCGCTGATGTCGCCGTCGAGCAAGGGCAAACATGCGTGGCATTTCGTCGTGGTCGATGACAAGGAAATGCTTCAGGCGTTGTCCACAGTGAAAACCGTTGGCTCCGACTGGCTCGGCGGTGCCTCCCTCGCTATCGTCGTCGTGGGTGACCCCACGGAGAGTGATGTGTGGATCGAGGATGCCAGTGTAGCTTCTACCGTGCTGCTCTATCAGGCTGAAGACATGGGCCTCGGCGCCTGCTGGGTACAGATTCGCGAACGTTATAACCCCGATGGCGTCCCCTCGGACACGCTCGTTCGCGACCTCTTGAACATCCCAGAGCCTCTGCGCGTGCTGAGCATCGTTGCCGTAGGTCATAAGGGCATGGAGCGCAAGCCCTTCAACGAGGACCGCTTGCTGTGGGAAAAAGTCCACGTGGACACTTTCAAGAGCTAACACTCTTTTAATTGGACAATTGGACAATTTACAAATGTACAATTTCCTTGACCCTTTGACCCATTAAACATCTTAAACTCATAACCTCTTAACCCTTCACCCTCGCTTGCGAGGCCCTCCCCCCCACGGGGGGAGCGGGGAGAGGGGCTTTAAACTCTTTAAACGTTACACAATGAAGGTCGCAATCATAGGCGCTGGCCGCGTAGCCTGGAACCTCGCTCCTGCGTTGCAGCAGAGTGGGGTAGAGGTGGTCGAGGTGTGGAGCAAGAGCCGTTCCTCTGCTGAGGCGTTGGCCCATAGGCTCGGCTGTCCCTTTATGTGGGGGGCGCTGGATGTGGTCACGTGTGAGGCCGACCTCTATGTGATAGCCGTTAAGGATGCTGTGCTGCAAGATGTCATCCGTCAGTTACATCCTGGCCGCGAGCGTGCCCTGATGGCACACACCGCAGGCTCTATGCCTCTGGCGCTCTTCGCCGATGCCGGTCATGAGCGTGGTGGCGTCTTCTATCCGATGCAGACGTTCTCCAAAGAGCGTGAGGTTGACTTCTCGCAGGTTCACTTCTTCATCGAGGCATCCCGGCGCGAAGACGAGGCATCCTTGATGAGCCTGGCGCTCAGCTTGAACGACAATGAGGACTTCGTACACCGCTCTACTTCGGCCACACGTCGCCAGCTGCACCTCGCAGCCGTCTTCGCCTGCAACTTCACGAACCATTGCTGCGCGTTGGCCGATGGTTTGCTCACGGATGCGGGATTGGACTTCCAGGTGTTGCTGCCCTTGGTGGAAGAGACAGTGGCCAAGCTCCACCAGTTGCCGCCGGCAGAGGCACAGACAGGTCCTGCAGCACGCCGCGACGAGAATGTGATGGGGCTGCAGAGGGCGATGCTGGCCAACCGTCCCGACCTGCAGCGCATCTACACCCTCCTTTCATCCAGCATCATGAATCTTGAAAGAGTGAAAAATTGAAAGATTGAAAGATTTGAAGATTTGAGGATTGAAACATATTCTTAAACACTAAACGAGACAATTGAACGTTAAACGATATAATGATCAACTACGATTTAACCAAAATCCGCGCCATGCTCTTTGACATTGACGGCGTGCTGAGTGCCGAGACGATTTCCCAAGGTCCCGACGGCGAACCCGTGCGCACGGTGAATATCAAGGACGGCTATGCCCTGCGCTTGGCGCAGATGAGCGGTCTGCATATCGCCATCATCACGGGCGCCCGCCCTGAGGCCATCCGTAGGCGCTATGAGTTGCTGGGCATCCCCGACATCTTTCTCTCCTGTGCGGTGAAGATAGAGACCTATGAGCACCTGAAGGCGAAGTACAATCTCAAGGATGAAGAGGTGCTCTACATGGGCGACGATATTCCTGACTACGAGATTATGCAGCGTGTGGGCTGTCCTGTATGCCCTGCCGACGCCTGTCCCGAGATTAAGGCAATCTCCCTCTATGTCAGTCACTTCAAGGGTGGTTACGGATGCGGTCGTGATGTTGTGGAGCAGGTGTTGAAGGCGCAGGGGAAATGGATGGTTGATAAGAAAGCGTTCGGGTGGTAGCGAGGGTAAAATGCGTATAATATGCGCATTTTAGAAATGACTGAATGTCATTTCGGCCCGAGCGGCCGAGACAGACCTCTTCTGTCGAGGGCGGGGAACAGCGGAACGCTGTAAAATTTGATTTAATAATACTAACATTGAAAAATATTCTGAAGTATAAACTAATCTTAGCCAGCAATTCTCCTCGCCGGCGTGAACTGTTGGCGGGCCTCGGCCTCGATTTTGAGGTGCGTGTGCTGCCCGGCATCGATGAGAGTCACCCTGCAGACCTGCAGGGCGGTGACATCCCGCTGTATATATGTAAGAAGAAGGCTGAGGCATACCGCTCAGCATTGCAAGCCGACGAACTCCTCATCACGGCCGACACCATCGTGTGGCTCGACGGCGTAGTGCTGGAGAAACCCAAGGATGAGGCTGATGCCCGCCGCATGCTGCACGCCTTGTCTGGAAAGACACATCAGGTGTTCACAGGTGTCTGCCTCACGACAACGGCGAAGCAGGTGGCGTTCTCATGTCGCTCGGATGTCACCTTCTGCCAACTCTCCGACGACGAGATTAACTACTACGTCAGCACCTTCCATCCGCTGGACAAGGCCGGCGCTTATGGTGTACAGGAGTGGATTGGTTATGTTGGCGTAGAGCGCATAGAAGGCTCCTTCTTCAATGTCGTCGGATTGCCTGTCCAGCGTCTCTATCAGGCGCTCAAAGCATTTTGAACTTTGAACATTGAACTTTTGGAGCAGCGAGCGCCATAAGAGCTTGCTCTTAAATGGCCGAGTCGTGACAAAAGTCAGCAAAGCTGAACTTTGAACTTTAAACTCACAAAACAATATATGAAAACTAAGAAACAGATTGTCATCTTCTTGTCATGCATCCTTGCGATGTCCTTTGTCGCACTCTCCTGTGCCCAGGAGAAGGATGAATACGTTGCACCCAAGTTCGGCAAGATGTCCCAGACACCTGATCCCGCTAAAGCCGGACAGGACGTGACGCTGACCGTTGCCCAGGAACAAAAGGGTAACGGCATCTACAGCACTACCTACGAGTGGGTCATCAAGAATGTGGTGCCTACGGAGACCGGCGCGTTGAAAGACACCCTCATCTCTGTCCACACCAACTATGACGGCAACGGCAAGGCCGACCCTACGCTCACCTTCAAGCTCCCCGACGACTGCAAGCCGGGCAGATACACGGTGAACATGAAGGGCTACTTCGCCTGCTATATCGGCAATGTCCTCTATGATGAATCCTCAACGATTTCCGGTCAGCTCAAGATTCAATAACCCCTGTGTATCATGAACCTGCCACGCCTTCCTCTGTTCCTTCTGGTGACCTCGTTGTGCGGTATTCTCTCTGCGCATGAGCTGCCTTTCGATGAGGCTTTCTCGGATTCCACGTTGCGCATCGACTACATCTTCTCGGGAACCAGCAAGAGCCAGCACATCGCCCTCCACGCCCTTTCCAAGACGACGGGCTGGTACGGCCGTCGCCACCACCTCAGCGAGCAGTTGCTGCGTGGCAACGGACAACTTGTGGTGCTGGACGATGCCAGCAAGGACACGCTCTATCAGCACACCTTCTCCACGCTGTTCCAGGAATGGCAGTCCACCGAGGAGGCCACGCGCCTGGAGCGCAGCTTCGACAACAGCTACCTCATCCCGCTGCCCAAGCGCCCTGTGGAGGTCGTCGTCTCGCTCACCGATGTCCACAACCGCGTCAGCTCCCAGCTGCGCCATCGCATCGACCCACGTGACATCCTCATCCGCGACCGTTCCACCGACCTGCAGACACCCTGGCGCTATTTGTGGAAAGGCGGCGACGCTCGCGAGTGCATCGATGTGGCCCTCGTGGCCGAAGGCTTCAGCGAGGAGCAGATGCCCGATTTCCTGGCGATGTGCGACAGCACCATGGTGGCGCTGATGTCCCATGAGCCCTACCGCTCTCTGATGCACAAGTTCAACTTCGTGGCCGTCATGCCGCGTTCTGTGCAGAATGGCGTCTCCATACCCCGCAAGGGGCTGTGGTTTGACACCGCCCTCGGTGCCCACTATGACACGTTCTACAGCGACCGCTACATGACCATCCCCAGCGTCTTCCGTCTCTATGACCTCTGCACGGGCATCCCCTTCGAGCATTTCATCGTCCTGGCCAACACGACGGAGTACGGTGGCGGAGGCATCTACAACAGCTACACCATCGCCTCGGCCAAGAGCACCCGCTTTAAGCTGGAAGTCATCGTGCATGAGTTTGGTCACAGCTTCGGCGGTCTGGGCGACGAGTACTACTATGATGACATGTACGAGTCGTGGTATCCTGCCGACACGGAGCCCTGGGAACCCAATCTCACGACCCTCGTTGATTTCAGCAGCAAGTGGCAGGACATGCTGCCCGCCGGCACCGCCATCCCCACCGTCGCCGACGGCAAGGAACTCACCACAAAGGTGGGTGTCTATGAGGGTGGAGGCTACCAGAGCAAGGGCGTCTATCGTCCTGCTCAGGAGTGCCGCATGAAGGTGAACCAGGTTCCTGAGTTCTGCCCCGTCTGCCAGCGCGCCATCCGTCGTCTCATCGATTTCTATACTGAACAATGAACGTTAAAGTCAAAGGTGTCACCCTCGGCAGCATCGCTGCTGCCAGCTACGGCCTGAACCCGCTGTTTGCCCTGCCGCTCTATGCCGACGGGATGACGGCAGACTCGATGCTCTTCTACCGCTACGTCTTCGCCATCCTGATGCTGGGTGCGATGATGCTGTTGCAGGGCAAGTCGTTCCGTCTGCGCCGTCGCCAGCTGCTGTCGCTGGCGTTGATGGGTCTCGTCTTCAGCGCCTCGTCGCTGCTGCTGTTCCTCAGCTATCAGTATATGGATGCCGGCATCGCCTCCACCATCCTCTTTGCTTACCCGCTGCTGGTAGCGCTGATTATGTGGCTCGTCTTCCATGAGCGTGCAAGCCTTCTCACGTGGCTGTGCATCCTGATGGCTTTCGTGGGCATTGCGCTGTTGTACCGCGGCAAACCCGATGCGCCGCTGTCCATGATAGGCGTTGTGCTGGTGCTGCTCTCGTCGCTGAGCTATGCCATCTACATCGTGGGCGTCAACCGCTCTGTGCTGAAGAAGATGGATTCCTCTACACTCACGTTCTGGGCGCTGCTGTTCGGTTCCTTGCTCTACGTGGTTCGTCTGACGTCCATCGACATAGACACCGCCTCGTTCACTTTTGCCCTGCAGACACCCAACAACCCTTGGCTGTGGGGCAATCTCGTGTGCCTGGCGTTGTTCCCGACCATCATCTCGCTGGTGACCATGAACCTCTCCATCCACTACATCGGCTCCACCTCTGCCGCCATCCTCGGTGCCTTGGAGCCCATCACGGCCCTCGTCATCGGCGTCTTCGTCTTTGGTGAAACCCTTACGCCCCGCATCAGCCTTGGCATCCTCCTCGTCCTCTCCGCTGTCACCCTCCTTGTGGCCGGCAAGAAGCTGCTAAGCGTTTTCAAATTGAAAGATTGAAACATTGAACTTTGAACATTGAACTTTGAACTTTAACCCTCAACCCTCAACCCTCAACCCTCAACCCTTAACCCTCAACCCTTAACCCTCAACCCTCAACCCTCAACCCTTAACCCTCAACCCTCAACCCTTAACCCCTTAACCCCTCATGACGTCCCGCCATTTTATATTTTATATTTTATATTTTATATTTCTCTCCTTCTCCGCTCCCGCCATGGCCCAGCGCCATGCGCCCCGTTATCGCGAGGGAGTGCCCACAGACAGCATCCGGCTCAGCGACCCCTTCATCCTCGCTGACTCCGCCACCCACACCTATTACATGACGGGCACGGGTGGCCTCATGTGGACATCCAAGAACCTGCAGACGTGGGACGGCCCGCGCAACGTCATCGAGGTTGACACCGCCTCGTGGATGGGCCACCATCCACAGGTGTGGGCTGCCGAGCTGCATCAGTATAAAGGCAAATACTACTATTTCGCCACCTTCACCAACAACGCCATCGCCATTGACACCGTTGCCGGTCGCAGCATCCCCCGTCGTGCCTGCCACGTGCTGGTCAGCGACCGCCCCGACGGTCCCTACCGCCCGATGCAGGACCCCGTCTATCTGCCCGCCTTCAAGCCTACGCTCGATGCCACCCTGTGGATCGACACCGACGGCCGTCCCTACATGGTTTATTGCCACGAATGGCTGCAGAACGGCGATGGCACCGTGGAGAAGATTCGTCTCGCCGACGACCTCAGCGGCTCGATAGGGTGGAGTCGCGTCATGTTCCGTGCCAGCGACAGCCCCTGGAGCCGCGAGGCTGCCGATGTGGAGCCCAGCTCGCCGCTGCGCCAGCAGCGTGCCGATGGCACATGGCCGAATCGTGTCACCGACGGCCCCTGGCTCTTCCGCACACAGAGCGGACGCCTCGGGTGTCTGTGGACAAGCTGGGTCAATGATGTCTATACCATGGGCGTGGCCTACAGCAAGAGCGGAACGCTCGACGGCCCCTGGGTGCAGGAGCCCAAGCCCATCACGCCGCCCAACTACGGCCATGGGATGCTCTTCCACGACTGGATGGGTCGCCTCCTGCTGGTGCTTCACAGCCATGAAGACCGCAACGGCCACTACGTCCGCACCCCCCATTTCTTCCTCATGGATGATGAGGGCGACCGCCTGCGTCCCATTGCCAACTTCAAACCCTAACTTCAATCGTAAAATCGTCAAATCGTCCAATTAAAAGGATTGTAAAATCGTAAAATCGTAAAATTTCACCGTGTCACGTAAACGTAAACCATTGCCCCTACTTGAGGGCGTCAAGATAGAAGCTATTGCCGCCGAAGGCAAGTCACTGGTGCGTGTGGACGACCTCGTCGTCTTCGTGCCCTTTGCCGTGCCCGGCGATGTCGTTGACCTGCAGGTCACCAAGAAGAAACACAGTTATGCCGAGGCCGAGGTGGTGCGTCTCGTGCAGCCTTCGCCCAACCGCATAGCCCCTTTCTGCCCCCATTTCGGCGTCTGTGGCGGTTGCAAGTGGCAGATGCTGCCCTACGAACTCCAGCTGCAGGCCAAGCAGCAGCAGGTCATGGACGCCCTCACGCGCATCGGCAAGGTAGAACTGCCTCCCTGTTCGCCCATCCTGGGCTCTGCCAAGACACAGGAGTACCGCAACAAGCTGGAGTTCGGCTTCGCCAACCGCCGTTGGCTCACCAAGGAACAGATAGCCTCCGGCCAGCAGTTCGAGCGCCAGGAGAGCGTGGGCTACCATGCCAATGGCACCTTCGACAAGATTCTGCCCATCGAGGAATGCCACCTCATGGACCCTGTCAACGACCGCCTGCGTCTCGCCATCCGTGACTACGCCTACGCCCACGACCTCACCTTCTTCGATGCCCGCGAGCACACGGGACTCCTGCGTGGCATGATGATACGCCTGTCCAACATCGGCGGCCTCATGCTCCTGATGCAGTTCTGCATCTTCACCGACCAGGAACAGCAACAGGCCGAGGCGCTGCTGCAGCATCTCCACGAGCAGTTCCCCGAGATTACCTCGTTGCTCTATGTCAACAACCAGAAGTACAACGACACCTTCGGCGACCTCCCCGTGCACGTCTTCTTCGGCGAAGACCACATCTTTCTGGGCATGGAGGACCTGCGCTTCAAGGTCGGTGCCAAGAGCTTCTACCAGACCAACACCGATCAGGCCTACGAACTCTACAAGGTAGCCCGCGAGTTCGCCTTCGAAAGACCCACCCCTGACCCCTCCCGTCAAGGAGGGGAATGGCTGCGCGAAGCTAACGAACGTAGTGAGGCTCTCCCCCTAACGGGGGAGCGGGGAGAGGGTCTTCTCGTCTATGACCTCTACACCGGCACCGGTACCATCGCCAACTTCGTGGCCCGTCAGGCCCGCGAGGTCATCGGCATCGAGTACGTCCCCGAAGCCATCGAGGACGCCAAGGTCAACAGCCAGCTCAACGGCATCACCAACACCCAGTTCTATGCCGGCGACATGAAGGACATCCTCACCGAGGACTTCATCCGCGAGCACGGCCGCCCCGACATCATCATCACCGACCCGCCCCGTGCCGGCATGCACGCCGACGTCGTCGCCGTCATCCTCAAGGCCGCCCCCCAGCGCATCGTCTATGTCAGTTGCAACCCCGCAACACAAGCGCGTGACCTTGCGCTGTTGGACACAGACTACAAGGTCACGCGGATTCAGCCGGTGGATATGTTCCCACACACGCAGCACGTAGAGAACGTGGTGCTGCTGCAGCGGCGTTAGTTAAGCTTTTTGTAGCGAAGGAAGGTCACTTCTTTGTAGTCGCCTTCAATCTCCTCTTCCGTCAGCTCCATCGTAGAGCCGGAGATTTTGATAGCAGCTACGTCTTCCCAGCCATCCTTATCGCGCGGGTTGTTCTCTTTCAAGAACAGATGGCCGTTCTCAACCTTGTAGAAGAAGTCGTCACTCTCTTCAATAAAATAATGACCGTCAGGAGAGATGTCAACCATCAGTGCCGTGCCGTCAGATTTGAAGATAAGACCATCTGACGATCCTTCGGGATAGCTCTTTGAACTGCGGCTTTCTTCCTTCCATGCGCCACCGTTCTTGATGTACTTTATAGTCTCCTTGTACTCACGACGCCATTTACCAATGATTTCGGCGTTGGCGTTCTCACTGTTATCCTCCTTGCTGCAGGCAACAGCGGTGATACCTACGAATGCCACCATCATGATGGTCATCCAAGCAAAAAAATGTTTCTTCATTAGTGTGAATATTTGATTAGACAGCGCAAAGGTACTTATTTATGTCTTTCGGGCAAAGAAAATAGAAGAAAAATGAGGGGCTTTGCCGAAAGATTTTACATTCCGGCCCTTGCGGTTTGCGTCCCTCACTCCTTATTTTTCATGAAGGGGAGGGTGGCGGCTTGCTCCAGGATGTTGTCTGCGAGCAGGTAGTTGGCATCGCTGGCGCCGTTAATCTTGTCGTAGTAGGCTTTGAGTTCCTCGCGGCCGCCGCCTTTGCGCAGCACGTAGATCAGGCACAGGTTCTGCAGCGCGGTGCTGGAGGCGAGGATGTCGAGGTCGGTCATGGCGAGCTGCGAGATGGCCAGCTGGTAGGCATCCTCGCTGTTCTCGTCGATGAGGCGCTGCACGTCGCCCAGCGTCTCCATGCCGAAGGATACGAGCACGCGCAGGAAGGGCATGAGCGAGGTGGGGTAGATCTCGGCCTGGTTGATGGCGGCGATGCGCTCGTTGAGCCGGTGAAAGGGTTCTGTCTCAAGGTAGTTGCGGAAGGTGCTCTGCGACAAGGGTACTTCGTCGAGATGGCCGCTCTTGACCAGCGACTGAATCTTGCGGCGGTAGTCGGTGAGCACGGTGCGCAGGCGGCTGAACTCGTCGTCGATGAGCTCCATCATGCCGCTGAGGCGGCTGAACTGGCGGCGGTACTCGGAGGGCATCTTGACTTCACCCTTGTAGCCGATGTCGTGTTCGATGGTGGACCACACGTGCTGCAGCGCCGTGCGCATCTGTATCTCAAAGCGGGGGCTGCCGGTCTTCATGCGGCAGATGAAGTGTAGTGAGTTGTAGCCGAAGGAGGTGAGGTCGTGGAGCTTGCGCTTATCGACGCTCTCGTGCCAATCGACATCGAAAATACGCTTGGTGATGGCGGCCACCTTGTCCACCTCGTCGGTGTAGAAGGTGATGACGCGAAGGCCTACGAGGTCTGTCACGTCCTGAACGGTCTTGTACTTGCTTCCCTTGAGTTCCAGCTTTCCTTCCAGCGAGCGGGCGCTCTTTACGCGCTTTTCCATGGCGGTGACGTAGATGCCCTGCTCTTGCAGCGCTTTGCTGAGCATGTCATAGGCATCCTCGGCCAGTTTTTCCAGTATCGGCAGCAGGTCGTAGTACTGGCGCATGAGCTCCTGTCCGTGAGCATCCAGATTCACTTTCTTGTCCATATCGAATGATTTATAATGTGTTGTTCGTTGTGGGGAACAGCGGCTGCAGCGCGAGCGTGTCAGCGCGGGCCGCTGCTATGGAGTCGCGGTAGGCCTGTTCCTCGCGCTTGACGGCCTCCTCGTGTGCGGTAAAGGCTTCGGTGATGAAGTCGCCTGCGTCGTGTGCGGAGATGTAAGCGGTGTAGCCTGCCGAGGTGTTCTTCTTGTTGGCCTCGCGCCAGTCTAGGGTGTCGATGCGGTGCAGGGCAGCCGAATGATGGGCCGAGGTGGGATAGTTGTCGATGAAGTCGCGCACGATGGCGGGGTTCGTGGTGCTTAGCGCAGCCTGCCATGCAATCTCCTCGAGGCGCAATTCCTCGAGGCGTGCTTCGACCTCTTCGATGTGGCGGCTCTTGGGGTAGCGGTTGATGAAGTCCTCGAAGCTGCGCGGGTCGTTGCACTCGCGCAGCAGCGTGAAGGCGGCTTCGGCACTGGCCTCGCGGCTCGACTGGATCTGCCACACGATGAGCACGGCCAGTGCTGCCAGCACCACGATGAGGGCAAACAGAGCCCAGCCGCCGAGGCTCTTTTTCTTGGCTGGCGCAGCTGCCGGCGATGGGGTGGGGGCGGTTGGCTGGTTGGACGCAGGCTCAGCGCTCTCTGTCTTCGGGGCTGTGACTTCCTCTGTGGGTGCTGCGGGTGCAGGGGGCGTCAGGGTCGGCGTAGGCTCTGCTGGCGCTGGTGCGGGTGTGGGTTCGGGTGCTTCATTGGTGACGATGAAGGGGGTGTCGCAGTTGGGGCAGCACTCCACATCCTTCAGCATGATGGTGTCGCAGTTGGGGCATCGCTTCAGGTTGCCGGCGATGGGAACTCCGCAATGGGGGCAGCGGGGGGCCTTTGTGGAGACTTCATGGCCGCATTCGGGACATTTGATTAAGCTCATTTTTTCCTCTTTTCTGTACAGTTTTTACTGTCTTATCTCACTTTTTATAGTGCAAAGATACGCGAAATCTTCCATTCGGAGCAAAAAAAACGCGAAAAAGTTTGCAATCTCACAAATATTCTCTACCTTTGCACCGCTTTTCCGAAGTAATGGGGCATTAGCTCATCTGGCTAGAGCGTTTGACTGGCAGTCAAGAGGTGGCGAGTTCGAGTCTCGCATGCTCCACAAAACAAAAAGATAGTCCGCTGGTTTCAGCGGGCTATCTTTTGTTCTGAGCAGAGCTCGGCCACGAAGGCATCGATGGCGGGTTCGGTGAAATGCTGCATCACCACCACGTGGGCCAGTTTGCCGCCAAAGCGTGGGTCGTCGTTCTGTGCCAGCTGGTACTTGTGGGCGAGTTCGGCGGACGGGCAGCGCATGAAAACCGTGTTGCTGTATTCGTTCACCCATGCGGGGTAGCCGGCCTTGTCGAGCTGCTGCTTCAGGTAGGCCGTCAGTTCCATAATGCGACGTGCTTGGCGCGTCCATCCTTCTGCACCTACTTTCTGTACCACCCACCAGTATTTGAGTGGTTGTATGGGGTCGCGCGAGCAGTTGATCATGCGCATGTTCTTGTTCAGGTAGGGCACGTCGAAGTCCGACTGGTTGTCATAGACCTCGCGCGTGCAGATGAAGAGTCCGCAGGGCGAGTCGATGCCGAAGAACTTGTGGCCGCTGACGGCAATGGACTCAAAGCCCATCTTCTTGCTGCTCACCAGATGGGCGTGCTCCGTAAACGGCAGGTAGCCGCCAAAGAGTGCGGCATCGACGTGGCGATAGACGGCGGGCAGTTCGGGGTGGCGGTGGAGCACGGCGTTCAGCGCAGGCATATCATCGATGGCACCCTTGAAGGTAGAGCCGCAGGCATAGACCACGAGGGCAGGGCGCGAGGTGTCGAGCTGCTGTTCCAGCTCTTCGGGAATCATGCGCCCCATGGTGTCGCTCTTCACCAACCGCGTCTCCAGGTTCTGCAGGTGAGCCAGTCGCATGTTCGAGTAGTGGGCCTCGTCGCTCACATAGAGGATGGGGGACTTGCCCGTCCGATGCTTCAGGTAGTTGGCACCGAAGTAGATGCCGTGGTTGTTGCCGTCGGAGCCGCTGTGTGTGACGAGTCCCCATCGGTTGTCATCGTCGAAGTCATAGCGAGGCGCGAAGAACTCGATGACCTCACGCTCGAAGACCTGCGACGACACCTCCCAGGGCGTGTCGGTAAACGGGTCGCCGGCATTATTCAGGTTCATGAGGTTGATGCCGGCGGCATAGTACCACTCGTAGAAATCGCGCAGCGGCGAGACTTCGTTAAAGGGATATCCAAAGTAGTGGGGGAGCGTCTCGCGCCATATCGCCACCCATTCGTCCAACTTGGCGTAACCGGAAGTGACTTTTTTCATGTTGTTGCAGGGATGAGTTGAAGGAATCAGTTGCAAAGGTAGGTGTATTTGCTGTGATGACCAAACATAACGCATAAAATAATGTGAAATTTTTTTCGAAATTTTTTGGCA
Organism: uncultured Bacteroidales bacterium; assembly: GCA_902779845.1. GTDB lineage: Bacteria > Bacteroidota > Bacteroidia > Bacteroidales > Bacteroidaceae > Physcousia. Next base: position 3,576 of record CACZCZ010000027.1, on the reverse strand, counting down.
GTTCCAATAAATCTCTCTAATTTTGCAGTTGAAATGAGCAGCCACCTTCACGGTTCAGGCTCCTTCTCCTCATGGGAGAACTTCGATCTAATTAACCTTGCACGCGTATGACGTCGCTTAGAAACATTTGTAATAAATTTATTGACAGAAAGTTTCTAATCCCTGCCTTCGTCTTCTGTGCCCTTGCCGCAGCCGCCCTCCTTGCTTTCCCAAAAACAAAACAGCCCGACGCCTCGACAGCAATAGCGCTGATGGGGCGGGGTGACTCCTGTCGTCTTGTATGGAAGTACAAACATGCCCTCGGCTTCTATCAGCAGGCCTTCGATGACCCCGCTGTAGCCCGCAATGTGGATTTACAGTTGCAGCTGCTGGAACGTATCATGCGCACCCACGATGTGCTGCGCCACTGGAAGGAGATGCCCGAGAGCTCCTACCGCCTCTATATGCTGGCCCGCGAACGCGGCGACTCCTTGCATACGGCTATGGCACTCCTCATGCGCGGCAAGCGCCTCTTCATCCTCGGGCAGAAAGAGGAGGGCATGCGCGTGGCCATGGATGCAGCCGAGATGCTGAAACGCACCGATGCTCCGCATAAAGACCACGAGCTGTCGCACTTCTACGCCATCATTGCCAGATTGCGCTGTTTGAACGGTGATTACGAAGAGGCCATGCGCATGTCGCAGCTCCAGGAGCATTATGCGCTGCTCTCCGAGAAAAGCCACTCCGAAGAGTGGTATCGTCGCAACATGCAGCGTGTCCATATCGTCCGACTGGGCATCCTGGCCAGGATGGGACGTCTGGCAGAGGCCGACAGCATCTACAGGAAATATGACATCCAGCCCATCATGGACCCCCTTTGCGGTGATGCACTGCTGACTTACTACCGTCTGCGTGGTATGAATGCCGAGCTCCTGAATTTTCTGAATCTTTCCAAAAAGAACATCTGTGAGGATGGCGATTCCATGGGGCGTAACATGCAGCGTCTGCAGAAAGACTTTGGGGACTACTACCTCAGCGTAGGGGACTACCCGAAGGCCGTCGAGTATTATGCCAGCACCAGCAGCATTGCCGACACGCTGGCTGCTCGCACGCTCAACAACCTGAACGCAGATGTTAGGAAGGTGATGGAAAATGAGCGCCGCGTTGCCTCGCACAGCAGGCAACTTATCATCGCAGGCTCCGTGATGGCGCTGTTTGTACTTATTTCTCTCTTAGGCTTGCGCCAGGCACTGATTATCCGAAAGAGAAACCACAGGATGATGGCCCTCATTGACCGCCTGATGCACTATCGCAACATCGTCATCCAGAACGGCGACACCGCCGAAAAGGTGGAGGCGGCACCCGTGGAAGCTGTTGATGACGAAGAGCTCCGGCACTTCAGGGAAGTCGATAAGCGCATCATGCAAGAACGTCTCTTCTCCAATCCCGACTTCGGGCGCGATGACCTGATGCGTCTGCTGGGCGTTGACAAGAACGCGCTGCCGGCGCTGCTGCAAAGGATCGCACGCACTAACGTGTCCGGCTACATCATCATCAAACGCATGGAGTACGCCGTGTCACTGATGAGGGAGCACCCCGAATACACCCTCGAATCCATCGCCGATGCCTGCGGCATCAAAAGCTCTGCCACCTTCGTGCGCAATTTCAAGACCGTCTATGACATGACACCTTCGGATTTTCGCAGACAATTGGCGGAGGATTCTGACGAATAGTCTCCCTTTATCTCTATGAAGTTCAAAAGCTCGATGAAATCGGGCTCCAAAACAGGGGGCATCCAAACGACGCCCCCTGAATCATGATTGTGCGAAAATGTGATGGTGCAAATGTGATTGCACGAAAATGTGACTGTGTGACTGTGTGACTGTGTGACTGCGTGACTGCGTGACATTTAAATACGTGAGTCTCTTTAGCCGATGCGCTCTGCGCCGTCATTTGACAAGCAGTTTGCGGCCTTTCTTGACGACGATGGAACGATAGGATTTATCGACGCGTTGTCCGGCAAGATTATACAAGGGTCCTTCTTCCGTGTCGTGGGGACCATGACGTATGTACCAGGCTCGGCTTTCAGGAGCACCCCCTGGCCGGCAGGGAGAAGCGATCCGGCTTGGTTGAACTCCCGGCTGACGACGATCGTGCCGTTATTCTCTTTTTAAGGTGCAAGCCTGCATGCCTTCGGTGGTAGCGGGAATGCTGCGGATGCGCCCTTCGGCGTCGTAGCTCATAGGCTCGGCAATGATACTACGACTGTAACTAGTGCCATCAGGCAGACCGCCGTTGTGGGAGAAGAAGAGCCATCTATCACGGAATTTGATGATGGCAGGATGGGTGGTGTTGGAGTTGCCGGCAATCTCGCTGATGATGCCCATGGGGGTATATGGGCCGCCGATGTGGTCGGCTACGGCGTATGCAATCTTTTCGGGCCACTCACTGGCGTAGGTCAGATAATACTTGCCATTATATTTATGCATCCACGGAGCCTCGGTGAAGTTTGGTACATCGATGCGATGAATGTCGCCGTCAATCTCCGTCATATTGTCCTTCAGCTTGGCGTAGTAGCACTCTTTGTTACCCCAGATGATATACGGTGTGCCGTCATCGTCGATGAGGATAGCGGGATCGATGCACGCCCAACTGTGTTTCGAGGCGAAGCAATCCTTGTTGGTGAGCAAGGGTTTCCCGAGTGCGTCTTTGTACGGTCCGGTAATTTTGTCGCTAACGGCCACGCCGATGCCGCACCAGTTGGTGGAGACATACCAATAATATTTACGATTTACAGATTTACCATTTACAATTTCATCGCGAGCGACCACGTGTCCGGCATAGGCCTGATGGCTGTCGGCCCACTTGAAGTCGTCGACGCGCAGGGGCGAGGGATATTCTGTCCAGTGCTTCATGTCGGTGGTGGAGTAGAGCAACCAGTCTTTCATCACGTAGCCCGACTGATTGCCGGCGGCATCGTGTCCAGCAAAGAGCCAGAGGGTGTCGCCCTCCACCAATACGGCGGGGTCAGCAGTATGTTTGTCACGGATGATGGGGTTGCCCGTGCTCTCGAACTCATGCTTCAACACATAGCCCCATTTCTGCTGCAGGCGTTCCAGTTCGTCTGCCGTCACCGACATCACTGTGCCGTGACGGGGAAAGAAGTCCTTGCGGAAGGACTCTGGTTCTTTTGTAAACGTCTTCAGGTCCTTCGACCGCTGGAATTCATAGCGACCAGAACTGTAGAGGTCGTACATCAAAATCCAATCCTCGCTGTTGTTCAGCTGGAACACTCCGCTGCCCTCCACATGTGTCCTCGTGCCAGCGTATGCATCCAAATACTCAAAATCCTCCTTATACGGTCCCGTCAATTTTTTCGACGTTGCCTGTTGGATGCCGTTCTTTATTTCCTTGCCGTTCTCGTCCTTCGTGTTGCCCTTGTAGAAGAGGTGATACATGCCGTCCTTGTAGATGATGTCGTTGTCTATCGAACCGTACTTGGCGGAGAACAGCACCTTCGGCTCGCTCTCGAAAGCAGTAAAGTCCTTGTTGGCGTAGGCGTAGTAGGTGATGAGCGTCTTGCGGTCGTTGCGCTGC
>CACZCZ010000026.1 GCA_902779845.1 uncultured Bacteroidales bacterium | reverse complement strand
CAACACATCAAAACCAACCATTTTAAACCCCAATGGTGACGGGAAGAACTATATATATACTGAGGTGTCTCTTGAAAACCTTGGATCAGTAAGTGGTAAAGTCACTCTCACTATCAATGGCAATACTGTAGTTGATGAACACGGCAAGGTGATGAAAGTAGGCCAAAGCGTCTATGGCGGCGGTGAAGAATCTACTGTAAGCGGTGATACCGAAGTGAACGTCACTGGTGGCACCATTGGCACTACCGGTAAGGGCGGCGCTACTTGGGGCAACGTCTATGGTGGCGGTAAAGGTAAGGAAAATGATGTTACAGCCGGACTCGTAAAGGGTAATACCAATATCAATATCAGTGGTTCGCCTACGATTCTCCACAACGTCTATGGCGGCGGCGCTTACGGCTCTGTAGGTGATTTTACTTACGATGGCACAACTAAAATGCCTACTGCTCTGAAAACAGCTGACACGGGTGCTTGTACCGTCACCATCAAAGGCGGTACGATTGGCAGCAACGGTGATGAGAATGGTATGGTGTTCGGATCTTCGCGTGGTGATGTGGCTGCTCCTGGCACAGACGGCGTTGATCCTAACGACCGCATGGCATGGGTGTATAGCACACAGATCACAGTCGGCGATACGGGCGTAGAAACAACGCCTTGGATTAGGGGCTCTGTCTATGGCAGTGGCGAGAATGGTCACACCTTCCAGAACGCCGTCATAGATATTCAGAAAGGAACAATCGGTATTGCCGTAGGTGAGACGGTTGGAGATTACTCAGGTGCTGCCTATCCCTATCGTGGCAATGTCTATGGTGGTGGCTGCGGTACGGATAAGTACGATTCCGATAATGATGGTATTAAAGACAGCTACAACCCGCTGGCTGGTATTGTACAGGGTACTACCACAATCAACATCACTGGCGGTCAGGTGGTTCACAATGTCTATGGCGCTGGTGCCATGGGTTCAGTGGGTAATGCCTCTGATGCCGAAAGCGGCAAGACTACCATTAACATTTCTGGTGGTCGTATCGGCTACGATGGTGACGGAAATGGACATGTCTTTGGTGCAGCCCGCGGTGAGTTTGGCGTAAGTACAGCCGCCTCAGGTCTTGCCAACGTCAGGGAGACTGAGGTGAACATCAACTATACGACGTCTCCTGCAGAGGATGATGAAGGAAAAACCCAACAGCTTATCGCCGGTTCTGTCTTTGGCGGCGGTGAGGCCGGAACGGTCAGAGGCAACGTAGTTGTCAAGATGACTGGTGGTCTGATTATGAAAGACATCTATGGCGGTGGCGCTTTGGCTGACACGCAGACCAGCAACTGGGATGCTGCGGCAAACGATGGAGTAGGGGACTGGGCTGACGGTAAGACCTCTGCAAGCACCACGACGACCGTACGTCTGACGGGGGGTAATATCCTTGGCGAAGCCTACGGCGGCGGACTGGGAGAAACAGACAAGCCTGCCTATGTCTATGGTGATGTGCTCTTAGATTTGAACGGAACGACATCGTCGGGCGAAGAGGGTACTGCCATCGCTGGGGATGCCAGAGGATGTGCCGTCCATGAAGTCTTTGGCTGCAATAATGCTGCCGGTACACCCATGGGAAAGGTATTGGTGCATGTCTATGCGACACAGAATAAGAATAATGCCAACATCAGCACCAAACCAGCTAAGGGTACTAAGTCGTTTGATGTTGTCGCTGTCTATGGCGGTGGCAATTTGGCTGCCTACGAACCTGCCGGTGGCGCGAGTACCACGAATTTTACCAATGTCATCATCGAAGGTTGTGACCTCACCAGCATCCGACAGGTGTATGGCGGCGGCAATGCAGCCTGCACGCCGGCTACCAATGTGACGGTAAACGGAACATACGAGATTGATGAACTCTTTGGCGGCGGTAATGGTCTTGACAAGATTCTCATCAATGGTGTCGAGATGCCGAACCCTGGTGCCAACGTAGGTTACAGGAACTATTCCGAGTATTATCAGGAAGACGGCCAGTGGAAGGTGCGTGATAAATCCGATGCCGACACGAAGGAGAAGCGAACGGGCTCATCGTATGTCTATGGCACGGGTAAGGCTGCCGTGAATATCTACGGTGGCAAGGTCAACCATGTGTTCGGAGGCTCCAACACCAAGGGTAATGTTCGTCAGACGGCTGTGACGCTGCTGGACGAGGGTGGCGCATGTGAATTCTGTGTCGATGAGGCTTACGGCGGTGGCAAGAGTGCTGAGATGGACGCCGAAGCCCAACTGCTGATGGCTTGTATCCCCGGCTTGCAAGCGGTCTATGGCGGCGCTGAGGCTGCCGACGTTCGCGGTAATGTGACGCTGAACATCACCAATGGCACCTTCGACCGTGTGTTCGGCGGTAACAACCTCAGCGGCACCATCGGAGGCTCCATTACCGTGAATGTGGAGGAGATTGGCTGTAAGCCCGTCAAGATAGGTGAGTTGTATGGCGGCGGCAACCAGGCTGGCTATTCTGTCTATGGCTATGATAGCGAGGGCAAACCGATCGTACCGGGAGAGACCCCACCCACTCCGCTCTACAACGACCCTCAAGTCAACGTAAAGTCGTTTACCAGTATCGGTAACATCTATGGCGGTGGCTTTGGTGACCGTGCCACTATGGTTGGTAATCCTACTGTAAACGTCAATGTGGCCTATGGCAGATACTATAACGATGACTCGTCCATTGTCGGTGAGAATGCGAAAACAAGAGAAGAAGACGGTTATCCTATCCCATCTCATGCCAAGGGTAAGATGGGAGCCATCAACAATGTCTTTGGTGGCGGCAATGCAGCCAAAGTCGTCGGTGATACCCATGTCAACATTGCCACTCTTTCTGAGGTCTATGTCGTGAATCAGGTCGCTGTCGGTGACGATGTAACAGGCTACTACACCCGTTCAGGAGCCGGAACAACAGAAAGTCCGTTTATCTACACGGATGCCGAAGGCACTGCCAAAGATGGAACCACCTACTACGAGAAAAAGGACGTCCTGGGTGTTGACATCCGCGGTGATGTCTATGGCGGCGGTAACAACGCCGAAGTGACAGGTGATACAAAGGTGAAGATAGGCAGGAAGGAAGAGGGCGAGTAGTCTTAATATAGGGCCTAATTGAAAAAAATAATCGATTCTTTTGGCTGAATCAATTATTATCTCTACTTTTGCGCTCGAAATAAGCAGGTTTCCCCACGTGAGGCTTACCGTGAAAGATGCGGCGAGCCTTACTTTTTATAAAGACAACTGTATGTTATGATACGAATAGCTGTTCAATCCAAGGGTCGCCTCTTCGAGGACACTATGACCCTGCTTGCTGAAGCAGGCATCAAGATTCCATCGAGCAAACGCACATTGCTGGTCGAGTCGCCCAACTTCCCTGTAGAAATCCTGTATCTTCGCGATGATGACATCCCGCAGAGCGTGGCCACGGGCGTGGCCGACCTGGGCATCGTGGGCGAGAATGAGTTTGTGGAGCGTGGCGAGGACGCCGAAGTGGTGCGTCGTCTGGGCTTCAGCAAATGCCGCCTGTCGCTGGCCATCCCCAAGGCTATCGACTATCCGGGTGTCGAGTGGTTCGAGGGCAAGAAGATTGCCACGAGCTATCCAGGCATCCTACGCGCGTACCTTAATAATAAAGGTGTCAACGCGGAGATCCATGTCATCACCGGTTCCGTTGAGATCAGCCCGGGCATCGGCTTGGCCGACGCTATTTTCGACATCGTCTCGTCGGGCAGCACGCTCGTGAGCAACAACCTGCGCGAGGTGGAGGTGGTGATGAAGAGCGAGGCGCTGCTGATTGCCAACAAGGGTCTCGATGCCGAGAAGCGCGCCACCCTCAACGACCTGCTCTTCCGCATCGAAGCCGTCAAGGCTGCCGAGGACAAGAAATATGTCCTGATGAATGTGCCCACCGAGTGCCTCTCTGAGGTCATCGCCGTGCTGCCGGGCGCCAAGAGTCCTACGGTCATGCCGCTGGCAACGCCGGGCTGGAACAGTGTCCACACCGTCATCGACGAGAAGCGCTTCTGGGAAGTCATCTCCCAGCTGAAAGCCCTGGGCGCACAGGGCATCCTCGTGATTCCCATTGAGAAAATGATTCTGTAATGAAAATATATAGAAATCCGAGTGAAGCGGAGGTGCGTGAAATCGTCACGCGCCCTACGAAGGATGCCAAGGACCTCACGGCCACCGTGTCCGCTGTCCTCGCTCGCATCAAGAGCGAAGGTGATGCCGCCGTGCTCGACTACGAACGTCAGTTCGATAGGGTAGAGCTGCAGGCGCTGGCCGTCACCCCCGAGGAGTTTGCTGCTGCCGAGGCTCTTGTCGGCGATGAGCTGAAAGCCGCCCTGCAGCTGGCCCACGACAACATCGCCCGCTTCCACAGCGCACAGCGCTATGCTGGCATCGAGGCGGAGACGGCCCCCGGCGTGCGTTGCTGGCAGAAGAGCGTACCCATCGAGAAGGTGGGACTCTATATCCCCGGTGGCACAGCTCCCCTGTTCTCTACGGTGCTGATGCTGGCCACCCCTGCCCGCATCGCCGGCTGCAGCGAGATTGTGCTCTGCACGCCGCCCAGCAAGGACGGCAGCGTACATCCCGCCATCCTCGTGGCTGCCCGCATCGCTGGTGTCTCCAAGGTCTTCAAGGCAGGTGGCGTACAGGCCATCGGCGCTATGGCCTACGGCACGCAGTCGGTGCCCAAGGTGTCGAAGATATTCGGTCCTGGCAACCAGTATGTGCAATGCGCCAAGCAGCTCGTGTCGCTGGCTGACGTGGCCATCGACATGCCCGCAGGTCCCAGCGAGGTGGAGGTCATCGCCGACGAGACTGCGAATCCTGCCTTCGTGGCTGCCGACCTGCTGTCGCAGGCCGAGCACGGCGTGGATTCGCAGGTGCTCCTTGTGACTACCTCCGAGGCGCTAATTGCTGCCGTCGAGGCCGAGGTGACCCGTCAGCTCGCTCTGTTGCCACGCAAGGACATCGCCGCTGCTGCGCTCGGGAACAGCCGCATCGTACTCGTGTCCTCCACGGATGAGGCCCTCGCCATCAGCAACCGCTACGCCCCCGAGCACCTCATCATCGAGACTGCCGATGCCGATGCGCTGGCTGAGCGTGTGGTGAATGCTGGCAGTGTCTTCATCGGGCATCTCACTCCCGAGAGCGCCGGCGACTATGCCTCGGGCACCAACCACACACTGCCCACCAACGGCTATGCCACGGCCTATAGCGGCGTCAACCTCGACGCTTTCTGCCGCAAGATTACCTACCAGAAGATTACGCCCGAAGGTCTGCAGAGCATCGGCCGCACCGTGGAGCTCATGGCGGCTGCCGAGCAACTCGATGCCCACAAGAATGCGATGACGGTGAGGATGGGGGGCAGACCCACCCCCTAACCCCTCCCGTTAGGGAGGGGAGTGCCTGCGGGCAGTCTTTCTTCGTAATAACGTAATAACGAAATCTCGCAATAACGTAATAACGCAATGTCGAATAATAATGAATCTACGCGCCAGCCTCTCCCCTCCCTAACGGGAGGGGTCGGGGGTGGGTCTGCTAGGGGTGAGTCTGGGGTGGGTTCTTTTGTTCGCCCCAACATCTGGAAGCTCACACCATACTCTTGTGCGCGCGATGAGTTCAAAGGTCGTGTGGCCAATGTATTCCTCGATGCCAACGAGAACCCCTATAATGCAGGCTTCAACCGCTATCCCGATCCCTTGCAGGAGGAACTGAAGGAGAAACTGTCGGTGGTGAAGGAGGTTCCTGCCAGCCGCATCTTCCTGGGCAACGGCTCCGATGAGGCCATCGACCTCGTCTATCGCATCTTCTGCGAGCCGCGGCAGGACAACGTGGTGGCCATCTCACCCACCTACGGCATGTATGGCGTCTGTGCCGACATCAACGATGTCGAGTACCGTCCCGTAGAACTCAATGAAGACTTCTCGCTCGATGCAGACCGCCTGCTGGCAGCCTGTGATGACCACACCAAGGTTATCTGGCTCTGCTCGCCCAATAACCCCACGGGCAATGCCCTCGACCGCAAGGCCATCGAGCGTGTGCTCACGGAGTTTCAGGGCATTGTGGTCGTCGATGAGGCCTACAGCGACTTCAACGACGCACGCCCCTTCCGCCTCGACCTCGACCGCTTCCCCAACCTCATCGTGCTGAACACCTTCTCCAAGCTGTGGGCGTCGGCGGCAATCCGTCTGGGCATGGCTTTCGCCTCCGAGGAGATCATAGCGCTGTTCAACAAGGTCAAGTACCCCTATAACGTCAATCAACTCACCCAGCAGCAGGCCATGAAGATGCTGGCCGACATCCAACAGGTCCAGTACTGGCGTGCCACGCTGTTGCGCGAACGTGAACACCTGCTGCCCGCTGTGGCCGAGCTGCCCATCTGCAAGGCTGTGTATCCCACCGATGCTAACTTCTTCCTGGCACGCATGACCGATGCCGACAGCATCTATCGTTATCTCATCGACCGCGGCATCGTGGTCCGCAACCGCTCGCGTGTGCAGCTCTGCGGCAACTGCCTCCGCATCACCATCGGCACCCCGCAGGAAAACAATGCACTGCTGGGGGCGTTAAGACAGTATAAATAGAAGACCCACCCCCTAACCCCTCCCGTTAGGGAGGGGAGAAGCCTGCGGGTTGTCTTTCTTCGTAATAACGTAATATCGAAAAAACGAAATACCGCAATGTCGAATAATCATGCATCTACGCGCCAGCCTCTCCCCTCCCTAACGGGAGGGGCTGGGGGTGGGTCTGCATCTACGCGCCAGCCTCTCCCCTCCCTAATGGGAGGGGTCGGGGGTGGGTCTGCCCCCCTCCCTGACGGGAGGGGCACGGGGGTGGGTCTTTTATTCATCGACCGCGACGGCACCATCCTGCAGGAGCCTGCCGACGAGCAGATAGACTCCTTCGAGAAGTTCCATTTTGTGCCCGGTGCCATCAGCGCCCTGCGCTTCTTGCGCCAGCACACCGACTACCGCTTTGTGATGGTGTCTAACCAGGACGGGCTCGGCACACCCTCGTACCCCGAGGAGGATTTCTGGCCCACACACAACCTGATGCTGGAGATTCTTGCAGGCGAAGGCGTCACCTTCGACGACATCCTCATCGACCGCAGCTTCCCCGAGGACAACCTGCCCACCCGCAAACCCGGAACCGCGATGCTCACGAAATACATGGATGGCTCCTATGACCTCGCCAACAGCTACGTCATCGGCGACCGCGAGAGCGATGCACAGCTGGCCAAGAACCTAGGGTGTAAGGCGTTGATAATAGGCCTCACCCCCGGCCCCTCTCCCGTGGGCGAGGGGAGTAGCGCCCATTGTGCATCGTACATTGTACATTCTTGGCAGCAGATTGCAGAGATGGTCTATGCCGGGGTGCGACAGGCAACCGTCACCCGTACGACGAAGGAGACGGATATCGCCGTCAGCGTGAACCTCGACGGCACTGGTAAGAGCAGTATCTCCACAGGCCTCGGCTTCTTCGACCACATGCTGGAGCAGATTGCCAAACACGGCAGCATAGACCTCGATATCCGCGTGAAGGGCGACCTCCATGTGGATGAGCACCACACCATCGAGGACACTGCACTCGCCCTAGGCGAAGCGCTGTTGAAAGCCCTCGGCGACAAGCGCGGCATCGAGCGCTATGGCTTCAGCAAGGACGGTGCCTCGGCGGCTGTCGAATATACCCTGCCCATGGACGACTGCCTCTGCAGCGTAGCCCTCGACTTCGGCGGCCGCCCCTGGCTCGTATGGGATGCCGAATTCCACCGCGAGCGGGTAGGGGAGATGCCTACCGAGATGTTCCTGCATTTCTTCAAGAGCCTCTCGGATGCAGCCCGCATGAACTTGAATATCAAGGCTGAAGGACAGAACGAACACCACAAGATTGAGGGCATCTTCAAAGCCCTTGCCCGTGCCCTCCGCATGGCTGTCCGCCGCGACATCCACCACATGCAGCTGCCCTCCAGCAAAGGCGTACTATAACCATACATGGCAACCAGAGAACAGAAACAGGAATCGATGCCGAAGGAAGGGATGAGCATCGGAGCATTTATTTCATGAACCATCATAAAACAGTATTTACAATGAAAGTCATCAGCACCCAGCAGGCACCCGCTGCCATCGGCCCTTACAGTCAGGCCATCCATATCGGCAATCTCGTCTATACCTCCGGTCAGCTGCCCATAGACCCAGCCACCGGCGCATTCCCCGTGGGTGGCATCAAGGAGCAGACCCGTCAGTCGCTGACCAATGTGCAGGCCATCCTGCGTGAGGCCGGTGTCAGCATGAGCCAGGTCGTGAAGACCACCGTCTTCCTGGCCGACATGAACGACTTCGCCGACATGAACGCCGTCTATGCCGAATTCTTCTCCGAGCCCTATCCCGCCCGTTCTGCCGTCGCCGTCAAGACCCTCCCCAAATCCGCGTTGGTGGAAATCGAAGTCGTGGCAGCGCTGTAGTTTCTTTTCAGCATCAGACCATGCTTCTCGTCCGTGAAGAGCATGGTCTTACGGCTTTTCTCACAAGTGAGAAACGCCATAAGGACTTGACCTTATAGCCGTAAGGACTTGACCTTATGACCATCACGACCTGTTATCGTTAAGGTTATCGTTAAGGTTAAGGTTATCGTTAAGGTTGAATGACCTCGCTGACCCTTTCCTCACCCCATTTCCCTCATTCCCTCAGCTTTCTCTCAGCCTCAATATCTTGGAACCCAACAAGTTTGAGGGAATGAGGGATTTTTGCCCCAAAACTTTTATGGGGGACAAAGTAAATAGCAGCGTTGATGACATGTTCAATGACATTCTGTAAGACACTACTACTCCCTCGCCTGACCCTCTATAGAGGGTACGCTTAGGGACTATAGAGGGTACGCTTAGGGACTATAGAGACTACGCGCAGACACATGTCACCTATTCAATTTCTTGCACGCGTTTTAAAACTCTCACATTTCTGGCGCGTAGAATAGATGCATAGTGCTGTTTATTAGTTTTCCAATAAGATTGATCAGGCCCCTCCGCTGAGGTTGAATCGGCTTCGAAAAGCCTTCTTCGTGGCCCTTTCGGCGACAAAGATAGGGATAATAATTAAAAGAGAAAAAGAGAAAAGAGAAAATTTCGAAGTGAAAGATGAAAAAAGAGGGGAAAGGGGGGGGAATAATGAAATAATGAAAAGAGAAGAAGAGAAAAGAGAAAAGTGAAGAAAAGAAGAAGAGAAAAGTGAAAAATGAAAGAGTGAAAAATGATGGTAAAAGCAAAAAATTCTTCTGAATATTTGTCCCAGTTCAATGTTCAATGTTCAACAAGAACTTATCTATAAACTCCTGCACTACGGGCCATTGGCTTTCTGGCAGCTGGCAATGCCCATGCCCTCCTACGATACTCCACGCCATGCGGTCAGCAATGCCAAAGCGTTGCCACACTTTGCTGGCAGCCTCTGCTGAAGGGATCATTGCTGCATCCGAGAGCCAAGGATAGTCGGGATTTCCCAACAGCAACAGGGCACGCGGACACACCATCGCACACAACTCATGCTGGTCGTACGGCAGGCGGTAAACGTTGTCGCCGCTGAAGTGTTCGCGCTGACTCTCAAGAAACCAATGATAGTCCGTCTTGTCAATATCCTCCACATTCTCCTTAGATTCATGTGACTTTCTCCATGCTGCGGCACCACCGCCTCCAGGCTCCTGCGCTATCGTCAGCGCTATGCGTTCGTCAAAGGCTCCGCAATAGAGAGCCATCTTGCCAGCATAGGAACACCCCGAGACACCGATGCGTCGTGTGTCAATCTTTGTCACCTCAGGACCTAATTGCTGCAGTCCGTCGATAAGACGGCTCAGGCCCCATGCCCATTCGCTGTATGCACCATTTGCAACGAGGTCGGGATACAACCTGTCAAAAGGATGTTCTCCTCTTTCATGATGCGGTCCCCACTGTCCATAGTCATTCACCTGTTTTTCGTGGAATGTCATGATGGCGACAGGGCGATTGTCAAACAGTTGCTTTGGCAGCGACAGGTGGCTGGTGCCAATCATCAGCGCGTATGGTGGTTTCCCCACCTTCGGATAACGTATGGTGGAGCGTAAGGTCAACGTCTCGCTACCCACTGTCACATCAACCACCAATGCCGTATCGCCCTCCATGTGGGCCTTCACCTGGCAGCTCTCTGCCGCAGGCTTCGTGCCGATGCCATAGTGTTGTATCATCTGAGCGATATAGCTGCGACGCTTTGCCCAGTCAGAGAAGTCGTTGACACCCTCCAACGCATCAGGCAAATCGTGTATAACGGGCAGCTGGTCATAGTCAGGCATCGTGGCAGGAGCAAAGCCGCTGCCCGTATTCTCCACATCATATACCAACGGCACCTCCGTCTGCTGTGCCTGACAGGTCACTGCTGCGAGGATAAAGAATATCAATAACCTATAACCCATAATTCATAATGCATAATTGACTTTCAGCGGCAAAAATACGATATTATTTTTTTGCTCACTGCAAAAATAGCTGCTTTTTTCGGAAAGAGGCACAAAAAAGCCTGTATTATCATGGTTACACCGAACATGGGCATTTTATCATCATACACATTTAATAGACTGGTGAGCTTGATAGGGAGAAGACGGGATAAATAAATGAGATTTTTGACAAATTCCCACATAAAACAAGTGAGATTTTTGACAAAAATAGAGCTAAATCTTTGATATTTAGAAATAATTGAATACCTTTGCAGCGCAATTATACTCTAATGCCCATCTGTGTCGTTTTTAAGAGCAAAAACAACAATTTTCCTCCTATTTAACTTTTTTTCTCTCGCTCGTTCCTCATATAAAGAACATTTTATTTAATTTTGTCCTCATAAAAGGTCAAAATATGGACTTTAAAGGCCAAATGGTAATTCTGATTGTGGAATGAGATTGTTGGGCTATAATATATATAATGTATAGAATGACATATAGCTATAAATATCCAAGACCGGCAGTGACCGCTGACTGTGTGGTCATCACCAAAGGCACACAGCCAAAGGTGTTGCTGATTGAACGGGGCGCAGAACCCTTCAAGGGCTGCTGGGCATTCCCAGGCGGGTTCATGAATATGGACGAAACAACGGAACAGTGTGCGGTTCGTGAACTGGAGGAGGAGACAGGGTTGGTGGTCTCCGATCTTCAGCAAATAGGTGCTTACTCTAAAGTGGATCGTGACCCAAGAGGACGCACCATAACAGTAGCCTATCTGGTGTTTGTGGATTGTCCCGTTGCAGTCACTGGCCAGGATGATGCTGCAAAGGCTCAATGGTTTCCCATCGATGCGCTTCCTCCTTTGGCTTTCGACCATGATGATATCATGCGGGATGCGATGGCATTATTTCAAACCATAGTAGCTCAAAAGAATTCTTGAGTATGGATTTCTACAAGAAATATGGCTCTTCAGAAAGCCGCAGGGAAGAGCTGATAAGAAAGATTGAAGCGGCAGTGAATAACCTCACACTCGAAGAGCTGGAGGCGCTGCACTATGACATGATGACAAAAAACTATGGCGACATTTGAAGAACAATTGCTTAACGATATATAATCTTCAAATGACGCTCACCTATATCTTCCATAGCGGCTTCGTGCTGGAAACGGAGAAGTCCATCCTGATATTCGACTACTGGATGGACATAGCGGGTGTTGTGCCGCCGTTTCTGAAGAAAGATAAGCACGTCTATGTTTTTGCAAGCCACTTCCATGAAGACCATTTCAACAAGGATATCTTCGTGTGGAGGAAACAGAGGGGAGGCATCACATATATCCTCTCCAAGGATATTTATAGACACCGAAGAGCAAGTAAGGAGGAGGCTGATGTGTGGCTTGCCAAAGGTGGAACATGGACTGATGGTTCCCTCTCTGTATGGGCTACAGGCAGCACGGACAGCGGCGTTTCGTGGATTGTAGAGACTGAGAGTAAACGGATCTTCCATGCCGGGGATTTGAACAACTGGTATGCCAGATTCCTGTCCGAGGCTGAGCCTGGCCAGACAATCCATAGCGAAGAGATGGGAGAGGACATTGACCCGATAGCCCATGAGAAGCAATACTTGGGTGAGCTGAAGGACATACGCAAAATCTCGGACAGCTTCGATGTGGTGATGTTCCCCATAGACGGACGCATCGGTAATGGTTATACGCTTGGTGGACGTCAGTTTATCGAGCGATTCAAGGTGAAACTGTTTGTTCCCATGCACTTCGTAGCCAGCGGTTTTGATTCAGCCTGGCGCTTCAAAGAATATGCGAATCAAAAGGATATTCCATTCTGGGAAATCAGTAGGGAAGGAGAAAGTATTGAGATATGAAACAGCATTTTGTCGAATGCTGTAGTCTTGAAGTGTGTCCTGATTTAGAAACAATAAAAGCCGCTGATATCAGCGGCTTTCTTATGTGTCTCCGTGTGTGACTCCGTTGGGATTCGAACCCAAGACCCACAGCTTAGAAGGCTGTTGCTCTATCCAGCTGAGCTACGGAGCCAAGAGCTTTGCGCCACGTGCCACCGGAGATGGATGATGGAGGGAGGGAGGATAGCAGCACGCATAATAGCGCAAAGCGGGCGCAAAGGTACAATAAAAATGAAAAATGAAAGAATGAAAAATGAAAAATTGTTGAAAGAGGCCTGATTTTTTGTTCGGGGGCATCAAAAAGCAGGCCTTTTCTGCCATGTAAGGAGCAAAAAGGGCCTGCTGGAGGGTGTAGCGTAGTGTCTTAACCTTGATGCTGTGGGCGCAGGAGGTCGTTGACGGTCTTCACGGGGTTGAAGGTCTCGAGGGGCACCTCGACGAAGATGGTGCTCCAGTCGCTCATGGCGCCGTTCCACAGTCCGGGCAGCTCCAAAGCCTTGAGATCCTTGCCGTTCTTGGACTTGAAGGAGATGAAGCCGGTGGCGGGATCTACGTAGCGAGGCAGGTCGAAGCGGTGGCCCTGATAGTCGCGGATGGCGCAGACGAGATCCACGGGGTTGAAATGGGTGCCGCTCTGGAACATCGCCATGTAGGCGGGGTTGTGTGTGTCAATCTGCGAGCTCTCAAGGATTTGCAGGCTGACGCTGCCGTCGGGGTTGAAGGCCAGGAAGGGGCCGCCGCCGGGCTCGCCCACATTCTTTACCATACCGCACACGCGCATGGGGCGGTTGAACTTGCGACGGAGCGTGGCGATGAGGTCTTCATCGGTCATCGATGTGATGTCAGGCACCTCGGTGCAGAGGTCGCGGTGCAGGAAACGGCACATCTCCTCCAGCTCTTCACGACCCACACCGCCTTCGTCGAGACGACGGAGGTAGGCGAAGACTTGGCGCTGGGCGTTGACGAGGACACCGGCGATGACCTGCTTCCACAGTGTGGTGGCGGGCTTCAGACGGTCGGGGACGACGTTGTCGATGTTCTTGATGAAGACGATGTCGCTGTCGAGGTCGGAGAGGTTCTGGATAAGGGCTCCATGACCGCCGGGACGGAACAGGAGCTGGCCATCGTCGGTGCGGAAGGGCTCGTTGTCCATGGTGGCGGCGAGGGTGTCGGTGCTGGGCTTCTGTTCGCTGAAGGAGACGTGGTACTTCACCTTATATTTTTCTTCGTACGCGGGCAACACGCGCGCGACGAGGTCCTCGAAGAGCTCGCGATGCTCGGTGGAGACGGTGAAGTGCACGTCGGTCTCGCCATTCGACACGGCATACTGTGCGGCCTCTACGAGATGCTCTTCCAGCGGCGTGCGCGCATCCTCGGGATAGGCGTGGAACTGCAGCAGACCCTTGGGAAGCTGGCCGTAGTTGAGGCCCTCCTCGTTGAGCATGGCAGCGGCGACGTCCTTGTAGCGTCCGGCTTCCATCAGCGCCAGAGCACCTTCGCCATAGAGCACCTGACAGGCGTCGTCGAGGGCAGGGTAGAAGGCGAAATCCTGAATGCGGTCGAAGTAGGTCTTCTCGAAATCGCTCTCGGGGGCATCGTGGTCGCCATCGCGGAATTCAAACATATTCTTGAACATACGAGATGCAGCGCCGCTGGCGGGCACGAACTTGGTGATGTGGTGGCCTTCGGCCTTGTAGTTCTCCCAGGCCTCCACGAAAGCCTGACACTCGGTGTCGCTGGGGGCTATGATGCCGTTGCCGATGGCTGCTGCTGCACGCAGTTTCAGGAAGGGGAAGCCCTCGCGGAACTGCTGGAGCTGGCGCTGGATTTGTTGCTCGCTGATGCCTTTGGCGGCAAGCTGCTTGCGATCTTCTGAGGTGATCATATTGTTGAGTTTAAAGATTAAAGCTTGATGATGGTTTAAAGTTTATAGATATTCATGCTTCTCTGTTTTGTGCATGATGAATGGCGGCGAAAAGCTTAAAGAGTTTCAAAATCGCCGTCAAAAGTAGTAAAAAAGGTTCAATGATGCATCATGATTCGCGGAAAATCTGTATCTTCGCGAAGTTTTTTAGAAAGAGAGTGTGTATGAATAACGATTCTTTTGCTTTGACAACGGAAGAACAGCATAAGCTGAAGGGGCTCTACCGTGGCTTGATGAGGCTGGTAGGACCGGAACTTCACCCCCATGATTACGAACGCGTTAGGAGCCTGTTCGCAGATGTCTCCATGACAGCGGACATGAAGCGCGATGTCTTTGGACTGCACCCCCTGCTGATGTCGATGCAGACGGCCATGGTTGTGGCTACAGAGATAGGCGTGTCGCGTCCTGCCATCCTGGGTGTCATCCTGTGCCAGCTGGTTCGGCTGGGACGGCTGACAGAGAAGCAGGTGCACGATGATTTTGGCGAAGACGTGGCCACCATCATCCGCGGTCTGCAGCGCATAGACACGCTCTACGCCAAGAACCCCATCGTGGAGAGCGAGAACTTCAAGCAGCTGTTGCTGTCGTTTGCCGAAGATATGCGTGTGATACTCATCGTGATTGCCAACCGCGTGTGTGTCATGCGACAGATCAAGGAAGCTGTCAACGACGAGGCACGACGCCGTGTGGCCATGGAGTCGTCATACCTCTATGCACCGCTGGCTCACAAGTTGGGCCTCTACCGCCTGAAGAGCGAGTTGGAGGACTTGTCGCTGAAGTACCTGGAGCACGATGCATACTACCACATCAAAGAGAAACTCAACGAGACGAAGAAGAATCGAGATGCTTATATAGAGCGCTTTATAAAACCTGTAGAAGAGAAGCTTAAGGCTGCTGGGTTGAAGTTTCACATGAAGGGGCGCACGAAGAGTATTCATAGCATCTGGCAGAAGATGAAGAAGCAGCAATGTGCCTTTGAAGGTGTCTATGACCTGTTCGCCATCCGTGTGATCCTGGACTCGCCGCTGGAGCGCGAAAAGCAGGATTGCTGGCAGGTGTTCTCCATCATCACAGATATGTACCAGCCCAACCCGAAACGAATGCGTGACTGGCTGAGCATTCCCAAGACCAACGGCTACGAGAGCTTGCACATCACTGTGCTGGGGCCCGAAGCGAAATGGGTGGAAGTGCAAATCCGCACGGAACGCATGGACGAGGTGGCAGAACGCGGTCTCGCAGCCCACTGGCGCTACAAAGGCGTGCGTGGCGGAGAGGCTGCTGTGGAGGCGTGGATGCAGGGCATCCGCAACGCCTTGGAGACGGGCGACGACCTGCAGCTCATGGATCAGTTCAAGATGGATCTGTACGAGGACGAGGTCTTTGTGTTCACGCCCAAGGGTGACCTCTTCAAGTTGCCGCAGGGTGCCACAGTCCTCGACTTCGCCTATGCGCTGCATACCAAGATAGGCAACTGTTGCACGGGCGGCCGCATCGGAGGTAAGATGGTGACGCTGCGGCAGGTGCTGCACAGCGGCGACCAGGTGGAGATCATGACCCACTCGAACCAGGTGCCGAAGCAGGACTGGCTGAATGTGGCCAAAACAAGTCGTGCCCGAGCTAAGATACGTCAGGCGCTGAAGGAGATGGCTGCCACGCAGGCCGCCTTTGCCAAGGAGGAGCTGGAGCGCAAGTTCAAGAACCGCAAAATAGAGATTGATGAACCCACGCTCATGCACACGATGCACCGCCTGGGATACCGCGTGGTGACAGAGTTCTACAACGCGCTGGCTGTGGGTGACATAGACCTCAACCAAGTGATGGAGGCCTATCAGCTGCAGCAGCGCTATGACCGCGGCGAGCTGACCACCCAGACACAGAGTGCTGAGAACTTCCAGGCGCAGCTGGCAGACAACCAGCCTGCCGGACGCAAGTCCGACGTGCTGGTCATCGACCAGAATCTGAGCGGCATCGACTACTCGCTGGCACGCTGCTGCCAACCTGTCTATGGCGATGAGGTCTTCGGATTCCTCACCGCAGGCGGAGGCATCAAGATTCACCGCTGCGACTGCCCCAAT
Source organism: uncultured Bacteroidales bacterium (assembly GCA_902779845.1). Classification (GTDB taxonomy): domain Bacteria; phylum Bacteroidota; class Bacteroidia; order Bacteroidales; family Bacteroidaceae; genus Physcousia. The sequence continues at coordinate 40,472 of CACZCZ010000026.1, read as the reverse complement.
GCACCTGCTTTGCGCGCGCGTTATGGGTACCGTATTATTAATGCACGCTGGGCGGGAAAGGGCGGTAGCCAGTATGCCATCACGCTGCGCATCGTCGGACAGGACGACCTGGGCATCGTGAACAATATCACCAGCATCATCTCTAAAGATGAGAAACTGCAGTTGCGAAGCATCTCCATCGACTCCCACGATGGTCTCTTCAGTGGCGCACTGACCATCATGCTTGAAGACACGGCGCGCTTGCGGCAGCTCGTCCAAAAACTGGAGGGAGTGCGTGGCGTGAAGAGCGTAACACGTCTCTGAACCGCTGCGTCTGCCGTGAAATGTCCTTAGCTTCCGTTAAAAGGTCTTAAGGAATTTCACCCCCTCATTTTTTTTATCTACCTTTGTGCCTCGAATCATTCAACCTTACATTCATGTATCCTCTTTTTTGCTATATAAACACCTTCTCTCACACCCTGCTGCGCCATACGCTGGCGACAGTTGCTTTGTGCCTGCCGCTGTGGCTGACGGCACAGGAAATATCTACTGGCACATACACCTTCCGCGATGGTGCTGTGTACCAGGGTGAAGTCTTCCGCGGGAAACCCTATGGCAAGGGACGCACGACCTTCAAGAACGGCGATGTCTATGAAGGTGAGTACGTAAAGGGAAAGCGCCAAGGCGCCGGCATCTATACTTTTGTGGATGGCGAGCGCTATGACGGCGAATGGTTCCAGGACCAGCAGCATGGAAAAGGTGTTTTTTATTTCAAGAACAACAACCGCTACGAAGGCTTTTGGTTTCGTGACTTCCAACATGGAAAGGGCACGATGTTCTACTTCAACGGCGATGTCTATGACGGCGACTGGGTGAACGACAAACGTGAAGGGCAGGGCACCTATACCTTTGCTACAGGCGATAGCTACAAAGGTTCGTGGAAGAACGATAAAAAGGATGGACTGGGTACCTTCGTTTGGTCCAACGGCGCACGCTACAATGGCATGTGGCGCGAAGGAAAGATGAACGGAACAGGCACCTATAACTATGCCAATGGCGACGTTTATAAAGGCTCTTTCGTAAACGACTCCCTGGAAGGAAAAGGCATCTATCGCTACAACAACGGCGATGTCTATGAAGGCAGCTATCACAACAGTCAGCGTGAGGGCGAAGGCATTTTCACCTATGCCAATGGTAATAAATACGTAGGACAGCTCAAAGGCGGCATGAAGCATGGCGCCGGCACCTTCACCTCGCCTGATGGCACCAGCTACACAGGCCAGTGGCAGCGCGACCAAAAGGAAGGTCGCGGCAAGTACGTGTGGCGCAACGGCGACGTCTATGATGGAGAGTGGAAAGCCGACATGATGGACGGCGAGGGTGTGCTGCGACAGAAAGACGGTACCAAGTTCCGTGGGCAGTTCCATGAAGGCAAAAAAAACGGCAAGTGCATCATGGAGATGCCAGACGGTCTTCGCTTTGAAGGAACCTATAAGGATGACGTGCGCGATGGTGCCTTTGTGGAGAAAGACCGGAATGGCAACGTCATACGCAGAGGTACCTATAACAACGGTGTTGTAGAGCGCTGAAGACTGCTTTTCGGCCTTCTCAAAATAGTATAAGTGCCCAAAGGGAGCATCTGATGCTTCTTTTGGGCATTTTCATTCATTTTTATTTTTATCTACGAAAAAAATGTTGTACCTTTGCCGCGAAAAATATAATAGTAGTAATCACCTACGGTATGATTATTGATGACTTTAAGGCGTTCGATCGCTATCTCGGCATGAACCCGCTTTTCCCCGCTGTGGCAGAATTCTTGCGTACAACGGACCTCAACTCCCTTCCTACAGGTATCACAAAAATCCAAGGCGACGACCTCTTCATCAATGTGCAGCAGGCTCCCGTCAAGACGCGCTCGCAGGCGCGCTTCGAGACGCATCGCAGGATGCTGGACATCCAGGTGCCCATCAGCGACAGTGAGGAATACGGCTGGGCGCCCATCAGTGCGCTGCCCGCAGCGGTGTACGACGCTTCCTGCGATATGACGTTGCATGACCCCGAGGCTCCCAAGACACCCGAGGATGTGGCCGCAACCTATTTCACCCTGCATCCCGGACAGTTTGCCATCTTCTTCCCTGAGGACGGACACGCCCCGGCCATCACACAAACGGGACTGCGCAAGGCCATCATCAAGGTGAAGGCTTGAATGGAGATGAAATTTACTAAATAACGAATACTAACAACAACTATATGGCAACCAAAACCACTTCAAAGAAGGCCGCTTCGAGTTCTAAGAGTGCGGCTGAAAAGAAAAAAGCAGCCGCTGTACCCCAGCAACTGAAAATCGTTCGCTCGGACGAATGGCTGGCGCCCTTTGAGCCCGCTATTGCCGGTCGCCACCAGCATGTGCTCGACAAGATGGCCGAGATCACCAATGGTGGCAAACTTAAGTTGGGCGATTTCGCCACTGGGTATCTTTACTATGGTCTTCATCTTGAGGACAAGAAATGGATACTTCGTGAATGGGCTCCCAACGCTACAGCCATCTATCTCGTGGGTGACTTTAATAACTGGCAGGAGGATAAAGCCTACGCCATGAAGCGTCTCACCAAGACGGCTGGAGATTGGGAACTGAAGCTCCCTGCAAAAGCTATCAAGCATGGACAGCTCTTCAAACTCTCCATTCACTGGGAAGGCGGACAAGGCGAGCGCATCCCTGCATGGGCCACGCGCGTCGTACAGGACGAACAGACCAAGATCTTCTCCGCACAGGCCTGGGCTCCCGAACAGCCCTACGAGTGGAAGGTCACGAAATTCAAGCCCAACACATCACCGCTCCTGATCTATGAGTGCCACATTGGTATGGCACAGGACAAGGAAGGTCTTGGCACTTATACCGAGTTCCGCGAGAAGGTGCTGCCGCGCATCATCAAGGACGGCTACAACTGCATTCAGATTATGGCCATTCAGGAGCACCCGTACTACGGCAGCTTCGGATACCACGTCAGCAGTTTCTTCGCTGCCAGTTCCCGCTTCGGCACGCCCGAGGAACTGAAAGCACTCATTGATGCAGCACATTCTGCCGGCATCGCCGTCATCATGGATATCGTGCACAGCCACGCCGTGAAGAATGAGAACGAGGGTCTCGGAAACTTCGCCGGTGATCCCAACCAGTACTTCTATCAGGGCGGTCGCCGTGAGCATCCCGCATGGGACAGCCTCTGCTTCGACTACGGTAAGAATGAGGTGCTGCACTTCCTGCTCTCCAACTGCAAATACTGGCTCGAGGAGTACCACTTCGATGGATTCCGCTTCGACGGTGTCACCTCCATGCTCTACTATAGCCACGGTCTCGGTGATAACTTCACGGGCTATGGCGACTACTACAACGGCAATGAGGATGACAATGCCATTGCTTACCTGACGCTGGCTAACCTCGTCATCCACGAGGTGAACCCCAAGGCCATCACCATCGCTGAGGAAGTCTCCGGTATGCCCGGTCTCGCTGCGCCCTTCAAGGATGGCGGCTACGGCTTCGACTACCGCATGGCCATGAACATCCCTGACTATTGGATTAAGATCATCAAGGAAGTGCGCGATGAAGACTGGAAGCCCAGTAGCATGTGAGCCACGACCAGGCACTCGTGGGCGACAAGACCATCATCTTCCGACTCATTGATGCCGACATGTACTGGCACTTCAAGAAGGGCGACGAGAACTACAATGTGGAGCGTGGTATTGCACTGCACAAGATGATTCGCCTGCTCACAGCCTCCACCATCAACGGCGGCTACCTGAACTTCATGGGTAATGAGTTTGGTCATCCCGAATGGATCGACTTCCCCCGCGAGGGTAATGGCTGGAGCTACAAGTACGCCCGTCGTCAATGGAACCTCGTGGATAACCATGAACTCTGCTACCACTACCTTGGCGACTTTGACCGTCAGATGCTGAAGACGCTGAAACTGCAGAAGGATATCCAGAAGACACCCGTCACCGAGATCTGGCACAATGACGGCGACCAGGTACTGGCCTACCAGCGTGGCGATCTGCTCTTCGTGTTCAACTTCAGCTACAATCGCAGCTACACTGGCTATGGCTTCATGGTGCGCCAGGGCGCTTACAATGTGCTGTTGAACACTGATGACGTGGCCTTCGGAGGTCATGGCCTCAACGACGACAGCGTGCGCCACTTCACGGTTTATGACCCGCTGCTGGCTCGCGACAACAAGGGCTGGCTGAAGCTCTACCTGCCGGCACGCTCCGCTGTGGTGCTCACACGATCCAAAGAAGATTAATAAAGGAATAGAAGAACGGACTGGTGATTGCTTCCGTTGAATAATGGAATCGGGGATGTTGCAACATCCCCGATTCTTTTTATTCGATAGTTGAGAAGATTCGGTGCTCGCCCAGCGAATCGTAGATGAAATAGACCTCTAACTCGGGATGGTGTGCAAGCACTTCCTTCGCGCGGTCGATGCCCAACACCATAAACGCGGTGGCAAAGGCATCGGCCGTGGCGCAGTTGGGGGCCAGCACGGTCGCTGAAAGCAGGGAGTGCTGCACGGGGTAGCCCGTGTGTGGGTCTATGGTATGTGCCACGCGACGGCCTTCGTCGGTGACGTAGAAGTTGCGGTAGTTTCCGCTAGTGGCCAGCGCCTGATTGTCCAACGTCAGCACTGTTTCCAGCTCGCGGTTGCTGCTGGTGGGGTCATCGTCAGGTTTGTTGACACCGATGCGCCAGGCCTCGCCCTTTGGGTTCTTACCCTTCACGACGACCTCACCACCAATCTCAACCATGAAGTTCTCAATGCCTTTGCTGCGCAACAGGTCAGCGACGATGTCCACGCCGAAGCCTTTGGCCACTGCTGAGCAGTCCAGAATGATGCCTGCGTCTTCTTTGTGAATGCGGTTCTCTGGAGTCAGCGTCACACGCTGCCAACCCACCAGCGCACGCAGGCTATCCACAGCGGCGCTGTCTGGCAGGCTGCCGTTCTTGAAACCAAAGCCCCAGGCGTTCACCAACGGTGCTACCGTGATGTCAAAGGCACCGCCGGTGGCCTCGCTAACCTGACGGCTTAGAAGGAAGACACGCTTGAAGAGACTGTCCACCTCCACGTCCTCACCTTGGTTCACACGGCTGATGATGCTCTGTTGGTTGAACATCGACAGGCTCTGGTCCACGCCCTTCAACGCAGCTTCCACTTCGTCCTGCAAGTCTTCGCTGGACTGGTAGCTAAGATGGTAGAAGGTGCCGAAGACAGCTCCCTCGTTGTGCTGATAGGGCGCAGGTGCATTCTTGCGTGTGATGATGAGGATTGTGCCGATGATGAAGAGCAACAGCACAGGAATGTGCCAGCGGCGCCACTGTGACTTGGGCGCGTCCTGTCGTGTCAGTGGCTTAAATTGGGGCTCCTTGTCATCCTGTGCTTCCTCGGGCATCTGAATATTGTGAATAGGGTTTAGGGGATCATTCATTGATAATGTATTATTGATAATGAATAATTAATAATTCATCACTCTTCACTTTTCACTTTTCATTTTTCACTTTTCACTTTTCATTTTTCACTTTTCACTCTTCACTCATCAAAGCTCCACCATCACTTTGAATGTTCCTCCCCATCCGCTTGTGTCGTTCTTGCCGAAACCCGGAATGAGCCAGGGAGGACCTACTTCGCCAGTGGTTTGTGCCATGCGGAATTTGCCGCGGATGTCCCATCCCAGCCGGATCATCTTCCACAGGCGTGTCTCCAGTCCGAAGACGATTTCCGCCCAGTGGGCTGTTCCGCGTAAGCTCTCATGGTTGAAAGGTCGTGAGTCGTTCCATACGGGGTCCGTCAGTGGGGTGGGAGAGGTGAGGTCGTAGTTGAATACCGAGAAGCCGTAGCGTACACCCACGAACAAGCGGTTGCCGTTGTGCTTCTTGTTGATGTTGTAGTCCATTCCGCCGCGGAAGTAGGGAGCCCGCACGTTGAAGCGATAGTCCAGATCGTTGCCTTCGTGATCCGCTTCGCCCAAACCCATCTCGAAAATGGGGAAGAATTTGTCCTTCAGGTTGACGCGTGCCATCACCTCCATGAGAGACCATTCCACGCCTGCCACCTTCATCCCCAGACCCACGAGATCTGCACCTACGGCAACTCCGTAGTATATGCGCATCTCCTTGTCTTTCTTCTTGGGCAGTTCTATCTTCACCGTGTCACCCAGCTCCACGCGCAAGGTGTCCTGTGCCGAGAGTGGACTCGACAGCAGCACCAGCAGCACCAGGAGACTATTCCTAATCGGTGCGGAAATATATCTGCAGGTTCTCCTTGCCATCGTAGTTGATGTTGGGTTCGCTGATGAGTACGGTGTCTATGAGGTGGTGTGTGGAATACACACGGGTGATGTAGTGCCACATGTGAGCCGGACACGACACGTCGTCCAGATGTGCGATGTTCTTCTTCTCGATGTACAGTGTGTCGCTCCCTTCGCCGTCCTCTCCCTGAATCAGAAATTCCAGCGTGTCTGCATCGTTGTAGTAACTTACGGGCAGTTTCACTTGACTAGCATCGACGAGGCGATTTGCGAGCACGGTGTTGATGTCCAGGGCTGTGATGGTCAGTGTGTCATGGATGGCTATTGAGCCTCCGGAGTTATAGAACCCATACACATACTGCACCTTTGTTTCCAGCAGACAGTTATATGTGTCGCAGCTGGTCAGATTGAAAAAGAAGAATAAAAGAAAGATACACCCCCAGGCCCCTCTCGTGAGGGAGAGGGTGATTACCTTTGTGAAATGCTCTTTTAAAAAGCTTAATCGATGGGACATGTGCTCTGTCTTGAATGTATCAGCTCCCTCCCTCACGGGGAGGACAGGGGACGGGTCTTCTACAACTCCATCTCAATCTGGTAGTTATTCCTCTGTTCAGAACTGCGGCTGATGAGATCACCCAGGAAACCGGCCACGAAGAGCTGCGTGCCCAGGATCATCATTGTCAGCGAGATGTAGAAGTAGGGTGAGTCTGTCACCAGACGTGCGGGGATGCCGTTGGCCAGTGCAATGAGCTTGTTGGTACCCACGATGATGACGGCTATGAAGCCAATGAAAAACATCAGCGTGCCCATCAGTCCGAACACGTGCATAGGCTTCAGTCCGAAGCGGCTGAGGAACCATAGCGACAGCAAGTCCAGATAGCCATTCACGAAGCGGTCCAGTCCGAACTTCGTCTTGCCGTATTTGCGAGCCTGATGGTGTACCACCTTCTCACCAATTTTGTCGAAGCCCGCGTTCTTGGCCAAATACGGGATATAGCGGTGCATTTCGCCATATACCTCGATATTCTTTACCACATCGCGGCGGTATGCCTTCAGTCCGCAGTTGAAGTCGTGCAAGTTTTTAATGCCACTCACTGCGCGTGCTGTAGCATTGAAGAGCTTCGTGGGTATCGTCTTTGACAATGGGTCGTAGCGCTTCTGCTTGTAGCCGCTGACTAGGTCGTAGCCGTCCTCCACAATCATGCGGCGCAGCTCGGGAATCTCGTCAGGTGAGTCCTGCAGGTCGGCATCCATCGTGATGACCACGTCGCCCTCGGCGCGTGCGAAGCCACAGTAAAGGGCAGGGCTCTTACCGTAGTTGCGGCGGAACTTGATGCCTTTTACCTCTGGGTTCTGGGCTGACAGCTTTTCGATGACTTGCCATGAGGCATCCGTGGAGCCGTCGTTGACGAAGATGATTTCATACGAGAAGCCGTTGGCATCCATCACGCGTTTAATCCATGCGTGAAGTTCGGGCAACGATTCCGCCTCGTTGTATAGCGGTACGATGACAGAAATATCCATCTTTACTAAACGTTTTTTTCTTTTACGCCGCAAAGGTACAACATTTCTCGCTATTCCTGCGTTTTTTCCTGATAAAACAACGTTCCGGAGTTAAAAATGTAAAGTCTTATTCCAAATCCACAACGGTGATGCCGGCGCCTCCGAACTGGACATGTTCGTCGCGAGCATCGAGGACACTGGGGACGGTGCGCAGGTACTGTCGGATGATCTGGCGCAGTGCGCCTGTTCCCGTGCCATGTAAGATTCGTATGCGTGCAACGCCAACCTGTATGGCATCGTCAATATAATGCGTGACGGCATTCAAGGCCTCCTCAGCGCGCATCCCGCGCACGTCAATGTCCTGCTTGAAGTTCAGGCTCTTCTCGCGCATCTCGCGTTGTGTCTCACGACCGAGGAACGTGAATCCGCTTGCAGTATCCTCCTTCTTAGGCTGCTGTGCGGCCACGAGCCTATCCACTTTCACCTGCGTGCGCATCTGCCCGAAGAGCACCGTGGCCGTCTTTCCGCTGATGCTGAGGAGCTGGCCCACAGAGGATTGGCCTTTGATGCGAACGAAAGACCCACCCCCAACCCCTCCCGTAATGGAGGGGAGAGCTGGCGCATTGCTACCTTTTTGTTTTCCTGAGGACTGCGCTCCTCCCTCACGGGAGGGGTCGGGGGAGGGTCGGTTCTTTCTCTCCTGCCTCCTCCTGATTTTCTCCATCTTGCGAGTTATCTCATCGTCATCGGCACTCTCTTGCTGCTCGATGGTCTTGATCTTGAACTCTTCGAGCTGCTGACGTGTGCGGCGTGTCTCTTCTTTCTCGGCTTGCGCCTCGCGAATCTCGCGGATGGTATTCTCAATGCGAGCATTGGCATCCTGCAGCAGTTGTTCCGCTTCCCCGCGGGCTTTGCGCAGGATCTCCTTGCGCTGTCGCTGTAGTTCCTCCATCTCTGTTTCATAGCGTTCGATGGTTTGTTCCATCTTGCGCTCATGTCCATGGATGGCCTCGCGCTTCTGCTGCCAGTAGCGGCGGTCGCGCACAATGTCCTGCAGCCATTTGTCGGCGTTGATGTAGTCGCGGCCTACGATTTCCGAGGCATCGGCGATGACCTCCTCTGGGATGCCAATCTTGCGCGCTATCTCTACGGCGAACGACGATCCAGGCTGCCCTATCTGCAACTGGAAGAGCGGTTGCATCAGATGGCGGTCGTAGAGCATGGCGCCGTTCACCACACCGTCTGTCTCCTCGGCAAAATGCTTCAGGTTCTGGTAGTGCGTGGTGATGATGCCAAAAGCCCCTTGACGCACGAAGCGCTTCAATACTGCCTCTGCCATCGCACCGCCTATCTGAGGCTCGGTGCCACCGCCGAATTCATCAATGAGCAGCAGCGTGGAGGGGTCGGCAGCGCGCATCATCTGTTTCATGTTCAGCAGGTGTGAACTGTAGGTCGAGAGTTCATCTTCAAGGCTTTGTTCGTCGCCAATGTCTATCATGATATGCTCGAAGATGCCCACGCGAGAGCGTTCGCCCACGGTGATGGGCAATCCGCATTGCAGCATATATTGCAGTAGTCCTACGGTCTTCAGGCAGACACTCTTTCCACCGGCATTGGGACCAGAGATGAGCAGGATTCTCTGGCGGCGTGTTAGCTCGATGTCCAAAGGAATCATCTTTTTGCCGTGCTTCGCCAGCGAACGCTCCAGTAGCGGATGTACAGCCAGTGTCCAGTCAATGAACGGGTGGGGTGCAATCTCCGGTTCGGTGCTTATTGTGGCCTTTATCTCGCGGGCCAGTTGTACCTTGGCACGCACGAGCTCCACGTCGGCCAGCATCTCATAGCTCTCCATCAGCTGTGGAGCCAACGGCCGCACGGCATCTGTCAGTTCACGTAGAATCCTGATGATCTCGCGCCGTTCCTCTGCTTCCAGTTCTCTGACACGGTTGTTGGCTTCCACCACCTCCTGCGGCTCAATGAATACCGTCTTGCCCGTTGCGCTCTCGTCGTGGACGATGCCCTTGAGCTTGCGTTTCAAAGCGGGTGCTACGGGGATGACCAGACGGCCGTCGCGCATGGTCGGTGTGACATCATCGGCCACAGTTCCCTCAGCCTGTGCGGCGCGTAAGATGCTGTTGAGCACACGTCCGATGCTGCCTTCAGTGCTGGCCAGCTCGCGGCGGATACGTTGCAGCTCAGCCGAGGCAGAATCCTTCACGTGGCCGAATTTGTCCAGAACGGCGTCTATCTTCCTGATGAGAAGACCCACCCCCTGACCCCTCCCGTCAGGGAGGGGAGCGGAATCTCCAGACAATCGGGCGTTCACCATGCGCGACAGGGCAGGGTAGGGACTCTCGACCGTAGCAAGGCCCTCCCCCTCACGGGGGAGCGGGGAGGGAGTCTTAGCGATGCTTTCCCCCTCAGAAGGGAGGGGGGTGAGGGTTTTGATGATTGCTTCAATGGTCTCCAACGACCGCTTGAGGGCAAATAGTTCCTCCACCTCCATATATGTGCCAACAACACGGATGCGTGCCAACACAGGACGCAGGTCGTAGTAGCCTTGATCGGGGAAGTCCTGTTCTTCTATAAGACGGTTGAACTCGCCCGCCTGTCGATGCCATTCACGTATCTGCTCCACATCGGTGCTGAACGTCAAACCATCCACGCGCTCTTCGCCCATGGTGCTCAGGCAATACCGCTTGAGCATTGCCCTCACATCACTCATTCCTATCTTTTCTTCAAACGACTGTGGGTATATCATCCTTTTGTATTTATAGCGGCTTCATTCCGCTCATCATTTTGCCTGCAAAGATACCACTAATAATTATAAGAGAAAAAGAGAATGGCTAAAAATGAAAGAAAAAGGGGAAAATGATGAGAGAATGAAAAAAAATGCGTAGCTTTGTCCCGTAATTAACAGATGAAGTCAATGAATATAGGAGAATATCTGAATCGAATGGATCGCTTCGCCGCAGGAGCCGGCTGCCAGATTACTGAGGTGGATGAAGAGCACGCGGTGGCGGTGATGAAGGTGACCGACAAGCACCTGAACGGTGGCAATGTGTGTCAGGGCGGTGCCCTGTTCACGCTGGCAGACATTGCCATCGCAGCTCTGATGAATCATCAAGGCCAACTAACCTTTGGCATCAATAACAGCATCATGTTCGTGGCGAGTGCCAAAGAGGGGGATGTGCTGCGGGCAGAGGCTGTCAGCGTAGCCGATCACCATAAGATTCCGGCCGTAGAAGTGAGGGTGACAAATCAGGATGGACGTCTCATCTGCCATGTCACGGGAATGGGCTATCGGAAGTCGCATTCGCTGGCCTGAAAAAGAAAAAAGGGGCTGTGTCCAACCAACGACATAGCCCCTTTTCTTTGTCAAATATTACCAGGTGGGTTCCATGATGACATCGAAGGTCACATTGTCATCGAAGAAGGTGACGGTGCCGCCGAGCTGACTATCCTCCATCTTGGTGACAATGAAACGCAGGTGCTGCTTGTCATCAATTGAATAAAATTAAAAAGTCAGAATTTGGGTTCGTAGCCCCAGTCCTTGATGGCCTGTCCCCAATGTTCGTTGACAAGCTGGATGGTGCGGGGTTTATATTCATATTGATTTTTCTTGTGGCCGCGTTTGCTCTCGATGTAGTGGCGGATGGCTTCCTCGGACTCTTCCCAGCCGGGGAGCTGGAGCTTGGCGTAGATGTCCTTGGTGGTGGCATAGGCATCGCGCTCGAACTCCTCGAACTTGACCTCATAGAGGTTGCCCTCGGGGATGAACTTCTTCTGCTCCTGATAGGCTTTGTAGAGACGGGGATAGACGTGGATAGCGTTCATCTCTATCTCGTCATCGCTGATGTCTTGCAGTTTCAGCGGCTGTATGGTCTGCGTGAAGAAGCTGCGGGTGCTCTCAAAGACGGTGTAAGGGTTGCGCATGAGATAGATGAACTTAGCGTTGGGGAACATCTCTACGAGGGCTTTCACATGACCCGTGTGCGGCGGGTTCTTGGAGAGATACTGTGTGCCGCCGGTGTTCCACAGGCTGATCTTGACGATCTTCAGGAACTGTTCCTGAAACTCGCGTTTCTCCGATTCGGTGATGGTTTCGAAGGTGAGATAACGGTCGCAGAAATCCATCATCTGACGCGGGAAGAACCAGAAGTCGTAGTAGGAGCAGGGTGTCATGTTCGTGAGTGCGAACTCCTCTTCCTGAGGCAGGTCGGGCGTCAGTTCCATCTTGTCTGTAGGACGTTGCGAGGGGATGAAGATGTTCATCATGAACTTGAAGAACGGCTGTCCGAACATCATCATGTGGGGGAACACGGTCTGATATGTGGTCGTGTGGGCGAAGTGCATATCTTGGGCGAAGATATTATGCACAAAGGTGGTGCCTGAGCGCCAATGGCCAAGGATAAATAACGGGTCATGCTCCAAGGGCTTGTCGGCCAACAGTTTCTGATAGCGACGTTCTTGGATGGGCGCCATCAGTGATAGCAGACGGCAAATACTCTTCGTGAGATAGTATTTTGTGCGATAACCCTTGTCGATTTCTTTGCCATCGGTCATCCGCTTGAATGTTTTCCAATCGGCGCCAACAAGGGTGTTCACAGGCAGGTCTTCAAACTTGAGTAGTCCCATAATGTACGTTTAACGTTTAGGGGGTTCGATATATCGATGTTTCGAAATAACGAGATTCTTTTAATCTTTTAATATTTCACTTTTACCTCCAGCCCTTGGCGCGACAGCTCCTTGACGGCGGTCTCGATGGCGGGGTAGTGGTCGGGGGTGATGCCGAGCTTGGGCAGGTCGAGGGTGGGCACGAGGTCGTTCTCAAGGGCGCTCTCGTCGAGCGGTGCCAGGATCATGCCGACGGCGGAGGTGTTGTTGGTGATGGGGTCGATGAGGATGAAGGCGCCGGTCTGCCGGTTCTTGGCGTAGGCGTCGAAGAAGAGTGTCTTGGCGGTGAGGATATCGACCTGACCAATCTCATTGAGTTGGAATGAAGACCCACCCCGGGCCCCTCCCGTAAGGGAGGGGGAAGCTGGCGCATCGGCCAGTTCCTCAAGGTTATACGGACCATTATTCACATCTATTTTACCTCTGATAGCACAGATGGTGGCACGGGTGGTGTTGGTGTTGTGTTTAAGGAAGAACTGCTTGCCGGTGTCCATGGGCTCCTCATCCATCCACACGAGCATGGTGGTGAAGTGGCGCCCGATGTGCGGCAGGTTGTCGGGGTGGACAATCATCTCGCCGCGGCTGATGTCGATTTCATCTTCAAGGGTGATGGTGACGGATTGGGGCGGGAAGGCCTCAGTGATTTGACAATTTGTCAATTTACCATTTGACAATTGTGCCGTTCCTGTTCCCACGATTTCCTTCACCTTGCTTTTCTTCATGCTGGGCAGCGCCATCACTTCGTCGCCGACGCGCACGATGCCGCTGGCCACTTTGCCGCAGAAGCCGCGGAAGTTAAGGTCGGGGCGTAGTACATACTGCACGGGATAGCGGAAGTCCTCGAAGTTGCGGTCGGCATGGATGGGCACCGTTTCGAGGAAGTGGAGCAGGGCAGGGCCGCTGTACCACGGCGTGCGGTCGCTCTTCTCCACGACATTGTCGCCTTCGCGTGCGGAGAGGGGGAAGCAGGTGACATCGTCGATGCCGAGGTGGTCGGTGAGTTTGCGGTAGTCAGCTACGATGTCATCGAAGACCTGCTGGCTGAAATCCACGAGGTCCATCTTGTTCACGGCGAGCACGATGTGCTTGATGCCGAGGAGCGAGACAAGGAACGTATGGCGGCGCGTCTGTGTGATGACGCCCTTGCGCGCATCGATGAGGATGATGGCGAGGTTGGCTGTGGAGCCGCCGGTAATCATGTTACGCGTGTATTGCTCGTGTCCCGGGGTGTCGGCGATGATGAACTTACGGCGGTTGGTGGAGAAATAGCGGTAGGCGACATCGATGGTGATGCCTTCCTCGCGCTCTGCCTTGAGGCCGTCGAGGAGGAGGGCGTAGTCGATGCTGTCGCCGGCATTGCCCACACGTTTGCTGTCGCGCTCAAGGGCGGCGAGCTGGTCGTCGTAGAGTTTCTTGGAATCGAAGAGCAGGCGTCCGATGAGGGTAGACTTGCCGTCATCGACGGAGCCGGCGGTGAGCAGACGCAGGAGGTCTTTCTTCTCGTCGGCGTCGAGGTATGCTTTGATATCGAGGGGTTCTTTCATAGGGGGTATTGTTTTTTTCTAGATTGTCTAGATTTTCTAGATATTCTAGATTGTCTAGATAGTTTAAATTGCTTTGAGGGTGTCGCCGTCGCGCAGGATCTGCTTGGCGCTGATGAGACGGGCGACGCTGCGGGTGATGGCGTTGTCGATGCGGGTGGTGCGGCGCTGGTAGCCGAGCATACGGTTGGCAGCGAGCTTGATGCCGTCGAGGGGGATGGCAATCTGTTCGTTGACAATCTGCAGGACGACCTTGTCGATGGTGGCATCGGGGATGTCGTCGATGTCGCGCTTGGTGCCGTCCTTGCTGACGATGGCTGCGGGTTTCACGGCTTTGGCCTTCTCCTCGACAATCTTGGGTTGTGTGAGGGTGAGGGGGGCAGCCTTCGTGGCGGTCTTGCGCGTCTCGATAGCAGCCACGATGGTGTCCAGCACGCGCTGGCGGTTCTGCAGCCAGTCGATGCTCCAGACGCGCAGCACCTTCCAGCCGAGTCCTTCGAGGACAGCGGGCTGTGTGAGCTCACGGTCGCGGGCTATCTTCGTGGCGTTGCGGGCGTGGTTGTCGATGAGGATGGCTATCAGATAGCGGTCGGGGTCTTGAGGATCCACGACGGCCACATCGACCTTGAACTTGGAGCGGCCCACATTGAGCGCTGTCTTGTAGCCGAGGCTGTTGAGGGCTGCGGCGATGTCTGCGGAAAGGCCCTCTTCCTGTTCCCCTCTTTGCTGGAGAGGGGTGAGGGGTGAGTCTCCTCCCTCGGCATATTTCAGGAACTTCTGCAGTCCTTCTACGCCGGCGGCCTGCGAGCGGCGCAGGTCGATTTGCTCGGCGCGCAGGGTGGAGAAGACTATCATCTCATAACGTGCACGCGAGACAGCCACATTCAGACGGCGCTCGCCGCCGCGGTTGTTCAGCGGGCCGAAGTTCATGCTGACGTTGCCGTCCTTGTCGGGGCCGTAGCCGATGCTGAAGAGGATGACGTCGCGCTCGTCGCCCTGCACGTTCTCGAGGTTCTTGATGAAGATGGGTTCCTCGCTCTGGAGGGCGCGGGCCTCTAATTCCGGTTTGCCGCTGATGGCTTCCATGAAGACATCCTCGATGAGGTTCTGCTGTGCCACGGAGAAGGCTACGACACCGATGCTGCGCTGTGACAGCTCGGCATCGGTCAGGCGGCGGACAATCTCGCTAACGACGGCTTCAGCCTCGGCACGGTTGCTGCGCTTGCCGCCCTTGTCATAGACACCCTCGACCTTGACGAGCGACACCTTGCGCTGGCGGTCGTCGGCAGAGGGGAAGGTGAAGAGGCGGCCGTCGTAGTACTCTTGGTTGGAGAAGGCAATGAGCGACTCGTGCTTCGAGCGGTAGTGGAAGGCGAGATAGTGGTCGGGCAGCGAGAGGGCCTGACAGTCGTCGAGGATGCTGTCGAGGTCGTCGAGTTCGGCATCCTCATCATCTACCTGCTGCGTGTCGAAGAAGCTGGTGGGTGGCATCTGCTTGTTGTCGCCCACGACGATGAGCGCCTTGCCACGACCGATGGCGCCGACGGCCTCTGCGGTGGGCATCTGCGAAGCCTCGTCGAAGATGACGAGGTCGAACTTGGGCGTCTTGAGGTCAATGAACTGCGCCACGGAGATGGGGCTCATGAGCATACAGGGGCAGAGCTTGGGCATGAGGTTGGGGATCTGCTCGATGATATGTCGGATGCTGGTGCCACGACCGCCGTTGGCGATGTTACGCTTGAGAATGTTGACCTCGGAACCCGTGGCCGCCTCGATGGAGATGGCGGGGATGCGTGCGGCTAGACGGCAGTAGAGCTCTTTCTTCGTAAGCTCCTGGAAATGGTCTGTGAGCTGGCGGTAGCGGGCGATGACATCCTCGAAGACGAGGCCGCTGAAACGACGGAGTTCCTCGTCGGAGTCAATCATCTGCAAGGCCCACTCTTTATATAAGGTACGCGCGAGGGCACGAGCGGCTTCCTCGCCGCTGTGGCCTTCCTCGATGAAGTCCACGACAGGCTGCCAGCCCTGTGAGATGATGGTAGCACGCTGCGAAGACCATTGGTACCAGTCGCGCCACTCATCCTTGTGACGCAGCCATTCTGCGCTGACGGTGGGCGTCGTCACCTGTGACAGATTGGCGACGAATTCGGCGATGTGGCCCTTGGTCAGGGATGCATCGATGCGTTGCAGACGCTTGAGGAACGAACCGGTGGCGAAGAAGCGCGGCAGGAACCATTTCTGCTGGATGGCCTCCCATTGCGCGACGAGGGCGGTGGGCTGCTCGGCCGGCACGGCGCTCAGCTGCTGCAGCAACAGTTCCAGCTGCGCGAAGTCCTCGCGGCGGTCGCCCTTGGGCGCAAGACCCGTCAAGGGGTGACCCATGGGGTGGCCGGTGAGCTGGAAGACGGCATCAAGCTTAGTGAGGATGTCGGTGAGGGCGTCGAGGTCGGCGGCGGTCTTCTGCTGGGGGAGCGCAAAGGGCAGGGAGAGGTCGGCGGCTTCGCCATCGGCACTCAACTGCATGTAGCGCTCGATGCAGTCATAGACGGAGAGGCCGCTGGCACCGACGCGGTGGACGGCCTGCATATAGCCGTTGAGCTGCTGGCGCAGGGCATAGAGCTCTTCGGAGCGTTGCTGGAAGTCCTCGCTGACATGGCCGTGGGTGACATCCAAGGCCTGCTGCAGCTGTTCGAGGAAGTGGGTCTTGGTGACCTTGTTGGAGTGGAGCTCCAGACAGAACGGGTCGAGACCTATCTTTGCCAAACGCTTCTGCACGACCTGCAAGGCTGCCATCTTCTCGGCAACGAACAGGACGCGCTTGCCCTGATAGAGGGCGTTGGCAATCATGTTGGTGATGGTCTGTGACTTGCCCGTTCCGGGAGGGCCGTAGAGGATGAAACTCTTGCCCTCGCCGCTCTCGATGACGGCTTCCAGCTGTGAGGAATCGACGCTGATGGGCGTGGCCACATCGGAGGGGCGGGCGTGGAGGTCGAAGTCGTGGACATCAACCTCTTTGTCGAGGGCTTCCAATGTCAGGCGCCGCTCCACGAGGCTCTGCACGACAGGGCTCTCCTGCAGACGGGCGGCATTGCTGTGGATGTCGTTCCACATGACGAACTTATTGAACGAGAAGAGGCCGAGGGCACAGGCGTCGAGGACCTCCCATTGCGGGTGCTGGCTGACAGCCTGGCGGATGGCAGCGAAGACCTTGGGCACATCCACGCCGTGCTCATCGGTGGGCAGCGGGTCGAGGGCGGGCACGAGCAACTTGTACTGCTGGCGCAGGAACTCTGCGAGCGTGATGTTGAGGGTCGTCTCCTCGTCGCGCATCCTCACGAGATAACCGGTGCCGTTGCGCACGATGTCCACGGGCAACAGCAGGATGGGGGCATAGCGGGGCTGCTCGCTCTTCTCGGTGACATACCACTTCAGCATGCCGATGGCGATGAAGAGGGCGTTGGCACCGTTCTCCTCCAGCGCTGTGCGGGCACCACGATAGAGATTCGTGAGGATGGGCTTCAGCTCGGAGGGGGTGAGCGGGGTGGGGAGGGAGTGTCCCGACACTGACGCGACAGGCACGGTGGCTGCTCCTTCGGAATCAGCTGATGTCTTCGCGGCTTCCTTGGGGGCGATGGAGTAGCTCTCGCCCATCTGCAGGCGGTCCTCGAGATGTGCGACGTCAGACAGGGACAGCTGCAGGGCACGCTTGCCGAAGCGCGTGTTCAGCAGGTTGTTGCGCAGGCTGAAGTCCAGGAGCTTGCGCTCCCAGAGTGCCTGACGGGTGAGCTGGCGCTCATCCACTTGCAGGGCGGCTTCGTCGGAAGAGTCACCCCCTGCCCCCTCTCTTTCAAAGAGGGGAGAGAGAAGGGAGGGGGCGGAATCGATTTGGCCAGCAGTATCGGAAGGCCTCACCCCTAACCCCTCTCCCGTGGGAGAGGGGGACTCAGGTGAGAATATAGATAGTTTGTTATTGTTCATAAAAGATATGGATTAGATAAAAAACCATAAAATGATAGAAAGAACAAAAAACAAACACACGAAAGCAATACAAGAAAGAATAATTGCCTTAAGTATGGAAATATATTTATCCATGACATCGAATATGTTAGAAGTACCCTTCGCGTTTCTTCTGTTCCATGGAGGCTTCCTGGTCGAAGTCGATGACGCGCGTGGTGCGCTCGCTCTTGGTGGTGGTCATCATCTCCTCGACAATCTCCTCGATGGTGGAGGCGGTGCTTTCCACGGCACCCGTCAGGGGCCAGCAGCCAAGCGTGCGGAAGCGTACCATACGGGGCTTCACGAGTGGACGGTACTGCTCGGGAAGACGGTCGTCGTCGGCCATGATGATGTTGCCGTCAATCTCCACGCACGGGCGTTCCTTTGCATAGTAAAGGGGCACGATGGGGATGTTTTCCAAACGGATATACTGCCAGATGTCCAGCTCAGTCCAGTTGGAGAGGGGGAAGGCGCGGATGCTCTCGCCCTTATGGATGCGGGCGTTGTAGATGTCCCACAGCTCCGGACGCTGGTTCTTGGGGTCCCATTGCTGGAACTGGTCGCGGAACGAGAAGATGCGCTCCTTGGCGCGGCTCTTCTCCTCGTCGCGACGGGCACCGCCGAAGGCGGCATCGAACTTATACTTGTTCAAGGCATCCAGCAGGGCCTTGGTCTTCATCAGGTCGGTGTGTACCTTGGAGCCGTGGGTGAAAGGACCCACGCCAGCACGGAATGCTTCCATGTTGGACTCCACGATGAGGTTCCAGCCGTATTTCTTGGCATACTCATCGCGGAACTGTATCATCTCCTTGAACTTCCATTTCGAGTCGATGTGCATCAACGGGAACGGCACCTTGCCGGGGGCAAAGGCTTTCTCAGCCAGTCGCACCATGACACTGCTGTCCTTGCCGATGCTGTAGAGCATGACAGGATTCTCAAACTCTGCTGCCACCTCACGGATGATGTGGATGCTCTCGGCTTCAAGTTCCTGAAGATGGGAAAGGTGATAATTATTTGTCATAGGTTTTTTTATAGGACTTATAGGGCCAATGAGGCTCATGGGACTAATTGGGTTATGGGATAATTAACGCCATCACTTGCCTGACGCTCTCTTCCAGCGTCTGCTTGCTGGTGTCGATGGTGAGTGCGGGATGGAGGGGTGCTTCGAAGGGAGCGCTGATGCCGGTGAAGTCCTTGACCTCGCCACGTCGGGCGCGTGCGTAGAGTCCTTTTACATCACGGCGTTCACACTCTTCGAGGGGCGTGCTGACATAGACCTCAAAGAAGTCATCGGCGCCAATGATGTCGCGTGCCAGCTGGCGGTATTCATTCGTGGGGGACACGAAGGCGGCGAGGGTGACGATGCCAGTATCTACGAAGAGCTTGCCCACCTCGGCGATGCGGCGGATGTTCTCCCTGCGGTCTTCAGGGCTGAAGCCGAGGTTGTTGTTGATGCCCGTGCGGATGTTGTCGCCGTCGAGCACACGGCAGAGGATGCCACGCTCATGCAGGGCACGTTCCACGCCGAGGGCCACGGTGCTCTTGCCGGAGCCGCTGAGTCCCGTGAACCAGATCATCATGCCGTGCTGTCCGAGCAGTTCTTCACGGGCAGAACGAGGAAGCGTAGAAACAGGATAGATATTGTCAGCCATTATGACAGGTGATAGAAGAAAGGAATCAGGAATATGCTCAAGAGGAGGACGATGATATTCATCGGCAAACCAACCTTCAGGAAGTCCTTGAACTTATAGCCGCCGACACCCTGCACGATGAGGTTTGTCTGGTAGCCGATGGGGGTGGAGAAGGAGGAACTGGCCGCGAAGCACACACACACCACGAAGGGCATGGGGTTCATGTCCAGTTGCTCGGCCACAGCCAAGGCCAGCGGGAAGGCCAGCGCAGCGGCGGCGTTGTTGGTGATGAGTTCGGTGAAGATGTTCGTGATGAGGAACAGCGAGGCCAGGATGATATAGATGCCGAACTCGCTATGACGTGCCAGCTCGGTGAGTGAGATGATGAAGCTGGCGATGACATCCGCGAAGCCTGACTTTGTCATAGCGGTGGAGATGGCGAAGGCACAGGCGATGGTGATGAGGACATCCCACGAGAAGAACTTTGTATATTTGCGGGGAGAGAACATCCTCGTCCAGGACATGA
The DNA here is from genome assembly GCA_902779845.1 of uncultured Bacteroidales bacterium. GTDB lineage: Bacteria > Bacteroidota > Bacteroidia > Bacteroidales > Bacteroidaceae > Physcousia. The sequence continues at coordinate 20,322 of CACZCZ010000026.1, read as the reverse complement.
TGACGGCTGTTATGCATGCACAGAAGAACATGTCAATCTTGAGTGCAGGCATATAGGTCTGCACAAATTCAGACTGTGCCAAATGCTGCTTGACAGGCTCCAGCTCACCTACGGTAGCGCTGATAATCATCAGGATGAGCAGTACCAGAGCGAACCAGCGTTTCTTTTTGCTCAATGGCGGCTCGTAGTCGCCGACACGGTTAATCATCCAGAAGACACGGCTCTCGCCCCAAGTCTTCATAAATGTGCTGTCAGCATCCACGATGAGCGTGTCCTCATGCGTCAGCCGCATATTCATGTAATCGCCTTCGAGAATGTTGCCGCCACGGCTGATGGCACGCACATGGGCACCGTAGTGGCGGTAGAAATCAAATTCGTGGAGCGTCTTTCCCAACCCAGGGAAACGGTTGCCGAGCAGTACCTCGTGGCGCGTCATGCCAGGAGCCAGGTTCCGGTCGTCAGCATCTTCCTCGGACATACGACTGTCGGGTAATAAGTAACGCGAGAAAAAGATGAGATATATGAGACCTGCAAGGGCTATGAAGATACCAACCTTTGAGAGCTCAAACATCGAGATACCGTCTGTGACGCCGAAGCGCATGAGAATACCTTCTTCAGCACCGCTTTCTACGGCTATGGCCTCCTCCTTTGCTTCTTGAAGTAGCATTCCATGCAGGACCAGATTCGTTGTAGTACCGATGAGCGTGCAGATGCCGCCGATGACGGTGGCGTAGCTTAGCGGGATGAGGAATTTGGTGGGTGGAAGCTTCATCTTGCGTGCCCAGTTCTTAATCATCGGGGCGAAGATGACCACCACAGGGGTGTTGTTGAAGAAGGCTGAGATGAATGTCACGATGGGGTAGAGGCGAAGGCCTGCAGAGGTGATGGAGGCGTTCTTCTTGGGTAACATGTGGAACACGATACGCTCCAGGATACCGCTCTTGCGAACGCCTTCACTGATCAAGTAGAGCAGTGCCACCGTGATCATCCCCTTGTTGGAGAAACCCTTCAGGGCCTCCTCCGGGGTGATGATGCCCGACACCAGAAACAGTACTACTGCCGTGAACAGAATCAGGCCAGGCCGGAGATACTCCATCCTCAATGCCACAAGCATGAAGATGAGGATGAGTGTAACGTATAGTATAGGGAATGTCATGTCAGCCTTTGTGAACGTGGGAAGTGAATCAGATGGTCTTGAATTTCAGGATGACGCCGCCGTATGCGGGCACCTCCACATGAGTGGGTAGCTCAGACGTGAAACAGATGGAGTGTGCCTTTCCTGTCAGAAGGTCGATAGCGCGCAGGCGACGTCTCTTGTTCATGCGATAGAACTTGAAGACGTGTTCCGGGATCTGAACATCAATGGCCGCCGGTTCGCTGTCGAAGTTGGCAACAATCAGTAAGGTCGTGCGCTCGGAGTGGCGCAGGAAAGCATACTGCTTGTTGGGATTGAAATGCTCGCTGGGCGGGTTCACATACATCAGATCATAGAATTCGCCCTGCTGGATAGCTATCTCGTTAGAGCAAAGGTTGAGCAATGTCTTGTAGAAGGACTGTAGCTCAATCTCTTGTGGGGTTAGCCTTGAACCGTCAAAAGCCCCTTTGTTGCGCCAACGGCTGATGGTGTCAACGGTCCAGTAGTCGAAGATTGTGGTGCGACCATCGCAGCCGCTGAAGCCTTCGCTGTCCATTCCGCGCTCGCCCAGTTCCTGACCGAAATAGAGCATGACGGGGCCAGTGCTGAAGGTGGCAGCCACGAGCATCGGTGCACGTCCTTTCAGCGGATTGCCAGCGAAGAAGTCCGATGCAAGGCGTTGCTCATCGTGGTTCTCCAGGAAGGAGAGCATGTGTGGGCGGATGTCGTCGAGAGCCTGCCAGCAGCCTGTGATAGCACTGGCGTTGGCATAGCCGCAGGTGACAGCACGCAGCGTGTCATAAAGCCCTACTTTGTCGTAGAGGTAGTCGAAATGACCGTCGTAGATATATCTGTGGTATTCTGCGGGGTTATAGACTTCGGCAATGAAGATGATGCTTTCGTAGCGGGCTTTCACCTGTGGAATGGCCCAACCCCAGAACTCGGCGGGCACCATCTCAGCCATGTCGCAGCGGAAACCATCGACACCCTTTCCAGCCCAAAAGAGCAAGATGTTCAACATCTTCTCCCAGGTCGAAGGAATGGGTTCAAAGTTTGTCACGCGGCCAGCGGTGTAGTCAACGCCATAGTTGAGTTTCACGGTCTCATACCAGTCGTTGTGTCCTGCGAAGCTGGAGAAGACATCGTTGCCAGTGGCGCGAGCCGGGTTCTCTATGTAGGGCGCATCTTCGTCCTGCTGCAGGTCGAAGTCAGCTTGGAACTGCTCGCCGGGGAAGTAGTAGAAGTTGTTCTGCGCAGAGAAATGCTTCGTGGTGTCGTCCGCAGCCCCCAGATCTTCTACGCCCTCAGGACAGGCATCGCTGTGGTACTGTCGTGCTACGTGATTGGGCACGAAGTCAATGATGACCTTGAGGTTGGCTCTGTGTGAGCGCAGCAGAAGATCCTCGAACTCCCTCATGCGAGCCGGCACAGTGGTCGCTATGTCAGGATCTACATCGTAGTAGTCCTTGATGGCGTAGGCCGAGCCTGCCTTGCCTTTGACAACGGCATGATGGTCGTGTGTGATGCCATAGGCTGAGTAGTCGGTCTGCGTGGCATGTTCGATGATGCCGGTGTACCAGATGTGTGTGGCTCCCAGCGCCTTGATCTCGGCCAATGCCGCAGGCGTAAAAGCCGTCATGGTGCCGCAACCGTTGACGTTGCGGTCACCATTGGGCTGGTTCACGTTCTTGTCACTGCCAAAGAGGCGTGTGAAGACTTGATAGATGATGGGCTTGTTCTGCATGGGGGAGAGCGGGGCTTAAAAGCTTAGGACTAGGGGCTTGGTAGCTTAGAGGTCAGCGGCACTGCGTATGACAATGCCCTCGACATCCTTGGCTATCTTGGAAATCATACCTTGCAGCGCCTTGCCGGGACCGCACTCGGTGAATTCCGTAGCGCCGGCGGCCAACATGGCCTGCACCTCCTGAGTCCAGCGCACGCTGGCGGTTAGCTGTGCGATGAGGTTTGCCTTGATCTCGGCAGGTTCGATGTGTGCCAGACCGTCCACGTTCTGATAAACGGGGCAGTTGGGTGTATGGAACTCGGTGGCTTCGATGGCTGCCTGCAGTTCGTCCTTGGCGGGCTGCATCAGGGGGCTGTGGAAGGCGCCGCCCACTGCCAGGGGCAGGGCACGCTTGGCGCCGGCAGCCTTCAACTTCTCGCAAGCGGCAGTGATGGCCTCCACGTTACCGCTGATGACCAGCTGGCCGGGGTTGTTGTAGTTGGCCGGTACGCAGACGCCGCCCTCGGCAGACACCTCGGCACAGATCTGCTCAACAGCATCGTCAGGCAGGCCGATGATGGCTGCCATTGTGGAGGGCTGAGCCTCGCAGGCTTTCTGCATGGCCTGAGCACGGGCGCTGACCAGACGCAGACCATCCTCGAAGGAGAGAGCACCGGCTGCCACCAATGCGCTGAACTCACCCAGCGAGTGACCGCCTACCATGTCGGGTTGGAACTTGTCGCCCAGGCAGATGGCAGTGATGACGGAGTGCAGGAACACAGCAGGTTGCGTGACCTTCGTCTGTTTCAGTTCGTCGGCTGTGCCCTCGAACATAATCTTCGTAATCTCAAAACCGAGAATATCGTTAGCTTTGTCAAAAAGAGCCTTGGCTTCGGCGTTGTTCTCATACAAATCTTTGCCCATACCGGGGAACTGGGCACCCTGACCGGGGAAAACAAATGCTTTCATTGTCTTTTGTTCGTTGTTATACGTTATTATAAATTAGGTTCTTTACATGTTGTCGGACACAAGGATGTCCGCTAATCGGGTGCAAAGGTACACAAAAAATTGCTTCTTCACGAAAATTTCACCTTATTTATTTGCCTGCGCGCGTAACAATGTCTATCTTTGCATAGAAAAATGATAGGGATTTCACCCGTAGAAGTAGGTTTTTCCCCTTTTTCATCTCATAAAAAGAGACTACTTTTGCACCATCGAAACGTTAAAACAAAAGCAATATGAAGAACAATCGAGTATTATGGGCAGCATTGCTGCTGAGTTTGCCGCTCACGATGTGGGGGCAGAGTGGCATGTATTCCATGTCTTCGAAGAAGAGCAAGGCGAAGGTTGAACGGATCATTGCGACGCAGGCTGCTGCAGCTCCTTCGAACGTGGAAATCATCTATGCCGATGACAATGAGTTGCCTGTGACGAGCGGTCCTGTGCGTGATGTTGACGAGTACAACCGCCGTGGTCCCCGCTATACGGCTCAGGCGGACTCCCTTGCTTATCCCATGGACACCACTTATCTTGCTGTCACACAGGGGCAGCTGACGGATCTCTATTCTAAAGGTTACAACGAAGGCTATTCCGATGGCGAGGACTATGCGCTGTCGCGCAGGGTAGGGCGCTTCGGCTATTCCAGCATCTACTGTTCGCCGTTCTACTGGAGCATCCTCGACCCGTTCTACTGGGATGACTGGTACTGGTATTATGGTTGGAGCCGTCCTTACTGGGGCTACTATGGCGCCTACTACGATCCCTACTGGTATGGCTACCGCGGCTATGGCTATTATGGCTGGCACCGTCCTTACTACCATGGCGGCTACTACCATCATGGCGGCGGTCACCCCCGTGATTATGTCACGAACAGCGGTCGCCGTCCTGGTCAGACGGGTCGCATGGCTGGTTCGAACCGCGGTAACAGCCGCTACTATGGCGGTCGCAACACAGGCTTCACCGGTGGCCGTGTCACAGGTGCTGCCAGCAGCCGCTCGGGCTATGGCTCGTCGCGCTCCACGGTCAGCGCTCCCGCTCGCTCTTCCTCCAGTTCCTCTGCTCGCAGCAGCTCAACGTTCAGCGGAGCCTCTTCCCGCAGTAGTTCACCGTCCTATTCCGGCAGCACGCGCAGCAGTGGCAGCAGCTTCGGCGGCGGCAGCTTCGGCGGTTCCCGTTCCGGCGGCGGTGGCGGCGGCTTCACAGGCGGTTCACGTGGTGGCGGTGGCGGCCGCGGTAGATAATGAAATTTAAGGATTGAAATCTTGAAATATTGACACCGTCGAAATAACGAAGTAACGTTATAACGTAATAACGATAACCGACATAACGAAAAAGCTCTTGAAATGAAAAAGATATTATCCCTTACAATCGTGTTTCTGGCCTGCGCTCAAGTGTTGATGGCACAGGACACCTACACCAATGACCTGATGACGAACGCGTCTGACATTCACGGCACAGCACGCTACATTGGTATGGGTGGTGCCGTAGGTGCTCTCGGCGGCGAGATCTCCGGCATCTCCAACAACCCGGCCGGCATCGGCGGCTTCAACCGCAGTTGGGCCAGCATCGGTATGGGTGCCGCCATTCAGGCTGCCAACCCTATCGACGGTGACAGCCGTGCTCGCTACAGCTTCGACCAGGTTGGCTTCGTGGTGGTACTGCCCACGAGCGATGAGAACCGTGTTAACTTCGCCTTGAATTTACAGAAGAAACTCGGCTACTACCGTTCCATGATTGCTGAGAACAAGAATCTCGGCGGCCTCTCGCAAGCAGCCCAGTTCGCAGGCCTGGCCTCCATCGGCTATTCCCAGAAGGGTGCTCTGCCTGCTTGCACTGGCTATATGGGATTGTATGACGTCTATAAGCCCGATGGCTCCTTCTACCTCTATCGTGCGAATGACAATTCTTACTACCGCACGACAAGCGGTAACCTCTATGCCCTCGACCTCAACGTTTCGGGTGCCGTCAACGAACGCATCTATTGGGGTGCCACCTTCGGCATCGACATTCTGAATTTCAAGAGCGAAGGTTCCTATGCAGAGTTCCGCGATGGCGCTCACGTAGTGAATGGTGCTCTGGAATATTTGCCCGATGACAAGGGCGGCATTCAAGACTACACCCTCGAATGGTGGAAGAAGGTGAGCGGCGTAGGCCTGAACTTCAAGGTCGGAACGATCATCAGCCCCATCGAAGACAACCCCTTCCGCTTTGGTATCGCCGTGGAGACTCCCACGTGGTACACCATGAAGCAGAAGGACACCTACTGGACCGTGTGGAGCAAGTTCCAGAACACAGGGCAGGTTATTCCCGGCTCCGAGCAGTACGACTACAACTATCAAGGTGGCAAAGGAAACTACGTAGCCTATGACAGCCCCGACAACAACTACATGGAGTTCAATGTTTACACGCCTTGGAAGTTCCGTGTCAGCCTCGCCGATGTCCACGCAGGTATGGTGGCTTGGGATGTGGAGTACGAGTACTCGATGAACAACTACACCAAGATGGGTTATCCCACCTACGAGAGCCGTGGCAAGTATGACGAGCCCAGCATCTCCACCGATCAGGACAAGGCGATGAACACGATGACGAAGAATATCACTCAGGGCATTCACAACGTGCGTGTCGGCTTGGAGGTGATGCCTACAGACCACCTCTCGCTGCGTGCCGGCTACAACTTCTACAGCAAGCCCTTCAAGTCCAACGGACGCTACGACCAGAGCATCGACTCCTACGCCATGAACAAAGTCGTGGGGACAGAGTACATCAACCTGGGCACCACGAACATCTTCTCCTTCGGCTTGGGCTACCACATCAAGGGCTTCTACGCCAACCTGGCTTACAAGTACCGCATGCAGAAGGGCGATTTCTATGCCTTCGATGACTACTATCAGACTGCAATGGCGCCCGAGGCACAGTTCATCACAGAGGCCACAGCTCTGCGCCCTGTTGAGGTCAACCTCGACCGCCACGATATCACCCTCACCCTCGGCTACGAATTCTAATCGAGTTCAGAACAAGTTCTACGCGAGTTCGAAGCCTGATTAGCTAAAGCAAGCCCGCCTCGGTAGGGAGGTGGGCTTGCTGTATGGGGATGATGGGTTAAGAGTGCTGGGGTTAGGAGTTCATGGAGATGAGGAATTCTTCATTGGTCTTGGTGCCCTCGAGGCGGCTCTTGAGCTCGTTCATGGCCTCCAGCGGATTCATGTCGGCGAGGAACTTGCGGAGAATCCACATACGGTCGAGGGTGGTCTTGTCGTGGAGCAGGTCGTCGCGACGTGTGCTGCTGGCTACGATGTTCACGGCAGGGAAGATGCGCTTGTTGGCCAGTGTGCGGTCGAGCTGCAGTTCCATGTTACCGGTGCCCTTGAACTCCTCGAAGATGACTTCGTCCATCTTGCTGCCTGTGTCGATGAGGGCTGTGGCGATGATGGTGAGCGAACCGCCGCCCTCGATGTTACGTGCTGCACCAAAGAAGCGCTTGGGCTTCTGCAGGGCGTTAGCATCGACACCGCCGGTGAGAATCTTGCCGCTGGCAGGAGCTGCGGTGTTGTAAGCACGGGCCAGACGTGTGATGCTGTCGAGGAAGATGACCACGTCGTGGCCACACTCGACCATGCGCTTGGCTTTCTCCAGCACGATGCCGGCAATCTTCACGTGGCGGTCGGCAGGCTCGTCGAAGGTGGAGGCGATGACCTCGGCGTTGACGCTGCGGGCCATATCCGTCACCTCTTCGGGACGTTCGTCGATGAGCAACATCATCAGATAGGCTTCGGGGTGGTTGGCAGCGATGGCGTTGGCAATCTCCTTCATGAGGATGGTCTTACCCGTCTTAGGCTGTGCCACGATGAGGGCGCGCTGGCCTTTACCGATAGGGGAGAAGAGATCCACGACGCGCACGCTGGTGGGGTCGTTATAGCCGCGGCAGAGCGTGAATTTCTCGTCGGGGAACAGCGGTGTCAAGTGCTCAAAGGCCTGACGGTCGCGGATGCGAGCGGGATTACAGCCATTCACGCTGGTCACGCTCGTGAGGGGGAAGTATTTCTCACCCTCCAATGGCGGCCTCACGTTGCCTTCGACGACATCACCGGTCTTCAGCCCATACTGCTTGATCTGCTGTTGGCTAAGATAGACGTCATCGGGGCTGGGGAGGTAGTTGTAGTCGCTGGAACGCAGGAAACCCCATCCGTCGGGGGTCACTTCCAATACGCCTTCCGTCTTCACCATATCGCTGAAGTCATAGGGGGCGGGGGCTGCTTCCTCGCGATGCTTTGCCTGGGGCTTACTTGTGGCTGCAATGTCCGTGAGGTTCTCGATGTACTGTGGCATCTCGGCCTCTGGGGTGTATGCGGGTTCAGGGGCGATGTTTCCGCCTTCGGGAATGGACTTGAGTATGACGAAATCGGGCTCGTCGGCATTGAAGAAGGCTTCGACCTCTTCGGGGGTAGGCATCACATACTCCTCGGTGGTGCCCTCTACGGGCGTTTCTGAGGTCTCGGCAGGGGCTGTCTGTTCAGGCTGTTCAGCGTTGGCAGCAGCCTCGTCGTCCGTTTCGGGGAAGAGAGCCAACTCCTGAGCTTGCTGCGCAGCGGCCTCGGCTTCCTTCTCAGCCTTCGACTTGCGGCCACGCTTCTTGGGAGCGGGCTTCTCGGTGGCTTCGACGGCTGCGGCCTCTTCCTTGGCTTGCTCAGCGGGCTTCTGCTCCTCGGGCTGCTTCGTGGCTTCCTTCTCAGCCTTCTTGGAGCTCTTGCGCTTGGAGGTCGCCTTCTCCTGTTCGGGGGCAACGGCTTCAGCTTCCGCCTTCTCCTCGGCTTCCTTCTCAGCCTTGGGCTTGCGGCCACGTTTCTTTGCCGTCTTCTCTTCAGGGACAGCGGGCGTACCTTGAGCCAGTTCGGCTTCAATAATACTATAGATGATATTCAACTTGGGCGTATCCGCTTTCGTGGATATGTTCAATGAATGTGCAATTTCATTCAACTGCTCGATGCTCAATGCTTCGAGGTCACTTTTCGTGTGCATAAATAAAGTAAATAAGAGGAAATAAGAAGGAGTTAACCGCTTTTTGCAGGGTAACTCTCCAAAAATCGAGTGCAAAGGTAACGATTTCCGTCCATTCAGCAAAGTTTTTCATGCTTTTTTCTTACTTTCGCACCAAAATTCATCACCTATGGCACTCGTGAACCCTTATTTGCAGGTTGACAACCTCACTTTTTCTGTTGGCGACAAGACGCTCTTCCACGATATCAGCTTTGGCATTGCCGAGGGGCAGCACGTGGGACTGATAGCGCAGAACGGAACTGGCAAGACCTCGCTGCTGAACATCCTGGCAGGACATGAGGAACCTGAGGGCGGCACCATCACCTATCGGCGTGACCTGCGTGTGGCCTATCTCGAGCAGACGCCCACTTACCCCAAGGACATGACCGTGATGGAGGCTTGCCTTTGGCATTGCAAGGAGGAACCGCGGCGCATTCAGGAGTATCTGACAAAGCTGAAAATCACAGACCATGCACAGCCCATCAGCCACCTCTCTGGAGGACAACTCAAGCGTGTGGCGCTGGCCAACGTGCTGTGTCAGGAACCGGACCTCCTCATCCTCGACGAGCCCACAAACCATCTTGACCTTCAGATGATTGAATGGCTGGAGACTTATCTCTCGCGGTCGAGTATGACGGTGCTCATGGTGACCCACGACCGCTATTTCCTCGACCGTGTCTGCTCGCTCATTCTGGAGCTGGACAACGAGACACTCTACACCTATCGCGGCAATTATGCCTACTATCTTGAAAAGCGGCAAGAGCGCATCGACGTGACCAACGCAACCATCGCGCGCGCGAATAATTTATATAGGAGTGAGTTGGAGTGGATGCGACGGATGCCCCAAGCACGCGGCCACAAGGCTCGTTCGCGCGAGGATGCCTTCTACGACCTCGAACGCGTAGCCAAACAGCGCATCACCGAGGAGAAGGTGTCGCTGCAGGTGAATAGCACCTACATCGGTTCCAAGATCTTCGAGGCGCAGTATGTCAGCAAGACGTTCCCGCCACGCCCCGACGACCCGAATTCCACGGAGCGCGTCATCCTGAAGGATTTCTACTACAACTTCTCGCGTTATGAGAAGATGGGCATCGTAGGCGCCAACGGAACGGGCAAGAGCACGTTCATCAAGATGTTGCTGGGATTGGTGCAGCCTGACAGCGGGCGCTTCGTCGTGGGCGAGACCGTGCGCTTTGGCTATTTCTCGCAAGAAGGGATGCAGTTCAATCAGGAGATGAAGGTCATCGATGCCGTACGGCAGATAGCGGAATACGTGGATCTCGGCGGCGGTCGCCATCTCACCGCGATGCAGTTCCTGCAGCACTTCCTGTTCACACCCCTGCAACAGCAGAATTATATCTACAAACTCTCGGGCGGCGAGCGGCGGCGCCTCTACCTCTGCACCGTGCTGATGCAGAACCCCAACTTCCTCATTCTCGACGAGCCCACTAACGACCTCGACATCGTGACACTGAACATCCTCGAGGACTACCTCAAGAACTTCAAGGGCTGCGTCATCGTTGTCAGCCACGACCGCTACTTCATGGACAAAGTCGTTGACCACCTCCTCGTCTTCAAAGGCGATGGCGTTATCAAAGATTTCCCAGGGAATTATACACAGTATAGGGAATGGGAGAAGAACAGCCCCACCTCCAGCCCCTCCCGTGAGGGCGGGGAGAGGGCTGGCGCGAAGAAATGTATGGGGAAAGCGGCTAAAGGAGTTGCAAGTCTCCCCTTACGGGTAGATTTAGAGGGGTCTTCCCCCCTCCCTGACGGGAGGGGTCGGGGGGTGGGTCTTCGCCTTTCCTACAAAGAAAAGCGCGAGTTTGAAGCCCTCGAAGCCACCATTGCAGCTCTCGAAGCAGAGAAAAAAGAACTCGAAAGCGCCCTCTGCAGCGGCACCCTCTCCATCGATGACCTCACCGCCAAGAGCAAACGCCTCCCCATCCTCCAAGAAGAACTCGATGCCGCCGAAATGCGCTGGCTTGAACTCTCAGAAAGGGCAGGGTAGAGGGATGCGCAAGGGGCGTCTCACTTCGCTGTGAGCTCTTGAATCAGGGGAAGGACGACTTTGCGCAGGACTTTCTCATTGAGGCGGTGTTCGCCTTCGAAGCGGATGGCGTGGGGATAATGCTTGTGGAAGAGATCGTAGGTGTGCACCAGCGGGTCGTTGATGCCGAAGAGACCATAGCAGTGTTCACGGTCCCAGTCGGTGATGTCCTTCCACTGCTGACGTTCCATCTGGTTGTGATGCTGGATGATGTCGCGCGTGATGCGGAAGGTCTTCTGACCGTCCTTGCGCCCGTTGAAGAACTTGTGTTCGCCCGTGCGAAGGACAGTGCTCATTGTGGACATGTTCACAGCCGGATTGATGCAGATACGGACAAAGCCACGCATCTGCTGGGCATACATTCCACCCATGCTTGTTCCCACGACGATGTCGGGCTGCTCGTTGGCGCAGAGCTGACGGAGGTAGGGTAGTGCCTCGACAGGGTCAATGGGGATGTCTGGAGCGATGATTTGGTCGTCGGGGAGGAGACGACGAAGGGTTTCGACAGTGCCGCTGGCACCCGATGAGCCGAAACCATGGAAGTATATTAATTTCATAGTGTACTAATCTACTAAGCTAATTTTTAGATGATTGGGCGCTTCGCGGTCATCAGCGTCGTAGTTGTACGACATGTCTGCGATGAACGCCTTGACGATGGCGAGGGCGATGTCGTCGGTGGAATCGGCAATGTCGAAGCGGTCGCCGTTGTAGTCGATATTCACTGTCACGTGGCCGTCAACGCCGTATTCTATCATCATCTTAATGAGGGGACTTTCCATCCTCGACAAAAGCATTCCAATGCAGAGCTCGTCAAAGAGGGAGAGCAGCGCATTCTTCGTTCTGCGTGGGATGCCGTTCTTGGCAACGAACTCCTCGATGAGTGTAAAGCAGCTCAGGGTGTCCACTTCATGTGAGTCAACGGTAAGGGTCAGCACCTTCAGTCGTTGTATGAACTGACGCGTGCGTTCGCTCTGCGGGTGGTTGAAGATTTGGTCTGGCGTTCCGTCTTCGTGAATACAGCCATTCTCCATGAAGATAACGCGGTTGGCAATGCTGCGGGCGAACTCCATCTCGTGGGTCACAATCATCATCGTGGTACCCTCCTCGGCCACACGGCGGATGACATTCTCTACCTCGCTTACCATCGTGGGGTCAAGCGCAGAGGTGGGTTCATCGAACAACAGCATCTCAGGATTCATGGCCAAGGCCCTCACGATGGCAATGCGCTGCTGCTGGCCGCCGCTAAGCTCCGAGGGGTAGCTGAGCGCCTTACTCTGCAAGCCCACGCTCTTCAGCAGTTTCATAGCCTGGTCGTAGGCCGCCTGCCGCGAGAGATGAGCCACGCTCACAGGTGCTGCCATGATGTTCTCGATGACTGTGAGATGGGCAAAGAGATTGAACGACTGGAAAATCATGCCAATCTTCTTTCGCAACAGTTCCAGACGACAGTCGGGAGCCGTGATGTCCTCGCCATCCACGATGATGCTGCCGCTGGTGGGCGTCTCCAGACGGTTGATCAACCGCAGGAGCGTTGACTTACCCGTGCCCGAGGGACCGATGAGGGCAACGATGTCGCCTCGTTGGATGTCGAGGTTGATATTCTTCAGCGGTGTGACACTTCCGAAGGACATCGTGAGGTTTCGGATTTTTATCATGGGCTCGTTCATTGCTTCACTCCTTTCAGTATCGTTTTAGGTTTGCGGTTTCTTGGATTCAGTTGCGACAGTAGCGCGCCCATGCCCTTCAGCATCAGCCAGGAGAGCAGGAAGTAGATGATGGAGACGGTGATCAGCGGCACGAACGCATCGAAGGTACGCGCACGGATGAGGTCGCCCATGCGTGTTAGGTCCTGCACGGCCACATAGCCCACAATGGCGGTGGAAAGCATCATATCTACGAGTGCTTTCTTATAGGTCGGGAAGAAGACTGTCAGCACCTGCGGCAGTATGAACTTCAGGTAAGTCCTCCGCTCCGTGAATCCCAGCGCCAGCGCCGCTTCCGTCTGTCCTCGGTGAATGCTCTCGGAACCGCTTTTCAGCATAATGAATACCGAGACGCTCAGCATGATTCCGAAGGCGATGACAGCCACCACCGTGCCGCCCACGTCGAATTTTCCGAAGACGACATAGTAGAAGAACATCAGAAGGATTAAGTCTGGCACGCCTTGCAACGCTGTCACCGACAGGTCAATGCACTTGTTCAACACCTTGATGTTCTCGCGATAGAGCAGATAGACGAGGAAACCTAGCAGTGTGCCCAGCAGCGCTGCGAAGATGGTGATGACAATTGTCACGTACATTCCTTCGAGAATCATCTTCCAGCGGTCCTCCACAATCAGTGTGTTCTTGATGCCGCGCGCGAGCATGCTGAGGAGTCCCATATGGCTGACCTCGTCCGAACGGACCACCATCACGCAGTAGCCCTCGTCCGTGGGTGTGGAGAACAGGACATTCCCCTCGCGGTCCGGCAACCATTCGATGTAGCTGGCGGCGATGTCCACTTTGCCCAGCGACACATCGGCCAGCATCGCGTCGAAGTTGTTGGTCTTCACCGCGTAGTCGTAGCCGTTGGCAGCACAGAACAAATCGATGATCTCTATCTCGAAGCCTGTCAGCTCGTTGTCTTTCATATAGGAGTAGGGCACCGTTTCCGCTGAGGATGACACCACGATGGTACCGTTCTCGCCCGTGAGTGGCGACTTGATGAATGTGCGGTCGCTCTCGTCGCTCTCCATCCATTTCTGCCGCAGGCGCTCCAGCGTGCCGTCGGCCTTGATGGAGGCCAGAAAGGCATTCATCTGCTGACACAACATCTTGCCGCGCTCCGACACCGTGAAGGCATACACACACGGCACATTGCACAGCGTGTCCGGCAGGAAGTCGATATCCACACCCTCCTTCTGCAGGGTCGTCACTATGCTACGTGTCATGATGAAGCCGTCCACCTTGCCCTGCTTGAGGTTCTGCACCATACTGCTGAGACTCTCCAGATATACACATTTCGCCTCGGGATACAGAATCTTCGTGTAGTACTCATTACCGCTGTCCGTCCACACCGCCAGGCGTGCGTGGCTGAAGTCAATGGTTTCCAGCGGCTCTGCAGCATGGTCATCCCTGCTGCAGCCGCCGATCGTGAGCAGCGTTACTGCCGCCATTACAATTATAATCAAACTTTGTACCTGTTTCATTTGTTCTTTGTGTTTCTATTTGCGGCGGCGGAAGCGGAAGAGCTCGCGCAGTGTATTGAAATCCTTCTTCACCTGGATGCCGATGCCTTGGGTGGTGAGGGCGGTCTTGGTGAAGTAGCGGTCGTTGGTCTCGCTGTAGGCTTTCAGGCTGATGTTGCCAGACTTGGTAAGCAGCCACTGCACATCAAAGTCGCCAATGAAGTTGGTGTTGGCGATGGGCGTGTCGCGGTAGCCGAAGGTGCCGTTGATGAGAAGACGGTTGTTGAGAAGGCGGCCGCTGAGCATTCCCTCGACATCGACCTCGTTCCAGCCTTGGTTGCCTGTTGAAAGATTCGTGCCGAAGTTCCAGTTGCTGTTCCCGATGACGCTTGTGAGGAGGTTGTTCAACTGCCCTGAGATGGTCGAGGAGAGCAGACTCTGCATGGCGGCATTGGTCTGGCTTTGTCCGGCTGTGAGGTCCTGCGTGTAGAAGCGTCCGATGCCCAGGAGGTAGATGACCTGCATGTTCCGTTCCTCATCGGTGGAGATGAGCGAGCGTACCATCTGCTTTTCGTCCTCGTTGACGTTGGGGATATCGAAGTCGAAGGTGACCTGTGGCTGTTCAGCACGCCCGCCGATGTTCATCAGACAGTTCACACGAACGTTACTACTGGAGAAGTTATTACCTACAGCCAGGTCGTTCAGCGACACGCTGGGAACGGTGTAGATGGCCTGCAGGTTCAGGGTGCCCTTCATGGGATCGCCGCCAAAGACAAGAGTGCCTCCCTGCTGGAAACGGAACTCCTTGCGGATGACATCCTGCAGCGAAAGACGATAGGTGCCGTGATCGACGCGATAGGTGCCGTACATCTGGAAACGCCCGCGGTTGTGGAAGGTGGCGCGGATGTGTGCGTCACCGAAGAGGTTGATGTAGTCTTCGGAACGGGCGTCCATCAGCAGACGCATCTGAGCCGCAGGCGTGATGTCCAAGTCAAAGTTGATGTGCATGTCCATGGGTTCGTCAGAAGTGGCCCCCTCTTCTGCCCCCGAGGGGGCTACATTACCATCATCAGTATTGGATTGAGCATCAGTGCCACCCTCGGGGGGCGAAAGGGGGACCAGGTGGTTTTTCTCCTTATAGGTGATGAACTCATTATCCGTGAGCGTCGTGGGCGAAGAGACATTATAGGTGAAGACGGTGCCTTGCAGGGGCGTACACTTGATGTCCACAGTCAGTTCGCCAGGTTGTCCAGCCAGATGCACGTTGCCATCGGCATAGACTGTGCCGTAGAAGCTTTGGTCGCCGAAGTCCTTAAAGTCATAGCCCAGGAAATCGTCGGCAGCGATGTCAAAGGTGTAGCGCAGATTCTTGAAATGTTCGTAGCGCAGCTCGCCGTTGAGGATGGCGTGGTGAGCGAGGTTGTCTTTGCGGTGGTAGCGGTCGTAGATCTGGGCATCGGAGATGCGGATGCCGCCGGGGAAGAGGTGGAGGCTGTCGCCGCCGTAGGTGTGGAAACGGGTGCCCAGCACATCGATGCCTACATCCAACGTGTCCAGCACCAACTCGCCTTCGAGGTCCAATTGCTTGAATGGCCCATAGAGATGAGCATAGCCTGTGGCGCGTCCCTGCAGGTTGTTGAAGATGCCTTCGGTGAAGTAGTTGATGAAATAGGTGTTCAGGTAGTTCGCTCGTATGTCGAGATCCAAACCGCGTCCTGGCTCATGACCGGGCTTGACGATACCACGGACGGTGCTGAACTCGCCCCGCAAAGGCTCGCGGATGAGAATGTCGAGGTCAATAGCGCGATCGTCCTTGCGCCCGAAGCCGCCAAGCACTTGTGCTTCGCCCAGCAGCCCGCCGTTGAGAATCAGGTCATCAACATGCAGGTCGGCATCCACGGCGATATCCTTGAAGATATCGTGGACCTTCACCTTG
The DNA here is from genome assembly GCA_902779845.1 of uncultured Bacteroidales bacterium. GTDB lineage: Bacteria > Bacteroidota > Bacteroidia > Bacteroidales > Bacteroidaceae > Physcousia. The sequence continues at coordinate 4,279 of CACZCZ010000026.1, read as the reverse complement.
CCCGTGGTCTGTCCCTCGAATTCTACATCGTGGAAGTCAATGATGCCAAACACATATTCCAGCTTGATGCTGCGCAGGTCGGCATAGAGCGTGTCTGCCGGATTGTCTGAAACACGGCCATCAACGCGCAAATGGCGTCCACCCTGAGCAATACGGAATCCGTTGACATCAACGACGCCTTTGTCATACTTCACGCGGGCTTCATTCACATTCCAGACAGTGTCAGAGATGACGATGTCCGTGGGAAGAATGCGGATGTCAGCACCGAGATGGCTCTCCTGATCCTTGAAGAAGAGGGTTGAGGTGGTTAGTTCGCCACGCTCGGCAGGTATATTGTGGTCGTCCCAGGCAAAGGTGGTGTTCAACTTGTCGTTCTTGCCTTCGGCGAGCACGGAGAGGTCCATTGGCCCCAGTTCCATCATTCGCTGCAGGGTTACAAAGGACAGGATGCTGTCTCCTTCTTGACGCGCCAGCATACTGACGGCGCGCAGATCCTCGGAGGCATATTCAAGATGCGGGAAGTCAGCCATCACAGCGAACTCACTCTTTGACATGTTGAGCTCACCCTCGATATATCCAGGTTCTGGCAGACGCAGAGGAATGTCGGCCAGCGAGAGCAGTTGCGTCGTGTTCCACAGATGTATGGAAAAAGTAACTTGCTCATTAAGTCCCTCACTCGCGGCTTTGGGCGCACTGATGAGCGAGGGCAGTACTTCGTGCAGTCTTTGGCGTACGGCAGGGACGATGCTGGCATAGTGGAAGCGCCCATCGGCATGAGCGTCGATGAAGTCACCGCTGACAAGAATGTGGTGGCCGCGATCGTCGTTGGCAGTTGAGAAGTGCAGGCGGTTGAGTTCGTAGTCCTTCTCTTCACGATGCACGCGCACGCGTTCTAATCCTATGTGTCCTTCTATATGCTCCAATGCCTCGGCTGTCAGCTTCATCTCCTTCTGGCTGTGCAGGTCAGTGGACAGCTGCAGGTCGTACTCGTCGTCTTCAAGATTCACTGAGGCATTCAGATGATAGGGCGAGATTGTGAAGCGAGTCTCCACAGTGCTTAGCTGCGTCTCTTTGAGAACGAGGTTCTTGAGGGTGGCTGTTCCCTGTAGCTGCCGCTGTCGGATGCTACCACTGGCGTTGGCCATGAGGGTGATGTTATCTACGGGGATGCCGCTATCTTTGCCCAGGAGCTTGGCGATGAGGACATCGGTGGTCTCGGCCTGAATGTTGAACTTGTCTTGGGCCTGCAAGTCGCCCCGGGCTTCAATGCCGCCGATGGCGGTGTGCGCCTTCACGCTTGCTGTGATGAATTGTCTCGTTGTGCTGCCCGATGCTTCGCTCGTCAGGCTGATGTCTCCGATACGGCTCAGCATGTTTGCGGTTGAGACTGGGAGGATTGGCCGAGGCTCCATCGCGCTTAGCAACTCCAGTATGGGTTGATAGAAAGCCTGACGGACGTAGCAATGCGGCAGTGTGGCGTGCCAACTGGCAAGCTTGATGGAAGCGCTGCTGTCGGCGGACGCCTGCAGCCGGGCCTCTGCCTTGGCCTCGATGGAGAGGCCCTTACCGCTGAGCATCAAGCGCTGAAGAAGAATCCCTTCTGCTCGCTTTCGACCTTGTAAGGTGAGGTGAATGGGTTGCTGGAAACGTTGAAGACGTTGGTCAAAGGGCGCCAAATCTGAAGGCGTCACCTCACCGCGAATATGGAAGACGGCGTTGTTCTCCAACCATCGCGTGAATCCATTACTGATGCTGATGGCCGGGATGGTAATCGTGGAGTGCGGCAACCGCATCCATAGGTTCGTGAGCTGCACATTCTGGCGGTCGCCCCAGAACTTGGCTCGGAAGTCCTCGACTGTTAAACCACTTCTTGATTCCGTAAAATTAAATTCGTTGATTTCCAAGCTACAACGTTCTTTAGTAAGGTCGCTGACACTGGCCTTTAGATTCAGGTCTGTAAAATACAAATGAGCGGGTGTGAAGTGGTTGGAAATGGGGACACTGTCGATGTCGTGAGAGAGTCGTCCGCGACGGATGATGATACTGGAGATGGCTAAGTCGAGTGGGGTAGAAGTGGTGTCCTTCGAGGCAAAACGATCTATAATAAACTGGAAGTTATAGGGTGCATCCCATGTGGGGCGATGCAGACGAATGTCGTAACCGAAGAGCTGCACGCTGCCGATGCGTATGCGCCCTTGGGTGAGTTCCATCAGGTTTATTTTCGTGCTGGCACGTGTTGCGGCGAGGAGGGTGTCGGCTTGTTGGTCCAGGAGGAGTATGTCATCAAGCACCACACGGTTGAAGAGCCCCAGTCGAGCATTGCCAATCTCGACATGAGTACCCAGTTCTTTAGATAGCACATCAGAAGCTTTCCCGGCCAACCAGCGTTGGCACGCTGGAGAGATCGTGAACAGCCAAAGCCCGAGGTATAGTCCCAAGAACAAATATACCGTCAAGCGGATGATATGTCGCAGCGTTTTGATGGTTATGTTGCGATTTGTGAGAGCAAAAGTAGTGTTTTTTTGTGTCCTAAGCAAAATTGTTGGCCGTTTATGCGTCGTGATTGGTGTTTTTTCTTTAATTTTGCGCAGTTTTTAGCTAAAACCATTTATTCATACTAATTTTATATGGCAAATGTAATCAAGTTACGCAAAGGCCTCGACGTAAACCTGAAGGGCAAAGCGAACTTGGAAACCATGCAGACGAAGGTCGAGGGTCAGTATGCGCTGGTCCCCGATGATTTCTGTGGCATGAAACCCAAGGTCGTTGTCAAAGAAGGGGATGCTGTCAAGGTCGGGGATGCCTTGTTTGTGGACAAGAGCCATCCCGAAGTGAAGTTCGTTTCGCCTGTCAGCGGTACCGTCGCTCTCGTGGAGCGCGGAGAACGCCGTAAGGTGATGAGCGTGCGCGTAGATGCCGACGGCAAGCAGACAGCAGCCTCCTTCACAGAGAAGGATCCGCTGAAGCTTCTGCTCGAAAGCGGATTGTTCGGGTTCTTCCGTATGCGTCCTTACGACGTGGTGGCGAATCCCGAGGACAAGCCCAAGGCAATCTTCGTGAGCGCATTCAACTCAATGCCACTGGCTGCCGACTTCGAGTATGTCCTGCAGGGACAGGAGAAGGAGTGGCAGGCAGGTCTCTCTTTGCTAGCTAAGATTGCCAAGGTGAACCTCGGCATCTGCAAGCAACAGAAGGCTGAGGCGCTGACCGCTGCCAAGGACTGCACCATCACCGTGTTCGACGGTCCTGCTCCTGCAGGCAACGTGGGCGTTCAGATCAACCACGTTGATCCCATCAACAAGGGCGAAGTCGTGTGGACGCTGGGCGCAGAGGAAGTCATCTTCATCGGCCGTCTGGTGCTGACAGGTAAGGTGGATTTCACCCGCACCATCGCTGTCGCCGGTTCCGAGGTGAAAGCTCCCAAGTACGCCAAGACGCTCGTGGGACAGCCCATCAAATCTATCCTCGCCGGACAGATTGACGAGAGCAAGAGCCTGCGCATCATCAACGGCAACCCCATGGTGGGCGTAAAGACCTCCAAGGAAGGCTGGCTTGCAGCTCATGCCACGGAGGTCACTGTGATTCCCGAGGGTGACGATGTCTATGAGATGCTCGGTTGGATTGCTCCCCGCTTCAAGGAGTTCAGCACCAGCCGCAGCTATTTCAGCTGGCTGCGTCCTAAGAAGGCCGAATACGAGCTGGATGCCCGCATCAAGGGTGGCGAGCGCCACATGATCATGTCGGGTGAATACGACCGTGTGTTCCCCATGGACATCTATGCCGGCTATCTCGTGAAGGCTATCATCGCCGGTGACATCGACCGCCAGGAAGCCCTCGGCATCTACGAGGTGGCTCCCGAGGATTTCGCCATTGCCGAGTTCGTGGATAGTTCAAAACTTGAATTGCAACGCATTGTGCGTGAGGGATTGGATATCCTTAGAAAAGAGAACGCATAAATTGGACAATTGGACGATTTACAATTGGACAATTGTCTGTTCCCAAAAGGCGCAGCCCAATTGTAAAATTGTAAATTGTTAAATCGTAAGATTACATTATGAATGCAATAAGAAAATTTTTCGACAAAATAAAGCCGAACTTCGAGGAGGGTGGCAAGCTCCACGCCTTCCGTTCGCTTTATGATGGCTTCGATACGTTTGCCTTCGTGCCCAACACCACGGCGCGCGTTGGCGGAACACACATCCACGATGCCATCGACAGCAAGCGCATCATGTCGCTCGTTGTCATCGCGCTTGTGCCTGCGTTGCTCTTCGGAATGTAT
>CACZCZ010000025.1 GCA_902779845.1 uncultured Bacteroidales bacterium | reverse complement strand
GACCAAGAAGGTGAGCATCAGCTACCCGATTGCGCAGGTGCTGCGCTACACCTACGAGGGCAAGACGCCGCTGGTGAACGTGCCCACGGTGAAGCCCGGAGAGGTCCGCTTCTCACAGGGCACGGACGAGATGCGCTTCGATGGTCTGGCCGCAGGCACCGTCCTCGAACTGTACTCCCCCGACGGCAAGCTGCTGCGCACGCAGACGGCTGCCAGCGGACAGCCCGCAGTGGTGTCCGTGAAGGGGCAGCCCGCAGGGCTCTATATCGTGAAAGTGGGCGATGCGAGTTATAAATTCATGAAGAAATAAAGTCATTTACGATTTTACGATTTACAATTTACGATTTATCTACTATGGGATATATTTACAATTTACTTGCATGTCGCGGTTCTCGGCTACCCTTAGCCAAGAGATTGTTTTATTTTTCACTTTTCACTCTTTCATTCTTCACTTCGCCAGTTCTGGCGCAGGATGCGTTCTACATCTACCGCAACGACGGCGACTTCAACGGCTTCTTCTATGATGAAGTCATTCGCATGGGGTATTCAAAGATAGACTTCAATGGCTTTGAGCATGACCACTATGTGGTTCAGGAAGTCGAGACCAAAGATTCGCTGTATCGCATCCCGCTGGCATGTATCGACAGTATTGGATTTGTTCAGCCAGCGGTCAAGTTTGCACCTCATTTCCGCAATATCGTTAAGGATGGATTAATCTACCATCTTGAGTTTGTATCCATAAAGACTGGGTGGATGTACGTTTGGAACTCCGTTCCCGATGCCTTAGTTCCTAAAGTTGGAGATGTACTGGCCTGTCTCGATGTGGACGAGGCACTGAACCTGGACCTCCGTAAGAACTTGCTCCGTGATTTGCGCGATTATGATTGCCCGCGTAGTTTTGTTGTGAAGGTGACCAATGTTGAGCCACGTGCCGGAGGATTCTATTCTGTAAATTTCGAACCTGTCTCTGACTTGGCAGATGTAGTTACTCAACTCATCAGCGTTGAAATGATTGGCACCGACGAAGTTGGCAATGTTCGCCGCCGCGTAGCAGGTTTCAACCCCGAAGGAATGCTGAAGTCTCCGCTCCGTGCTGAAAACGAGCATGTGGATTTCACGCTCGTTGACATCAGCGGCAATATTAAGCGTGAATGGGAACCTAAAGAAGGGGTCAACATTGACCTTGCAGCCGAGTATGAAATGAAGGTGAAAATGAAGGTGACCTACAACATCAGTTTGAGACGCATCTACGTGAAGTTTGAACGTCCACTTGACATAAAAGTCAAACCCTCATTGGGCTTGACATGCAGCAAGAGTTTTGAACTTATAGGTATTGACGGCGCAGGGTTGCCTAAGTTCTTGAATATCAAGTTCCCAGCGGCCCTCCCGCTGTTCCAGACGGCTCCAGTTCCCGAGTTCTTTGTGCGCGGCGGTGGCAGCGTCAATGCCAAGTTCTCATTCCCAGCCATGAAGTTTGGCTACGTTGAAACAGTGATTGTGGATACGGATCTGCCGATCTTCCCATTCCGTTACTACGTGAGCAAGTCCTCCGAGGACGAAGGAACACAGGAGAGTCCTATTGATGTGGGGGAGGGCAGTCTTTCCTTCAACGGTTTCTTGCAGACGGGCCTGAAATTCAGCGCCAACATCCAGACCAACGACTGGCTTGAGAAGATTTTCTCGTCTTATATCGGATTGGACATCTTCTGTGGCCCACGCATAGATGCGAACTTTAAGCTATCCACGGATCAGGATTACTATTCACAATGGGGAAAGTATGGTCAGCATATGGTGTGGCGAAGCGGCGATCTCAAGTTTGCAGCTTGCTCTGTTGATTTGGAAGCCAAGGCATGGGTGAGTTCCAAATGGCTGGGGTTTGACAAAGAGCGCCCCTTCTTTGACGGTCAAATGGTCTTTGGTGATTCCACCTTCTATGCCGTTCCGAAATTCGATTCGTTACGAGTGAACGTTGACAAGAAAACGGAGGTCGTACGAGCCACATTATATCCCAAGGAGGAGGCTGTCGTTCTCCCATGCAGCGTCGGCGTGGGAGCCTTCAGATTTGACGCCTCCACGAAGGAGTATGATTTCAGCAAGCCCTTTGCCGTAGAGTATGATTCCCGGACATTTAACTTCGTCAATCCCTTTGCCGTGTCAACTGCTACGTTCAGCGGCCTGCCAGCAGGGCTCTACATCCTCGCACCTATGGTGAAAGCATTAGGCATAGAGATGCCAGTAGCTATGCCACAAAACGTGATCATACCCCATCATCTGACTCTGGCGGAACATGACGTGAAGCTCTCGGGCAAGGAGGAGACCAAGGTCATTGATCTTACCACCACAGGTGACTATGCTTACGTTCTAGATGAAAGGGGGCGTGCCGTCACCGACGGTCCCCTCACTAGCTGGCTGAATTGCTTGGCTGGTTCGCTGAAAACATCGAAAGTCATTGTATTAGAAGCACAGGCCAATGACATGTCATTATTCCCACGCAAGTTTGACCTGTATGTGACAGCTGGCGTGAGGGAGGAACAAATGTATGATGACAGAACAGGCAGCGACACGCTACATGTTACCCAGAATTCATCGGTCTCCAATGGGGACGTGACATTTAAGATTGACGTCCCTGCCACCTATGGCGAGAAGAACCAAACGCGAAAAATGGGTACCTATAATTACCCCATGAACTGTACCGTCACCTTTGAGAATGATACCATAGCCCACATCGTTGGCTCAGACAGTTTTCAGGCAGAAGGCCACAGCGATTATTTCTCCTGGGACGATGGCGGTGGTCAGCTTCGTGGTGGGGCAGACCTAACTCGAACCCTCGACATACGAGTGAATGCCGGATCACCGAGTACGATGGAAATCGTCAGTGGTTCTTTCACTATACATGCTGCAGCAACTGGCTATGATATCTATGACAGCAAAAGAACAGATTATAGAGCTTCCAAGGACTATAGCATGACGTTTGGAAAGACACCGTCATATACAGAGGACTGCATTGTTTATGCTACCGGCAGTAGTGGTAATGAACGTGTTTATGCAGAGGGTCACTGGCAATCCGTAGGAGGTAGTGAAGTGCCGAAGATCCAATTCTCATTCAAAGCCACGAAGCCCTGATTATGAAATACGTGTGGCAACAAAAAGTCCTTCTGTTGTTTCCCTGAATACTTCGATTAGCCTAAACAATAGGAAATCCCTTCATCTTTCCACTCTCCCCGCAGCTCCCTTTCCCCAGGGCTGCGGGGATTTTTATCGCCAAGGCGTAATTCGAGGCTAAATATGAGGAGAAAGAGTGTGATGCACAATTTTACACTCATTATCGGCACAAATAGCGGGCGAAGGGGTGAAAAATGGGGATTCCTTTGGTGGATTCGGGGAAGATGGCTATATTTGCCGCGAAAGTATTTGATTTTCTAACAATTATGAGCTTATGAAAAAAGTTCTTTTGCTTTTGATGGTGCTGGTGCTGCCGATGGTGGCGGGCGCACAAAAAGATATAAGTGCCGAGCAAGCGCTGACGATTGCGGAGCACTTCTTCGCCGGGCAGCCGGCATCGGCCAAGGCTCGCAAGGGCGCTAAGGCCAGCGCGATGAAGGTGGCCTACACCTCGCTTCGCAAAGGTGGTGAGGCGGCGCTCTATGTCGTCAACCGTGGTGACGACAGCGGATTTGTCCTCGTATCAGCGGATAGCGACACGGATCACCCCGTATTGGGTTGGAGCGACAATGGCAGCTTTGACTACGACACGGCACCCATTCAGCTGAAGGATATGCTGGAGGCTTATAGCCAATCTAAGGTTCATCGCGAGTCGGATGCAGAATCCTCTATTGATGGACTTGTAGAACTGTCAGATGGACGTATGGCATTCCAAGTGAATGATGGCCAGCGCCAGAGGATGATAGGTATTTCTCTCAAGTCCGCGAAGCACGCTTCGCAGCGCAGGGTAGAGACGGTGCCCAACATCGTTGTACAACCCTTGGTGAAGGTTCAGTGGTCTCAAGGGGGCTGGTATTCGTTGTACATAGATCCCTATTATGAAGCATGGGGTATCCCTGTTGCCGGATGTGTACCGACGGCTATGGCACAGATAATGGCATATTGGAAATACCCTGCCCGTGGTCGTGGTTTCCATTTTCACAATTTCTTAGATATACCAAATAATATTAATCTTCAGCAACTGATTCTGTCAGGTCAGTACGATGAGGTGGACCGTGTTATTAGTGAATACTCACGCTCATATAATGTTAATTACGGAGAGTCTGTCTATAAATGGAATGAGATGGGTGGTGCCTATCCTACGACCGAGGCCGAGGCCGAGAACGTTTCCAAGCTGATATTTGACTGTCATTCATTATGCCAGCCTGCCAAGTTACCTAAAAATAGTGGTACAGGATGTACTCTTGGTTCTGCGTCCAGTGCCATGATTCGCTATTTCGGTTACGACCCGGACATGCAGTACATTGAGTGTAAGGGCAACGAGAATAAGATGCGTCAGGAACTTGATGCAGGTCGTCCCATTCTGATGGAAGGCTTCCCATCAAAGGAGGCTCTGAACGATGTTGGTCATGCTTTTGTCTGCGATGGTTATGCAGAAGACGGCTATTTCCATCTGAATTTCGGATGGGCTGGTGACGGAGACGGTTATTACCTCCTGAGCAAAGTCAATCCCGTCACATCAGACTTTAGCTTGGATCAGCATGCTTATATCGGTATCCAACCTTCGCTGGCCTGTTTCGAAGAGGGTAATGTCTTCATCAACGTTACGCCCGATAGTGTAGGCGTCGTGGTGGGAGGATACGGCGATGTGATTGTGCCAACAACAGTAACGTCTGATGGTAACACTTATCCCGTCATGAAGGTTGCAAGAGGTGCATTCGGAGCGCCAGACTTTCAATTTAGCGAGGCCTTTGAACAATACCGTCAGGAATTACCCACCCGTATCACACTGCCAGAAAGCATTACGGAGATTGGTGCTAATGCATTTAGGAGTCCCTATCTGACGGAGGTCAACCTGCCCAGTAACATCCGAAAGATTGGTGCCAGTGCTTTTGAAATCAAGGGTGCGTTACAGAAAGTAAATGTTCCAAGTGTCGAAGCTTGGCTGAACATCGAATTCGAACCCTATGGGGGATGGCAGTACCTGTCCAACCCGCTTTGGAGCACTGACTATTCCGGAACTACACGACTATACGTTGCTGGTGAGGAATTGACAAACCTCGTAGTCCCCGGTACCATCAAGGAGGTGAAGGCGCAAGCCTTTACGGGTTATCAGTTCCTAAACTCGGTAACCTTGGAGGAAGGTGTGGAGAAAGTGGGAGCCAGTGCCTTTGAGCGAGTTCCCCTGAAAGAGATTAACATCGCCACCACCGTGAAGGAATTGGGATATAGAGCCTTCTACGACCACAAGGCTTCTGTCATCAATATTTCTGCCAACCTCAATCGTGTGGGTATGGAAGCACTGGTTGGCGACAAACTCTCAGAGTACATTGTCGATGAGAACAACAAGAAGTATAGCGTTTATATGGGCATCCTGTACGACAAGTCGCGCCGCACGCTTGTCCACTGCCCGAACTACCGCCCAGGATTCGAACGCGATCACTGGCGTGATGCTGTGGGTGTGCCTTCGTCGGTTACTACCATCCGTGCGCATGCCTTTGGCGACAAGCTAAGCAAACTGACGTTGCCGCCATCTGTCAGGAATATTGAGGACGAGGCTTTCGCCTATACCTACAATCTCAAAGACATTTATTTATATACCCAAGAGCCGTTACCAGTTACATGGTCGATGTTCCATTTGAATGCTTGGAAGATGAATGTCCATGTGCCTGTCGGGGCGGGAGAAGCCTACAGGTCTGCGGCAGTTTGGAAGGAGATGAATATTGTTGAGGATCAGGCCATGGGAAGCCTGCCGCCTGAGCATTACGACTATGTCAGCGACATCAATGCCATCAGATTTTATACGATGGTCGATCAGAACGGATGGCAGGTATGCGATTATCACCATATCCTCTTCGACGATCATCCCAAGATAACCTATTCCGGCACTTCATTGTTTATTACATCGGACAGAAGCAATTATGTTCTTGAGAAGGAGGAGTATGTTGGCATATACAACAACTTCTTTACTTTCGTTCACTATGACGATCCCACGGGCATCGAGGACGTGCAGGACAAAGAGCAGGGCATTGTCATCCGCACAGTCGGCAACCAACTCTTGATTAGCGGTCTTGATGCCAATACGCAAGTCATGCTTTACGGTCTCGATGGTCGTCTGCTGGCCTTGGCGAAGGCATCGTTGCAAGGTCGTGTCAGCATGACGATTCCTACCGCCAAGACCATTGTGGTCAAGGCCGGCAATCAATCATTCAAGATTCACGCAAAAAGATAAATAGGTATGAAGAAGATATTATCCCTCTTGGCGCTGCTGCTGATAGTCTGTGGCGCTGCCCATGCCCAATATATGCTCAAAGTGCAGTTGAAGGACGGCACGCACGATTTGTTTCAGATAGATTGTACCGAGCAAGTGTTCTGGGAAAAGGATTTCATCGATCCTGACAAGATATTAATGATGGTAGATGGCCGGAGAGTGGGATTCTCGAACACTTGGGGGTTAGGCTATTACACCGACATGATTGAGGAGATGTCCATTGTAGGCACAGACCCCGTTGCACCAGCCACTGAGCAGAGTACATTTGAGCTTGATGAAGAGACCTCGTCTGTCAATATGGTCAACTACAGCATCTTGTTTGGCCCCAGTGTGATCAACGGAAAGAAAACACTGACCGTCAATCGTATAGATGGCGCCAAGGCTCCTAAGGACTTAGAGGGCGGAGTGAGCTATATGGCGGCCTATGACTTTGACTTGGAAGGCATACACGACCTTGACGGAGTTGTGGAAATCCGCTTCCCCGCAAACAGCCCATGCTTTGCAGCTTATCTTAATAAAGAGACCGGAGAATGGGAGCCCATACTCCACTTTTACGACTACGAAACGCGCGAAATGGTGATCATCAGCGACCACCTGTCCACTTATTGTATTTTTGATGTGGAGTGGGAACACAAACGCCGGGCCAAGTTGATTTATTGGGGATTTGACCCCACCCAACCAGTGGAAATATATAAGGTAGCTCAGACGTTTGCCAAGGTGGCACAGGCCGATAATTATGTCTATGCAGCCATTGATGCCTATGCCAGTAAAGAATTTACTATAGCCAACTTTGGGCTGGGAGTAGCGCCGGATGCGCTTAAACTACTGGGATGTGAGCCCAAGCTGTTTAACAAATTCTGCGATATATGCGGCAAGATGGGCCAGGTGTGGTCTGTTGTTCAGTTTGCCAATTTACTGCGTACGGGCGAGACTCATGAAATAACGACGAGTGCGCTTAGGCTGATATACGATTTGGCAATAAAGCCTGCCATGGAAAAAAGATGGGAGGATATAAATGTATTTTTACGGCTACCACAACAGCTTTAGCTCTTCTGGACTTTGAACTCCACTATTTCAAGGATGAAGTTAATAATACCGTTACGACCCTGTATTCCAATGCTTATCAACAATATTTTAGACGTGATAGCGGATATCCCAGAATTGGCGGTTATGGTTACCGCTCAGCAACAGAATGGTTCAATCTCATCAGCCCTCTATTCCTGAACCCGGAACTGAGCCAGGATGAAATAATAAACCAGATTGATGAAATGGTAAAAGATTACGTCAATCAGCCGTGGAGAGATACCGATGGCTTCAACGAGGCTTTGTCGGACTGCAGAGGCTCATGGCCTTTCTGGGTGGAAATAAGAGATAAGGGTAAAAAGGAGATAACCGACAACCATCGCAAGGAACTTTATTCGGGAACTCTGAAAAGTGTCATCACCAACATCAACCGCAAATATTGGTTCAAGGCAAACGAAGAGTTGGATAAAGTCTATGAGGAATATGCCACAATGATGAATAAGACGGTGAATCTCAAATTCAAGGATTCGGCATTAGACGAGAACGGAAAGAGCAAATTTGCGGGCTGTAGAGTCAAGTTCTCCGAGATGCCCAAGACCATACTTGATCCGGAAGATTGGGAGTGTGTCATCAAGGAAAATGGAACGGGGCTCATTCAATTCCGTTTATACCCCTATTGCTCTGAAGAGTTCAAGCCAGAACTGGTTGTTTTGGATGAGAATGGCGCGGTTATTGGAAATATCGCTATTACAGAGATTAAAGATCGCGACAAGTACTACGAATCCTACTTTGATCTTTCCGATGATGAGGTGTTAGTTCTTGAAGATATATGGAACATCAAAGTGGATCCTCTAGCGGCAGATTGTGAAACCCCACTCCCCAATGGAGAAATTGCCAAATGGGGACCTATTGTCCATTCTGACAGCGAGGGTATTGAAGATCAGGTGCGTGGCATTGTTCCTGGCGATTTGTTCGGTATTTACACAGGCATTACTGACGCTTTTGAAGACCGCACGCTGACCCTTGACCCCGAAGGAAACTTTTCCATCCAGAACAAGGGCCTCACCATGACAGGTCATATCAACTCTCGCACTGGCTACGGAACGGGGAAATTCACGCTCAAGGCAAGTTCTTCAGGAAGTGACTATTTGACGGAGAGAGAAGCCTTTGAAGATTATTGCCGCTATGCTTTATGGGCAATCCAGGGGAGACCCGATACGGTTGTGTACCAAGGAGGGGGATATAAATACGAAGGAACTATTTGGAATTCTTTGAAGTATTTTAATGCGGATTTCTCCATCGAAGGAACTGTTGATATTCGTTACTCAGACATTACGGAATGCTATTCATTCCATTTTGATGGTATTGGTAGTTTTAATTTCAGTGGAGAGTATTATTTCGGAGCAGAAGATGCAGCTTGGTGGCGAGACGCAGATGGGAACTGGAGATTAGAAATAGGCAATAGAAACATGACCCTTGAAGGAATACACATTAACGACGGTAGTATCATTTTCAGCCCCACGCTCATCTTCCAATAACCTACTCAACAACGAAGAGCCCCCGACCGAGGGCTCTTCGTTGCTTCATGCCAGTATCTACCTTTTTATGACTTCCGCTTACGCCATACGCCTGCGGCCACGAGGGCGATGAGGAGGAGGACGAGGGCGATGAGGGCGCTGTTGGCGATGGCCTCGGTGGTGTGGAGGCTCTGCGGGTCGAAGCGGAACGCGATCTGATGCTTGCCGGCGGGGATGACGACGGCGCGCAGGACGTAGTCGGCACGCAGGATCTGGGCGGGCTCACCGTCGATGGTGCACTGCCAGCCGGGGTAGTAGATGTCGGAGAAGACAGCCAAGCGCTCGCGGTCGGTCTCGGCCTCGAAGGTGAGGGCGTTGGCTTCGTAATGGAGAAGACCCACCCCGGCCCTCCCTTGTAGGGAGGGAGTGGTTGCCTTACTAGAGTCGGCATCGTTGCCAGCGGTCAGCGTGTCTGCACTACCTCCTGCACTAATCAATGCGTCGGGGAGTTGGTCGCGGAAGCGGACATCGACGGCGGCGGTGTGGCGGGGATTGATGGAGGAGAGGAGGGAGAGCTCTTCGTCGGCATTGGAGACGAGGAACACGTTATCCACGAACCAGGCGTTGCCCATGGCCCACGGGTTCTGCACGGGCACGGTCTCGCCGCCCTGCAGGGGCAGGATGGCGTACTTGGTGTTGAGCATGTTGAGCACGGGGAAGAGGCTGTCGCCGTCGATGCTGTCGAGGCGGCCATTGGTCTCGGCAACGGCTTTGTAGAGGGTGGCGAGCTGCGGCTGGATGTGGGCTTCGATGAGCTCCTGGTAGCGGCGCAGCTTGGCGGCGTGGTAGCCGCCGATGCTCTTGTGCCAGTAGGAGGTGGTGTTGTCGTTGAAGGTGTTCACGGCGAGGTTCACGACGCGGTAGTAGAGGTCGCTGTCCTGCAGGATGGCCTCGTCGGTGGGTGTCTTCTGGAAGAACTGCTGTGCGGGCTGGGGCTTGGAGAACATGGCGTCGTTGAGGTAGCGCTTGTTGACATCCCACATATCGGCGGTGCAGAGCACGATGAGGCAGCCGACCATTGCCCACGCCTTGATCTTCTTATAATGGTATGCGATGAGCACGGCGCAGCCTACGAGGATGATGAGCAGCGAGCGTCCAGCATCGGCGGTGAAGACGGCGCGCCGCATATCGTTGAGGTTACGCAGGATGTCGGCGAGCATGTCGGCGGGGATATAGCCCTGTGCCACGGCGTTGTTCAGCATCGCAGCCTCGGAGCTGCTGACGTAGTTGCCGAAGAAGACGTCGGGCATGAGCCAGAAGAGCAGGCAGGGGCCGGCGGTGAGCGCGAGAGCCCCCCACCAACTCCCCCCAAGGGGGGAGAGCTTCGATGCTGTTGGGGACACCTCCCCCTTGGGGGAGGATGGGAGGGGGCTGACTATCTCCTTTAATGCCAGCATTGCGAGCAGGGGGATGGTGAACTCGGCGATGACGAGGATGGAGGCGACGGTGCGGAACTTGTCGTACATGGGGACATAGTCCAGCCACAGGTCGGTCCACGGCATGAAGTTCTTACCCCATGCGAGGGTGATGCTGAGGACGGTGGCAATGAAAAGCGCCCATTTCATCGGCCCCTTGACGATGAAGAGGCCGAGGACGAAGAGGAACACCACGAAGGCGCCGACATAGACGGGGCCGCTGGTGCCGGGCTGCTCGCCCCAGTACTGCCCGAGGCTCTGATAGACGGGCATATACGTCTGGTTGGCCTTGGCCATCGCCGTCTTGCTCTGCGTGAGGGGCTGGCTGGCGCCGCCCTTGACGTTGGGGATGAGCAGCGACCATGTCTCGCCGATGCCGTAGCTCCAGGCGGTGATATAGCTGCGCTCCAGGCCGCTGGACGTCTGGTCGGCGGGGTCGAGAGTCTGGTGTGTCAGCTCGCTCTTGCCGCGCATGGTCTCCTTGGAGTACTCCCAGGTGTGGAAGAGGTTGGAGGCGTTGATGGCGAGGCCGATGAGGCAGCCGAGGGAAAAGGTCAAAGTGGCCTTCAGCCACTTCTTAAATTGACAATTGACAATGGACAATTGACAATTGCCTCCGGATTGCCGACCTTGCTCGCCTGTCTCATTGTCCACTGTCCATTGTCCATTGTCCATTAAGAAAGCCACTGCCATTAATGCCATCACGAAGGCGAAGTAGTAGGTCATCTGTACGTGGTTGGAGAGGATCTGCAGGGCCATGAAGAGGGCGGTGACGAGGAGTCCCCAGCCGTAGCGGCCGCGGTAGCAGAGCACCATACCGGCGATGGTGGGCGGGATGTAGGCCAGCGTGTAGAACTTCCAGATGTGGCCTGCACCTATTATAATAAAGTAGTAGCTGGAGAAGGCCCATAGGACGGCGCCGAGGGCTGCCATCCACGCCTTGAAGTCGAAGGCGCGCAGGAGGATGTAGAAGCCCAGGAGCATGATGAACACCAGTACGACATAGTCGGGCAATCCGAGCTTATAGACTTTCTCGACCTTCGCGAGCTTCTCGGTGGAGGGGTAGGAGGGTGCCATCTGGTAGGTGGGCATACCCGAGAAGAGCGTGTTGGTCCAGCGTGTGCGCTCGCCGTCGTGGCTTTTGCGATAGGCCTCCATCTCCGAGGATGCGCCGGCACCGCCGCTGTGGTCGTGGCCTGTCAGCACCAGCCCTTCGGAGGCGGGCTTGGCGAAGTAGGCGAAGGAGAGGGCTACGAAGAAGAGGATGGAGAGAAGGTCGGGGAGGAGGGAAGATACCCAGCGGACTCTCCCCCCGCCCTCCCTATCAGGGAGGGAGCTGTTACTATTTGACTGGTTGGTAGTGTTCATAGATGGTGATGAATGATGAATGGTTTTTCTCTTGAAAACAAAAGTGAGAAGTACTACTTGGCGAGCACTTCTCACTTTGATAAGATCTCACTTCTTGAAAAGTGACCGCTCCCTCCCTGATAGGGAGGGCGGGGGGAGAGTCTGCGCCTTTACTTACGCAGACCCAGAGCCTTGACGATCGCGCGGTAGCGGTTGATGTCGCGAGACTTCAGGTAGTTGAGGAGTGCACGACGCTTACCTACGAGACCAGTCAGAGCGCGCTCTGTGCTGTGGTCCTTGCGGTTCTGCTTCATGTGCTCAGTGAGGTGAGCAATGCGGTAGGTGAACAGTGCAATCTGGCTCTCTGCGCTACCCGTGTCGGTAGTGCTCTTACCGAACTTCTCGAAGAGCTCGGCCTTCTTAGCGGAATCTAAGTACATAATTGTTTGATGAATGAAGTTTGTAATTACATCCTTCAGGTGGTGAGCCGTCGTCATCAATCGTCGTACACCCACCCTCGAATGCACCCGTGTTTCGGGTTTAGCGGGCGCAAAGGTACACCTTTTTAATGATAGAAGGAAAAAGAAAAGTGAAAAAACACCTCAAATAAAAACATTTTTTAACACTTTTCATCCGCACACCGCATTTTTTGAGCGGGTGAAAAGGTACGCATTATTAATGATTCACGCGCTGCGGTGGGGTATGTTCTAAACACCTCATCGCCTCCGTGGTGTCGAATTTTATGTTTAAAAATCAGCGAAATTCAAAAATATTTTCTCGTTTTCGCTGATTTTTAAGCAAAAGATGCATGAGTCTAAAATAAAAATTGTACTTTTGCAGAGCAATAAAAACTGTTCAGCATGAAGTACCCCAATATCATAGGCAGAGAAGTGGAAATATCCACGCTCGAACGCTTGTACAAGTCTAAGAAGTCCGAGTTTGTCGCCATCTATGGGCGCAGACGCATAGGCAAGTCATATCTGGTCAGTGAAGTGTATGGCAGTAAGATTGTCTTTTCTGCTGTCGGAACATACGTAAAGGACGGGGGCAAGAATTACGAGACATACCGAAAACTGCAACTGGATCATTTCTATGATTCATTGGTATTGTCAGGGCTGGATGCCGCTACGACCGAAAGACCTACATGCTGGCGTGAAGCCTTCCTGCTTCTGCGAAGGCTGCTTGAAGGCATTCGCTCTCGTCGGAATGTCATCCTTATTGATGAGTTGCCCTGGCTGGCCGGTCCTCAGTCGTCCGAGATGATTTCGGAACTCGGCTATTTCTGGAACTCATGGGCGGATAGTCAGAGAAACATCATTCTGGTGGTGTGCGGATCTGCCACGAGCTGGATGCTTGACAATGTGATACGTGACTACGGAGGTCTGCACGGACGACTCACTGAGACCATCAAGCTTGCACCCTTCACATTGGCCGAATGTCAGAAGTATTATCGACGAAACGGATTCCGTCTGTCCCGATATGAGATGTGCATCTGCTACATGGCATTGGGAGGTGTACCGTTTTATCTCGACAAGCTACGCAACAATCAGACCATCACTGAGAATATAGACCGTATTTTCTTTGCTGACGAAAAGATACATCAGGAATTCCTTGATGTATATGCAGGACTATATGCCAGCAAGGAGCGGTATGTGGATATAGTCAAAGTTTTGGGAAGTCAGTTTTATGGCATGACCCAGAAAGAGATCAGTACAGCCATAGATATTAAGACTGGCGGAACGCTGACCAAGCTGCTTGAAAATCTCATGGAGTCAGGCATCATCAGGGCATATCCACGCTATGGCAAGGAACGTGTGGAGACGGTCTATCAGCTGATTGACTTCTTTTCATTGTTCTATTTACGTTTCATTCAAGGCAAACAGGCAAAGAAGGGAATATGGAATTCCATTCACGGCACTCCCATTTTCTACACATGGGCAGGAGATACTTTTGAACTGCTTTGTGTGGAACACTTGCCCCAAATCCAAGACACATTGCGTATAGCCTCCATCAACCGTAATTATTGTTGGAGTGGGAAAAGTCCCGACGGAAAGGGGGCTCAGATTGACTTGCTGCTGGAAAGTAAGGCTGACAGGACGGACTATCTTTGCGAGATGAAGTTCACGGGTGGAAAATACGCCATAACAAAAAACGATGAAGAAGATTTCCTGAATAAGATAGAGGCCTTTGCCGCAAGCAAGATGCACAACAAGACGCACAGCATCCAGTTGGTGATGGTTACGACGATGGGCATTGCCCGAGGGGAACATGCCAGCATTGTCAATCAGTCTGTAGTGTTGGACAATTTATTTTCAGACCGTAGAACTCAGATTCTCTAATCCTTCTCATATATAAACTTTGCTAAGGTTGAGTTTTTTCCAAAACGGACGCAAATACGACATTTTGGAAAAAACTTAATCATAAAACACCTATCCATTTCTTTAGACAACAATACCCAGGTGGTGGGCGAAAGCTGATGTCTCTGCATCGGTTTTCGCCCACTATCTGTTTTATAATCTTCTGTCAAGAGTACCAATAAGCTTTATAGCAGACTTTATTTTCCCTTTTCCCCTATCATCTTTCCTCTTGTAGCCCATATTTTCTCCAATTATTTCATGTTGATATGATTATTCGTGGATTATCGTGAATAATCGGAATCAGCATGGCATCATTGAGTTCCTTTGCAGTCGATTCACCAAAACTGTGATAAATTATGGAAAAAGAAATTCTGACATTCAACGACCTCCCGCAGGTCGTCGCCCAGCTTCGGGATGAGGTGATGGGCATGAGAGCCATGCTGTCCAGACAGCAGGCAGAGAGTAGTAAACCCGTAAAGGAGAACCGCCACAAGCCAATGACTGTGGATGAGGCCATCGAGTACACGCATATCCCCAGGGGAACGATGTATATGAAACTGGAGGACGGCACCATCCCGGCCACCAAGCCTGGCAGAAGATGGATCCTGTATCAGGATGAGCTTGACAAGTGGCTGGAGACGAAGCGCAGGAATACCGTTCCGATGACAGCAGATGAAGAGAACGAAGCCATTCTGGCATCGCACAAACGTAAGCCGAACAAGTCTAGCTGGCAAACTGACCCTATTGTTGAACCTTCAAAAAAAGTAAATCTAGCGAGCGCAACAACTTCACCCTCCCCAAAAGCGATTGCTGAAACTGCCATAACATCGTTGACCGCTGATGCAGCTAATGATACCGACATTTCTAATGAATATAAGGATTCCAAAGAAAGCAACCATACAAAGACATATAGCAGTATAGTTGCGTCCAATGATTTCAATGCCAATGATGTCACCTCTTCCTTTGACCGATTGAAGGTCATCTACAAGAAGGTTGGTAACAACGAATCGCAAGCCTTTGGCGTATGGCAGCAGCTTAGCCACATAAAACAAGCATCGGGAAGCTCATTACCCGTTCCGATTTTCATCGGGCGGTGGACTGACCACATAAATCTGCAAGCAGAGGTCACAGTATCTGACATGAAGATGTTCCCACACATGTTCGGCCATGAATGACAGCGATGAATCTATGGAAATTATATCCACTCATTATAATCGGCTTGCCGATGCCACTTTTTCAGAGTCAGGGGTAGCAAGCAATGGGGTTTGTAGTGACTATGAAAACTCTTCAAGCGACTGTCATCTGCACGAATGAAATCTGGTAGCAAGATGATACCAGGGCAACTTCTTTTCCATACTTCAAACGAGCTTGCTCCGCGCAGCAGAAGGTGTCCTTCCAAATCGTGTTAATAACAGTTAACGCTAATTAGGCTTAGAACATTTGAAAAAGTTCCTTCGCCGCAAGCCGTCTGAGAGTGCCATTCAGATGCGCCGGAGTTCGCTCCGTTTTATTACCCCAAACGAAATGAGGTGCATCCTAATCCACCCACCACAATCGCCAACTGACGAACTTCTGCGGAGTATGGATAGCTCAACATTACGCAGCAAATATCAATGGTTACTGTTCGCATTTTTGCGCAGCAAGCATAATATGTATAAGAAGTCTGTTGCGACATGCTCTTGGTATAAACCTTTCCAGTTATCTTTTGTTCCAAGACATCTTGGCATTCTTCGCGACAAAGCCCCGCCTCGTCGTGATGACGTGACGGGGCTTTAGTGCCTTAGGTCTTTGAACGTTTTCGTTAAGCCAAATGCCCAAGTACAAACTCGTTTGTACTTGGGCATGGCGAGAAAACGAAGGCGATGCCAACAAAAATTACTTTGTTTCGCTCGGCTCTGCCTTGGCTCAGCCAAGAACTAATCTTCTTTACTCGCTCGGCTCTGCCGCTTGGCTCGTCCAAGAACTTTACTACTTTATTGAAATCAAGTAATGTTCATAGTTTGAACGTGGCGCGGAGCATCATAGTGCGACCGCAGAGGCCGTAGTCATAGGTATAGGTGTTGATGCCGTCGAAGACGGTGTAGGAGTAGCTGCGCTGGTTCAGGAGATTGGTGAGTTCCAGACGGAGGACGCACTGCTTCCACTTGTACTGTGCGGAGGCATTGAAGAGGGACATGCGCTTGTATTGGTCGGTAGTGAGCTGACGGCGCACGTGGTCGTAGTCCAGAGAGAGGTCGAGGGTGGCGATGGGGAATACGTGGATGGATCCGCTATGGGTGAGGGAGGTCACGGTGTTGCTTTCCTCGGAGTAGCGGGAGTGCGACCAGCCGTAGCGGATGTCGTAGCGCAGTTCGAGCCATTGGATGGGGGTGACGGAGGCATTGCCGTGGAGGTTGTAGTTGTTCGAGCGTGGAGCGGCTGCGGGAGTCGCGGAGCAGGGCCGTGCTGCTCACGTCGATGCCGCTGACCGACTGCGACGTGAGCGTGTTCTGCTTGCCTTCGCTGTGGCTGGCCGCGAGGCTCAGCGTGAAGTACTGCATGGGCAGCTGCCATTTCCATTCGCCCGACGTGTGCCACGTGTTCGACTCACCGATGATGCCAGACGAGGTGCGCACCGAGCGGTAGTCCACCTGCATCGGCTCCGTCAGCAGCGTCATCATGTCGCCAATCGAGGTCGTGTAGCCCGTCGAAAACGACAGTTTGCTGTTGGCTGAGAAGGTGTAGTTGATGCCCATCGAGGGATTGAGCACGGGCTTAGTGTAGTTCAGCTTATTATAGTACAGCCCCTTCAGCGCGGCCCCGATGCCTGCACTCAGGTAGAAGCGGCGGTTCTTGGAATGAATCTCGAAGCCGGGGTTGAGGGTCGGCGTGAAGGCCCAGCCGCGAATGTCATTCATCTCGCCAGTCGCCGTGCGATAGGTTTCCAAGTCGTCATACATAGCTGACACGCTGACGGGCAGGTTCAGCCGGAACGACTTGCCGATGGGGATTTGGAACGACGAGCCGACGCTTATGCTGAGCGTTGAGGACTGCGCTGTCTGCCCGTAGTCCGTACCGTCTTGGCTGAACGAGAGCCTTAGCGTCGGTGTCCGCCTGAACGACACCGACGCATGGACGTGTCGCCGTGCGCCCTTCTCCGTCCTGCCCATCCAGAAAAGTTCGTTGCCCACCTCAAACGATGAAGTCTTCCGTCGCTGCTCCACTAAAGAGCCGTTAGCAACCACATCCCCCTCATTCTCCTCAAACTTCCCTTTGAGGACAAACCTCTGGCTGATGTCGTGCGTGGCGCGGTGGTAACTGTAGTCGGCATTCACCTTCATGGTCGTGAACGAGTCCGTGCGCAGGATGCCGTTCAGCGTCGCCATGCCGTTGCGCTGGTAGAGGTATTCGCCCTGCGGAGGCGCACCGCCGTCGAATCCACCAAACAGGCTCGTGGCGCGGGTGCTCACATCCGAGCCGCCGAAGTGGTCGTACATGTCGGCCCGTGCAAAGCCTTTGTAGTTGCCGCCCTTCACCGAGCAGATGGCCTCCTGCCCGAACGGCTTGAACTTCGCCTTGTTCGACAGTTTGATGTTCATCGACACCTCGTTGCTCGGCACGTCCTTCTCCACCCGTCGGCTGTGGTGGTTGCGCACTATCTCCACCTGCGTCACGTAGTCCGCCGGGATGTTCCTCGTCGCCAGGTTGTACTTGCCGCCCAGCATGTCCAACCCCTCGATGTTGAACTGCGAGATGGGCTTGCCCATATAGCTGATGGCACCGCTCTGCGCCACGTCCACTCCCGGCAGCCGCTTCAGACCGTCCTCCAGCGTCACGTCGCCCTTGCCGAGGAACGACGCTAGGTTATGCATCAGCGTGTCGCCCCGTTGCCGCAGCGGGTCAGGCTTCACCGTCACCTCCTTCAGGCTGATGCTCTTCGGAGTGAGAATCATGTCCAACTTAGAAACCTTATCCCTTAGCGTCACACGTTCCGACTCCTTCTCATAGCTGATGTGGTTAAACTGTAGCGTCACCTCCCCCGTCGGTGCATTCTTGACTTCAAGGTTATACACACCCAGCGCGTTGCTGCTGGTGAACGCCAGCGTTTTGCTGCCGCTCACCAGTTTCACTATCACATCACTCACGGGCTTGTTCTGCAGGTCAATCACCCGCCCCGTCACTTTCACCTGTGCCGAAGCTGACGCTGCCAGCACCACATATAATATAATGTATAGGAGTCGTTTCATATCTAACTTACTTCCTCATGCTCGATGATTTGGAGGATTTCTTTGATTTCCTTGTTGCTTAGATTTTCTTTTTTGAAACATGTGCCATTGACGAGTGAGAAGTGTTCGGGACTAGTCAGCCAGTTGAATGCTTTGCGGATGAATTGGAGTGGTTTCATATCAGTCTCACTTCAGTTCCAGCGGTTGGTACTGTCTCGGATTTGATACTAAGACTACCCCTGCGACACTGCTTATATTTTCGCCAGCAGAGTTGAAACTATTCTCCACATACCCAAAGGTCTCCATGGGGCTGGCGGCATAGTAAGTGGGATTCTTCACGTAGCGACTATTGCCCAGTATCTTCTTCTTGTACGCAAGGAATTTTGAGGCTTTCATCTTCTGATAATCTACTCGCTGGGCTGCAAACTTGCCCCGTCCGTCAGGGACAATCCAATTGACGTATTGGGTGAATATTATCGGTGTTTCCTCCTGATGGAAACCGTAAAGCGTAAAGGTATGTATGCCTTTGGCATCGGTAGCCTTCGTAATGAGACCTGGCAATCCTCCTAACTTCCAAGGCCCTATGCTGGCTGGCACATCCTCCGTGTAGTACACGTTCCAAGTCAGGCCGTGATACTTAGCCGTGGCCGACAGGCTGGCATAGTCGCATATGGTGTCCTGTGCATCAGTCAGTTTCCAGTTCTGCTTTTCCAATGGCTCGTCCGTCATGTAGCGATACGGATAGAGCATCTCTTGCGTTGTGATTCTGCCTTCGGGGTAGTTCGTAAAGATGGTACCCATGTGCATCTGGGCAGCCAGATAACCGTCTGCTATACGAGAGCCACCCTTCTTCTGTCTGTTGTACTCTTCGTAAGGGAAACTCTTTGTGATGCCGCCCGATGTCTGTACTGCAATGTACATCGAGTCTGTTACTGGCTGACCGTCAGCATCAGTAGTTTTACACTCATAGCGATAAATCGCCGTAAACTTCGACACGCCAATCGTGTCTCTCTGGGCCTGCGCTGCTATCGTCAGCACAAAGGCCATCATGGTTGCTAAAATCTTTTTCATTGTTGTTAATGTTTTATTGGGATTGTTGTAAGGGTACAACAAGGGCTGTCCGTCGTTTGGACGGATTATCAAATGTTGGTAATAAGGTTAGGACTAAGTCAGTTGACCTTTGGTCAGTTGAGCTGGTACGTAATGGGCAAAGTCACTTTAGTTCGGACGGCTTTGCCCTGTTTTCGTCCTGGCTCAAACAGTGGCATACCTCGGATGAGTTCCTCAGAAGATTCCTGCAAGGCACGATTACCTTCATCTTTGTCTAAAGCAGATATGTTGCTGTTTACCTGCCGATATGCTGTCACCACAATGTCGCTTTTGACTGACGCAGGCGAAGACTCCAAGGCTTTCACATTCGTGATACTCCCGTTTTCTTCAACGAAGAACTCAACATTAATGGTGCCTTCAGCATCATTTTCGATGGCAATATTCGGATAACGTATATGCTGTGATATGTATTGCTGCATGGCCGCATCACCACCGGGGAACTGGGGCTTTTGTTCTGGCTTGTCGTAAGTTACATCTGACCTTACCCCAGGTCTCGTCCTGCCCGTTTCGACTGATTCTGTAGCAGTCTCTTTCAGCACCGTTTTCTGGCTGTGAATCACATCTACATGTTCAATGGTGCCGGGATTAATGGACTCAAGTTCTTCTTGTGTTGCGAGCTTGCCGTTGAGATAAGTCGTGTATTCCTCGGCTTGGGCTGATAACCATAGACAAGCTGCGAGGGCAGGAACCAAATACAGCAACTTAAGTTGTGACCACTTTGACGACTGACCACTGTGCATCATGGCAAAGCGTTTCTTCACGGCTCCACGGCGTAGCGTATTCATGATGGGCAGAATCTGTGTCTGTACTGCTTTGCGTACCAGCAGGTGTTCGTAGTCTTCCAGCGTCACGCCGTTTTGCAATACAGCCTCGTCAGCCTGAAACTCATGTACATCCACCAAATCTTGCCGCAACATCCAGGCGAAGGGCAGACACCATAGTAGGTGGCACGTGAGGTCGCAAAGAATCACGTCCCACGAATGCTTCATCCTCACGTGTGCCAGTTCGTGTCGAAGTACAGTCTCAGCGTTCTGCATCAGATCAATGGGACCGATAAAAATCCAGTGCATCCAGCTGCTGGGCTGTTTAATTCTCATGTCCAGCATAAGATGTACATCTTTCGGAACTATCGGATGAGATATGCGACGGCTACGACGTATGACACGCATCAGAGTCAGTAAACGGAACATGTAAACTGCGAGTGCGGCGGCAATACCTATTATATATATGTATGCCAGATAGCGCACCCAAAGACCCGATACGACATTCTCGCTTGTAGCGAGCGTGGCATCAGCATTATTCGCATCAGTCGACAGGCTCATCAGCGGCTCCTCAATTCTTGTAAGCACTGCATCCATAGCCGTCGGTTCGTCTGTATGCAGCGGCACAAGCGGCAGGAGCGGACTCACCACAAGGATTGCCAGCAATACGGAACGGTTCAGTCGGTGAAACGTTTCGCGTTGGAGCAAGAGCCTGTAGAGCGAGTAGAGCAGTGTCAGTGTCACCGCCCACCGGATAGCATAGATAATGAATGTAGCCATGCGTCAGCCCTCCTTACGCTTTAGGTCGGCAAGATATTGAAGCAAATCTGCCTCGGTTACCTTTTCCTCCTGCATCAGTGCCGACACTACACTCATATACGAGTCACTGAAGAAGCGATTGATAACACTCGACAACCTTCCTCTTCCGTATGCCTGTTTGTCCACGAGAGGCCGATAGACAAAGCCACGCCCCTTCGGTTCATGCGTCAGGTAACCTTTCTTCTCCAGTGCCTGAAACACCTGGGCAATGGCATTTGCGCTGGGCTGAGGTTCGGGATAGAGCGATGAAACATCCTTTGGGGCGCACTGGCCAAGTTGCCAAATCAGCTCCATCACTTCTTCTTCTTTGCTTGTAAGTTTCTCCATAATTCAACTATTTTAGATACGTATTAACAATATTATCTATTGATTTCAGTGCAAAGATAGACTTTTCTTTCGACTCAACCAAACAATTTAGTATTTATTTAACAGAACTAATTGTTGAATTATGATTTTTGAAGAGATTTTGTATTATTCTATATCCCAAATGTTAGGTTAAACTGTTTATTTTATGAAGAAGATGCTTTTATATTTTTGTTATTTGAGTAGATTCATATATTCGTATTCAATTTGTTTATCCTCCCTTTATCAAAAAACAGAAAGTTTATGCAAAATCATTTTTTTTGTTATAACACAGCCTTGTTTTAGATAAAAATTGCTTAAATTACGCGCGAAATGATGATTTTATGCATCCATTTCAAGAAAAAGTAGTACCTTTGCAAGGTAAAATAAGATTATTTGCAAAGCACCCAAATGGATATAAAAACTATTGATAATAGTAAGTATACAATTTAAAGTCCTCAACCATCTGTTTTGGACAACAGTTTCTAGTAATGTTTAAAAACATGCGAACAATGATTTTATTCTCGTAAAATATTAGGGTGGCGATTAAATGTGTTTCATAGATTATCTGAGGAATACATATTTGAAATAAATATAGCATCGTATGATTGAAATTGAAAATCAGAATTCTTTAGAGCATGCTTTCCATCAAGGAATTAATTTATTTGTTGGTGCAGGCTTTTCTATCTTGGCAAAAGATAAAACAGGAAAGGCGCTACCTTTGGGTAACAAATTAGCAGATGAATTGGCGGAATATTTTGGAAAACCCAAATATTATCAGTTGCCTCAGTTATGTTCTATTCTAACTAGTACTGTTGAAGGACCTTTCTATGATTATTTGACAAATCGTTTTACCGTCGAATATGTTGATCCTCTGTATTATAATCTGCAGAATATTAATATAAAAAGTGTATATACCACTAATATAGATAATCTTATATTTGAAATCTATAAAAATGTCCCTGGTGTTTTTATAAACAACTTAGGGACAGATGGAAAGACCACTGATAGGAATAATATTGATTACTTAGGATTGCATGGTTCTATCGTTACTTTTCCTCACAAATATATATTTGATGTAGGCTCATTGGCCACAATTTTTAGCGATGCCCCTCGTATTTGGAGCCTGTTAGCACAATCGTTAGAACAACACCCTACAGTTTTTGTGGGTTATAGCTTTAATGATAATTCTGTTCTTCAAACATTATTATCTCAACAAACATTCACTAATGCGAGAAAGGATATATGGGTGGTTTTACGAAATGAAGACCAACAATATGCAGAATATTACCAGTCATTAGGTTTTCATATCATAAAAGCAGATATTAAAGGCTTCTTAGAGTATATAGGAACAATAACTGGTGCTGGTGTTAAGCAAAACTTCAACAAAGATAGATATGAATTACTAAAATCATTTTTTGTTCCTCATAATAACCATGAAGTTAAGGTTCAGCGCCCTGTTAAAGAGTTCTATGAAGGAAGTTCTCCTTTGTGGTGTGATATTTTAAGTGGTCAAATATGTCGAACCCATCACTTGGCAAATATTAAAAATTGTATATATGGAAAAGGGAAAAATACTGTTATTATTGGTGCACCCGTTTCCGGGAAATCAACACTTCTTATGCAAGCTGCAAAAGAATGTGATGGTCTAGGCATGAAATTATATTTTGATAATCTAACGCAAAGTCGAGCGAAATATATTGCAAAGTTAATTGACAAAGAGAAAGCTGTAGTTTTTATTGATAATCTTTATGATAGCATTGATGCTATTAAGGAATTAGAAAAAGATAATATTAAAATTGTATGTTCAGATCGTAGCCATTACTATGGTATTATCTCAAATCTTATAGACGAAGAGAAGTATATAGTATACAATGTTACAGCATTAAGCGATCAAGATTTACAGAGTATTTTTAATTCCGTTCCAGAAAGTATTCGCAGAAATAGTTTGGCCAAAGAGGCAGAAGGTACCAAATATGATAAAGATACCCTGTTTGAGTTTGTTTCTAGGAATGTAAATAAAAAAAATGTAAAGGAAAGATACACTACAGCATTACGCGATTTGGAGAGTGAAGATCCTGAATTGGCTGAATTTCTTGTTTTGTGTGCCTATATGCATTCATGTCATGTACCATTACCTTTTGAAGTTGCTTATGATTATTTCGATAATTTCAGTGTAGAGGATGTCTTTTCTATGAAAGACGATGCTTCTGATATAATAAAAGACTATATACCTGAGGATGATTCATATGAAAACATGGATTATTATTATCCTCGCTCTCGATACATTGCTGATGTCATAGTAGATGCTTGTTCTAGTGATCTTCTGTCGAGGGTTTTGAATGGCGTTCTTGATAAAGTACCATATCCGCACATATGTGATTACAAGACTTTTCACAAATATGCTTTTGATAAGAATGTAACCTTGAAGGCATTTGCTAATTGGAGAGATGGTAAAGCTTTTTATGAAAAAGCATTCATATATGACAACCGTAATCCTTATGTTTTACAACAGGGTGCTCTATACTTATCTCAAAAACGTAAGTATGATGATGCTTTCGCGTGGATAGATCGTGCTATCAGTATGACCGATGATAAATATTTCTCTATTCGCAATTCACATGCAGTAATTTTATTTAATGCTAATATTGAGAAAAACGATAATAGCGTGAGAGAACAACTGGACAAAAGCATGCAGATACTCGAAAAGTGTATGAATGCGGATTCCCGTAAAAGATTTCATGCACGAATATTTGCTAGTCAAGCTATTCAGTACTATGGGAGATTTAATGACGAGAAAGCGTTCAGTTATTTGAAAACCGCACGTAGTTGGTTAGAACAAATTGTTAAGTCAAACACTTGGGATGATGAAAGTGAAAAGGCATTAGCAAAACTAAATGAAATGATTACACTATTGGGTATTACTTTTTAACTATGGGTTTGTAGGCGATAGACTAAAAACGGATGGGAACCTACTATATTTATTAGCAGTGTTTAGACCAAAGATAGTATGAAGAAATGAAGATGTAAAGTTAGCAAGAAGCTTTATTCTAATTGTTTTGGGCAATGATTATGAAATATTTATGTTAACTAAATAAAAAAACGCTGGTGTGTATGCGATAATTAACAGAAATTGTTTATTTTTGCAGACAAAATAGCAATGAGGATATGAGCGGAACAGAAAGCATAGCGGACTGGATAGCTGCCAAACCAAAACGTGGCAGATACACTTTCTCGCGTGAGGAGGTGGCGGCGGCCTTCCCTGAGATGTCAGCGGAAGTGCTGTCGGCAACGCTGTCGCGGGAGGTGAGAAAGGGACGGATTATGATTCCCGTAAATGGGTTTTATGTAATCATCCCCGATGAGTATGCGCTACGTGGGTTTGCTCCGCAACCGTTCTATTTGGATGATATGATGCGACACTTGGAGCGTAACTATTATGTGGCTTTGTTGAGCGCTGGCAGTTACCATGGTGCGGCGCATCAGGCTCCAATGATGTTTTGCGTGATGCTGGAGTCGCCCACAATGCGGGGCAAGAAAACGGATAAGTATGCTACGAAATATTTCTATCGCTCGGCCATTCCGATGGAGTATGTGGAGCGGCGGCAGACGAGAACGGGATATATCAATGTGTCATGTCCGGAACTGACGGCGGTGGATTTGGTGGCTTATCAGGAGAGTGCCGGAAGTATCACAAGGGCCGCCACGGTGCTGTCGGAGCTGGTAGAGAAAACGAATTTCGAACACTTGGGACCGGAGTTTGTAAAAGTGGCGCCTGTGGCTTGTTTTCAGCGGCTGGGGTATATCTTGAATGATGTTCTAGAAGAGACTGAGGCTGCTGATGCGGTTTATGGCCTGTTGAAACGTGCTGGTGTTCGGTTGCAGAAGGCGGCTCTGAAGCCCGGAAAGTCCATTGAGGGCTGCGAGATGAACGGGCGTTGGAAGATTGTTGTGAACGAAGAGATAGAAATTGACGAGCTATGATACCGGTATCGTATATAACAGAGTGGAGCGAGAAGGCACCTTGGGGCTTGAACGTGCAGGTGGAGCAAGATTTGATTATCTGCCGTGCACTGGTGTCGATATACAGTGATGCGTTCCTTGCAGAGCATCTAGCTTTCCGTGGTGGAACGGCGTTGGGAAAGTTGTATCTGAGGCCGCAACCCCGATATTCAGAGGACATAGATTTGGTGCAGGTTATGGCAGAGCCCATCAAGGAAACGATAGACCATCTGCGGGATGCGCTCTCGTGGCTGGGCGAGCCAGTGGTAAAGCAGAAGAAGCATAACAATACGCTGGTGTTCAAGGTGCAACCAACGGATGTTGATGCAGGAGAGATTCACCTAAAAGTGGAAATTAACTGCAAGGAGCATTTCTCGGTATTCCCGATGATGAAGGTTCCGTTTGCAGTGGAGAATTCGTGGTTTAAGGGGTCTTGCGAGGTTTTGACATACGAGTTGGCAGAACTGATAGGAACTAAGTTAAGGGCTGTGTATCAGCGCCGGAAGGGGCGCGACCTATTTGACCTGTGGAAGATTCTGAGTATGATGCCTGAGCTGGATAAGGAAAAAGTGATGCTGAGCTATGAGCGGTATTTGGGATTCACGGCATCGCATCTTCCCACGTATATGGAATTTGTGTTGAATATGGAAGACAAACTGCAGGACGATGAGTTTCTGACTGATACGGATATGATTCTGAACCCAGGCCAGGAGTATAATCCCACCATGGCGTGGGAGAAGGTTAAAGAGGAATTGGTGGAGAGGTTGATGAAGGAAGGAAAGTAAAAAATGAGATGAAATGAATATCTTGGACGCAAACATAGGGTCGGCGAAGGATAATATGAGCAGTCCCGTGCACAATTGGTATAAGTTCACGGCGGGTTTCTCGTATAAGTTTGTGGACATTATATTGGAAGATTATAAGGACAAAGACATCGTTGTGTACGAACCCTTTGCTGGCTGCGGAACGACGTTGGTGGAATGCCAGAAATTGGGTTTCCGCTCCATTGGTAACGAGAGTCAGGAACTAATGTGCAACGTGATTCACGCCAAACTGAACTGGACCATTACAAAACAACAGTACACCCGCGCTAAAAACAATATAAAGAAATACGTTGAGGAGAACAAAAGGATAGCGGAAATTACCGCCAAGTTCCACCCTCTGCTGGTAACCCTCTATGATGAGCCATCGCTAAGGGAACTGTATTGCATCCGTGACGGAATAAAACGACTACGAAACAAAGATGTACAGCAATTCTTTAATTTGGCACTGAGCCAGACGCTGCACAAAGCGGCCATACACCCTATCGCCGTGCCGTATATTTCACGCTCCACTTTTCTTTCTGATTCCGGCAAGGCTTGGGAAAAGTTCCAACGGATATCGGAACATATGTACTCAGATATACAGCAAATGCCCCATCACGAACAACTGGCCACGGTGTATAACTGGGATTCACGGCTGAAGAATGAAAACGTTGCGGATGCTTCCTGTGGACTGTGCATCACATCACCTCCATATCTTAACAATCTGGACTACGGAGAAGTTAGCAAAGTACATAGCCATTTTTTTGAGATGACTAATGATTGGAATGACATCACGGAGAAAGTGCGTCGTAAACTAGTGACAGGAGCCACCACACATTATAGAGACACTGAGTTTGTGATGGAAGAGTTTGCCCAAAAGGAGTTTGCCCAGCATAACCCTGATACTATGGGTAAATTGGTGGAGTTATATGGAAGAATTAAGGAGAACGCCAAACAACGTAAAGGAAAGAAAAGCTTCCACATCCTGATGATGCATTACTTTGAGGATATGTTCTATGTGCTGAAAGAAATGCGTAGGGTGTTGCACAATGGCGGTGAAGCATACTTGATTTTGGGAGATTCCGCTCCGTATGGCATTTACGTGCCCACCACCCAAATATTGGGAGATATAGCATTGAGTGCCGGTTTTACAGAGTATTCTATCCATAAGATTCGCTCTCGTGGTGACAAATGGAAAGCCCTGAAGAACAGACATAACATCTCACTTTCTGAAAATATTCTAATATTGAAATAATGCCCACGAAAAAGGTAGACATATCAAAAGCAAAGACGGAGTATCTGAATCTGATTACCGAAACGGAGGCTTTGGAAATCATCCATAAGGGGTGGTCGCTTCCGTTTGTGTATTCGTTTCAGGAACTAAGGGACGTGTATTTGGCTTTCTGCAAGTATGGGCAGGACGGAACGGTGGCAGAGTTCTCGAACAAGCACGTAAAGGGTGTTATCCCTGCCGTAAGGAGCAAATGGGATGACAAAGGGCGACGTGTGTTGGAAATCAAGAATGCGCTGATTAACTTCGGTGTCATGCACCAGAAAACACTGGTCTGCAAAAAAGGCGTTTTTAAGGAGGTTGAGCCAGGTGCCCCGTTGAGGGAAGAGGATTTAAGCGTTTTCCGTGAGATATTCTTTCACTACTTCCGTTTTCAAGAATATTGCTCACTGTTTGTGAATCCCAGAATGACGACAAAAGAAAAACTGGCGTTGACTGAACATTATATTATGAGACAGAGCGGCGTGCTGTATTATTACGGTTCCGTTAGCACTCGTGTGGATACATTCTTCTATACATTAAGCAGCCCAGAAACGCTGTATCACTTCCCTTTAAATGACAAAGGAAATGCGAAGGGGGGATTTGTAAGGTTCTGGGATATGTTTCTTTCATGGGCAACCCAGCTGGAATTATTAGAGCGACTGAACATGAAACGGCAGGGGTATTTGTTGCCAAATGACAAGTCGTTCAGTGCTGCATACTTTATAGAATCTGGCGTCAAGGTGGATGTGCAAGGAGTGTTGGACGTGAAGTTCTTTCGCCAATTGTTGATAGATATTTCTGATCTGGTGATGGAACTATGTCTGCAATACCGTTGTGGCATCAGCATAGCGCAACAGGCCGTTATAGACTATTATTTGGCACACTCTGACGTAGTATCACTGATAAGGACTTCCGAGATTTTTATCAAAGAAACCGAACTGAACAAGAACGATAGAATACTTTACCCGAAATATAAAGGTAGTTTTGTTTCACATTTAAAATTAAGGAAAAATGGATGAGAAGGAGTACAAAGGCATAGAGGACATCCTGCAAATGGGGCCCGTGACGAACAAGTACGATTTATGGGACATCAAGTTCAATCCTTTCCCGAGGTCTGGTACGTCGAACATTAATGGCGGTGATGATGTAAACAGTAAGTTGAAGCCCCTTGACAGTGAAATCCTTAACGGTATTAACCAATTTATTGCAAACGCCTTGGTTCCCAACCAAGTTGAGGAACATGACCAGTTCATCAGCGCAACGATAGTGGGGGACTATGGTAGTGGCAAAACACAGCTTTTAATGTATGCCAAGTCAAAACTGAATGAAATCCGCGACAGCCAGACCTATTTAAAGCCATATACCATCTACATTGACAATCCGGGTGGCTCCATCCTGGAATTTATCGGGACTTTGATCAGTAAAATTGGTGAGGAGAACACACGCAAGTATGTCTGGAACCATATTCTCAATGTGATTCAGAATAGCAGCGAAATCCAAGGGCAGCTGAAACCTTACGAACCCAACCTGTCGGTGCTTTTCCCAGACATAAAGGATTCCATCAATCCTTATAGCGATGCTAATACGGTGAGCTATAAGCAGTTCCTAGACTCTTTTGTCAGGTCGTTGCCTGCTCCAAAGAAAAGGAAGTTTGACGATTTGCTAAGTGACATTGTTCAGAAGATATTGAATGAAGATACCAAGGATTCCACCGTTGCTTATTACTTCTACGAGTTCATATCATCGGACTTTGGTATCAACAAGACATGGGAAGCATTGACCAGCGGCAGCTTGAGACAAATATCGGGTAAGGAAGCAGATGTCATCAAATACATTGTGAGATTACTTAAACGAGAGGGGTATACCCATGTGTTTATTTTAGTAGATGAGTTTGAGGACCTGACCACAGGGCGTTTATCTAAGGCGCAGTTGGATAACTATATCCATAACCTACGCACCTTGCTTGACAAACATCGCGAATGGTGCTTGTTATTTGCCATGAATCCTAAAGCTCTTTCAAGGTTGGTGGAACTTTCGCCGCCTTTGGCAGACAGAATTACTATCAAGAAGATGATAATAAACAATCTGAATGTTGCAGAGACGAAGCAAGTTATAGAGAACTATTTGAGAATAGCAGAGTTTAACGGAGAGTTCCCGTTTACTCAAGATGCTTTGGAATTCATCAACGAAACATGCGATGGAAATGTGCGTCGTATTCTTAAGGCGACGTTTGTGCTCTTTGAGTGTGCTGCTGACCAAAAGGTTAAGATAATGGGTAAGGCTTTTGTAGAAGAGAATATACCAACATTTTAAGTATGGATAGAGAGTCTGCAAGATCGGAGAAGTTTCAAATCAACTTCTTTTTAGACACCAATATCTTGTGTTATCTGATTGATAATACATTCCCGACGCTAACGGCCTTCATTACGGCACTGAAGGAGATGCCCGTTGTGCAATTGTATTCCTCTGAATACGTGCTTGCAGAACTGTTTGAAGTGCGGAAGAAAGAGGACTATTTCCATGAGGTCTGGGAACGTTCGAAGAAGGATGGGAAGTTTATAAACATCTCCTCTTTTATCAAGTACAACAAGCGCTATGAGATTCCCGATTATGAATACGAGGGAGATTTGGCAGAGGCCGTGAAGAAGAAGGTGAATGAGGATGTTGAAAAAATCACAAATGAGTTCAGTATTGATTTCCTGAACAGCTTCAATGACAGGCTGCTTGGTCCCATGAAGGCAATCTGTCTATCGACCAAGATATCAAGGGAGGACAGTCTTGTGCTGGTATCGTCTGTTTATAAGAACAGTATAGAGGAGGTCTCTGAACACGTGATTCTGCTTACAGGTGACAAAGATTTCTATAAGTGGGCTACGAATTCAAGAGCTGAGATTTCAACAGCTTTCAATCCTGGTAAGACACCAGATATTGAACATATAGACAGTCTTGGAAATGGGGTGGCTGGATATACGGGCGGTACACAAAGCTTGAAAACTGAAATCGAAAATGTGGAAGAACTGGCTATCCAATATGTGATGAGCTGTCTGATAGATACCTATAAAGACCGACTGTTGGGGAAAGTGACCGTCAGAGAATGTGCCGGTGCCCCCAAACATCTAATTGCTTTCAAGGCGGAAACAGAGTTGAAGGATAAGGAGTTATACACTTTCATACTTACAAAGAACTTATCGTTTCTGTATAGCCCAAAACCGAAATCGAACCTTTATCATTGTGGGAAACAGATAGAAGTGCCTTTTTCGCCAGAGGGAGGGAATAGCATTGTGACATTCGTTTGCGAAGAAAACGATGAGGAGGTTTTCAAAGCTGTGAATGTGGAAGGGAATTTGGTATTCATCCATCCTGATTCCGTCTAATAAGAGCCGCCTCGACAGGGGCGGTTTTATTTTGGAACCATGCCATTGACTATAGTCCATAATAGACCTATTTATACGCCAAGCTACAAATAAAGATTGAGACTATCAAGAATGGTTTACAAAAATTAAAAATGTTAAATCTTTGCCATTTTCACCATCTACAGAATCTACGCAATCACTTTTCTACCGTTTTAGACAAAATCGACTGACATACAACGAGTTGCAAATACTCAGGTTGTACGAGTTTATTATCCATTGTTATTATGGGCGATGCGACAGAAATAGGTGGTAGTGCTTTCGCTGGGTGTTGGGTGCTGGCAGATGTATATTGCATCTCTGAAATTGTGCCTTCTGCAGAATCTAATTCATTTGCAACTTTGTACTCCTCAACCCTTCACGTTCCTGCCATCGCCATAGAAGCCTATCGCACGACCGCACCGTGGAGAAGTTTCGGCAGCATTGTGCCTCTCAAAGGTGATGGTGTAAGGAATGTGGATGTCCATGTGAAGGACGATGTCGCTCCATGGCGCATGCTTGACGGTCGCATGCTGAGTGGCAAGCCCGCCACGAAAGGCATCTTCATACGCAATGGCAAGAAGATGCTGGTGAAGTAAAGTCATCAAATTGTATCACTCAAAAGTCCGCCCTATAGGGGGGCTGTCCGAAGGGTGCAGGGTTTTGGCCAGAACCCTGCACCCTTTTCGCGAAAACCCTGCGGGGTTCGGTGAGGGGGCTCTATCGTCTGCAAGCTTACCCTCTATAGTGTCTGCGCGTAGTCTCTATAGAGGGTCTGGCAAGGGAGTAGTAGTGTCTTTCATGTGGGGTTAGAATTCACAGAGTCTGTGAAGCATTGGCTCAGAAGTAATGTGGTGTGCGCATGAAAAGTGTTAAGAAATGTTTTTTCTTAAGAGGAGTTTTTTCACTTTTCACTTTTCAGTCTTCCCTTTTCATTTATTATATGTACCTTTGCAGCCGAAAAACAGTTACGTATGAAGCAGAACATTAGAAATATCGCCATCATCGCACACGTCGATCATGGCAAGACGACGCTGGTGGACAAGATGCTCATGGCCGGCAACCTCTTCCGCGACAACCAGCAGACGGGCGAACTGATGCTCGACAACAACGAGCTGGAGCGCGAGCGCGGCATCACCATCCTCAGCAAGAACGTCAGCATTAACTACAAGGACACGAAGATCAACATCATCGACACCCCGGGTCACAGCGACTTCGGCGGCGAGGTGGAGCGCGTGCTGAACATGGCCGACGGCTGCCTGCTGCTGGTTGATGCCTTCGAGGGCCCGATGCCGCAGACGCGCTTTGTGCTGCAGAAAGCCCTGCAAATCGGCCTGAAGCCCATCGTGGTCATCAACAAGGTGGATAAGCCCAACTGCCGACCCGAGGAGGTCTATGAGATGGTCTTCGACCTGATGTGCGACCTCGACGCCACCGAGGAGCAGCTGGACTTCCCCGTCATCTACGGCTCTGCCAAGCAGGGCTGGATGGGCGAGGACTGGCAGACACCCACGGACAATATCTTCTATCTGCTGGACCAGATCCTGGAGCATATCCCCGCCCCCGAGCAGCTGGAGGGCACGCCGCAGATGCTCATCACCTCGCTGGACTACAGCACCTATACGGGCCGCATCGCTGTGGGTCGCGTACACCGCGGCACCCTGAAGGAGGGTATGGCTATCACCATCGTCCACCGCGACGGCAGCAAGGAGAAGACCAAGATCAAGGAACTGCACACCTTCACGGGCATGGGGCATCAGAAGACCGAGGCCGTCAGCTCGGGTGACATCTGCGCCATCATCGGCCTCTCGAACTTCGAGATCGGCGACACCATCTGCGACGCCGAGGAACCGGAGGCGCTGCCCACCATCAGCATCGACGAGCCCACGATGTCAATGCTCTTCACCATCAACGACTCGCCGTTCTTCGGCAAGGAGGGTAAGTGGTGCACGAGCCGCCATATCCACGAGCGTCTGCAGAAGGAGCTGGAGAAGAACCTGGCGTTGCGCGTGGAGATGCCCGAGGGCGCCACAGACCGATGGATCGTCAGCGGACGCGGCGTGCTGCACCTCAGCGTGCTCATCGAGACCATGCGCCGCGAGGGCTACGAGCTGCAGGTGGGACAGCCGCAAGTGATTTATAAGGAGATAGGTGGCGAAAAATGCGAACCCATCGAGGAATTGACCATCAACGTGCCCGAGGAGTTCGCTTCCAAGATGATTGACATGGTCACGCGCCGCAAGGGCGAGATGACCAGCATGGAGAGCCAAGGCGACCGCGTCAACATCGAGTTCCTCATCCCCTCGCGCGGTATCATCGGCCTGCGCACCAACGTGCTCACGGCCTCGCAGGGCGAAGCCATCATGGCACACCGCTACAAGGAGTACCAGCCCTACAAGGGCGAGATCGTGCGCCGCACGTCGGGCTCCATGATCGCGCTGGAGGGCGGCACCGCCTTCGCCTACGCCATCAACAACCTGCAGGACCGCGGTAAGTTCTTCATCGAGCCGCAGACCGAGGTGTATGCTGGTCAGGTGGTGGGCGAGCACATCCACGAGAACGACCTCGTCATCAACGTCACCAAGAACAAGCAGCTCACGAACATGCGTGCCAGCGGCTCCGACGAGAAGGTGCGCATCATCCCCGCCACGCTCCTCAGCCTCGAAGAAGCCCTCGAATACATCAAGGAGGACGAGTACGTGGAGGTGACGCCCAAGAGCATGCGCATGCGCAAAATCATCCTCGACCACTTAGAGAGGAAGAGGGCAAACAGGGAATAGAAAACCTCTTCGGAGTGAAAAGTGAAAGAGTGAAAAGTGAAAAATACAAATTACTTTTCCTTTCACTATCACTTCCCCAAATCCTTGAGAAAAATAAATTTTTCATTTTTCATTCTTTCATTTTTCATTTAAGAAAATGGACTTAACCGGAAGAAGACAGAGCTCTAACGTCGATGACCGTCGGCGCATGAGCGGCGGTGCGAAGGCCGGCATCGGCGGCATCGCGGGTGTGATCATTGCGGTGGTGTTTGCCTATCTCACGGGCGGCAACCCGCTGGAGGCCGGCATGCAGGCCTTCCAACAGTCGCTGGGAGCTAACACCGAGATGAGTGCCACGCAGGAGCGTGAGTTCACAGAGGAGGAACAGGCGCTGGCCGTCTTCGCCTCGCAGGTGCTCGCCAGCACCGAGGACGTGTGGACGGAGGTGTTCAAGACACAGCTCGGCCGCACCTATGTGCCACCCCGCATGGTGCTCTACACGGGCAGCGTGCAGACGGGCTGCGGCGCCGGTAACGCACAGGTAGGACCCTTCTACTGCTCGGCCGACCAAGCGCTCTACATCGACCTCTCGTTCTTCTCGGACATGAAGAAGACGCTGGGTGCCGACGGTGACTTCGCCTACGCCTATGTCATCGCCCACGAGGTGGGCCACCACGTGCAGCATCTGCTCGGCACCCTCAACAGCGCCCACAGCCAGATGGCCAAGATGAGCGAGACGCAAGCCAACAAGGTCAGCGTGCGCATCGAGTTGCAGGCTGACTTCTACGCCGGCGTGTGGGGCTACCACGAGGGCAAGACCTTCGGCTCCCTCGAGGACGGCGACCTGCAAGAAGCCATCCAGTGCGCACAGGTCATCGGCGACAACTACCTGCAGGAGAAAGCCCGCGGCTACTCGCAGCCCGAGAGCTTCACCCACGGCACCAGCGCACAGCGCATGAAATGGCTGAAACTCGGCCTCAACACAGGCGACATGAGCCGCGGCGACACCTTCAGCATCAGCGAGAGCCAGCTGTAATCGGCCAACAGTGTCATTTCCTCTCGATTTTATTAAATAATCAGTAAAATCCTTTAAGAAACACAAGAAATGATGTATCTTTGCAGCCGCAAAGGGGGATGCTCCTGTAGTTCAACGGATAGAATAGAAGTTTCCTAAACTTTAGATAGGGGTTCGATTCCCCTCGGGAGTACCACGCTAAAAGCCTGCAACTGAAATGGTTGCAGACTTTTAGTGTTTTTTCTGTGTTATCGCTTGATGAGGGCGCGTAGGATGAACCAGCCGTGGGCGCTGACGGCGCGGAGCCAGCCATAGTGGTGAGCCATGAGGCGAAAGCGCTCGAGGAGGGAGCGGCGATGGTTGCGGGTGGTCATGCCCTCGGAGAGGTAGTCGGTGAGGATGAGGCCGGTGTTGTGGAGGGCGAGGTTGCGGCGCTGGGCATAGCGCATGAGGCGGATGCACCAGTCGTAGTCGGCGGAGAAACGGTAGCGGAGGTCGTAGGGGATGGCGCGGGCGAGGTCGGTGCGCGCGTAGAAGCTCTGGTGGCACACGAGCATTCCGCTGAGGAAACTCTTCCAGGTGAGGTGCTTGGGAGCTTGCAGACGGCGGTGGCGCAGGAAGTGGCCTTCGTTGTCCACGAGGTCGGTCTCGCCATAGACGACAGCGGGGCGGCGTGTAGGGTTGTAGCGGGCGTCGAGTTGTGCGGCGACCTCGGCCAGTGTGCTGTCGGAGTGGAACTTATCTCCGGCGTTGAGGAAGATGATGTAGTCGCCCTTGGCCTGCTGCAGTGCTTTGTTCATGGCGTCGTAGAGGCCATTGTCGGGCTCGCGCACCAGCACGATGGCATGGGGGTGGCGCTGGTCGGTGTTGCGCTCCACATAGTGCTGGATCTCGGTCATGGTGGTGTCGGTGGAGCATCCGTCGATGAGGAGGTGCTCTACTGCAGCGTGTGTCTGCGCGGCAACGCTGTCAAGGGTGCGGCGAATGGTGGAGCCAGCGTTATAGGTGACTGTGGCGACGGTGAATCGGAGCATTGCGTTCGGAATGAAGAGTGAAGAATGAAGAGTGAAGAATGAAGAGTGAAGAATGAAGAATAAGGATTACTAATGACGAATGACGAATGACTAATGACGAATGACGAATTACGAATGATTAAAACGAAAACCTTGAACTCTTAAACTTCTTGAACCCCTTAACCTCTTAACCTCTTAAACTTTTGAATCTTGAATCTTGAATCCTTCAACCGCGCGCAGCGCATAACCCTTCATACAGCTGGATGTGCTGTCGTGCCACGACTTCGGGGCTGAAGCGTGAGGTCACAGACAGACGAAGTTGCTCGGGTGCCACGGGGTAGTGGATGGCCCACTCAATGCCTGCTGCGAGGTCTGCCACGTCGGGGTAGCGTGCGAGGTAGCCGTTCTTGCGGTGCTCGATGATGTCGGACTGTCCGCCGCGGTCGAAGCTTACGGCCATGCAGCCGCAGGCCAGCGCCTCGGCGAGCGTGAGTCCGAAGCTCTCGTAGTCCGAGGCATTGACGACGATGTCGGCGGCGGTGTAGAGGCGGCTGAGCGCCTCGGGGGTGGTGAGGGTGCCGACATGTGTGTAGGGACAAGGGATGTGCTGCAGGCACGTGGAGTCCTTCACGTTGCCGAAGAGGACAAGATGAACGGGCGTGGTGATGAGCGTCAGCGCTTCCAGCAGGCGGTCGAAGCCTTTGAGGGGCTGGTCGATGCGGGCGGCTCCGAAGGCGATGATGATGGTGTCGGCGGGCAGCTGCAGCGCCTGACGTGCCTGCTGGCGGTCGCCACGCTGGAACTGGTCCAGGGGCAGGACATTGGGGATGGTCACTACGGAGTGGCCCTCTGTCAGCGCACTCTGCTGCGCGCGATGGGTCATCCATTGGCTGACGCCGATGAAGGTGATGTTTCCGCGCGCGTAAGCGCGTTCCTTATTGTTGAAGACATGCCACGAGAGGTCACGGGGGTAGGGCCGCTGCAGCAACGGACAGCTGAGGCAGTGCGTCTTGTAGCGCTCGCATTCGTCGGTGTGGTGACAGATGGCGGTGATGGGCCACATATCGTGCAGTGTCCACACCACGGGCTTGCCGCTCTCCATGATCTTGCGTATCTGCCGCATCGAGAGGAAACCCTGGTTCACCCAGTGCAGGTGCACGATGTCAGCCTCGCGGAAGGCCGGCAGGTGGGTGATGTCGGTGCCTGCATTGGCGATATCCACGTCCCACAGCCTCTTGCGGCGGAAACCGTTGGCGAGCCAGATGCAGAAGCGCTCCCACAGGAAGGCCCATTTGCTACGGCGCACCACCATCTGCGCCTCCACGCCATAGCGGTTGAGGGCAGCTGTCAACCGGCTGGCAGCAATGGCTGCGCCACCGGTATCGGACGATGTATTGACAATGAGGACACGCATTTGCGGTGCAAAAGTACATATAATAAATGAAAAGTGAAAAGTGAAAAGTGAAAAATGAAAAGTTAAAAGTGAAAAATGAAAAATGAAAGGGTGAAAAAGTGAAAAATGACGCCTTTTCTAAAAAAACTTTCATCTTTCAACTTCAATCTTTAAACTTTTCACTACCTTTGCAGCGCAATCCACGCCCAGATGGTGGAATTGGTAGACACGAGGGACTTAAAATCCCTTGGCCAGTGATGGCCGTACGGGTTCGATTCCCGTTCCGGGCACTTCCTTAATGAACTAACCGACTAATGAAACAGACTTTTCGTATAGTGCTGTGTTTGCTGCTGAGCGTGGTGAGCATGGCAGGTGTCTTTGCCGCTGACAAGGTGAACGGCTTATGGATATCACCCGCACCAGGCAACGACTTTGATGCGAGCACCGTGTGGTACAGAATCTCCAACTACAAGTCCGGCGGTACCTACTGCTATCTCAGCACGGCCAGCGGCTATGTGGAGTCGCCGTATGTGCTCAAGCTGTCGAATCAGACGAAGGACGCCACCGATGCAGGCCTGTGG
Source organism: uncultured Bacteroidales bacterium (assembly GCA_902779845.1). Taxonomy (GTDB): domain Bacteria; phylum Bacteroidota; class Bacteroidia; order Bacteroidales; family Bacteroidaceae; genus Physcousia. Next base: position 16,987 of record CACZCZ010000025.1, on the reverse strand, counting down.
TGCATCACCGCAGACGACGACGGCGGCTACCGCTTCTATAATAAAGGTCTTGGCACAGGCTACGTGCTCTCCACCGCGAACGCCTCCAAGGGCGCGATGGTGGCTGAGGGCACGGCAACAGCCACTAACTTCACGTTTGCACAGGGCAGCAACGCCGCCGGCGTGAGCGGTTGGTTCATCAAGGACGGCACCTCGGGCAACAACTACTGGAACCAGCAGGGCGGCTATCTGGCCCACTGGAACAGCAGCGGCGCGATGGGCGACAACAACTCCACCTTTACGTTTGAACTCGTGGGCGATGCCCCCGAGGACCCCGAAGAACCTGAACTCAGCGTGTTCTCGGAGTCGGCTGACAATGCGGTCTTCCATGTCATCAAGTTCAAGGCCGGCTCCGTGTACATCTCCGAAGGAACTAAGGTGGGCGACCTGCTCATCACCAAGAGCGGCATCGACGCCCTGTGGGCACTCATCGGCAATGCCGAGAGTTTCAAGCTCATGAGCAAACAAGGACACTATGTCGGCGTGAAGACAACGACCAACGACTTCTGCTACACGGTGTCCTCGGCGAGTGCTGCCACGAACTTCACGCTGATCAGCAATGCCGACGGCTCTTTTGAGATTGCGCGTAAGGGCCAGACGGGTACCACCTTCAATCCGTGGGGAGGCATGTCCGCCGACAGGAACATCGGGTTCTGGAGTGCGGGCGACAACAGTAACAAGCTGATGCTCATCAACGAGGCTGACCTGCCCGTGCTCGACTATAACACTGTCACTGGCGGCCAGCGTCCCGCGGACATCAGCCCCCTGAGCCTATGGTATGACTTCCCCGCCACACTCTCCGGCGTGGGCAATCCCTGGATGGAATACGGCCTTCCCATCGGCAATGGTCAGGTGGGTGCCACGCTCCTCGGCGGCGTGTTGCAGGATGAGATGGTGCTCAATGAGAAGACGCTGTACAACGGGTCGCCCACCGACTGGGGCGAGCATGGCAAATATGCCTGCTTGGGCAAGATTCTCGTTGACGATCTCAGCGAGATGGCTTCTGTGAAGGATGACTCAAAACCCATCAGCGACTATGTCCGCTATCTGGATATCGAGCAAGGTGTGGCTGGGGTGCGCTTCAGTAATGCTGCCGGCACACACTTCACCCGTCAGTATTTAGCATCGGCACCCCATAAGGTGCTGGCCGCTCACTACAAAGCCGAGGGCGATGAGAAGCTCCACTTGCGCTTCAGCTACGCTCCGGATGAGTTTATCAACGCTTCGAGCGTCACCTATAAAGATAACAGTGCCACCTTTGGCGGCAAGTTGAAGACCGTGTACTACAGCACTGAGATGCGTGTGGTGGCCACGGGCGGCACCGTGACAGCCACGGCGAAGGGCCTGGAAGTGGAGGGTGCCAGCGAGGTGACACTCTACATGACAGCTGCCACGACCTTCAACGTCACCACACCGTCATTGACAAAAGGAACGCGCGCACAGGTGGCTGAGGCCAATGCTGCCATCCTCGACGCTGCCGTCGCCGACGGGTGGGAAAAGGTATATGCCGACCATGTGGCCCAGTTCTCAGAGCTCATGGGACGCGTGAGCCTCCAACTCGGCGATGCCGCCAGCACGCTCATGACCAACAAATTGGTGGATTACTACGCCACGTCAACCAACCGCACGAAGGCCGACGGACTGTTCCTGGAACAGCTCTACTTCCAGTATGGCCGCTACCTGGAAATCAGCTGCAACAACGTGCTCATCAATGCACCCGCCAACCTGCAGGGCATTTGGAACAACGACTCCAACACCAGCTTCTGGCACTGCGATATCCACACGGATGTCAACGTGCAGATGAACTACTGGCCTGCCGAGGTCACCAACCTCAGCACGATGCATCTGCCCTTCCTGAACAACATCATCTCGCTGGCAGGCGACAACTATAACTTCCACACCGTGGCACAGCGCTACAAGAGCGGTGCGCGCGGATGGATGGTGCCCACCGAAACGAACATCTTCGGCGGCACCTCGCAGTGGATGGCTTTCCAGATAAAGACGCTGGCAGCCTGGAACAGCTCTCATCTCTGGCAGCACTATCGCTACACGCTCGACCGTACCTTCCTGCGCCGTGCGCTGCCCGCCATGCTCAAGGCCGCCCAGTTCCTGAAGGATATCAGCACCAGGGCCACCGACGGCACTTACTTCGTGGCTGACGAGTACTCACCCGAGCACGGACCCAGCGGACACTCCACAGCCTTTGCACAGCAGAACACCGCCGAGGTGGTGCGCAGCGTTATTGAGGCAGCGGAGATATTGGGCGACGATTCCCCCATTTCATCGGCAAACCTCACGGAAATGCGTAACTTCTGGAATGTGCTGGACAAGGGTTTGCACACGGAGACCTACAACGGCAAGACATGCCTCAAGGAGTGGGCAGACCTCGCCCTCAACTCACAGGGTGATGCCGCTGGCCACCGCCACCTGAGTCATCTGATGGCCCTCTATCCTTATAGCCAGGTGTCTGCCTACGCCACCGACACCGAGGGCAAGAAACTCTATCAGGCTGCCGTCAACTCCCTGCTCGTGCGCAACGCCACGGACGTCACCGGCTGGTCGGGCGGATGGAAGGTCAACCTCTTCGCCCGTGCCCTCAAAGGCAACGATGCCCGCAGCGTGTTCGCCCTCATGCTGAAGCACAGCAAGAGCTACGTCATCGCCATGTCCGGACAGGGTGGCTGTTACTACAATCTCTGGGATGCCCATTCACCCTTCCAGATAGACGGTAACTTCGGCTTTACGTCGGGTGTGGCCGAGATGCTCCTGCAGAGCTACGACGGCAACATTCATCTGCTTCCAGCTCTGCCCACCGCATGGAAGAGCGGAAGCATCAAGGGTCTCAAGGCTATCGGCGATTTCACCGTGGATCAGGAGTGGGCCGCCAGCAAGTTTGTCAGCGCACGCATCATCAATCATCAGGGCCAGCCCCTCACGCTCACGGCAGGACTGCTGCCGTCGGGTATGATGGTGGCCGCCACGGTGAATGGCATTGAGGTGCAGGTGACCATCAACGAGGATGGCAGCTTCACCATTCCCACCTCCGCCCCGGGCGACGTCATCGAGCTGACACCTGTGAAGATTCCTGATGCCATCGGCGAAATAACCACCGGCACAGCCGCTAAGGCAAACCCTACCATCTATGACCTCAGCGGCCGTCGCGTTGCTGAGGCTAAGAGGCCGGGAATCTATGTGAAGGCCGGGCAAAAAATGGCCGTGCGTTAATTTTTTACGCCTTTTCTTTGGCCAGTTCGCGGAAAAGCACTACCTTTGCGCCGTCTTAACCAAGAATGCGCTTGTGGTGGAATTGGTAGACACGCCAGACTTAGGATCTGGTGCCGCAAGGCGTGTAGGTTCGAGTCCTATCAGGCGTACAGCTCATGACAGTGCATCTTGGATGAGCATTATTGTTGGAAAGTCGGCATAGCTCAGCTGGTTAGAGTATCACCTTGACATGGTGGGGGTCCTTGGTTCGAGTCCAAGTGTCGACACAGAGAAAGGGAATCGCAGGCGCGGTTCCCTTTTTACTGCAAAACCCTTAACGTCCAACTCCTCTACTGCAAAACCCTTAACGTCCAACTCCTCTACTGCAAAACCCTTAACGTCCCCCTTTACTTCCCAACCTTTTACAGCTAAAAGAAAAATGAGCAACACAATCTCCCCCTCGATTCTGCGGCGCTACAACCAGTACTTGCGGTTGGAGCGAGGCTTCTCGGACCATACGCTGGACGCGTATCAGAAGGATTTGGAGAAGCTCACGGGGTTCTTTGAGGCTGAGGGAATCGATTTCAGAATGGTCACGCTGGAGCAGTTGCAGACGTTTGTGGCCACGATGATGGACGTGGGCATTACGCCCCGTAGCATCGCACGCATACTGGCCGGCGTGCGCTCCTTCTACAAGTTCCTGCTGCTGGAGCGCGAGATAGACGTTGACCCCACGGAACTGCTGGAGTCGCCGGCACGCGGACACCACCTGCCCGATGTGTTGACGGTGGAGGAGATAGACACGCTCATCGCCGCCATCGACCTCTCCAAGGTCGAGGGACAGCGCGACCGTGCCATCCTAGAGACGCTGTACAGCTGCGGTCTGCGCGTGAGCGAGCTGTGTGGGCTGAAGATCAGCGACCTCTATCTGAACGAGGGCTTTATCCGTGTTCATGGCAAGGGCAAGAAAGAGCGTCTGGTGCCCATCTCGCCGCGCGCCGTGGAGGAGCTGGAGCGCTGGTTCGCAGTGCGCCAGGATATCAACATCAAACCCGGCTGCGAGGACGACGTCTTCCTCAGCTTCAGGCGAGGTACGCCGCTGTCTCGCATCACCGTGTTCCACATCGTGAAGGAACTGTGCAAAGCCACCGGCATCCGTACATCCGTGAGCCCGCACACCTTCCGCCACAGTTTTGCCACACACTTGCTGGAGGGTGGGGCCAACCTGCGTGCCATTCAGGAGATGCTGGGGCACGAGGGCATCGCGACAACGGAGATCTACATGCATGTGGACCGCCATCACCTGCGGCAGGAGATCCTTCAGCACCACCCGCGGAATCTGAAAAACAGTGAAAAGGAGGCTTAAATACACGAAATAGTGTTGAAAAAGCGGTCCTTTAATAGTTTTTTACCATCATTTTCATGTTATTTGGTCATTTCGTAGTACCTTTGCGCGAAATTTCCAATTATCTATACTTTTTTTACTATGCGTAAGCTTACATTCCTCTCTCTCGCTGCTGCCTCAGCACTTGTGCTGACATCTTGCAGCAAGCTCGGCCCCCTGAGTGCCGACAACGTCACCGTAACCCCCACGCCTCTGGAGGCTGTAGGTGGTGAGGTGCCCGCAACCATCAATGCCACCTTCCCCGAGAAGTACATGAAGAAGAAGGCCACCGTCACCGTCACCCCCGTCCTGAAGTATGAAGGCGGCGAGGTCACCTCGGCCAGCTCCACGTTCCAGGGCGAAAAGGTGCAGGGCAACGGCACTGCAGTACCCTATAAGGCTGGCGGCAACTACACGATGCGTGCTACCTTCCCCTACAACGAGGCCATGCAGCAGAGCGACCTCTATCTGCGTTTCGATGCCAAGATGGGCAAGAAGGCCGTGGCACTGCCCGACGTGAAGGTGGGCTATGGCGTCATCGCCACCAGCGACCTGCTGCGCTACACCCTCGGCAGCGTCAACCCCGCTATGGCACCCGATGCCTATCAGCGTATCATCAAGCAGAAGCAGGAGGCACAGATCAAGTACTTGGTGAACCAGGCCAACATCCGTGCCAGTGAGCTGAAGACCACCAGCATTCAGGACTTCGCCAAGATCCTGAAGGAGATCAATGACAACCAGGAGACGCTGAAGCTGCAGAACATCGAGGTGAGCGCCTATGCCTCGCCCGAAGGTCGCTATGACTTCAACGAGAAACTGGCTGAGAAGCGTCAGAACACCTCATCTTCCTTTGTCAGCGACGAGCTGAAGAAGAACAAGATGCAGGCCGATGTCGATACGAAGTTCACCGCTGAGGACTGGGACGGCTTCCAGCAGCTCGTGAGCACCAGCACCATTCAGGACAAGGACATCATCCTGCGAGTGCTCTCCATGTATGATGATCCAGCCGAGCGCGAGACACAAATCCGCAACATGAGCGTGGTCTATGACGAGCTGGCCAAGGGCATCCTGCCTGAGCTGCGCCGTGCACGCCTCATTGCCAACTACGACGTCATCGGTCGCAGCGACGAGCAGATCCAGCAGCAGTTCCAGTCTGATGCCAAGGAGCTGAGCATCGAGGAACTCCTGTACGGTGCCAACCTGCAGAGCAACAACCAGCAGAAGAAGCAGTGGTACGAGCAGGCCGCGCAGCTCTATAGCAACGACGCCCGCGTGTTCAACAACCTGGCCAACCTGGCCTACCAGAATGGCGACCTGGCAGCCGCTGCCAGCTACCTGCAGAAGGCTAAGAGCCTGAATGCCGGCAGCGCCGAGGTGGCTACGAACGAAGCCCTGCTGGCATTGGCCAAGGGTGACGTGGCCGCTGCAGAGACCGCTATCGGTAAGGGTACGGGTGCCAACGCCTACAACGAGGTGCTGGGCAACCTGAACCTGGCCAAGGGTAACTATGCTGCCGCTGCTGCCAACCTCACGGGCGTGAACACCAACAGCGCCGCCCTCGCACAGATCCTGAACAAGGACTATGCAGCCGCTTCCAAGACACTGAGCCGCATCAAGAATGCGGATGCCTACACCAGCTACCTGAGCGCCATCCTCGGTGCCCGTCAGGGTGATGCCGATGCTGTGGTCAGCGGCCTCAAGAGCGCTATCCAGCAGAATCCCAGCCTGGCAACACGTGCTGCCAAGGACCTTGAGTTCGAGAAGTACGCAGCACAGATCGCAGGTCTTCTCGCTCAGTAACAGAATCGTTGAACGCTTGCAGGACTCTGAGATTGAATGGTTCATCCTCTCATAAGAGATTCGCGGTACACGAGTTAGCACTACGCTGCCTGGTGTGGGCTTTCTCTGCCGTCGTCCTCTTTAATCTCTCCATCCTCCTGTCAGGCTGTCGCGACAGTGGTATATTCCGTCTGCGGGGTGACTTCCGTCATCTCCGGCAGGCGGAATTCTACATCTATAGCACCGATGGCGGCATGGACCGTGTGGACACCATCCATGTTTCCGAAGGAGAGTTTGACTGGCAGACACCTCTGGATCGCGAGGCCACCTTCTTCGTTATCTTCCCCAACCTGAGTGAACAGGTGGTGTTCGGCGCTCCTGGCGAGGTCGTCACGATGGAGGGCGATGCCGAGCAGCTGCGAGCCACGCGCGTGGAAGGCACCGATGACAACGAGGCCCTCACACGCTTCCGTCTGGAACACGCCGACGACACGCCCGCACAAATCAATGCGGCGATGGAGGCTTTCATCCGCGAGAACCACGCCAGCCGCCTCAGTCCCCATTTCCAGTCGCTGCTGACGCAGCGCAAGAACGGCCTCTCGCGGTTGTCCGCCGGCCAGCGTGTGCCCAATATCACATTGCCGCCCGATGGCCTCGGCGCCAGCACCGACACCGTCTTCATCAAGGGCGGGCAGCCCACGCTGTGGATCTTCTGGGCCAACTGGAAGCGCGACAGCCAGGATGCCTTCCTCCATATCCGCCGCAAGCTGCGCGACAACGAGAATGCCGACAAAGCACATCGGCTGCGCCCCGTGAGCATCAGCCTCGACACCGATCCTGAGAAGTACTTTTTCACATGTCGCTATGACTCCGTGACCTGGACCTCCCGCTGCTATCGTCTGTCGTGGAACACTCCCGTCGTGAAGCAGCTGGGCATCTCCGAGATTCCCTTCTTCGTGCTCACCGACACACTGCAGAAAGTGGTGGCGCTGGGTCGCGACTGGGAGAAAGACATCGCTCCACACATTGACAAACTCCTACACGAATGACGAATGACGAATAACGAATGAGGAATGACGAATGACGAATAACGAATGACGAATGACGAATGACGAATAAGATTTTGTCTATAACGAATGATGCGCTCGAGCTTGCTCGCTTGACCCTTCAAGAATTACGAATGACGAATACAAATTACCTTCAAAAGGTAAGGGAAAAACTCATTCGTCACTCGTCACTCGTCATTTTCTTCCTTCTCTTGGCATCCCCGCTGAATGCGCAGGAGGACTTCTCCGAGGATGAGCTCATGCCTCGGGACCCTGCCGACATGCCTTCGCTCATCAATCTGCAGTTCTACCGCTACAAAAAACCCTACTACGACCCGCTGCACGGCGACACCATTTGGACTTACCTCATGCCAGAGCTGCCCGTGTACAAACCTCTCGTCTTCAAGAGCCAGAAAGAACGCAGGAAGTACGATAGAATGGTCAATAATGTGAAGCGGGTGCTGCCGCTGGCAAAGAAGGTGAACATGATGCTTTGCGAGACCTACGAGGTACTGGAGACGCTGCCCACGAAGCAGGCCAAAGATGAACACATCAAAAAAATCGAGCGCGAAATCAAGAAGGAATACACGCCCGAGATGAAGAAACTCACCTTCACACAAGGCAAGCTGCTCATCAAACTGGTGGACCGCGAGTGCAACCAGTCCAGCTACGAGATTGTCAAGGCTTTCCTCGGCCCGGCACGCGCCACCTTCTACCAGATCTTCGCCTGGACCTTCAAGGCCAGTCTTAAGAAGGAATATGACCCCAATGGCGAGGATGCCATGATCGAGCGCATCGTGAGACAAATTGAAGTGGGACAACTTTGAATTAATGAAGAATGAAGAATAAGGATTACCTTAAACTCTTAAACATCTTAAACTTGAATTCTGAATCCTGAATCTTGAATCTTGAATCTCTTGAACTCTTAAACCCTCAACCCTCAACCAATAACCGCGCGACAGCGCTTTAACCCCTTAAACCCCAACAGGCATGTCCGAAGTTACCCCGATGATGAAACAGTTCTTCGACCTGAAGGCGAAGCATCCCGATGCCATTCTGCTCTTCAGGTGCGGGGACTTCTATGAGACCTACGCACAGGATGCCGTGGAGGCTGCTGACATCCTGGGCATCACACTTACCAAGCGCAACAATGGCAAGGAGAACGAGAGTACGGCCATGGCCGGATTCCCCCATCACGCCCTTGACACCTATCTGCCCAAGCTGGTGCGTGCCGGCCGTCGCGTGGCCATCTGCGACCAGCTGGAAGACCCCAAGCTGACAAAGAAGCTTGTGAAGCGTGGCATCACAGAACTCGTGACGCCGGGCGTGGCGATGACTGACACGGTGCTCAACTATCGCGAGAACAACTTCCTGGCTGCCGTGCACTTCATGAAGGAGGATTTGGTGGGCGTGAGTTTTTTGGACATCTCCACGGGCGAATGGCTCGTGGCCGAGGGTACGGCCGAGTATGTCGATAAGCTCATGGGTAACTTCGCTCCCAAGGAGGTGCTTTACGAGCGCGGTCGTAAGGGTTTGTTTGAAGGGTGCTTCGGCACGAAGTTCGTCACCTTCGAACTCGATGACTGGGTATTCACCAGCCAGACAGCCAACGATAAGCTGACGCGCCACTTCGAGGTCAAGAACCTCAAGGGTTTCGGCATCGACGGCCTTCGTGCCGGTGTCATCGCCGCTGGTGCCATCCTGCAGTACTTGGAGCTGACGCAGCACACACAGCTGCAACATATCACCAGCATCAGCCGCATTGAAGAAGAACGCTATGTGCGCCTGGATAAGTTCACAGTGCGCAACCTGGAGCTCATCCAACCGTTGAACGAGGGCGGACGCTCGCTGCTCGATGTCCTCGACCACACCGTCACGCCCATGGGTGCCCGTCTGCTGCATCGCTGGATGCTTTTCCCCCTGCGCGACACGGTGCAGATCAACCACCGCCTGGATGTCGTCGATTTCTACTTCCGCCATCCGGAATTCCGCGAACTCATCGCCGAACAGTTGCATCAGATTGGCGACTTGGAACGCATCACGTCGAAGGTGGCCGTGGGGCGTGTCTCGCCGCGCGATATTGTGCAGTTGCGTGTGGCGCTGCAGGCTATAGAGCCCATCAAGAATGCTTGCTTGGGCGCTGATGATGCGACGCTGCATGCCATCGGCGAACAGCTGAATCTCTGTGCCAGCATCCGCGACCGCATTGCACGTGAGGTGCAGCCCGATCCTCCCTTGCAGGTGCAGAAGGGCAATGTGATAGCCGCGGGCGTCAACTCGGAGCTCGATGAGTTGCGCAGCATCGCCTACAGCGGCAAGGACTACCTGCTGCAGTTGCAGCAGCGCGAGGCTGAGGCCACAGGCATCCAGAGCCTGAAGGTGGCCTACAACAATGTCTTCGGCTACTATCTGGAGGTTCGTAATACCTACAAGGATCGTGTGCCTGCTGAGTGGATTCGCAAGCAGACACTCGTGAATGCCGAGCGCTATATCACCCAGGAGCTGAAGGAGTACGAAGAGAAGATACTGGGCGCTGAGGACAAGATCCTGGCTCTGGAGACACGCCTCTTTACGGAGCTCGTCAGCGATGTTGCCGTTTTCGCTCCCGACATCCAGCGCGATGCCCACCTGGTAGCTCAGCTGGACTGCCTTCTGTCCTTCGCTACGACAGCAGCCGAGAACAACTACATCCGCCCTGTTGTCGATGACAGCACAGACATTGACATCCGCCAGGGCCGCCACCCCGTCATCGAATGCCAGATGCCAGTGGGCGAGCGCTATATCGCCAACGATGTCCGTCTGGACACCCAAACCCAGCAGATCCTTGTCATCACGGGCCCGAATATGGCAGGTAAGAGTGCGCTGTTGCGCCAGACAGCCCTCATCACGCTGCTGGCTCAGATGGGCTGCTTCGTTCCTGCCGAGAGCGCCCGCATCGGGTGGGTAGATAAGATTTTCACGCGCGTGGGCGCGAGCGATAATATATCGGTAGGGGAGAGCACCTTCATGGTGGAGATGAGCGAGGCCGCCAACATCCTCAACAACATCTCGGAGCGCTCCCTCATCCTCTTCGACGAGCTGGGGCGTGGCACCTCGACTTACGACGGCATCAGCATAGCCTGGGCCATCGTGGAGTTCATCCATGAGAACCAGCGTGGGCACGCTCGCACACTCTTTGCCACCCACTACCATGAACTCAACGAGATGGAGAAACACTTTGCGCGCATCAAGAACTTCAATGTCAGCGTGCGCGAGGTGCGTGGCAAAGTCCTCTTTGTGCGCAAGCTGGAACCAGGCGGTTCGGAGCATAGCTTCGGCATTCATGTTGCCAAGCTCGCCGGTATGCCCAAGGACATTGTCAAACGTGCTGAAATGATCCTGCACCAGTTGGAGTCCAGCGCCGACCGCGAGGGGCTGGGCATGGGCGCGAAGATAGGTGCTATGCCCGAGCATGACCATTTGCAGCTCAGCTTCTTCCAACTCGACGACCCTGTGCTCAGTCAGATTCGCGACCAGATCCTCGGTCTCGACATCAACAGCCTTACCCCCATCGATGCCCTGAACAAGCTCGACAGCATCCAGCGCATCCTCACAGGAAAATAACGGTTTCAACCCGATGAAACCGTTGGATTTCTTTTGTGTTTAGTTAGTCAAAAATGCGGAACTCGTAGCCCTGGGCAATGAGCCATTCAAGCGCTGATGGGAGAATCTTCTCCAGTTTGTCGATGCTACGCAGGGAATCGTGGAAGGTGATGATAGAACCGTTGCGTGCATAGCACTTCACATTGTCGAGCACCTCGCCTGCTGTGAGGCGTTTGCTGTAGTCGCGCGTCACCAAATCCCACATGATAATCTTATAGCCCTTCCTGCGGATGACCTGATACTGCAGTGGTCGCATCCAGCCGTGAGGAGGGCGGAACAGGGGCGTGGAGAATTGTTGATGGATGATGGCTGTCTGTTGATTCATGTCGGCATACATTTCTCTTAGCTCATCAATCATCAGTTCCATCGCTTTCTTCGTGTTTCTCAGGTAGTTTCTGCTAAGCCATCGGAAGCCGCCGATGTGGTTGTAGGTGTGGTTGCCGATGCGGTGGCCTTCGCTGATGATGCGGTGGAAGAGTTCAGGGTATTTACGAACATTGTCGCCCACGACAAAGAAGGTGGCTTTGATGCCATAGTGCGCCAGTGTGTCCAGCACGAAGGGCGTAGCCTCTGGGATGGGCCCGTCGTCGAAGGTCAGGTAAACGGCCTTCGCCGACGGGTCCATGCGCCATACGGCACGGGGATAAAGCCACCGCAGGAAGCGGGCAGGTTGTTCGATGATCACGTCAGTAGTTGGTGCGGCTTTGCAACTGGTCGCTGTAGTTGCGCAGTGCTACATCATAGTCCTTGCTCTTCTCGGGTGCTGCTTCGTCGAGGATGCGCAGTGCATCGTTGAGCTGATAGAGGTAGAAGAGGCATTCCTCCTGCGAGATGCGCAGGCGCTGGTCGTCGAGGTTGACATACCAGTTGCAGTACTCCGAGGCGTTCTTGGCAACGGCGTCGGCGATGTGTGCGGCTTCGGCTTTCTTGCCCAGGGCCAGCCATACGCGTGCCAGCTCTATGGAACCGCCCTGATAGTTGTGGGGTACGGTGGTCTCTGGGATGGCCTTCTCAGCGCGCTGCACCACAGCGAGCGCCTTGTCCTTCTTGCCCTCTTTGAGCAGGTCGGCAGCCAGCTGCGAGAAGATGCGGCGATGTGTGTAGCACATGCGGCTGACCGTCTCGTCGAGATAGATGTCGGGGTTGTCGATGCCGCCGAACTTGAAGCGGTTCATGACATTGTCGTACATCTTCTCTGTATCCACGCGGCGGCCGCTGGCTTTGGTGTTGAAGGGCGTGATGCGGTTGGCCAGACCCTCCTGCACGAAGTTGTTGCCCAGGTTGCCGTAGTTCTCCGAACCCACGGTCATGGCCACATAGAGCGGGCGCTCCCAGTTGCAGCGTGCCAACATCTCGTAGATCATCATCTCGCTCTTATACACGGCACGCTTGCCCTTCAGCGAGATGTGCATGACATCGGGGATGCTGTCGGCGGCAATCATCATGCCAGAGCGCTTGACGGCCTCCTTGTCGATGGTGATGACAAGGCTGTCGGTGGGGAAGATCTGCATGTCGGGGTTGGAGTTGAGAATCCACTTGTCGATGATGGTGGAGAGCTCATAGGGGTTCTCGCCCAGCAGCTGACGCCGTGTGACGGGGTCGTCCTTGTAGTAGTCCAGCGCCTGCTCCAGTGTGCCGGGGCTGACGCGGATGCCCTCGCGCGTGCCGGCAACATAGTCGATACGTTTCCAGGTGATGGGCACACTGGGTGAGTCGTAGGCCGGACGCTTCATCTGGTCGATGTACCAGTCGGTCTGCAGGTACGAGAGGTTGCAGACGCGGGCGTCGGTGCGCACGCCTTCGGTCTCCTGGTTGTACCACAGCGGGAAGGTGTCGTTGTCGCCGTTGGTGAAGATGATGGGGAAGCCCTCGTCGGGCAGGGTCATCAGATAGTTCTGGCCGAAGTCGCGGCAGGTGTAGCGCCCGCTGCGGTCGTGGTCGTCCCATGTCTGCGACACCATCTGCACGGGCACGAGCAGTGCCAGCAGCGACACCAGCGCCCCAATCATCTTTCCATTCTTTATGTTTAGCTTTTCATTGATCAAGTCGGCGATGGCAGCAGCGCCCAGACCAATCCAGATAGCAAAGGCGTAGAACGAGCCCGCATAGGCGTAGTCGCGTTCACGCGGCTGCATCGGCGTCTGGTTCAGATAGACCACGATGGCCAGACCCGTCATGAAGAACAGGAAGAAGACCACCCAGAACTGCTTGATGCCAATGCCCTCTCCGCGTTCCGAGGGTGTGGGCCCGTCTTTCCAGGCCTGCCACATGAGCCCCAGCAGACCCAGCAGCAGCGGCAGACAGTAGAAGACATTGTGCCCCTTGTTCTCCTTCAGTTCCGTGGGCAGCAGCTCCTGGTTGCCCAGGCGTGCGTTGTCCAGCGCGGGCAGGCCGGAGAGCCAGTTGCCATGCTCCAGTTCGCCATTGCCCTGGATGTCATTCTGGCGGCCTGCGAAGTTCCACATGAAGTAGCGCCAGTACATGAAGTTCACCTGGTAGGAGAGGAAGAAGCGGATGTTCTCCAACTGCGTAGGCATCTTCACCATGATGGGCTCGCCACAGCGGTCGAAGGGAATCTGTGAGCCCTGTATGCCACCCATCCACGACTCATAGGCCTGAGCGTGGCGGTCGCTGTACATACGTGGGAAGAGCATATTCTGTGCATAGACATACTCCAGGTCGTAGCGCTGGATCTCATAGCGGTCGGGTTCATCGGGGCTGGCTTTCTCCTTGCGCTGATAGACGGGCGCGCCCTCCTTGGAGACAGGCACACAGTAGCCGCCCTCAGTCTTCAGGGCCACTTGCGATGTATAAGCCTGGCCGTAGAACAAGGGGCGCGAGCCGTACTGATCGCGGCTGAGGTAGGTGCCCAGTGTGAAGATGTCCTCCGGCGAGTTCTGGTCCATCGGCGTGTTGGCCGTGGAGCGGATGACGATGACGGCATACGACGAGTAGCCGATCATGATCATCAGCATACACAGCAGCGAGGTGTTCATCAGACGGGCCGACACCACCGGCTTGCCCTCGCGGCGCCACTGCAGCAGGCCGTAGAGCACGGCCAGCACCACCAGTCCGATGAGGATGCTGCTCCAGCCGTAGCCATAGAAGGGAATACCCAGCATGGCGACAGCAATCAGATAGGATATGTTCATGCGCAGTCGCGAGGCCTGCTTTATCGTCTCGTAAATGGCCCACAGCACCACGCCCACCAGCAGCAGGATGTAAACGATGAGGCCGCTGTTGAAAGGCAGGCTGAGGGTGTTCACGAACAGCAGTTCAAACCATCCGCCCACCTTCACGATGCCCGGCACGATGCCGTAGAGCACAGCTGCCACGAGCACGAAGCTCCCGATGAGGGCGTAGATGGAGCCCTTCAGCGTGGCCTTCTCCGAACGCTTGTAGTAGTAGATCAGCACCAGTGCGGGCAGACACAGCAGATTCAGCAAGTGAACGCCTATGCTGAGGCCCGTGAGGTAAGCGATGAGGATGAGCCAGCGGTCGCTGTGCGGCTTGTCGGCATTGTCCTCCCACTTCAGCATCAGCCAGAACACCAGTGCGGTGAACAGCGAACTGTAGGCATAGACCTCGCCCTCGACAGCCGAGTACCAGAAGGTGTCGCTCCAGCAGTAAGCCAGCGCGCCCGTCATGGCCGCCGCTTCCACGGTGATCAGCTGCGGCAGCGTCTGCACCCATCCGTCCTTGCAGATGAGCTTGCGGGCCAGGTGTGAGATGGTCCAGTAGAGGAACATGATACACAGCGCGCTCAGCAGCGCGTTCATGATGTTCACCATCAGCGCCACCTTCCCCGGGTCGCTCGTCAGCTGTGTGAACAAGTTGCCCGTGAGCATGAAGAAGGGCGCCCCTGGCGGGTGACCCACTTCCAGCTTGTAAGCTGTGGTGATGAACTCAGGGCAGTCCCAGAACGAGGCCGTAGGCTCCACCGTAGCGCAATAGGTGAACGCTGCGATGGCGAAGGCCAGCCACCCTAACAGGTTATCGACTAAACGAAAATGCTTCATACGTTTATCGTCATCTATAAAGTTTAATATTCTTTGCTAAAAGTCAATAAATGAAGAGTTTAAGGCGAATCTTATTTTTCATTTTTCACTTTTCACTTTTCACTCTTTCACTTTCCACTTTCCATTAAGCCGCTGCAAAAGTAGATAAAATCAGCGGAATGAGCGAATAAAAGCCAAGAAACTTTCATTTTCACCCTCATTATCGCTGGAATCCCCCGCTGGCAGCAGCAACAAACACAGCCGACTCCGTGATGGAATCGGCTGTAATAGTAGTTGCCACTCTGCATTTGTTACCGCGTTACCGCGTTACTGCGTTACTGCGTTGTCAGTTGAGGATGATGCCCGTCTTCTGATAGCGTGCCTTCGTAGTTCCGTTGTCCACGAAATCCTCCACCTTCTCGATGACATGGTCCCTGCAGAGTCTGGCAATCCGCATCTTGGCCGCTCCAGCGTCTTTCAGGTTGAAACAATGTATCACATCCTCTGTGGTGAACAGCTTCGGCAGACGGTTGAAGGCTTCGATGGTCTTCTGCTGACGGTGCACGTTGACGCTGGCTTCCAGCTGCTGTGCCTCGAAGTACTTCTCAGCCAGATGGCCGAAGAAATGGCGCTGACAGGCATACTGGATGTTCGTGAGCATCTCGGCCAGCTGCCAATCCACATCGTCGGTCTCGAACGCTCCGCAGTAGAAGGCGCCATCCTGCTTCAGCTCTGCCCAGTGGCGCATGACGATGAAGGGGGCTGCGAAGTTCAGGCCGTGGTAGGCACAGCGCTTCAGCAGCATCTCGTCGGCCCGGCTGTCGTTCTCCTGGGCGTCCATCATGCGGCGTGCCGTCCACTCATACAGCTCATCCACAATCTTCTGCAGCGAGAGCTCGCCCTTGGTCTTGTCCAGCTTGTAGGCCCACTCCTTGAGGCGCTCGTCGCTGTCTGTGTCCACGCCTTCCGCCCTGGTCATCATCTCGAAGTTGGTGGCGGGCAGGGGGATGCACGTCAGGCGTGTGGCCAGACCGCTGCCGAAGTTCGCCTCGTTGACCTTCTTCTTCAGCGCGATGGGCGTGCCCGTGTAGATGAAGTTCCAGGTGACGAAGAAGTCCTGCAGAATCGAATCGACATTGCTGTACGCCTGTCCGTCCTCTTCGTTGTGGAAGGCTTTCAGCTCCAGCGACTGCTTGTCGATCCACGAGCCGCCCTTCTGCACCGTCACCGTGTTGTCCAGCTCTGTGTCGAACGTCAGCATGTGCAGCTGCATGGGCTTGCCATCGACCTCCTCCACGGTGTTCACCATGTCCTGTATGAACTGTGCGTTGCTGGTGCGTGCAGGGTGGATGCGCACCTTCACCTTCGGCTTCTTGGGCTTCTCCTTGTTGGCGCCCTTGGTCTTCATCTGCTCGCGGTAGGCGTTGATGGCCTCCTTGCCCTCGCGGTCGGCCTCCACGATGGGCGCTGCCAGCAGCTTGTACAACCTCGTGGCGAAGCTCTTGCCGCTGGCGGGGTCGCCGATGATCAGGGTGGAGTTGTTCAGGCGGCGCAGCTCCTCGGGGCGGTGGTAGAAGCGGTAGGTGCACCTCGTCATCAGCGTCATCAGCAGACCTCCACCCACGAACACCGCTGCCGGGTACTGACCGGGTTTCAAGCCCTTGCAGATGTCAGCGAGGAGGGGGTATTGGGGGAACAGAGCAGCAATCTGCTCGCCCCAGGCAGCTAAGGGAAGACCCACCCCCGCCCCCTCCCGTGAAGGGAGGGGAGTGGGCTGCGCCGGGGTGGTGACACCTACCTTTGCCAATGCCTGTTGCATACGCTGTGGGATGTTCTTGTAGAGCTTGTAGTCCTGCGCGCTGCGGACGGTGGCAGCCACGTCCTCGTTGCGCTCC
>CACZCZ010000024.1 GCA_902779845.1 uncultured Bacteroidales bacterium | reverse complement strand
ATGCGTGTTGTCTATTATGAGAACGAACAGAACGTGATGACAACTACTCAGGTGACTGCTGCGAAGGCTAAAGGATGGATACCGCGTTATTATGACGGAGACACTTGGGTAGAATACGCAGGTGTTGACCCTTCAACCGAAGTAAACAATGTCGAGGCTGCCGATGCTGATGATTCTGCTCCTTGGTACACTATCAACGGCGTAGAGCTTGCGGAGAAACCGACTGCTCCGGGAATTTATATCCACGGAGGAAAGAAGGTCGTTGTGAAGTAAATAGCGAGCCCCTCCCGTCCTCCCCGAGAGGGAGGTGAGCTCCGTTGCAGGGGTGCAACGAGGCAGACTTCGCAAAGAATGCCAACTGGTACGACCTGAGCGGTCGCCCATTGAATGGCAAGCCAACCAAGGCTGGTGTCTATGTAAAGAACGGCAAGAGGGTCGTGATTAAGTAAACATTCTTAAACCCAATATCATTCGGGGACGGAGCACTTTCGTATGCTTCGTCCCCGAATTAATTTATCACGGCACGAATTACACTTTAAGATTAAATAACATTTATTTTGCGCCCATTTAGAAAAAAATGATTTACTTTGCACGGTATTCCCAGAGTCCAAGCCTGCGTCATCCCCATCAATGATGCATCGATGATTGCGAAGGACACGCTGGCAATGTTTCAAGACTGACCCCGTTCATGGTAATCAAGTTTCTATAACAAGGACTCCACCTCTTCAAGGTCTCCAGTATGATGAATCGATATGAATATATAGAAAGGTTACGCGAGAAATGTCCTCATGATTTATACGTCGTAACAGGGCAACTGAATTCGCGTACCAACGATCCTGTCGATTCATGGACGTTCTTTCGGTGGCTTCAACGAAACGACATTCCGTCCAGATATGTTATTTGGAAAGAACATTTCTTGTATCAGCAGCTTGTAAAAGAAGACGCAATGAAGGATGTGATTGTCCTTAATGGCAATGGGGAAGATGAGGAGTTGTTGGAACATGATGAAGTCTTAGCCAGATGCCGTGCCTTTGTCCAAGAGAATGCCGCAATGAACCGGGGAATCCACGACTGGCTCTATCAACTGGATGATTGCCGATTGGTCTTCCTGCAGCATGGCATAGCAGCCATCAATATTTCAGAACTGACTTGGCGCTATTTTCCTCCCTTCAACGACATGAACGTGTCCTCAAAGAGAGAAAAAGAGCTCATCGAAAGCCTGATGCCCAAACAACCGTGGAGCAAGGATTTGTGTTTCGTCGCTGGTCTGCCTCGGTTTGACCAGTGCAGGGATCTGTCTTCTGAGTTGGACGACAATTATGTCTTTGTCATGTTTACGTGGAGGAGTTCGTTGGAAAAAGGAATAGACAAGATCCACCGGTCGCTTTATTGGCAGAATCTGATCAAGTTCTTTTCCAAAGAGAATATTCAGCGCTTCCGTGATAATGGTATCAAACTCATTGTAGCCCTCCACCATCACATCCAGAACAGGGTTGCTGACTTTAACTTAGGCGAGAATGTGAAGTTTATCAGACAGGAGGAGATAAAATATTGGGTGTGTCACGCCAAGGCTTGTATTACGGACTGCTCAAGCATTTCCTTTGATTTCATGTTTCAACATAAGCCTACGTTCTATTGGATTCCAGATAAGGATGATCCGTATTTGGACATGAACGATGCCGATGACGGTGCAAAGGTGCAAGCTGCATTAGGTCTTCAGCACCATTTCTACAACATCTGCAAGACTCCGGATGAGCTCATTGCGATGACGTGTCAATATGCAAAACATCACTTTCAGCTGGAAGCGGAGAAATGTGCCATTGCGGACAGCTTCTTCAAGTATCGTTCCGATTTCTCGTTTCATATCTATTACCAAATAGAGCAGCGGCTCATGCTGGCTGAACGCAAAAAGTCAAGTGATTTGAGCTCACAGCTCAAACAGGCTACGGAAATGATTCTTCAAAAAGAAGGTCAGATTCAGCGGCTGAACAAGAAGAAGGCTGTACATCTGCGCGTCATACGCCTTCTCGCCTATCTGTCGGCGTTGTTATTAATTGCTCTTTTATATTCGCTGTTCGCTGTATGAAGTTCTCCTTTATCATACCTGTTTATAATGTTGAGAAATATCTTCGTCAGTGTTTAGACTCTGTCGTGAACCAGACGTTTCAAGATATTGAGATTATTTGTGTGGATGATGGCTCAACAGATGCGTGTCCTGCAATTCTTGCTGAATACCAGCAGAAAGACAGCCGTATTCAGGTTGTGACGCAGCAAAACAGCGGCACGTTATTAGCCCGTAAGGCAGGCATCACCATCGCCAAGGGGGACTATCTTCTGTTTCTTGACCCGGATGATTGGTTTGATTTGAACGCAGCAGAGCGTCTGGCCCAGGTCCTTGAAAAGAATGATGTGGACATTCTTCAATTCGGCCTAACTGTTGAGCCCGGAAAGGAGATGCCTACGGAACAAATACAGGCAATAGATTCGTTCTTCAACCGTCAGGTGGAATATCTTGTAGGCAGCGATGCCATTCTTACTGCAGGCTATGTCAACGAAATGTTGCCTTATAATCAAGTCGGAAAGGCGATACGCACAAGTATTGCCCAAAAGGCCTTCTCTGTGTTGCCCGAAGTCCATTGCATTTATGCAGAGGATCAGAGCTTTGGTTTTGTCCTATTCTCTTACACACAACGTTTACTTAGCATACCCGACCGCATGTATCACTATCGAGCTGGGGTCGGTATCTCCACCAAGAATAATCTGACGGTTGCAGAATACATCAGCACCCTTGGTGCTTTCCGAGTGTTAGAGGCCTTGAAGCAGTTTGTGGCTACGCACTATGCAGATAGTCCGTTGCATCAAAGGATTCTCGCAGAAATCCAGCACTCCATGGTACGCGCCAGTGTGGAATTAGCTGCGGAAAGGACTGTCGGGTACAAAGATGTGGAGGAGTGGATGACTCCGCTCTGCGAACAAGCCCCTGCGCCAGAGATTGCCCTTCTTCTGGCAAGGAAGTTGGAAGAAAGGAAAAAACAGATGGCCGCCTTTGAACATACAACACAGGCTTTGAGGCATGAGGCAGATTCATTCAGACGGGAGTGCGATGCACAACAGCAGGAGGCTGATTCTTTGAGAATACGAATTCGCAAGTTAAGGAAGAAGCGGAGAATAGAAAGAATCGTGTGGTTGGTGATCTGGGTCGTAACGCTTCTCTTTCTCTTTTTAATGATTACCAAAATATAAATGTCATGAAATCTGTAGATTCAACCATTGTTATTGGAATCCTTGCACGAGATTGTGCGAATCACTTGCAAGTGAATATCCAGAAGGTAGAGGCCATGGGGGGGCTCTTTAAGGATTATCATGTGGTGGTCTATGAAAATGACAGCACGGACGGCACCACAGAACTCCTACGGGAATGGGCTCTACGGAATCCTCATGTCCTTTCCATTAACGAAAAAACTGGGCAGACGACCATTCCTCAGAAGACTGCCGCTACGCCATATCCAGGTCAGAGTTATCCGCGTATCGAAAAGATGGCTCGTTTTCGCAATCGCGTCCTGAAAGAGGTTCGCGAGCGCTATCAACCAGATCTCTTCTGCTTTATAGACATTGACATGGAAGATTTCGACCCCGATACCGTCGTGCAAGCTATCGATGAAGCGCCCAAGGACTGGGGGGCTCTTTTTGCCAATGGACAAGTAATTATAGACTACAAGGACCATCAGTGCATCAGTCCCATCATGTATGATTATTTCGCCTATGTCAAGAAAGGCATCAATCCCTATCAAGGTGGAGATTATGCCATCCGCATAGATGACAACTTAGCGCTGACATATATGGAGCAACGACTCATCAATATTCGTTCTTATCACCCCTGTCATTCCGCATTCAACGGCATTGGCATCTATCGATGGGAAGTTGTTAAAGACCTTGAGTACGTAGCATATCAGACGCCGGAGCTGAAGGCTGTCAATGCATCTTTATGCGAGCACGTGCCTTTCAACTACGAGGTGGTGAAGCAGGGCTACCAACTGTACATCGTCCGCAAGATGAAGACACGGTTCGTGCATATACCCCCACATAAGGTCTATCACGGGCTCAACAAATGGAGAAACTACAGCCCCACGATAGACTTCTTCCTATACAATAAACCAGTCAGGAAGCGAATCATAAGTAATCTCCTACAATCCCTGAAGATATAAACGTTGCAATTCTATGCCTCGTAAACGTTTCAAAAGCCTTCTGTCCCGAATGAGCTCATTGCTCAATCTGAGGTTTATCATACTATTTTGTATGATAGTCCTCAACTTTTTGTTTATGCACTATTACATTGCCACGCACATCGGGTTAGAGGACTATCCGAATTGTCGTGCAGTAAGTAATCTGTGGGCGTGTGTGGTTGATGCCGTAGTCATCTATCTCTTCTCATATCTGTTGACCATTGGACGGGTGCGCGTTTCACTGCCATTAGCATTTTTCTTATCAATGGTCTTAGCATACGCCAACATTCTATATGCTCGTTTCTTTGGGATCTACTTACCTAAAAATGTGCTCTTTCAGATCGGAAATCTGAATGATAAAGACGTGTTGCTGAGCATTCTCTCAGCTGTCTCATATGTTGATGCGCTATTCCTTGTTTTTGCAGCCATTTTTGGCTTTCTGTATGTAAAATGGAAAGATAAGGGATTGCAAAAAAAATCTTTTGCTTCGTTGCTGACCTCCGTGGGCATTGTGTATATGTATTTTATTCTGTGGTTGCTCTTTCACATCGGTGATGGGAAGTATTACCAGAGTTTCAAGGATGGCTTCTATGATTTAGTTCCCTACTATAAATGGGAAAGCTCTGTCAAGCCCAATATCTATCTCTTTAAGATGGGCTTCACCAGACGATTTCTCTATTGCATGAGTGATTACATATCTAATAACTACGAACTGACTCAGAACCAAATTGATGAAATTGCATCGTTCTGCTCAGACCATTCAGAAAGAATTTCCGACAGGCCTCTGCTGAAAGACAAGAACCTGATATTTATCTTAGTAGAGTCTTATCTCTCAGAAACTGCCGACCTAGTTGTGGATGGTCATGAGATAACCCCTTTCATGAATAGGCTTAAAACGGAAAGAAATGTCTATTTTAATTCCCATATCCATCCTAATATCACATGTGGACAATCCTCGGATGGCCAACTGATTTACATGACAGGGTTATTGCCGCTACGGTCTGTAATTACGGTAGATGTCGCCAAAAGTTGTCAGCTAAAGGGTCTGCCCAAACTGTTGAAAGAGTATGGCAGAATAAAGTCTTCTCATATTGTTATTCCAACCGTAGCAACCTTTTGGTCGCAGGATGACATGTGCAAGGTGTATGGCATTGACAAAATCTATTCAAAAGATGATGTCCAAGACCGAGCTGCGGTTTCTGCAGATTTAACAGATGAACAGATATTCTCTATGGCATCTTCTGTAGATTGCCAGACAGCACCACCCTTCTTCTCCTTGATACTGACGATGTCAATGCACGGCCCATATCACCTGAAGCCGGATTCAGACTTCACATTGACAGACAGTAGCCTTCCTGAAAAATACAGGAACTATCTCATTAAATGTCATTATTTTGATGAGCAAATAGAACAATATATTAACTCCCTAAAGGAAACCGGTGTATATGACAGAAGTGTGATTGTCATTGCATCCGACCATCATATAGAGCCCAAACAACTGGACATGGAAGGTCGGATAAGTACAGACTTGCCGCTATTTATCATCAATGGAGACATTAACATGCGCCAGTCGTGGACTGGTACGTGTAATCAGTTGGATGTTTATACGACCTTGCTGGATCTGTTTGTCCGTGATGACTGGTGTGGTCTGGGACATACCCTATTGCGACCTAAATACCGCGATTCCTACACACCTCAGGCAGATCGCCTGTCAGAATGGATTCTCAGAGGAGATTATTTTAATCAACAACTAACTGCTAAATAAAACTCTTTCGCACCTCGATGGACACCGTTTTATATATAGGGCATTCTTTTCATCAGAAAACCAAATCGTCAAGTTTCCTGTTGGAAGAGCTGAAGGCATCTTTTGATGTCACAGAGCTTTATATGGATTCACAGAATCAGCCGATAGGCGAGAAGGTTGATGTCCAGGGTACCCATTTTGACGTCCTTGTCATCTGGCAGATTATGCCAGATGTTCAGGAAATGCAGAAACATTTTACATGGAAACGAGGCGTATTCTTCCCCATGTATGACCACTTCCTTGCTACACAAGGGTTGTACCCCATGGTTTGGAAAGGTTATGTGAACTTTACCATTATCTGTTTCTCCAAGAAGCTCCATGAAGAGCTGGCTGCAAGCGGCTTTGATGCAAAATACATCCAGTACTTCCCCCAACCAAAGCCCGTTGATGAATGGGGTCGTGAGGATGGGGCCTTCTTCTGGCAAAGGAGGGAGCAGCCCAATCTGCAGACACTCATGGAAGTATCCGTCCCCCTACATATTCACCACATCCATCTGCACCAGGCCCCTGATCCGGGCTTCCGCTGTGAACAGACCCAAATGGAGTCCCATGACATACAGATTACCTCTACCCAATGGTTTGAGAAGAAAGAGGATGTATTCCATGAGATGGGCAAATATGCCTATTATATGGCACCACGATTGTATGAAGGCATCGGACTAAGTTTCTTAGATGCCATGTCCATGGGACGTTGTGTCATTGCGCCCAACACTCCAACCATGAACGAGTACATCGCCGACGGGGTGAATGGTATCCTCTATTCGTGCGAGGGCAGTACCCATAAGGTTCCTCGGAAGACCATCTCTCTTGATGTAAGAACGCTACAGGCGAACGCTTATCACACAATAGAACAGGGATATAAAGAATGGATGATCAACCGGTATAAGATTATTGAGTGGTGTCAGCAGGAGCCCAATCCCGATGTTGAATGTCTCCGCATGAGTGCAAAAACCTACGGCTGGAATGATACCCCCTCGCCAGTTCCCCCTTCTGCAGCCTCTTCATTGGCATACGCCATATATCTTCCTGAAATTCTTTTTTTTATCCGACAACTATGCTCGCTGAGATGGCAGGTACTGAAGAACTTTATGATAGTTCTTCTCAGCTCGCACTTTAACAGAAAATGGTATCTGGTCCATTACTCTGGCTCTATGGCATCTGGAATGGCACCAGCTGCGCATTATCTCAATGAAGGATGGAAGCAAGGTAAGAATCCATCTTCGTCTTTCTTCACGAATCTTTACATTAAACAGCACCCCGAAGTATTGGAGGGGGGATATTGTCCGCTCGTTCATCGCAAAATGAAAAGGCAAGATAGAAGCATTTAATCCATAATCATTCCTCTGTCATCTATGAAGATATCTGTCATCACCGTCAATCGGAATCATCTCGAAGGGTTGCAGAAGACCTTTCAGAGCATCGTGGCCCAAACCTATAAGGACTGGGAGTGGATTGTCATAGACGGCGGCAGCACCGATGGCGACAAGGATTTCATCGAGGCACATCAGGCGGAGATTGCCTACTGGTGCAGCGAGCCGGACAAGGGGCCTTACAATGCAATGAACAAGGCCCTGCAGCATGCTACTGGAGATTACCTTGTCTTTATGAACTCCGGCGACACCTTCCACGCTCCCACCGTACTGGAACGGGTGTTCAGCCAGCCCCGTCAGGCTGACATCCTCTATGGTGATTGGATGCAGGTATTTCCCGATGGACGTCAGAAGCGTAAGCAGGCACCCGAGGACATCTCTCTCCACTTCTTCTGCCGAGACAACATCTGCCACCAGGCTATGTTCATCAAGCGTCAGGTGATGCAGCAGTCGCCCTATGATGAGCGCTATCGTCTCTATGCCGATTGGGCGAAGTGGATAGAGTTCACCCTGCAGGGCTACATCTTCCAGTATGTTCCCGTCGTCGTATGCGACTTCGAAATGGGTGGGATAAGTAACAGCATGATCCAGCTGCAGGCCAAAGAACGCGAGATGCTGTTCTCCCAGCATTTCTCTCCCGCTGTCAGTGCCACGCTCACGTATTTATCCACCATCCATCCGCTCTCTGTAGAAGCAAACCGTCTCATCAATAAGAAGAAGTTCTACAAGAAAATCATTCACACAGCCATTCGCCTCATCCATCTTTTCGAGCACTGAGGAGAAACGCTGGTTTCGCTAAGAGGTGATGGCAGATGCCGTATGGGGAGTCGGGCGATTCACGGACTTCGTCAGCGCATCATCTTACTGCTTGAGGAAGCCGAAGGGCTTGCAGAATTCGTAGAGGAAGATGTCGAGGGAGGTGCCGGCGTAGAGGTCGGGGAAGGTGGAGCGGATGTCGAGGAGGGCGGGGCTGGTGGCCAGAATGCCGCGACTCTCCTTGTTGAAACGCTTGGTCCAGCGGCCGCGCAGGCAGCGTTGCTGCAGCGGCGTAAGGTGGAACAGCGTGATAAAATGGCGTAAAATACCTCCGATGTCGCGCCACTTGCGGCCGTCGAGCTGTGAGTTGGCAGTGACCTTCTGCGGGTGCTGGCGGTAGCGGTTGAGGACGCGGCAGACTTCGATGACCTGGCCCTGCTCGCAGACGCCGACCCAGAAGAGCCAGTCACCGCAGTAGCGGTACTGCTGGTAGTCGGCGGGGATGGCGGCGAGGGAGCTCTTGCGGAAGACG
Source organism: uncultured Bacteroidales bacterium (assembly GCA_902779845.1). Lineage (GTDB taxonomy): Bacteria > Bacteroidota > Bacteroidia > Bacteroidales > Bacteroidaceae > Physcousia. The sequence continues at coordinate 29,040 of CACZCZ010000024.1, read as the reverse complement.
ACCATGCTGGCGTTATAGACATTGTTCTGCACAATCATGCGGTGGCGGTTGAACCAGGGGCCGTCGTAGGTGAGGATTTTGCCGGAACTGCCTTTGGGGTGCCAGGTGAAGTCCAACGGTTCGCCCTGGCTGCCAACCATCCGCGAGTGGGAGTAGGCGAGGACGGCCTGTGGGTTGCGGTCGAGTTCACCGACGAGTGTCTCCAGAAAATTGCGCTCTGCAGCATCGTCGCTCTCTGCCACCCAGAGGTATTCACCCTGTGCAAGTGCGAAGCCGCGCTGCCATTGCAGGAAGGTGTTGCCGGAGTTGTGCTCGTTGAAGATGATCTGCCGCACGCGAGGGTCGTGGCGATAGGAATCCATGACGGCGCGGCTGTCATCGGTGGAGCAGTCGTCGAGCAGGAACACTTCCAAGTCTGTCAGCGTCTGTGACAGGACGCTGTCGATGCGCTCCCGCAGGTAGGGGGCGTGGTTGAAGTTGGGGATGATGACGCTGACTTTCATTTCTTCGGGTGTGCTATTCGCCTAATAGTTCCATCAGCTTCAGGATGTTCTCGCGAGGCTGGAACAGCATGGTCTGGTTGCTAACGCCCTCGCGCAGACGTTCCTGTAGGGCTACGTCGGTGAGGACGGCGTGCATGGCATCTGCCAGCGCTTGGACATCGCCGACGGGTACGAGGATGCCGGCCTTGCCATCAGCGAGGATCTCGCGAGGCCCTGTGGGGCAGTCGCTGGCGATGATCTGCTTGCCCAGCATCAGGGCTTCGATGAGCACCGTGGGAAGGCCCTCGAACTTAGAGCTATGTACCATCAGCTGTGCGTGCTTCATCCATGGGTAGGGATTCTGCGTGAAGCCCAGCAGATGTATGTGTTCCGTTAGGCCGCGCTGGTCGATGAGGCTCTGCAGCGTCTCGCGGTCCTTGCCTTCTCCAAGGACGACGAGGTGGGGGACATAGGACATCTTGTGCGTGAGCACGGCATAGGCTTCAATCAGCGTGGTGAGGTCTTTCTGACTCTCTTCCAGACGCTCTACGGCCAGCATGAAGCCCTCATGCGAGAGGCGGTACCACAGGGGGTGGGTCACCTCCTCGGATGCCCGGCGAAGCAGGTGGTCGCGGCGCACGGCATTGTAGATGGTCACCAGCTTATCCCGCAGCCACGGGAACAGGCGTGCGCCCTCCAGTGCCATTTCCTTGGAGATGGAAACGACATAGTCGTAGTGCGCCAAGCCTTTGGCGGTCCGGCGCATATAGTGCGGATGCGTGTCGAGCAGGTGCTGGAAACTGAAGTGGAAGTAGGCGATGTTCAGCGTCAGCAGCGACCAGTCAATCATGGAATGGGCACGTGAGTCGATGTCGATGACCACGTCCACGTCTTGCTGAAAACGGCGGAAGCGACGGCGCTGCCGATAATTGCGGATGGGGTTCAGGAACACCTCGTCCAGCAGCGAGAGCAGGTGATTGCGGTGCCCGTCCAGCTTGCGGCGCTTGTACCACAGCAGCCAACGTTCGCTCACCATGTAGTGAATATCCACGTCGGGTGGAATCTGGTCAAGGAAGACTTCCTTCCCGGCCATCTTATGCGTGATAACCAGTGTGCCGTGTAGCGTAGAGGAATTGCGAACCAGATTCTTCAGCAATTCCACCAACACGGTGTCTATGCCACCGTCCAGGAAACGACTGATGACAAAGAGGATACGTAGCTTTTCACGTGGTAAGGATTGCGATTCGTTCATTTTTTAGGTGCGTTGCTCTGCCATCTTGGAGAGCATAATCAGTTGGTAGTAACCTTCGAGGCAGGCTTTGATGAAACCGGGAAGGCCATCGCGGCAGCCGCCTTTGAGAATGTATGCCTTGAACCACCGGAAGAAGGGACGCCAGACATAGGCCAGCGGGCCATAGTGCTTGCCCTGTTTCTTCAGCAGCTCATAGTCGGTGTAGGAGTCAGTCTTGCGCAGGATGTCACTGACGCTGTCGTTGGCCAGGTGCTCGAAGGCCAGCTCCTTGCGTGCTGCGGGCAGGCGTTCGGTGTTGCCTGCGATTTGAGGCACGGCATGTACATAGGGCGGCCAGGTCACTGCATCGCGCTTGAAGAAGCGGAGGAGGTAGTCGGGGTAATGGCAGTGCATGAAGCGTCCCATGAAATAGTTCTTGCGAGGGATGAAGAGACCAGCAGCGGCATCTTCACGGTTGCTGTGGGCATAAAGGGCCTCGCACAAAGCGGGTGACACCAACTCGTCGGCATCCACGAGCAGCACCCAGGGGTGTGAAGCGTGCTCGATGGCGAACTGGCGTGCGGGCTCCACGATGCGGTGTTCGCCACGCGGGAACGTGACGATGCGGCAACCGTGGCGGCGGGCGATGTCCAGTGTCGAGTCGGTGCTTTCCATGTCGCACACCACGACCTCGTCGAAGCCGCTTACGGATTGCAGTACAGCTTCTAAGTGGCGCTCGGCGTTGTAGGTGTTGATGACGACGGAAATCATGGCGGTATGGTTTTTAAAGGAGTGAAGCGTAAAGCTGTTGTAGCGGCAGTGTCAGCGTCTCGGTCTTGAAGCGGTCGGCATAGGCATGGCCGTCGGCAATCATCCGTTCACGCAGCACCTCGTCGGTGAGCACGCGGGTGAGGGCATCGGCCAGGCCCTGGGCATCGTCGGGATCGACATAGAGGCTCGAAGGTCCGCCGGCTTCCTCCAGACAGGAGCCCGTGCAGCCGATGGCCGGAATGCCGCTGCAGAGTGCTTCGAGCATGGGGATGCCAAAGCCCTCGTAGCGCGAAGGATAGACAAAGGCCTCGGCCATCTGGTAGAAGGCGGGCATGTCCTCGAAGGCGACGCCGCTGATGATGCGGAAACGGTTGCGGAGGCCCTGCTCCTGCACATATTTCTTCACGCGCTTGGCATAGGCGGTCTTATGGCCCAGTGCCACTACGCCAATCTCTTGGTCGGGCAGCAGCGTGAGCGCCTTGGCCAGCAGCATCAGGTTCTTGCGCTCCTCGATGCTTCCTACGTAGATGATGAAGCGCTCGGGCAGGCGGAAGTGGCGGCGGATGGCAGCCCGCTGTCCCTCGGATGTCGGCTGGCGATAGAGGTCGTCGCAGCCTTGGTACAGCACGGAAATCTTCTCCTCCGGTGTGCCGAAATAGTGCATGATGTCGCGCTTCGTGCATTCGCTGACGGCGATGACGTGGTCGGCGCGCCGACAGGCAGAACTCATCTTCCAGCGGTAGATGAGGCGGTCGATGAGCGGGTAGTACTTGGGGAAGCGCATGAAAATGAGGTCGTGGATGGTCACAACGCTCTTGATGTCGTTGCTCTTCAGGCCATAGGGCAGCTCGCCGCTCAGACCGTGGTACAGCTGCACATGCTTGCGCTTGGCGTGGGCCACGACACCCCATGAGCGCCACAGGCTCTTGAAGTGCCGCCAGAAAGCGGTCTTGGGGAAGTGCATCGTCACAGCTCCAAAGTGATCGACACCGCCCAAGGAGCGTGTCTTGCCTGCGTCGGGGACGAAGAGGTGGAGGCGCATGGAGGGCGCATACTGTGCGAGGCCCTTGATGACGAAACGGCTGTAGTTGCCCAAGCCGGTCTTGTTTTGGGCGGCGCGCTTGGCGTCGAATCCGATATGGATGTGATGGTGTGCCATAGTGGGTTTATGGGGTTAGGGCGAAACGCCATTGGTGGGGCGTAGCGTCGAAGGTGTGAACGGTGAGAAGGATGCTGTCGGCTGTCGTCCGTGTCTTGGACAGAGAGTCCTGTGACAGGCTGAAATAGATGTCGGAACTGTAAGCCGCAGGATCGTTGCGCTGGTCGTGGTAGAGCGACACCTCGTAGGTGGTGCCGCCGGCGGTGTTGGCGTAGCTGTTGTCCAGCATGAAGCCCCAGTCGTGGTCTGCACCCTTGTTCTTCTTCAGCAGGTGCAGGTTCACAAAGGTGCCGCCCGTCCAGGCACTGACGACACCCACTGGGTCGCGCTTCAGGTTGGCCTTGTCCGTGTAGTTGGATAGCACGCCCACGCCCCGAAGCGTGAGCAGCTCCACCTTGCCGGCGTCCTGAATCACAAAGCCTGCCAGACAGCGCAACCAGGTGTCGGGCTTCAACCCTTCTATCTCGGCAATGGCTTGATAGCGCTTGCCGCTGTCGGTGTAGAGGGTAAGGTCGGTGGGGGTGGAACCTATGTGCAGCAGTCCCATCTCCGTGACGAGCGCAGGGAAGGCATCTTCCTCTGCATTCTTGCTGTCGGAGCAGGCTGTGAAAGTGAAAAGTGAAAAATAAAGTGTGAAAAGCGAAAAATAGGACCCCCTCCTCACTCCCCTTTCTTGAAGTGTCAAGCGTCGCAAAGCGCCGAGCGGCAGGGGAAGAGTGGTCACCTTCGCGAAGTGGCGCACAATGTATCTGATGAGGTCTGTTATCATTTCTTATTTTTCACTTTTCATTCTTCATTCTTCATCCTACTTCTGTCCACTTTCCAACTGGTTCTTCACCGGATTTGCATACATTGTCAGGATGCATTCGCGCAAGAAGGCAGCATCAGGAGTGGTACCGGCGACCTGCAGGGCCTGAGCGGCCATGGCGATGCGTTGTTCGAGATAGCTCTCGAAGGCGGCTTTGTCTGCGGGCGTATAGCGGTTGGTATAGCGTTCTTCGCCGCTCTGCAGGTCAACGGCCACATAGTTGCCGGGGTAGAGGCGGTAGGAGCGGTGTATCTCGTGGTCAAGGCGCTGTGCCAGTGCCTGGTAGAACTCCTTCTCTGGCAATTCGGACAACTGGTCGATCCACGTGTTCACGGGGCGTCCCGTCTGATAGTGTATATGTCCCTTCTGCCCGAAGATGCCAGTCTTCATGTTGGTGAGGTCATCCTGCTTGGACTTCTTCCATGCAGGGTTGTCGCGCTTCAGCTGGAACTCCTGCGCCTTCAGGTAGTCACAGGGGTCATACTCGTAACTGATGGACAACGGCACGATATTCAGGGCTTTGAGACTCTCGATGGCACTTGTGGTGCTGCCTTCGCCTGTGATGGCCAGCATCTTCACCAGCGACACCTGTGTCTGGTCGCTGGAGTCCTTGGCGCGCCCTTCGCGCTGTGCAATCCAGATGTTCTCGTGCTTCTCCGTGATGGCATAGTGCATGTAGCGGCTCATGGTCTGCGAGGCTTTCAGCATCTCGCGCATCGGCAGCGAGCGTTGCACGATGAAGGCTTTGTTCAGCCGCACCAGTGTGCGAATCCAGGGGTATATGAGCAGGTTGTCACCGATGGCTATCTCGCAGGTCGTTGGGAAATGGTCGTCGTGGAGCTTTGCATCCAGGATGGCGCTGTCGAGCACGATGTCGCGATGATTGCTGATGAAGGTATAGCGCTCGGGGCCTGCCGTGATGTCGGGGTGGTCAAAGGAACAGCCCTTGGCACAGCGCCAAAGGATGTACTTCACTATCGGCTTCATGAAACGCACCTGGAAGCCCAACGTAGAGTGAATGCCTACTGTGGCCAGGCGCAGGATGCCACGGCTCACGGCCAACGGCAGGAACGGCGCCATCCCCTTGAGGATATGCGAGAACTGACGGTCGCGTAGCAGGCTGTCAATAGCATCCCGCACTTCGTCGTCGTTGTAGGGGCGAATGGTATCAAAAGACTCACCCCCTGCCCCCCTCTCTTTCAAAGAGGGGGAAAGCTGGCGCGTAGAGGGTTCGTTGTTTGTCATTATCGTTATCAGTTTTTCGGTTGCAAGCTTTTTATCGTTCCTCATCCCCGTCTAATTGCCCTCTCCCTCCCCCTCTTTGAAAGAGAGGGGGCGGGGGTGAGTCTTACAGCTTATCTTCGATAATATCAGTCAGCACATCCTTGATATCAAGTCCGGCTGCGCGGACTTGCTGAGGAATGAAGCTGGTGGCGGTCATACCGGGCGTGGTGTTGATTTCCAGCATGTTGATGCGCTCGTGCTCCTTGCCGTCCTCGTCGGTCACTTTCGTGACGATGTAGTCGATGCGGATGATGCCGGAGCATCCAAGGATGTCGTAGATGGCACTGGTGAGGGCTTGCACGCGGTCGCTCAGCTCCTTGCTGATGCGCGCGGGAGTGATCTCATCGACTTCGCCCTTGTACTTGGCATCAAAGTCGAAGAATTCGTTGTGTGTGACGACTTCCGTGATGGGGAATACCACTTCCTTGCCGGACACTTTGTAACAACCGCAGGTAAGCTCCGTCCCGGGCATGAAAGCCTCCACCATGACCTCGTCGCTCTCGTGCATTGCCCGGTAGATGGCAGGGCGCAACTCTTCGAGTGTCTTCACCTTGGTGACGCCGAAGCTGCTGCCGCCGGCATTGGGCTTCACGAAGCAGGGCAGGCCGATGTGGTTGATGATCTCATCGTCCGTCACCAGGTCTTCACTGCCGCGACGTACCACCAGACTCTCGCTGACGCTGACGCCAAAACCCTTCAGGTATTGATTCAGTGTGAACTTGTTGAAGGTCATGGACTCTATGAGCACGCCGCTGGTGGAGTAGGGGAGACGGATGAGGTCGAAATAGCCCTGCAGGATGCCGTCCTCGCCGGGCGTTCCGTGAATGGTGATGTAGGCGAAGTCGGGCTTCACGGTGCGACGACCAACCTTGAAGGAGAAGTCTTCGCGGCTCACGGGCACACGTTTGCCGTCGGCAAGTTCTGCCTCCCATTTAAGGCCGTTCAGCACTACGATGAATACTTCGAATTTCTCCTTGTCCATGAAGCTGTAGATGCCCTGTGCACTGCGCAGGCTCACCTCATGCTCGGAACTGTCGCCACCGCAGACGATGGCTATTACTTTTTTCTTTTCCATTTTATTATATGTGCGCGTATGCGCGGAATTTAGTTATGAGTTGTGTCATATCCTCTGGCAGAGGTGCCTCAAAGAACATCTCCTGCTTGGTGCGAGGGTGAACGAAGCCCAGTGTGCGGGCGTGCAGAGCCTGTCGAGGGCAGATGTCGAAGGCATTACGCACAAAGGCTTTGTAGCTGGCGGAGGGCTGTCCGCGCAGGATTTCCATGCCGCCATAGCGCTCATCGGCGAAGAGCGGATGGCCTATGCTCTTCATGTGTGCGCGGATCTGATGCGTCCGCCCTGTCTCCAGCACACATTCCACCCATGTGACAGGTCCAAAGGCTTCCAGTACACGCCAATGAGTGACGGCGGGTTTGCCCATCTCGCTCTCGGGTGGCAATACCGTCATGCGCTGACGGTCGCGTGGATCGCGGGCGATGTTCCCTTCGATGCGGCCTTCCGCTGTGTCAAAGCTTCCCCATACGAGGGCGTTGTACTGCCGGCGTGTGCTCTTGACGAAGAACTGGTGACAGAGGTCTGTCTTGGCCTCTGGTGTCTTGGCCACCACCAGTAGCCCGCTGGTATCTTTGTCGATGCGATGCACCAGTCCCACGCCAGGGTCGTTGGGGTTGTAGCCTGCGTTGTCCCGCAGGTGCCATGCCAGCGCATTCACCAGCGTTCCCGTGTAGTTGCCCACACCCGGATGCACCACCAGTCCCGCAGGCTTGTTCACCACCAGCAGGTCATCGTCTTCGTAGGTGATGTCCAGCGGGATGTTCTCTGGTGTGACCTCCATCACTAGACGCGGGTGGTCCAGCATGAGTGTCACCACTTCCAGGGGCTTCACCTTGTAGTTGCTCTTGACGGCGCGCCCATTGACGTAAATGCAGCCTGCTTCGGCAGCACGTTGTATGCGGGCGCGGCTCGTGTCGCGCAGGTGCTCCATTAAGAACTTATCCACGCGCAGGGGAGACTGACCCTTGTCCGCCACTACGCGGCGGTGCTCGTAGAGCGTGCCGTCGGCCGCCAGCTCCAGCCCTTCGTCATCGACTTCCAGGTCTTCGCCGTCCTGCAACGGTGCTTCGGGCAAAAGGGCATCACTCGAGCTCATCAATGCCTATATTCTCTGTTTCGTCCGAGGCCGCTGCCTCGTCGTCGTAGTCTTCTACCTCCACCGTGTATTCGCCACTGCCCACTTGCAGCACCAACGGCACATCCACGGGGACGCGCTGTCCGGCATACACGTTGTGCCCGCCGCTCTTGATGCCATAAACCCAATCCTTGTCGCCTGTCACGCGTTCCACGGGAGCCAGACGGAAACCCATGGCCGAGAGCTTGGCCTGTGCCTCGCGCAGCGAACTGTTGTCTGCCAGGTCGGGCAATGCCATGGTTGGCATGTGGCTGGTGTTCACGGTGAGATACACGTTGCGACCGCTCTTCACCTGGCGTCCTGCAGCGGGAATCTGCTCCAGGATGGCGCCGGGTGCCATGGCCTTGTTGTAGGCCGAGTCCACCACTACGGCGTGCAGGCCGAGCTGGGTCAGGCGGTAGTTGGCATCGCTCTCCTGCAAGCCCACCAACTTCGGCACCTTGATGGCCTCGCCGTGGTGGGTGTAGGCATCCATGCCTTTCCACAACAGCAGGCACAATAGCAACGCTACCAAGAACATTGCCAGGAGGTTGCCCCATACGATGGGGCTGAGGAGTTTCTGCTTAATATTCATGTTCGTCTTTTCTTGAAATGCGAACGGCGCAGATGACACATTCTTTGGAGTGTATCATCTGCGCCGCGACAACATGTCTATGGCCCGTGGATTATTTGCCGTGACGCTCGTCGGAGACGGTGAGCTTCTTGCGGCCCTTGGCACGACGTGCAGCGAGCACGCGGCGGCCATTAGCGGTTGTCATACGTTCACGGAAACCGTGCTTGTTCTTCCTTCTACGGTTGTGGGGTTGAAATGTCCTTTTCATAATGCTATATTCTTTTGTATTGTATGCGAAAGTGGTCTAACGGGCTGCAAAAGTACTCACTTTTTTTTAATCACGCAAGATTTCGATGATTTTTTGCTCATTCTCTTGCGTTTTTTGTTTAATTTTCACTACCTTTGCACCCGATTTCGAGAGAAACTGCGAAAAAATCAAATCGGAAAGAAATAAATAGTAAATTGTAAATCGTCAAATTGTAAATCGTATGATTAACTCCCAAGACATCAAGAAGGGCACCTGCATCCGCATGGATGGCAAGCTCTACTTCTGCATCGACTTCCTTCATGTGAAGCCCGGAAAAGGTAACACCATTATGCGCACTACCCTGAAGGATGTGGTTTCTGGCAATGTGCTGGAGCGTCGCTTCAATATCGGTGAGAAACTGGAAGATGTTCGCGTTGAGCGTCGCAGCTATCAGTTCCTCTATCTGGAAGGTGAGGATTACATCTTCATGAATAACGAGACCTTTGAGCAGATTCCCATTCCCAAGGATCAGATCAACGGCGTCGCCTTCATGAAGGAAGGTGAGAATGTTGAAGTTGTCACTGACGCTTCCACTGAGACTGTTCTCTATGCCGACGTGCCTGTGAAGGTGAAGCTCGCCATCACATGGACAGAGCCCGGCCTCAAGGGAGACACCGCCACCAACACCCTGAAGCCCGCTCGCGTGGAGACAGGTGCAGAGATTCGCGTGCCTCTCTTTATCAATGAGGGCGAAATCGTCGAGGTCGATACCCGCGATGGCAGCTACCTCGGCCGCGTGAAGGCATAAGGCTGATGACAAGACAAGAGAAGCTCGTCAACGAATTGACGAGCTTCTTCTGTTTCTTCTGTCTTGGCTTTTAGTCGATGACGACGGCTGTGCCGCTGGTGGCTACCATGAGCATGGAGCCATTGGCACCGATGGTTTCGTAGTCGATGTCGATACCGATGACGGCGTTGGCCCCCAGCATCTGAGCGCGACTGGACATTTCCTTCAGCGAGGTGTCTTTGGCTTCGCGCAACACTTCTTCATAGCTGGCCGAGCGACCTCCTACGATGTCACGAATACCGGCAAAGAAGTCTTTGAAGATGTTGGCGCCGATAATGGTCTCGCCTGTCACCACACCCATATATTGGCGGATGCTGTGGCCTTCAATCTGTGGAGTTGTTGAGAGTATCATAGTTGTTGAATGAGGGGTTAATTACATTGTCTTTATTACATAGACGTAGGTGAATCCATAAAAGTTGCAACGCACGCATATTTTTTGAATGGAACCGTAAATGTAAAGAAACTTGACCGATTAGTCGAGCAGGTTGTCCAAAAGGTCGGTTTATGTATGCATGGATGCATTTGTCTGTTCAAAAGGACATTACAAGTAGCCAAAAAGGCTTATCTTTGCGCCCGCAATGAAAAAAACGAATAAAAGATAAGAATAATGAAAGCAAAAAGAATTGTTTATGGAGCGCTCCTTCTGACGTTGGTGGCTTGTAGCCCGAAGAATTCAGAACGCGAGAAAGCTCCGATTCGTGTCGTGGTTGAAAAGGTGAGTGCGCAGGCCGTGGCCAGTGATGGCAAGACCTATGTCGGCGTTGTTGAGGAGAACCAGGCGACCGTTGTCAGCTACACTACGATGGGAACGCTCAAACATGTGGCTGTGAGCGAAGGACAGGCCGTAGGCCGCGGACAGCTCATCGCTGAACTCGATGACACACAGGCTCGCAACATGCTCGCTGCCGCCGAGGCACAGAACCGGCAGGCCGAGGATGCCCTGCAGCGCTATAAACTGCTCCACGACGAAGGCTCGATGACCGAGGCGCAATGGGTGGAGGTGCAGAGCAAGGTGGATCAGGCTCGCTCCGAGCTCGCCATCGCACGCCGCAACGTGGCCGACAGCCGCCTGGAAGCTCCCGTGAGCGGCATCATCGGAAAACGCTATCTGGCTGCCGGCGAGACCGCGCTGCCCTCGCAGCCTGTTGTGAGCATCCTGGATATCAGCAGCGTGAAGGTGAAGATTGCTGTGCCTGAGCGCGAGATGAAGGACATCACATCGACAACGCCTACTACCATCTTTGTTGAAGCCATTGGACGTGAGTTTCATGGCGGCCTGATTGAGAAAGGCGTGCAGGCAGATGCTCTCACACACACATATGACGTGCGCGTGCGCGTAGATAATAAAGGTAGGGAACTGTTGCCGGGTATGGTGGCCAAGGTAAAGACACTCTCCCCGTCCTCCCTCTCAGGGAAGGAGCAGTCGCCCTCGCCAACAACCTTCTTTACGCTTCCTATCACGGCGGTGCAACAGAGAGCCGACGGCACCTTCTTCGCGTGGACGGTGAGCAAGGACAATACAGCTCATCGCACGACGGTGACCACAGGTACCATCGTGGGCAACCGCATCGAGATTCTCTCCGGACTGAGCGACGGACAGCGCGTGGTCACGGAAGGCTACCAGAAACTGAGTGAAGGCACAAAGACCCAACCCCTCCCGTAATGGAGACCCACCCCCAGCCCCTCCCGTAATGGAGGGGAGTCCTGCGGGTAGTAGGCAATTCTTTTTCTCGTAATCACGTCAAATCGTAATATCGCAATATCGCAATGTCGAATAATAATGAATCTATGCGCCAGCCTCACCCCTCCCTCACGGGAGGGGCCAGGGGCGGGTCCTGGTACGCCTGGCCGCTAGAGCACTACCGCATCTCGCTGCTCATCATAGGGATACTGTTTTTCATAGGCATCTATGGCATGTATGTCATGCCGAAGGATGAGTTCCCACGCGTCACCGTGCGGCAAGGCGTCGTCATAGCCGTCTATCCCGGAGCCTCCACAGAGGAGGTGGAGCTGCAGGTGGCACGCCCCCTGGAGCGCTATCTCTTCACCTACAACGAGGTGAACCGCAAGAAAACCACCACCACCTCGCAGAACGGACTCTGCATCACGATGGTGGAACTCAACGGCTCCGTCCGCAACAAAGACGAGGTGTGGAGCAAGCTGAAGCTGGGGTTGCAGCAGTTCAAACAGTCGCTGCCGCAGGGCGTCGTGGCACTCGTGACCAACGATGACTTCGGCAACACCTCAGCCCTGCTCATCGCCATCGAGAGCGGCGATCGCAGCTACCGCGAGCTGAGGCAGTACAGCGACCAGCTCGGCGACCGCCTGCGGCGCATACCCTCGGTGACCAACGTGAAGCTCTTCGGCGAACAGCGCCAGCAGATTAGCCTCTACATCGACCGCCAACGCCTGCAGGCCTACGGCATCGGACAGCAGATGCTCCTCAGCACCCTGCAGGGCGAGGGCCTCACGACTCTCAGCGGCAGCCTCGACGATGCCGACCAGCAGATACCCCTGCACATCGCGCCAACAGGCCACGACGAGCAGGAGATAGCCTCGCTCATCATCTACAGCGATGCCGCCAGCGGCAAGACGGTACGCGTGGGCGACGTGGCCCGCGTCGTGCGCGAATATGACCCGCATGCCAGCCGCATCGAGCACAACGGACACCCCTGCGTGCTGCTCTCCATGGAGATGGTGCCCGGCAACAATGTCGTGAACTACGGGCGACTCGTGAACCGCGTCCTCGACGACTTCCGCACCGACGTGCTGCCCGACGACGTCACCCTCACTCGCATCGCCGACAAACCCAAGGTGGTGGAACTGAGCATCCATGACTTCCTGCGCGACCTGCTGCTGTCGATGGTCATCATCATCGTCGTGATGATGCTGCTCTTCCCCCTGCGCTCCGCCATCGTGGCGGCCATCACCATCCCGCTGAGCACCTTCGTGTCGGTGGCCTTCATGTACTTCGCCGGCATCGAGCTGAACATCGTGACGCTGGCGGCACTCATCATCGTGCTCGGCATGATCGTGGATAACTCCATCGTCATCATCGACGGTTATCTGGAATACGTGGGCAAGGGCATGAAGCCCAAGGATGCCGCCATCACCTCGGCCAAGCAGTACTTCATGCCGATGCTGCTGGCCACGGTGTGCATCACCATCATCTTCTTCCCCCTGCTCTACACCCTCAAAGGCGCCTTCCTGGATGCCCTGCTGGACTTCCCCTGGACCGTGGGCATCAACCTGCTGGTGTCGCTGCTGCTGGCCGTGGGCGTGATACCCTTCCTGTGTGTGAAGATTATCGGTGTCCCCGATACCGAGAAGCAGGGAAAACGCTTTACAGACCGCGTGCAGGAGCTCTACACCCACGTCCTCAACTGGAACTTCCGCCATCCCTGGGCCACCATCGCCCTCGGCGCGGCCGTGATAGGCGCCTCGCTGCTCATCGTGCCCACGCTGAAGATGCGCCAGTTCCCCTTCGCCGACCGCGACCAGTTTGCCGTGGAAATCTTCCTGCCCGAGGGCAAGGGACTTGCTGAGACGAACATGGTGGCAGATTCCGTGAGACACATCCTTGAGAAGGACGAGCACATCACAGCCATCACCACCTTCCTCGGCTGCTCATCGCCACGCTTCATGGACACCTACGCCCCGCAGATGGCGGGCAAGAACTATGCACAGTTCATCGTGGGCACCACCTCCAACGAGGCCACCCTCGAACTGCTGGCCCACTACCAGCCCCTGCTGGCAGAGGCCTTCCCCAACGCTTACGTGCGCTTCAAGCGTCTCGATATGCTTTACACCCCCGAACTGGAGTACCGCTTCTACGGCGAGGACATCGACTCGCTGCACGCCGTGGCCGAACGCATGATGGAACGCATGCGCGAGATGCCCGAGCTGGAATGGGTGCACACCGACTACCTGCAGCCCTCGCCCATCGTGAACGTAGAACTCGACCCCGTGAAGGCCGCACAGATGGGCATCACGCGCGCCTCGGCAGCACTCTCACTCAGCGCCGCCTCCGGCTCGCTGCGCGTGGGACAGCTGTGGGAAGGCGACTACGAGGTGCCCATCGTGGTCATGGATGAGACCAACGGCACCTTCGCCGATGTCGAGAACTGGTCGGTGGCCACACCGCTGACCATGCTCGCCGGAGGACTCGGAGGCGCCAACAGCACCATCGCCCTGCGACAGGTGGCAGCCGTGAAACCCCTGTGGAGCGAGAGCCGCATCGTACACCGAGGCGGAGAGCGCTGCATCACCGTCACGGCAGAAATGGTCAAAGGCGTCTATGCCGAACCCATCGAACGTCGCCTCGCTGACATCATGAACAACGAGATAGAGTTGCCCCAGGGCGTGCGCACAGAGGTGGGCGGCGAGCTGGAAGTCAATGCCGAGGCCATGCCGCAGATCTTCAACGGCGTGCTCATCGCCCTCGTCATCATCTTCTTCTTCCTGCTGTTCAACTTCAAGCGCTTCGGCATCACCTTCCTCTGCATGGGTGCCCTGGCGCTGATGATCCCTGGCGCTCTCGTGGGACTGGGCATCATGAACCGCACGCTGGGCCTGACCTCCGTGATGGGCGTCATCACACTCATGGGCATCATCATGCGCAACGAGATTCTCATCTTCGAGCATGCCGACAACCTGATGAAGCGCTTCCACGCCGAACATCCGGCACCGGAGCATCCCACGCCCGAGGAGCACACCGCCTATCGCCAGCGCTATAACTACGCCATCGAGGAAGCTGCCTACGACGCCGGTCGCCGACGCATGGTGCCCATCTTCCTCACGACAGCCACCACGGCCGTGGGCGTGATTCCCATGATCATCGCGGGCTCCTCATTCTGGATGCCCGTGGGCGTCACCATCTTCGCAGGCGGTATCGGCACCCTCGTGCTCGTGGTCACCGTGCTGCCCGTATTGTATTGGAAACTAAGTGTAAAGAAATAGAGGACTCTCCCCCCGCCCTCCCGGGCCTCACCCCTAACTCCTCTCCAAAGGGCGAGGGGAACTTATGGGAGGGAGCAAATAGTTTTGAGAATTTGAATACATTATACTATGAAACTTAAGCGTTTGTTAGTCAGCATATCCATCGTAATCATCTCTACCTGCTTCTCAATGGCGCAGGTAACCGCTCCCTCCCTTATAGGGAGGACGGGGGGAGAGTCCTTTACATTGGAGCAATTGAAGGATTCTGCCCTTCAGAACAATATCGCCATGCGTAAAGGACGCCTGCAGGTTGCGGCAGCCAAGGAGCAGCGCAAGGAAGCCTTTACGAAATATTTCCCCAGCATCAGCGGTACGGGAATGACCTTCCGTGCCAACAAGGAGATGGCCGAGATGACCATCGATCCGCAGGAGATGCTGACGCCTGAAATGAAGGCGGCGCTGGGCGAGTTGGCACCTATGATGGCACAAATCCTGCCTCCTGAAGTGCTGGCAGGGTTGGGTAGTCCCATGACAATGGCCATGATGAAAAAAGGTACCATCGCCGGCGTGAATGCTGTACAGCCTGTCTTCGCCGGTGGCCAAATCATCCTTGGTAACAAACTGGCACGTCTCGGCGAAGATGTCAGCCATCTTCAGCTTCAACTCTCTGAGAAAGATGTTGAGGCACAGGTGGAGCACTACTATTGGCAGCTTGTTTCTATGCAGCAGAAACTGCGGACACTCGACAGCGTTGATAAGATGCTGGGCAGCATTCAGCATGATGTGGAGACGGCGGTTAAGGCCGGCGTAGCCCTCGGCAACGACCTCCTGCAGGTGCAGCTGCGCCAGAATGACATCTCCAGCCAGCGTCTGAAGCTCAGCAATGGTCAAGCTCTTATCAGGATGCTGCTTGCGCAGGTCTGCGGCCTCAGTGTCACCCCAGAGATTATGATTCCCGACATGTCAAACGACATATCGCAAGAACTCGCTCCCCTCGCCCTTCGGAGAGGGGCTGGGGGTGAGACCATAGAGGCCCCCCTCTCATATTTACCCGAATACCAGCTCCTGGAGAAGAGCGTAGAGGCGGCGAAATTGCAGCGCAAAATGGAGGTGGCCAAGAACCTGCCCACGCTGGCCGTGGGCGCAGGCTACAACTACCACAACTTGTTGGAAAACGACCGCCATTTCGGTATGGTCTTCGCAGCCCTTAATGTGCCTATCACCGATTGGTGGGGAGGTGCCCATGCCATCCGTCGCAAGCGCTTCGAAGAACAGACGGCGCGTGAGCAGCTCATCGACAATGCACAGCAGTTGCAAATTCGTGTGCAGAGTACATCCAATGATGTCGCAGAGGCTCAGAGCCAGCTTGCCTTGGCTCAGAAGAGCGTGGAACAAGCCACTGAGAATCTGCGCATACAGCGTAACACCTACCGCGCCGGCACTTCCACCATGAGCGACCTGCTGCAAGCACAGCTGTTGCTGCAACAAGCACAGGACCAAAAGACTGATGCTTTTGTCGCACTCCAGAACGCCCGTTTTGCCTATCGTCAAGCCACTGGGGTGAATGAATAGCATCCCTTTTTAGTCTTTTCTGAACATTTTAGCTGTAATTATTTGGAGCGATAGTTTGAAACGCATAACTTTGCAGGCAGAAACATTGCAAAAACCAAGTTTTTTATGAAACGGATATTGCTTTCTCTTTTTGCATTGGTCGTGTTTGGGTCAGTCCATGCAAAGACCATCACCCTTACTGTGAAGACTACACACCGCCAGACGGTGACAGGCTTCGGTGCTGCCTGCTGCGATGGTGCCATGCGCCCGTATGGCACCGATAAAAAGCCTGCGCAGTTGCTCTATGGTCCCACGTCCAAGGTAGGCTTGAACATCTTGCGTGTAGAGATTTCTCCCAGCTTTAATGGTGATGATGGCGCGTCGTGGGGTAGTACCTACAACTGGGAAGGCGGTGTTCCGTCGGCTCAGGTTGTGAAGCAGCGTGGCGGTATTGTCTTCGGCACGCCCTGGTCGCCTCCAGGAGACTTTAAGACGAATGGCACGGCCCAAGGTGGCAACAGCGAAGACCAGGGCTGGCAGCGCGGTGAACTGCGCGAGGACTGCTATGAGAAGTTCTTCCCTTGGCTGAACTCCTACCTGAAGTATATGAAGAGCCGTGGTGTAAAAGTCGATGCTGTGTCCGTGCAGAACGAGCCCGACTGGTGGGTTAACTACTCCGGCTGTCTCTACACACCCCAGCAGCAGCTCAACCTTGTCAAGAACTATGCTCACATGCTTGACCGCGAGACCTATTCGGGTGTGCGTCTGATCAGCGCAGAGCCATTGGGCTTCGACCCCAGATACTCCAATATGCTGCTGAATGACAAGACGGCGCGCGAACAGATTGACATCATCGCAGGTCACATCTACGGCCACGCACCTTTGCAAAGCGGCAACCTGAAGGATGCTGCCGTGCTGGCAGCTAAGTATGGCAAGGAAGTGTGGATGACGGAGCATTCCTCGACGGACAACATCGGTGAACGCCTGCCGACCTGGCATGAGCAGTTGCTCTTTGCCGAGGAACTCAACGAGTGTATGTTGGCTGGCTGCACGGGGTACATCTATTGGTATATGCGTGCCCACTGGGCTTTTGTGAGTACGGGCGAGGCTAAGTATGGCGCAGCGAATAAAACTAAGAATCGTCTGTTGCCGCGTGCCTATGTGATGGCGCACTTTGCCAAGAATGTCACAGGCTCCACGCGCTTGGAAACCTCGCTGGATATGACCTCTGGGACAGAAGCAGAAAGAGAGTATTCTGCCTACATCAAGGACGACTCGCTGCTCATTGTCATGGCCATCGACACTACTGCCGAGAATTCCACCTTGCGACTCAGACTTCCCTATCTCGTGAAAGGTGGCAAACATATTCTTTCTACCGGCAATGAGACTACGGAACTTTGTCAGGAGTCCGAGATTGTCCTGGAGGAGCCCACGAAGACCTTCCTTGTTGACATGCCCGCACGCAGCCTGAACACCTATGTTCTTGTTATAGATAACGAGACTACGGCCATCACTACACCTGAGATGGCTACGGCAAAATCTGCTAAGAGCCAGTTCTATGACCTGCAGGGCCGCCCGATGCCGGAGCCCCGTGGCCTCTGCATAGAGCGCCGCGCCGACGGCACTTCCCGCAAGGTGTATCTTGGCCCTCGGGGAAGAGTCATCAGCGTCAAGTAGTTTTCAGGCGTAGCTGTGCATTCCTCCGAGCAGGAAGTTGACGCCGAAGTAGGTCATGAGCAGCGATGCCAGCGCGATGAGCGAGTAGATGCGATAGTTGCGATCGGAGCGGAACCATGGCAGGCTTTTCTGGTGCAGGGGAATACTGTAGATGATGAGCGTCACCAGCGCCCATGCCTCTTTGGGATCCCATGACCAGTAGCTGCCCCATGAGACATTGGCCCACACGGCGCCGAGGAAGATGCCCGTGGCCAGAAGGAAGACTGCCGGACGCAGCACATCGCGACGCACAACACTCACCACCAACAGGATATAGCTCAGCATGATGGTGCCCACATGGACAAAGAGGAATGGCGAACGCAGGATGGGCACCAGCGGCTGCATGGCGATGGCAATCACCATATACGATGCCATCGCTGTGCCACAGAAGGCAAACAGCGCCGTGGAGAGCCAGGAGGCACGCCGTGCACCGGGCTGGCGATGGCGACGTTTGCTCACGGAAACAGCAATCATGCTCAGCGCCAGCAGCAAGTAGCCAGCATACGTGACAGCCGTCCCCCAAGGGTCGTAGCTGATGGTGAAGGTGCTGCCACAGCCATCGTCGTCGAAGGAGGTCTGATAGATGCGGTAGCCCTCCACACGGCCGATATTATTCATGGAGATAGTCGCCTCTTCCTTACCTTCTGTTGTGGCGATGACGACATGGCTGACATAGTCGGCAGGAGTCGTGCCATCATCGTCGTATTTGATTTCAAAGTCCTCCAGTGCCAGATAGAAAGGCATTTCGCCGGTTCGGGTGTAGGCTCCGTGGTCGTCCTTCGTCCAGTAGATGCTGGTCGCCTCGCCCTCGCGCAGATGCGTCATACCCCTGCGGCTTGTGAGGTGGGTGGTCAGCGCACCGGCTAAGATGACGAGGAAACTGACATGCAACAGCAGCACCGGCCAGTTCTTCCACATCTTTCTCTTCCACAGCAGGCAGCAGCCGGCAACAGCCACAGCAGCCCACAGGGCAATGAACCACCAGGCACCATAAACATGCTGCAAGGCGTAATGCGTTCCGTACTGATTCTCAACAACGGTGGCAATGGCTATCGCCACAGCCACGGCCAGCAGCAGGATGAAGGGGAGTCTGCGCCAAATATCAGAAGTATTCATTTTCATGGTGCAAAGGTAAGCATTTTCGCTGACACGTGCGCACATCTGCGCACAAATTCATCTGTCGGGACGTTAAAATGGACGGTACTGCGGATGATGGTTACGTTTCACGGCTATGCACTCCATCTCAATGAGCCAGGTAGGACGGCAGACGGGTGCCAGCGTGATGACTGTCGGGATCTCGGGGAAGCGCTGTCGGAACATCTCGCTCACCAGCTCGTAGTCGCCTGTGTCGCGCAGATAGACAACGAGATGCATGACATTGGAGTAGTCCATTCCGCCCTCGTTGAGCAGCATTTCGACATTCTCCCACATACGTAGTGTCTGTTGGCGGATATCTCCTACATACATGACCTCGCCTCGGTTGTTGATGCTGGCGGTGCCGGAGATGAAAACATGTGAGCGGTCGCCATATTCCACGCATGTGCCTCGCTCGAAGGTGACACCGTATTCGTAGGTCGGGTTCAGGTGGGTCTTAGCGTAGAGATAGCGCTGTTGTGAGGGTTGGAAGCCAGTGAGGGCGTAGGTGCCCATCTGTATGAGTGCTTTCGTGTCAGCAGGTCCGCCACCAATGCCCGTGGAGGCGATGTAATGGGTTGCAGGTGTCAGTCCCTGCCGCTCGAAGTTCTCGCGTCGCGCCTTCACCATTCCTGCATATTGAGTATCCACATCACGCACAAAGAACCATGTGCGGATGCAGTTGTCGGCCAGCGTAGCCCCGAAATGTTGCAGTTGCTGTTCGTAGTGATTCAGGATGGCTTCAGTCTGCTCTGCCGAGTCGCCTTGATTGCAGATGAGGCCCATCTGCCACAGGTGGCGGTAGCCATTGTGGCTGGCCACGACCATCCCGTGCTCTGTTGTAATCTCTTGTCCGCTCGTCAGGTAGAGCCATGCCGCCACCTTGGAACCGTCCAAAGGCTGTTGCTGGATGAGGAAGATGGCCACGTTGGGCTCCTGTCGCATCAGGGGCTGCTGGTTGGTACTGTCGGAGAGGAAGTAACGCTTCAGGATATACTGCGCTCCCTCAAAGCCGGGCATGCCGGGCAGACGATCCTCAGCCTCATACATTCGGCGCAACTGGTCTTCGAAGCGCTCACCGCGAGACTCCACATGCAACATCACGTGCCATTCTCCGACGCCTGTCTCCGGGCGGAAACTGGCCACCTCGGCACGGACGCCGATGTCTTCAAGATATAAAATGTTTCTATTATTCATCTTTTCAATTTTTCCGCTCGGCGCCTTGCGACGCTTCAAGCTTGAAGAATCTTTCAATCTCTCAATCATCCCCCTTCAAATCTGCGATCCAGTCATCAATCAGTTGTCTGACTTCATTCAGGTTTTCTCTGAACTGGTTGCTGAGAATTTCCGTATGGTTCACATGCAACAGGTTTTCTCCACCTTCGGAGACGAGTTGGTGCAGAAGGGATGCTTGGCTATTTCCGCTGACCACGCGCACAGCACCCTCCTTGCGGGTACTGGGCACATCCACCAGATTGGCAAACGAGTGTCCTGCTGTCAGATTCAGTTTGGCTGCTCCGGCACCTCCATTCCCGCCATGACACTGTATGCAAGCTCGGTCAAACAAGCCGAACTGCAGTGCGCCCATCCGGCTCACGTCCATCACTCCGAGATCCATGCGAATCGTGTCTTTCTGCTCTGCGAAATCCTCCATGTTCACACTGGCGAGGGTGATGATACGCTCGCGCAAGCGATTGGTAATGGCCAACTCCACCGTATTGATGTTGTCACCGATATTGGAGAGCACCAGCTCCACCGCTGTGCCGTCGGCCGTGGTATTGGGAAGGGCGCGCACCACCTGAGCGTAGTTGTCGCCCGCCGTAAAGCCAGCCAGCGACACAGAATATTTCCTATCCCAGGAGTCGATGCCTGAGAGGACAGCGGTCAGCTTCACCGTGCGTCCGTTATCGGTGGTGGCCAGTGTCTGCTCCTCAATGTCACCCGAGTCACAGGCGGCAAGCAGCAGCATAAGAAGTGACACGAAAGCAAATAATGATGTACGATGTGGGATGTACGATGTACGATGTGTCATGTCAAGTGCGATTTTAGAAACTGAACTGAGCCTGCAGCGAGGCATAGTGTGTGCTGATGCCCAAGTCATCGTTATCGCGGTCGAGTTGAGTGTCATGACCCCAGCGGCCTGTGAACTGGTACATCGCCGAGAATTTCAGGTGTACCTTCGGCACGTAGTAGTTGCAGACCACGGCCGGCATATTCAGGAAACCATCCTTCGATGTGCCGTTGCGGTCCATGAAGTCATAGCGCACACCCAACTGCACGGTCCGGCTGACAAAGTAGCCCACCTGCGCATAGGCACCCCAGTAGTTGAACTTATCGCTGATTTTCTGCCGTTTGGTGAAGCTCACGTGCATCCAATAGGCCTCAGCGCCGACATACCAGCGGTTGTAGAGCATGGCGAACTCAGCGCCCAGACGGGCATCATTGGTGCTTTCGCTCTCGCTCTCCACATTCAGTCCGCCGGAGATGCCGAACTGCATGTGGCGCCCCTTCAGCATTCGGGCGTTACCCTGCGTCTGCGGCATCTTCCCCCATGGCATAAAGGTCAGGCGGCCGGCATAGAGCAGCGAAGGGATGTGCCAGTCATCGGAGATGGTCTTCGTGGCACCGTTCACGACAGAGCCGCTGCCGTTCCACAGTCCCACCTCGTAGCCCATCATCCAGCTGTCCTTTTTCTTATTCAGCTTGGCCACGCCGTGGAACTGTACGCCGACGTCAAAGCCGGTGGCAATCTGCGGCGTCACAGCATTCAACGTATGCGGCATGATGGTGGACGTGGAGAGTGAAGTAGGAACAATGGGGAACAGCGTCTCGCCCAGCGTGGTCAGATAGGCGTGGGTGAAGGGCGTCTTGAACTTACCCACACGGAAGCGGGCTGCGGGGGTGATGGCGTAGTCCAGCCACGCCTGCTGCAGGATGTTGGCCCCCGTGGCGGCCGCATTGATGCTCAGGTTGTAGTCCAGACAACCGAAGGTCTTTCCCGTGAAACCCAGAATAGCATAGGGCAAGGCAAAACCCGAGTTAGCCACATTGTCCTGGTTGTAGGCTTTGTCCAGCCCTTCATCATCGTAGTAGTTGAACTGTCCGCGTGTCTGCAGCATCAGATAGGGCTTGAACACGAACTTGCCGTTCTTCGACTGCAGCGTGAAGCCGCGGTCGTCAGCAATGCCCAGCACACCGTTTTCCATGTCGATATGGGAAGACTCACCCCCCGAACCATTCAAGCCGGAACACTTAATAGTTCCGTCTTTCTGGCACCCTATAAGGGAGGGAGCGGTTTCCTGTGCTAAAAGGGTAGCTGATGGAATAGCAAAACAAATGATGAATAAAAGCTTAATATTTTTTCTCATGAGAATGTTTTTTATAAGTAATTGCCCCTCCCTTATAGGGAGGGCGGGGGGAGAGTCCTCTTATAGTGACTCTAGGAATTTTATCAGCGCCGAACGGTCGTCCTTGTGCATATTCTTAAAGAGGTTCTTGCTGGCTTCGCCCTCTCCACCGTGCCATAGGATGGCCTCCTGCAGATTGCGGGCCCTGCCGTCATGCAGGAAATAGGTGTGCGCATTCACCTTCTCTTGCAGCCCGATGCCCCACAGCGGGGTCGTGCGCCACTCGTTGCCGCGAGCCAGTCCGCTGACATAGTGGTCGTCAAGTCCTACACCCATGATCTCAGAGCCCATATCGTGAAGCAGGTAATCGCTGTAGGGATGAATGGTCTGGTTGCCCAGCCACGGCAGCTCGGTGCCATTGAGTAACTTAGCGCCACGGGGTTTGGTGTGCAGCGTGGTCACATGACACAGGTGGCACTTGGCCTCGAAGAACTTCTGTTCGCCGATGGCCACCATCTCGCGTTCCGTGATTTGGCGTTGTTTGTAGCTGACTTGTGTGGACGTGCTACCCAGCCTTCGGGCAGGAACGCCCAGTCCGTGCAGGTAGAAATCGACATCTTCCATATCCTCTGTCGAGATCTCCAGCTTGTCGTAGAGCAGTCCCATCATGGAGCCCTGCTGCATCTGGCTCTGCCCCTCACAGATCTCCTCGGGGTAGCGGCTGTTGGTGACGCCCATATCGCTGGAGAAGCCCAGCTCCACGGTGAGGTCGGCGTGCTGTGCCTTGTTGCCCGAGAGTCCCAGCTGCAGACGACCGCGTTCTGTGATGTAGTTGGCGCGCCCTGAGATGCCGTACTCGGGATAGTTGGAGCGGCGCGCCAGTTCCTCGATTTCTGCTGGGTCGAGCGCCATCATCTGCCCCATTCCCACGTGGCGCAGGGGGATGCGCACCGTGCAGAAGAGGTCCTCCGGACGGATGGGTTCATCGGTGTCGCGATAGGTGGGCTTATACCAGTCGGTGATGGTGTATTCAGGATAGACAAGCTCATAGGGCGTACCGTCGGGGAAGGTGAACTGCTGGCTGTGCCAACGGCATTCCAGCTTGCCTTCTGCTGTCACACCCATAATGCTTTGATCGTGAATCACACGCCCGTAATCCTGAAAGAAAGCGCCGTTCTTGCGGGTAACATACACCAGCATCGACGAGAAACCGTAGGCGCCGCTGCCGTAGTAGGGCGTGCCGTCGGGGTCGGTGCCGGTCTGTGTCCACAGGCTCGGCTTGGTCCGACCGGCATTACGATGACACGAGCCGCACGAGTAGCCTGCATAGACAGGCCCAAGGCCGTTGCCGGAGTTCATGGGATTGTCATAGAGACGGTCGCCATGCGTGAACCGCTTCTCATTGGCGGGGATATTGCCCACCCAGTCGGCATCCGTGTCATAGGCATAGCTGGAATTCTTGAAGACCGTAGAGGTGCCGGCAGAAAGAACAAAACCCTCCGGCACCTCGATGTCGCGAATGTCCTTCACCTCTATAGCATCATTCTCACAACCCCAGAGGGCTGTGAGAACAATGCACCATAATATGGTATGGTTCTTCATCAGTAACTGCGTGCCTTACCGTTTTTGAACAACAGGAACTCCAACGTGTGGAATCCGCGCACATTCTGGACAGCCTCGATATCCTCATTGTCTTCGCTGTATTCGCCTTCCCACTTGATCAGCTCCTCAATCTTGCCACTTTCCAGCACACCTTTGATGGCATCGACGTCCAAAGGCCAGGAATCCATGTTGGGATCAAGTCCCAGGTCAGCAACGGGACCGAAGAGGAAAGCTTCGCTGGTTTCCCAGGGCTCGCGAGCCTCAATCCACAAGTCAGCAGCAGCCTTGAAAGCGGCCGATGAAGGTTGCTGGCTCAGCTCCACAATAGACTGGCGCAGCAATGTGGTCTTGCTGACCAGGTCGGCGTAGGTGGGAAGAACCACCTGATCCACATAGTTGTGCACGATAGCCTCCAGCTCATCGTCATCAGCATGGGCGATGACGAAGGTGGTGAGGTTGTTCTGCAGCACATCCACCAGTTCTGAACAGGCAACCATCGCCTTGAGCACAGTGGGATTGCCGATATGGCTGCGGAAGGGAGCATTCATCCCTTTGATCGCATTGTAGGCAGCTTCGATGCGCAGCTTTACTGACGCATACAGGCCTTCATCCACCGCTTTCGTGAAAGCTGCCAGAGAGTGGGCTGCTTCCTGATTGTTACGGGTGCCGTTGAAGGCATTGCGAATACTGAGGATATTGTTGGAATAGTCGTCGATAGAGTGCCAGCTGTACCATGACTCCACAGCATACACCGCCTCCGTGTACTTCCCGGCCTCCCACAGATCACGCGGCTCACCAATCTTGGCGGTGCCCACCTCACTCGCGATATCGATGCATCCGTCAACAATCTGCTGCACACAGGCTGCTGCACTCTGGTATTCGCCGCCAAAGTCCTTAAAGGTCTGGGCGTAAGGTTCTCCGTCGTTGTAGCTGACGCTCCACGCCTTATTCAAGTCCGAAGCATCCTTGGTCAGCAGATTGGCCACGGCTGTGGCATACTGCGTCCAAGCGGTGATGTTCTGGGAGGTGACATCGATGTTGTTGTCCTGAATCTCCACCTCTTCAGTCCCTTCGGGAATGGTATTCAGGCCCCCACCGTTGTCATCTTTGTTGTCATCGCTACAGGCGGCGAAGCCAAGGCTCAAGGCCATCAGGCCAATCATCAGTACATTCTTTTTCATGTCCGTTAATGTTTTAAGTTTTTTTTATGGTTTAATGATCAATTCTGAATTTATTGTCCTTCAGGAACCATCCCACGAACGCCACGCCGAGCGCGAACTCGTTCTCCGACTTGTACTTTCCGTCGCCGATGCTGCGATGCGTGTAGTCTGCCTTAATCACCAGATAGGGCAGGGGGCGATAGTTCAGGCCTGCCACCCACATGTGGGTCTTCAGCCTGTCATCAGCACCCTTCAGGTTGTTCGCATCAACGAGCACTTTCTCCTGCGGATTGTAGTATTCATAGCGGAAGAAGGGCGTGATGTCCCACCATTTGGGATTCCGCACGAAGCCCTTCACATGGATACCAGCCTCTGCGCCATAGCTCACGCCGCGCTCCGCAATAGGTGCCAGACGACTGTAGGGGGATTTGCTGCTCAGGCGGTTGTTCTTGGCTGTCAGCAGGGAGCTGTTGCCAATCTTACCGCCGAGGATATTACCCCGGACCGTGAAGTAACGGTGCACATACTGTGCATCTACAGACCATATTCTTACAGGCACGTCGAAGGTGTAGGTCTGAGGCTTGTCGCTGTTGGCAGCCGCATTATGCACATAGTAGAAAGAGGCACCCAGGCGCAAACCGGGAACACCTTTATAATTGACACGCGCGACATAAGCGGGCGAGGTGAAGTTGTCCACCTCGAAGAAGCCCTGCTTGCCGCCGGCCACCCACGTGTTGCGGTCGAAGCCGTTGGCATTGAGACCTGCCAGCACCATCGCCTGATAGTCGAACAAGGTCCATTTCTTACCCACTTCACCAAGAATGCTGAGACCCGTCTCGTGCCACGTGCTGGGTAAGAGTGTGGTCTCGCCTTCCGGACGCACGGTGCCGAAGAAGTTCACAGGCTCGTGGTGGGCGTTGGTCAACCCCACAGGCACAATCTGATGTCCCACGCGCACCATGAAGGCGTTGTTCAGCCGGTAGGTGATGTGGAACTGCTCCAGCGCCACCTCGCCGCCTTTCTCCACCTCGGTCTCATACTCTCCATTCTCGGTGTTCTCGATTTCGTAGGCTGTGCCGGTGCCGCCTGCCTCGAACTCCACTTCCATCCCAAGCATCCAGTGCTTGTTGAACTTATAGTCGCCGGCCAACACAAAACGGGGAATGGAGATGGTATTGCGCTTAAAGTCACTATTTCCCTGGGCGGTGCCGTTGAAGCGGTTAATGCCGTAGTTCTTGAACTGTGCCAGGATCTCGCCATAGCCGCCCACGCGGTACTTTCGATAGCCGTCCGCCTCCTCGTTCTTCTCATCGTCGCCTTTCGCCTTCGTGTCCGCCTCCTTTTGGGGGCTGGCACCCGTCACGCCATCCACGCCCGCCTCCTTTTGGGGGCTTGCACCCGTCACGCCATCCACGCCCGTGACCTTTGTCTCCTGTGCCGTCGCACAGACACTTGTCAGTGCCAGCACTCCTATGAAAAATATTCTTTTCATCATATTGAACTATCTTAAACTCTTAAACTTCTTAAACTTCTTGAATCCTGAATCTTGAATCCTGAATCTTGAATCCCGAATCTTGAATCCCGAATCCTGAATCCTGAATCTTGAATCTTGAATCTTGAATCCCGAATCCCGAATCTTGAATCCCGAATCCCGAATCCCGAATCTCTTCGCCCCTTTTGGGGACCTTTCGAAATCCGCTGCAAAATTACTGACAATTCCTAGTTCCCACAATACGCAAAAATCAGTATTCTGCGCCTCCTCCGCCACCCCCGCTTCCCCTGTTTTGGTGAATGGCCTACCCTGTTATGATTACTCGCTCTTCTACTCCTTAAATGTTAATACCTATTAATGAGGATTGCCTTTTCCGGAAAATATCCCTATCTTTGCGCCCGAGAAAAAGACATGTCTCATGAAAAGTATGAAATTATACGAGGCCGACGACAAGATGATCTCGATGATCCGCGACAACTACGACCTGTTGCAGGCGTTAGGGAGCTTCGGCATCAGCCTCGGCTTTGGCGACAAGACCGTGAAGGAAACCTGCGAGGACAATGGCGTTGACACCTACACCTTCCTGGTCGTAGTCAACTTCATCGTCAACGGCTATGGCGACTTTGACACCGACGCGAAGATCTCCGTGCCTACATTGCTGCACTACCTGGAAGCCAGCCACGCCTACTTCCTTGACTTCCAGTTGCCTTACATCCGGCGTGAGCTGCAGGAATCTCTCGACGAAGACAAGTCATTGGCCAAGCTCATCATCCATTTCTACGATGAGTACGCGCAGGAGATACGGCGCCACATGCGCTACGAGCAGAAAACCCTCTTCCCCTACGTCCAGTCGCTCATCGAGGGGCGTCCCGCCAACGACTACAACGTGGAGACCTTCTCCAAGCACCACGGTGCTGCCGACAAGAAGCTGCGCGAGCTGAAGCTGCTCATCATCAAGTACCTGCCGCAGGACGGCCTGCACAACAACCAGCTCACCGCCACGCTCCATGACATCTACGAGAACGAGGTATGGCTGCAGCAGCACGCCATGGTCGAAGACCACATCTTCGTACCTGCCATCCGTCGTCTGGAGCAGCAAGTCAAGCAGAGCGACGTCACGCGCAACATCTCCGACATGGTCTTCAAGGCAGGTGCGGGCCAGCAGTCCGATGCCCTCTCCGATCGCGAGAAGGACGTCATCATCGCCTTGGTGCAGGGCATGTCCAACAAGGAGATTGCCGAGCACCTCTGCATCTCCGTCAACACCGTCATCACACACCGCCGCAACATCGCCAGCAAGCTGCAGATCCACAGCCCCGCCGGCCTCACCATCTACGCCATCATCAACAACCTCGTTGACATCACCTCTGTGAAACTATAAGCTCTTCCCCACGAACTTTTAAACAACTAATTATACGCGCTCGGCATCCCGAAGGGTGACGCTTGACACTTCAAGAATTAAACGAATTTTCTTTGTCACGGCCGTGCGTGGCACCCTGAAACTACAGCAGGCTGCACCGTTCGATGCAGCCTGCTGAATGAGAAGGGTGAATAGGATTGTATGGATTCTCATGCTTTCCATTACTGCACAATGCCGGCGGCATGTGCGCCCAGTGTGGTGAGAAGGGCTGTGATGATGGTGATCACAATCTCCGCCACCTTCTTCAGTGTCTTCTTAGTACTTTCCTTCATTCTTCTTACGAACATAAATCTGTCTTAAATCCGAACTTAAATCTTTTTTAAAACAACGAATTATACGAATTAAACGAATTTTTTTAGCAACTTGTTATCATTCAATTTCAATCGCGCTCGGCATCCCGAAGGGTGACGCTTGACACTTCAAGAATTTCACGGATTCCGAGCGCGCTCGGCCGAAGGACGCTTGACACTTCAAGAAAGGCTTCGCGGCTTTCGAATGCCACGCATTGAGTGTACCCTTATTCTTCGGCACCTGCGTAGCGTGCCGCCCTAATTTGTGTAATATAGGATTAAATTTGGCATCAAGAGTAAGAGAAATTCGTTTAATTCGTTTAATTCGTTGTCTAAGAAAAAAAATCCGCGTAATCTGTGCGCTCGGCGCTTGCGACGCTTGACACTTCAAGAAATCTGTGGTGTCTAAAAAGTTTTCTGTGGTGTTTGAAAAGTGGTGAGGGCGCTTGCGCGCCACTCACCTTCGTGGTTTAGGGCTCGTCGTTGCCGCCGTCGTCCTCGCTCCAGTCGGCGCTGCTCTGACCCTTCTTCTGGGCCTTCTTGGCGGCAGCCTGTGCCTTGCGACTGGTGGTGTACTCGAAGTCGAAGTCGTCGCGCTTGAAGTCGAGGCCGGAGCCGAGTTCGTAGTTCACGTTGACGTCCTTGATGTTAGCCTCCGTGAAGGCCTCCATGGCCGTGATGGGGTTGCCCTCGGCGTCGGTACCGGGCAGTGCGCCCTCGCTGGTGATGGAGGGCGTGAAGCGGCCCAGGTCGCCCAGCTCGATGGCGTTGCCCTCGGTGATGGCCTCCTTGATGCAGTGG
>CACZCZ010000023.1 GCA_902779845.1 uncultured Bacteroidales bacterium | reverse complement strand
GAACCCTTTGCGTAATGCCTTTGCTAATACTGCTATATTAGAAAGAAAAATCTGTGGATTAGGTGTTCATGCCTGCGGGTTTGTTGTTGCTGACGAGCCAGTGTCCAATTGGGCACCTATTTCAACTTGTTCCACAGAAGATTCATCGGGTAATGAACAAATAGTGAATTGTACTCAATACGAAGGATGGCATGTGGAATCATCCGGTCTTATAAAATTTGATTTCCTTGGTCTTAGAACACTTTCCCAGATGAGGGATATATGTGCAAGTGTCAAAGTTCACTATGATAAAGATTTCGATATTGAAAAGATTCCGATTGATGACGAGAAGACGATGGAACTATTTCAGAATGGCGAAACAGAAGGAATTTCCCAATTCAGTTATCAAGGAATGCAGAAATTTCTACGAGAACTTCGCCCTACATGCTTTGAGGATTTGGTAATCTTGAACTGCATGTATCGCCCAGGGCCAATGGACTATATTGCAACTCTCATCAGGCAAAAGCATTCCAAGAAAGCCGTCAAGTATATGATTCCTTGCTCGGAAAAGTATCTTCACAATACTTATGGCATTATCGTTTATCAGGAACAGATCATGATGCTTTCTCGATTGATTGCCGACTTTAATAGAAGTGATAGCGACCTGTTAAGAAAAGCCCTCGGTAAAAGGAAAATGGATGTGCTTTCAGTTCTTGAAATGGAGGCTAAAGGTATGTACGCTTTCCAAAAGTCCCATGCTGTTTGCTACACATGGCTGGCCTATCAAATGGCTTATTTGAAAGCAAACTATCCAGAGGAATTTGCCACTATTCAAGAAATATATGGTGAAGAATAGTCATCCGTAAGGCAAAATAAATTCTTTTTACGCATAATTTGTAATTCTGGAGAGACCTCTGCCACAGTTTGGCGGAGGTCTCTTCTTACTTTGCATCGACATTAGTAGTAAAACCCCGCGAAAGATAAAGAAATATGGAAACAAAGAGCAAAAGTAAAAAATCAGCAGCAAGCCGGAAGCAAGTTCCTGAAATGACATTGCTAAGAGCCATTGAGATGGTGGTGGAAGTGTCAAAAGATTCAAAGTTGAGTGATAGATCCAAAAAGAAAATGGATAAGGAACTCAAATACCTCAGCGAAAGTCTTGGCATCTCCGAGTTTCAGGCCTTGCTGTTCAGTGTCTGTATGGAGAAAGGACCAAGGCACATTGATTTCGATGATTTTGCAAGCCACCTTGATATCAGTAAGATTCATGCATTGGAATTTGCCGATGACGTCGATGCCTTGATTCGCAGAAGGCTCCTCAGATACCATAATGTAAACGATGAGGAACAAATGGAAATTCCAGTTTCTGTCATCAAGTCCCTGAAACATAATGAGGTGTATGAGGTGCCTGTTAGGAAAGGGTTGGACAGCTTCGCATTGTTCGATGTCGTCAATGAACTTTTTGAAGACTTGAATGAAGATACCATAACACCTTCTGCCCTTTATGAGGAGTTGAAGGTCATTTTCAAAGATAATCATCAGATCCCATTCGTACAAAGGATGGAAGGTATAGATTTTGACTCTTGGCCTTATTTCTTGTTGTTGCTGTTCTTCTGTCATCAACTGGTGAACAATGATGATGATGACATCCGCTTCAATCAATTGGAAGACTTGTATGAGAGTGCTTCCACATTCAATAAGGAGAAAGCTCTATTGAGGTGTGGTACCCATCAGCTGATGGTTGAAGGGTATATTGAACATCGTTGCGAAGACGGGATTGCATCTACGACACGCTATAAGCTGACAGAACGCACAAAACAAACATTACTGGCTGAAATGAAGTTCAACACCTCTGAGGAGAAAATAGCTGATGTAATGAGCGCAAGTGAACTATTACCGAAAAAGATGTTCTACGGCTGTAAGGTTCAAAAACAGGTAGAAGAACTTCATTCTTTCCTTGCCCCAGAAAAATATAATGAGATACGGGAACGAATGAGGTCGTCAGGGTTCAGAACGGGGTTTGCCTGCCTCTTCTATGGCGGGCCTGGCACTGGCAAGACCGAGACCGCATTTCAGCTGGCTCGTGAAACTGGAAGGGACATCATGGTGGTGGATGTTCCTCAGATCAAGAGCAAATGGGTCGGTGATTCAGAAAAGAACATCAAGGCTCTGTTCGACCGTTATCGCGAACTGGTCCGCAAGGAAACGGAAAAAGGAGGTAAGGCTCCGATTCTGTTCTTTAATGAGGCAGATGGCATCATAGGCATCAGGAAACAAGGGGCTCAGAATGCCGTTGACAAGATGGAAAACAGTATTCAGAACATTATTCTTCAGGAGATGGAGTCACTGGACGGTATCATGATTGCCACCACCAATCTTACTGAGAATCTGGACACTGCCTTTGAGCGCAGGTTCCTCTACAAGATATACTTCGAGAAACCAGATGCTACGGTACGAAAGAGCTTATGGATGTCCATGATGCCAAATTTGTCCGAAGCGGATGCCTACACCCTCGCCGAGAAATATGACTTCAGCGGAGGACAGATAGAGAACATCAGCCGCAAAGCTACGATTAATGTCATCCTGCACGGAGAGGATGGCAACGAACTTGAAATGTTATCAGAATACTGCAATGCAGAGCGACTCAATCATCATGGACAGAAAAGAATAGGTTTTTGTTAATACTATATTAGACTTGTTATAGATTTTCAATCAAAAAGAGATTTTTAATCATATTGTTTAACCCTCAAAACCAAATTGAATTATGGCACTTTGGAGAATTGTAGTCAAAAACAGCGGCAACGCTGCATGTAAAGACAAAAGACAACGACTTGAAAAGGGTATGTTCATCGAGACAAGTACGATGTCCACAACACCACCTCTCGGACAACCTCGTGAACGTCCCATGCTTGTGAAACTTTTCCTAAACAAGTATGGCATCGAGGTCAACCAAAGCCAAATGAACTTGTCTTACTTCACGTGTGATAGGATTGACTAGGATTTCGTTGATGTGAATAGATGTAACCCTGAGAAGATATGACATTTGGCCATACTCTACCATTTCTCTCTATATAAACCTCTGCTAATGGTGTGGAGGTCGAAGTGCTGGAACGAGCCCCAGTTTTTTGCACCTTGCAGCGTTGGGAGTTGCAGTCCTTTTAGGCTCACTTCTTTCAGTATGGTCATGGCCCGCTTTTTCATAAGTCGGGGAGGAGAGGGGATCAGTCCTTCAGGGTCTCGTAAGAGGGGATGTCGGGGAGAAATTCGTAGGTGTTCTTTTCTCTGTTCAAGTGACAGACGATGTGGTGGAGACCGTTGCTGACGATGAGCCATTCCACGCGCAGCACCGTGTTGTAGCGCCACACTTGATCAAATACCTTCTGCGTCAGCGCCACCACAGGCGCCTTATACTCGATAATCATGCGCGGTTGACGGTCGAGGCCGTAGAGCACCGTGTCGCAGCGCCGCGTCATCCCGTTGATGGTCAGCGACACCTCGTTGCCCAGCAAGCCCGCAGGATAGCCCTTGTGCTGAATCAGGTACGCCGTGAAATGCTGACGCACCCACTCTTCCGGCGTCAGCCGTACATGCCGACGCCGCAGCGGGTCGAACACCGTGTAGCCACCGTCAGCCTGCTCCAGCCGCAGTTCGGCCGCAGGCAGGTTCAGGGGCGGGTAGGAGAGCGTCGTTTCATCTTTCATGCTGCAAAAGTACAAATTAAAGTGAAGAGTGAAAAATGAAAGAGTGAAAAATGAAGGAAAAAGGAAAAAGTTATGGGGAAAATCCCATCAGCTTTAGGTGTTTTCCCTTGGAGACGCATCAGAAAGTCCCTACCTTTGCAGCATCAAACCACTAAAAAGATGACTACTATGAAGAAATTGTACGCAAATATCGCCTTCATGAGCCTGCTGCTCATCACGGCATTCAGCCTCACCAGCTGCGAGATTGATCGCGACGAAAACGTGGGTTACTACCTGCAAGGCCACTGGTTCGGTGACCTCGATATGTACTACGATGGCATCCCTGCCCGTGGCTCCGACATCATCTTCTACCCCGAAGGCTGGGGCTACCGCAAGGGCACGGGCACGCAGATTGACTACTATGGTCGCTACGGCAACACGCAGGTGCGCCATGACTTCAGCTACTACGTTGAGAATGAGGTCATCCACCTCCGCTTCTATGGCGAGTCCGACCTCGACTGCACCATCAGCCGCTACGGCCTCAACGCCGACAACTTCTGGGGCACCATCGATGGCCGCTACTCCAGCACCGACTTCCGCCTCCGCAACTACGACCGCTACTGGGAGAGCGAGGGCTACTACGGCTATGACTACGACTACGACCGTCGCTACTACGGAGGTTACTACACCAAGCAAGCCCTCAATCTGGATGCTTTCAATGCCCCCGAGTCTGACACCCTCAACGCCCCTGCCACCCGCGCAGCCACCTCTCAGGACACCATCGCTTCGCAGCCCAAGGCCACCCGTGGCGTGAACCAAGGAAAATAACAACATCCCTCCC
Organism: uncultured Bacteroidales bacterium; assembly: GCA_902779845.1. Classification (GTDB taxonomy): domain Bacteria; phylum Bacteroidota; class Bacteroidia; order Bacteroidales; family Bacteroidaceae; genus Physcousia. The sequence goes on along the minus strand of CACZCZ010000023.1, from coordinate 33,319 downwards.
TCTGCTTGGTCTTCCCGAGAGTTCCACCAGTGGAACTCCCCGGAAGACCAAGCTCTTCTTTCCATAAGACCAAGGTCCTCCGCCCATAAGACCATGGTCTTTTCCTTTTTGCCACCAGTGATAAAATCCCAGCATCAATATTTTTCGAAAACATTTTCTTTGTTCTCAAAAAAGCTTCACCATTCACACTATCCTTGCAATCGATTGACATACTTATGCTTATAGCCTCCCTCCCATCCTCAAAGCTTCACAAGGCTTCACAAAGCTTCACAGGCATCAGGCAACGCAGCGACTTACCACATTTGTGAATCTCTTGTGAAGCTTTAGATTGTGTGATTCACTGCGTAATACACAGTAGTCCAGTTGATTATCTTTAATATGTGAAGGTGAATGCTTTTTTTGCATTTCAGAACATTGGTCGCCTACAGCAGGTCTGCCCACCCCTAAAACACCCTATGGAGGAAACGCAAATACTCCATAGGGCGTAGCCATTTTCTCCATAGGGTGTACGCGCTCTCATGATCCTTTTTCTCTGATGTTGTGCCTTTTTCCATCTTTATCTTCTTTTGTTATAAAAATTATTCCTACCTTTGCGGCGAAAAAAGCCACGCATCGTGGCTTTTAAAATGGATTCTGCCTTAGCACGCAGAAGATGAGTGAATTGCTAATTATTTATTTTATCATATATGAAGAAAATGTTGATGTTGGTGGCTTTGGCCGCCGTCAGTGCTGTTGCACTCGCTATCCCCGCCAAACGCGGTGTAAAGAAAACTCTGACCCTTACGGATGGGAGAAACGTTACCGCGACACTTGTAGGTGACGAATCGTTCCACTATTATGTGACCACAGACGGGACGCCTCTCGTTGAGACTGGCGACGGCCGCTGGCAGGCCGTCTCCGGAGAGTACGTGAAGCAGAAGAGCCGGGAACGCAGCCAGCGCCGTAGTGCTCACCGCCAGGCTCGCCTGGCCAAGACACACAAGATGTTCACCTCGGCACGAAAGGCAGCCCGCAGTGGTGAAACCTCTGTTATCAAGAAAAAAGGTCTCGTCATCCTCGTGAACTTCCAGGACATGGCTTTCAAGAGCACGAGCAAGCAAGAGTATTTCGTTCAGATGATGAACAGTGAGAACGACCCTTACGGCTCGAACTACGGTTCTGTTCATGAGTACTTTCGCGACCAGAGCTACGGCCAGTTCGACTTGGAGTTCGATGTCGTAGGTCCCGTCACCGTGTCGAATGGCATGGCCTATTACGGAGGCAACGACCGCTCTAACGAAGACATGCATCCGCATGTCATGGTTTCTGAGGCCTGCAAACTGGTTGACTCGCAGGTGGATTTCGCCGACTATGACTGGGATGGCGACGGCGAAGTGGATCAGGTCTATGTCATCTATGCGGGCTACTCAGAGGCGTCCGGAGCTGATGAGAATACCATCTGGCCACACGAATATAGCCTCATAGAAGGTTATTATTATGACAGCAGTTTCCCGGAGTATTATAAGAAGGATAATCATCTATACAATCTCGTTCTTGACAACGTGAAGATTGCTACCTACGCTTGTGGTTCCGAGCTTGCTGGATTTGACGGTAGTATGATAGAGGGCATCGGGACCATGTGTCATGAGTTCAGCCACTGCCTTGGCTTGCCCGATTTCTACGACACGGAATACAACGGCAATCTTGGCATGGATGCCTGGGATTTGATGGCTGCCGGCTCATACAACGGCGACGGCTATCAGCCTGCCGGATACACCGCCTACGAACGCTGGTTTAGCGGCTGGCTGGAGCCCGTTCAGCTCACAGAACCTCTTACGGTCAGGGAAATGCCTGCCATTCAGGATGAGCCCGTAGCTTACCTGCTGATGAAGAGTGGCAAGGCGGAAGTCAACAGCACCTACTACCTGATGTACAACCATCAGCAGACAGGATGGGACGAGGCTTCATTCGGTCATGGTATGTTGGTGCAGTATGTGCGCTACGACGCTGAAGCATGGGAATATAATACGGTGAATAGTACGTCAACACAACGTATGACCCTTATCCCTGCTGACGGATCTTTCAAATACGATGTTGACATGGGGGAGTATCAGTATTACTCTGCCGAAGGCATGGCTGGTGACCCTTGGCCCGGCACCTCTCACAAGTCGTCTTTCTCTTGGAACGGCCACGCCGTTAGCGAGATCACAGAAAAGAACGGGCTTATCTCCTTCCTCTTCGACGGCGGCAACAGCATCGCCGCACCCGTGATGAACGAGGATGCTTGTAGCTGCACGACCACATCCTTTACGGCTGCCTGGAATGCGGTGACGGGCGCAGTGTCCTACAATTTCCGCTACCGCGAGAAGGTTCAGTCTGACGTCACAGAGCTGCTCACGGAGAACTTCGAGCTATTCCTGAAAGAGGCTGACGGGACGAAGGATATTGCCGAGCAATTGGACAACTACACCCAAACCTCAGGTTGGAGTGGTTATAAGGTTTATCAGGGCAAAAGTGGAGCTAAAATCGGAACTGGCAGCGCTGTCGGATATATCACTACGCCATCGCTGCTGAACGCTACAGGCACCGTGTCTGTCTGCTACAATGCTCTTAGTTATGGCTCTGATAAAGCGTCTCTTGTCATCAACATCCTCAGCGACGATGAGATTGTAGCCACCCAAACCGTAGAATCGCTCGATGGTGAAGATGGAGTCGTCGTCTTCACAGACGTTCCGGAGTCTTTCTCCGTACAGTTCGCCAACAAGGCATCCAAGAAACGTTTCTACCTCTCCAGGGCTGACGTTTATGACGGTGAAGTTGCTCTTGAGGACATCGCCGGAGCTGGCGTGAAGAGGTTCGCACCGGCCACATGGACGACGGTTGAGGATGTTCAGGCAACCCAATACACGGTCACCTCTCTCACTCCCGGCGCAACCTACGTATATCAGGCGCAGTCCGTGGATGAGGATGGATACACTTCCAATTGGTCCTCATCCGCCACGGTCACACTCCCCACCGCCGTCGCCATCTCCGAGCTGTCAGCGAGCGATAGCCAGCGCGCAGCCAACGACCAGATCTTCGACCTTGTCGGCCGCAGGATAAACGCTTCCTGCTTCAAGTCGCAGAGCCCGGGAGTTTACATCCGAAACGGGAAAGTGATGATTAAAAAGTAAAAAAGCATAATACATTCATGAGGATGTGCCAATAGCAGGCACATCCTCTTTTTTAGTGCTTCATATTGAAGAAAGCAGGTGTTTTTGTATGCTGATTCAAAACAAATTCCTATCTTTGCATCGAAATAACCAAAAAGAAATATGAAAACGAAGCAGGAAATCGTTGAGAATTGGTTGCCACGCTATACCAAACACCCCCTCGAGGACTTCACGGATTTGGTGTTGCTGACCAACTTCAACAACTATGTCGATTTGTTCTGTGAGCATTTCGGCATCGAGGCTCCGCCCTATGATGCCAACATGCGTGTGGCCATCGCTGGTGGAATCACCATCATCAACTTCGGTATGGGTTCACCCAACGCGGCCATCATCATGGATTTGCTGAGTGCTGTCAAACCGCGTGCCTGCCTGTTCCTGGGCAAGTGTGGCGCGATACCTGCCAAAGTGCAGATGGGGGACCTCATCCTGCCGCTGGCGGCAATCCGAGGCGAGGGAACGTCAAACGACTACTATCCGCCCGAGGTGCCTGCGCTGCCTGCCTTCATGCTGCAGCGTGCCGTCAGCTCTTCGATCCGCGATGCGGGCCATGACTACTGGACGGGAACGGTCTATACCACCAACCGCCGCATCTGGGAGCACGATGAGACGTTCAAGGAGTATCTCCTGCGCACGCGCGCCATGGCGGTGGATATGGAGACTGCGACGCTCTTCACCACCGGCTTTGCGAACCATATCCCCACAGGAGCCCTGCTGCTGGTGTCGGATAACCCGATGACGCCGGAGGGCGTGAAGACGGCGGAGAGCGACCGGAAGGTCACCACGAACTACGTTCATGACCACGTGCACATCGGTATCCTGTCGTTGCAGAAGATCATGAGCAAGGACAAGACCGTCAAACACCTGAAATGGTAGTTTCTCGTTTCACGTTTAGCGTTTCACGTTGAGTTTTCATTTATGGCGAAGAAAGCAGGAGGCATCAGCTACGAGGAGATTGTGCGCCAGGTGCGCGCAGGCGACTTCAAACCCGTCTATTACCTGATGGGCGACGAACCATATTATATCGATCGGGTGTCTGATTACATCGTAGAGCAGGCCCTCAAGGAAGAGGAAAGGGACTTCAACCTAACCATTCTCTACGGCCCGCAGACAACGGGTGAGGAGGTTGTGAATGCGGCTAAGCGCTATCCCATGATGGCAGAGCGGCAGGTGGTGGTAGTTCGCGAAGCACAGAGCCTTGAACACAGGGAGATGCTCAGCTACTATGTCCAAAAGCCTCTTGCATCCACGGTGCTCATCATCTGTCATAAAAATGGCACCCTCGACCGCCGTACGAACCTGGCAAAGGAGGTTCAGAAAGCTGGAATCATATTTGAATCCAACAAACTTTATGATAGGGAACTACCCACATTTGCAACAAATTACGTGCGTCGCAAGGGCTCTGAGATTGCGCCAGACGCGTGCATGATCCTATGTGAACACGTAGGCGCGGATCTCAACCGCCTTGCAGGAGAGCTTGACAAACTCATCGTGGCAGTGGGCGAGGGGAAGCGCATCGATGCTCAGGCCATTCAGGACAACATCGGCATCAGCAAAGAGTACAATTCCTTTGAACTGGTGGCTGCGCTTTCAATGAGAGATGTGGTGAAGTCGAATCGTATTGTGAAATATTTTGACGCGAATCCCAAGAACTTCGCACTACAGCCTACGCTCTCTACTTTGTTCAAATTCTATACAGATCTGATGCTGGCATATTACTCACCTGTGAAGAGCGAGCAGGGGATTGCTGACTGGTTGGGGCAGAGTACATGGCAGGTGAAGAAGAATGTTCTGCCAGCAATGCGGATGTATTCCGCAATGAAAGTGTATGAAATAATTGGTGAGATACGTCGAACGGATGCTGCCTCGAAAGGAGTAGGAGGGCAAAAGACCTCCGATGGTGACCTGTTAAAAGAACTCGTTTTCCAGATTCTGCACTAAAATCTTGCTCTTTTAGAAATTCTCTCATACAGGATTTTTGGCCCCTATATGACTTGATTCAAGTCTTTTAGGGGCTTTTTTGGTGCGCTGAGAATCGCGTAGAAATAGCAAATAAAACGAGGGTAGATGTAGGCGCAATTGGTGAGAATTACGCCGAAGTCCAATTTACAATTACAAACATTTACATTTACAATACAAAATAAATATCGTGCAAAGATTTATGTTTTGAAATATTTCATGGAAGAATTTGTGTGTATTTACAATCCGTAAACAAAGATTGAATTTCATAAATCTGAGATTTTAAATGCTAAATTCACGCATTTGAATATTAAAATGATTGTATATTCGTTAAAGAAAACAGCGTATAATGGTCTCGCTCTCAATAAATACGCAATGTCGCGCTTAGCTCTTAGCCATCGTCTAATGTCAGGATTTCGTCATTTATACCATTCGGGTGCAAAATCGGTGTTTTCTGTAGATTTTAATGATATGCAAATCAGTAATTTGCGGAATTTGATAAAACTGAATTCTTTAACTATTTAGGAATGGAAACCGCATAATTTGCATTTTGAAAGCTTAACATTTAAAAGTTGAAATTCTACAATGTGAATTTGGGATGCAAAATCATTTAGAGAAAGAAATTTTTAAAATTTTGCTCATAAAATTTGGAGGTTTAAACAGAAATTACTTACTTTGCACCGTCAAAACCGACAAAGCCGTCGTTTAGGCCTGTCAATTGAAGATAAAAATACGAAGATGAAAGATCGCATAGAACAGATTCGGCGCCACTACGGAATGATTCAAAACGAATTCGCCAAGGCAATAGGAATCTCTGCGCCCTCCCTCTCTAGTATTATCAATGGCAGAACATCACCTACTAATAATACGGTACAGGCAATACATCGTCGGTTTCCTGAGGTAAGCATCGCCTGGTTGATGTTCGGCGAGGGCGAAATGATGAACACAGGCTCATCCAGCTCCACTACCTCGGATAAGGACTTCAAAGGTGATGGCGATCACCAGACGGAAAGTCCGACAATGACAAACAGCGACGAAGAGCATCGCGAAGAAACGCCTGCTCAATCGAAACCTCAGGAAGTCGTAGCGCTTCGGGAAATCGTGAAATATGTTGACAAACCGCAACGGAGAATCACGGAAATTCACGTTTTCTATGATGATGGGACTTTCGAAACCTTCACTGGACGTCGCGAAGATTAACGTGTTTTACAGTACGAAATCAGATACTCATATTTCACTTTTACCCAAAAAGCTGGCCGCAACCTCTCTCTTTTCTACTCCTTATTTTCTGCTAGCGGCCAAAAAAGGGAACTCCCACCCGTGAGGGCATGAGTTCCCTTTTTAATTTCCTCTTTTGTGGCGGGCTCGCGCCCTAGGCGAGGCTATTCCTTGCCGTCGATTTTTGACATCTTGTCGTTGGCAAGATCAAAGGCGTAGTAGATCTTCTTGGGCTTGAGGATTTTCTTGAATTCTTCGTAGTAGCGCTTCTTGACGACCTGCTCGGCGGCGTCGCATTCGAACTTCGCTTCGAGGAGTTGTGTGGCCTGACTGTCGGTGAGTGTACCTGCTTTTTCGGCGGCCTTGTATTTGTCCTTGAGATCGTCGTACTTCTTGTTGGCTTCTTTCTTGTCTTTGAGGTACTGCATCAAGACGGGGCTGAAGGCTGCTTCTGTCTTCTTGTCGAGTCTCAGGTTCTTGAGCGTGTAGGCGTGGCGCTTCTCCATCTTGGGGCCAGCGTAGGCCGCTGTGCTTACGCTGAGCAGAAAAGCGCTCAGCAACAGGATTGCAATCTTTTTCATTGGATGTGGATGATTGTTATATAGTTCAATTTTTCTTGTGTTTTTTTGATTTGACAGCTGAGGGGCTATTTGGTTTATTGGGATGTGGCATAAAAGTCGTTTCTTCTTCCTTGTACCAGAAGAAATATTGGCGCTGTGCCTGCTTCTCTTCGGGTGTGCGGGCTACGAAGACGGGTTGGAGTGTGTCGGGGTCGTAGCCGGTGGCGTACATCGTCGTGGCCGTGGTCATGGGGGTGGGGGTGAAGTCCTGCACCTGTTCAAGACGGAATCCCAAATGGCGTGTCTCGTCGGCCAGCGCGGCCATGTCCTGTTCGTGGCAGCCGGGATGCGAGCTGATGAAGTAAGGAATGATCTGCTGGTGCAGGCCGCAGTCGCGGTTGATCTGGTCGAACTGGCGCTTAAAGTCGTAGAACAGGCGGAAGGAGGGCTTGCGCATGAGGGCTAGCACGCGGTCGCTGGTGTGCTCGGGGGCTACTTTTAATCGTCCGCTTACATGCCGTGTGATGAGTTCGCGTGTGTAGTCGCGGGCTGCGCGGTTGAGGGCTTCGTCCTTCCAGTCGTGCAGGAGCAGATCGTAGCGCACGCCGCTACCGATGTAGCTGTGCTTGATGCCTGGCATCTCGTCCACGGCACGATAGATGTCAAGCAGCGGGCGGTGGTCGCCGTTGAGGTTGGGGCAGATGGTGGGATGGATGCAGGAGGGACGTCGGCACGCCTCGCAGGCTTTGGCGTTCTTGCCCCGCATGGCATACATGTTCGCTGAGGGGCCGCCGAGGTCAGAAAGGTTACCGCGGAAGTCAGGCATACGGGTGATGGCTTCTACCTCGCGCAGGATGCTTGCCTTGGAACGCGCAACCACAAATTTCCCCTGATGGGCAGAGATGGTGCAGAAGGCGCAGCCGCCAAAGCAGCCGCGGTGTAGGTTCACGGAGAAGCGGATCATCTCATAGGCCGGAATGCGCTTGCCTGCGTATTTGGGGTGGGGAAGCCGTGTGTAGGGGAGGTCGAAGGAGTGATCAAGCTGCTCGGTGGTCATTGGGGGGTAGGGAGGATTCACGACGACCCACTGTGTACCAGTCTGCTGGATGAGACGCTGGGCGTGAAGACGGTTGCTTTCCTCCTCAATATGATGGAAGTTCTCGGCGTGGTGACGGGGATTGTCAAGACAGTCCTCGAAGGGATGCAGGACGATGTCGTTAGTGGTGATTCCGCCGGGAATGTTGGAAGGGGTGGGGTAGGCTACGACGGACTGTGGCAGCCCATCCAGAGCTTCGCGGAGGGCTGCGCTGGTGAGGAGGGCGTTGCCCTGTTCGTCGTAGGCGAGGGCTGGGTGGTAGCTGTCGAGGAGCTCCTGAGCACGATGCACCAGTTCGAGTGTCGGCTGCTCGCCCATGCCATAGAGAATAGCGTCGGCACCGCTGTCAAGAAGGATGCTGGGGCGTAGGCGCTCCTGCCAGTAGTCGTAGTGTGCAAGGCGCCGCAGTGAGGCCTCAATGCCTCCCAGGACAACGGGGCAGTCGGGAAATAGCTCCTTGCATATACGCGTATATACTATGGTGGGGTATTCGGGGCGCAGGTCATGACGTCCGTCGGGGCTGTAGGCATCTTCGGAACGTAGGCGTCGCGCTGCGGTGTATTTGTTCACCATCGAATCCATGCAGCCGGGGGCTACGCCGAACCACAGGCGCGGGCGCCCTAACTTCTTGAAGTCGCGGAGGTCGCCGTGCCAACTGGGCTGGGGAATGATGGCGACGCGCAAACCTTCGGCCTCCAGAAGGCGGCCGATGACGGCAGCTCCAAAAGAGGGGTGGTCCACATAAGCATCTGCCGAGAGCAGGATGACATCAGCCTGCTCCCATCCGCGAAGGTCCATTTCCTTGCGCGTCGTGGGCAGAAAATCGGAAAGCATTAGGTGTTGCGCTGTAGGATTCGGGCAAGCAAGGATTTGTTGATGGCCAAGATCTTGCGTTGCTGGGCTTTGATATCGCCGGTGATTTGGTCGAAGATGTCCTGAATGTTGTGAATCATGGGTGCCGTGTTCTTGTCGGCTTCTTCATTGACAACCACGCGCAAGCCTTTAGGGACGAGGTGTACGTCGATGTCGGCGCCGGCTTCGGCGGGCTCCCCGTCGTAGTGGATGACGCCAGACTGTGTGCGATGGATCTGCAGCGACTTGCATTGGAATGTGCGCACATGTGAGTTGGTGTCGAGCGTCTTGTTGATCATCTGCATGACGAGTTGCGGAGCATCGAGCACATTGAGGGGCTCGATGATTGTCACGTCAAGAAGGCCGTCGCTCATGGAAGCCTGTGGGGCGATGTAGAAGTTGTTGCCATACTGTGATGCGTTGCCGCATGCGATAAGGAAGGCTTTGTGGTGTTCGGACTGTCCGTCGATAACAACTTCGTAAGTCTCGGGCTCGTAGGAGATACCGCCTTTCAGCGTATTTTCCACGTATGTCATGAGTCCGCGCTTGCCGCTGCCTGCAAACTTCTCACTGATGAAGGCATCAAAGCCCATGCCGCAGGTGCAGAAGAAGGGGATGTCGTTGATGACGCCGTAGTCGAGCCATTTGATGTCGCAGCGTGCCAGTACGCGCAGGGCACCGTCGGGGTCTAGGGGGATCTGCAGGTGGCGAGCCAGTCCGTTGCCGCTGCCCATGGGAATGATGGCGAGGGCTGTCTCGGAGTGGCGCAGGGAACGCGCTACCTCGTTCACTGTCCCGTCGCCGCCAATGGCCACACAGATGTCAATGTCTGCGCGAGAGGCGTTGCTGGCCAGTTCGGCGGCATGGCCGCGATGGTCGGTCCACGCCACATCCCACTCGAAGCGCTCGCTGTCGAGGAAGCGAGGTAGGCTATCAATGATAGGTTGCTTGTCGTGGGTCCCTGAAATGGGGTTGGCGATAAACAGAAGTCTTGTCTTACTCATGACGTATGGCTTAAAGGTGATGCAAAAGTAGCTATTTTTTTGCTTTGTCACCCTCTTTTGAGAGGGAAAAGTTAGCTTAGTGATACATTTTCATGTAAAATGTGCAATAGATACAGAAAAAATACCTACCTTTGCACCGCTTTTTGAATATACACCTTATTTATATATGGGAATTTTACAAGAAAGACTGGCCAAGTATGACCGCCCTCAGAAGTACAAAGCATTGGGAATCTATCCCTATTTCCGCGAGATTGAAGGAAAACAGGGCACCGAAGTCCTCATGGATGGACACCGTGTGCTGATGTTTGGTTCCAATGCCTACACCGGACTGACGGGTGACGAGCGCGTTATTCAGGCTGGCATCAAAGCTATGGAGCAGTATGGCAGTGGCTGTGCAGGCTCCCGTTTCCTTAATGGCACGCTGGACTTGCATGTGCAGCTGGAGAAAGAACTTGCCGCTTTTGTGGGCAAGGATGAAGCTATGTGCTTCGCCACCGGTTTCACTGTGAACAGCGGTGTCCTCGGCGTGCTCACCGACCGCCACGACTACATCATCTGCGATGACCGCGATCATGCAAGTATTGTGGATGGCGTGCGCAGCAGCTTCTCGCGCTGTCTGAAGTACAAGCACAACGATATGGACGAACTGGAGAAACTGCTCCAGCGCTGTCCCGAAGATGTGGTGAAGCTCATCGTCGTTGATGGCGTGTTCTCTATGGAGGGCGATTTGGCTCCCCTGCCTAAGATTGTCGAACTCAAGAAAAAGTATCCCGGCACCGCCATTATGGTGGACGAGGCTCACGGCCTGGGTGTCTTCGGGCGCCAGGGACGCGGTGTATGTGACCACTTTGGTCTCACCGATGATGTGGACCTCATTATGGGTACATTCTCCAAGAGTCTTGCCAGCATCGGTGGCTTCATCGCCGCTGACAGCAGCATCATCAACTATCTGCGTCACCACACCCGCACCTACATCTTCTCTGCTTCCTGCACGCCTGCTGCTACGGCAGCTGCTCGTGAGGCCCTGCACATCCTGCAGGAGGAGCCTGAACGCATCCAGAAGTTGTGGGATGTCACCAATTATGCCCTGAAGCGCTTCCGCGATGCCGGCTTTGAGATTGGTGAGACCGAGAGCCCCATCATTCCGCTCTATGTGCGTGATGTCGATAAGACCTTTGCTGTGACGAAGCTGGCATTCGATGCCGGGGTGTTCATCAACCCTGTGATTCCTCCAGCCTGTGCTCCGCAGGACACCCTCGTGCGTGTTGCCCTTATGGCTACGCACACCAAAGAACAGGTGGATGAGGCTGTGGAGGCGCTTACAGGTGTCTTCAAGCAGCTTGAAATCATTAAATAGTGAATTTTTCGGGCGAAAAGTTTGGTCGTTTCGTGAAAACACCGTACCTTTGCACCCGCAAAAGCCAAAGGGGTGGCTGAAAAGCTCTCTTGAGGCACTGCCGCGACAGTTGCGTCCTTAGCTCAGTTGGTAGAGCAATTGACTCTTAATCAATGGGTCCAGGGTTCGAGCCCCTGAGGGCGTACAACGGCAAGACATAAAAGGATGCGTCCTTAGCTCAGTTGGTAGAGCAATTGACTCTTAATCAATGGGTCCAGGGTTCGAGCCCCTGAGGGCGTACAGCAGACAGGCTTCATCATTATGATGGAGCCTGTTTGTGTGACAAAATGCCACAAAATTGTTCTGAAAAGGCGAAAAACGACTAAAAAAGTATCTTTTTTAGCAGAAAGTTTGCTCGCGTAAGAGAAAAGTAGTATTTTTGCGCCGCAATTCAAAAAGGATTGTTTGATAAGATTTATTAACTCAACAAGGTAAAAAGAAAATGTTTGAAAATGCAGGATTGCTCGCAGGTGCTGTGTGGACAGCCCTGAACGAGAATGGCGCTCAGAACGCTAAAGATTTGAAGAAGGCAGCTAAGATCAAGACTGACAAGGAGCTCTATCTGGCTCTTGGTTGGTTGCTCCGTGAGGACAAGCTCGTCATTTCTGGCGACGAGAAGGATCCCGCCTTCGCTCTCAAGTAACATCGGAAATTACTTTTCAACTCCCATTTCCCATGCAAGGCAAAGCCTTACATGGGTTTTTTTATGAGCTATAGAGCGAAATTCATGCTCAACTTTTGGGGAAACCACATATTTTCTTTACCTTTGCGCCATGAAACACATAAGGAACTTCTGTATCATCGCACACATCGACCACGGAAAGAGTACGTTGGCCGACCGATTGCTTGAGCAAACCAACACCATTCAGGTCACTGAAGGGCAGATGCTTGACGATATGGATTTGGAACGTGAGCGCGGTATCACCATTAAGAGCCACGCCATCCAGATGGAGTATGTGCGAGATGGCGAGAAGTATATTCTCAACCTTATTGACACGCCGGGACACGTGGACTTCAGCTACGAAGTCAGCCGCAGCATCGCAGCCTGTGAGGGCGCGCTGCTTGTTGTGGATGCAACCCAGGGTGTGCAGGCACAGACGATTTCCAACCTCTATATGGCCATCGACCACGATTTGGAGATTATTCCGGTGGTGAACAAGTGCGATATGCCCAATGCCATGCCGGAAGAGGTGGAGGACGAAATCATTGACTTGCTGGGCTGCAAGCGCGAGGAGATTATCCGCGCCAGCGGCAAGACGGGCGAGGGCGTCGAGGACATCCTCAATGCTGTCGTGGATCGCATCCCGTGTCCGAAAGGCGACGAGAATGCGCCGCTGCAGGCCCTCATCTTCGACTCTGTGTTTAATTCGTTCCGCGGCATCATCGCTTACTTTAAGATTGTCAACGGCTCCATCAAGAGCGGAGACGAAGTGGCATTCATCAATACCGGCAAGGAATATAAGGCTGACGAGATTGGAACGCTCCGCATGGATATGGTTCCTCGAAAGGAACTGCACTGCGGCGATGTGGGCTATATCGTCAGTGGCATCAAGACAGCCACCGAGGTCAAGGTGGGCGACACCATCACCCACGTTGCTACGATGGGGCAGGTGGAAGCCATCGCCGGCTTCGAAGAGGTGAAGCCCATGGTCTTCGCCGGCGTCTATCCCATCGAGACGGAGGACTACGAGAACCTGCGTGCCTCGTTGGAGAAACTGCAGCTGAACGATGCCTCGCTGACTTTCCAGCCTGAGTCGTCGGTGGCGCTGGGCTTCGGCTTCCGTTGCGGTTTCCTGGGACTGCTGCACATGGAGATTGTGCAGGAGCGTCTGGACCGTGAGTTCAATATGGACGTCATCACGACGGTGCCCAACGTGAGCTATATGGTTTATGACAAGCATGGCGAGGTGAAAGAGGTGCATAACCCTGCCGGGATGCCAGATCCCACGGTCATCGAGCGCATCGAAGAGCCCTATATCCATGCCTCAGTCATCACAACCGCGAACTTCATAGGCCCCATCATGACGCTGTGTCTGGGCAAACGCGGCGAGCTTATCCGACAGGACTTCATCAGCGGCAATCGCGTGGAACTCCAGTTCGCAATGCCGCTTGGCGAAATTGTCATTGACTTCTACGACAAGTTGAAGAGCATTTCTAAAGGTTATGCCTCCTTCGACTATCATCAGGACGGCTTCCGTCCTTCGAAGCTTGTGAAGCTTGACATCCTGCTGAACGGCGAACCCGTGGATGCTCTCTCTACGCTCACGCATGTTGACAACTCCGTGGATTTCGGCCGTCGGATGTGTGAGAAACTGAAGGAACTCCTGCCGCGCCAGCAGTTTGATATCGCCATCCAGGCTGCCATCGGTGCCAAGATCATCGCCCGCGAGACGGTGAAGCAGGTCCGCAAAGATGTCACGGCAAAGTGCTATGGCGGTGACATCAGCCGTAAGCGTAAGCTGCTGGAAAAACAGAAGCGCGGAAAAAAACGCATGAAGCAAATCGGCAATGTCCAAGTGCCGCAGAAAGCATTCCTTGCCGTGCTGAAACTAGATTGAAACCTCTACGAGACATTATTAACGCCCAACATAACGCCCCAAAACAATTCAACTATGGACAAACTGAGAGACATCGCCCGCGAGATAGCACGAGGCTACTGCACGCTCTCAACTCAAGGGATTACTACATTGGCCAGCATCCTTATCCCCTTTAAGATTCAGAAGGGCGAGAAGATGTTGCAGGAAGGCGATGTATGCAAATTCATGTACTATGTCGAAAAGGGCATGGTAAGACAGTTCTATTACAAAGGTGGCCGAGATGTGACAGAACATTTCTCCTATGAAGGCAGGATTGTTATTTGCATCGAGAGTTTCCTGAAGCAAAACCCGTCGCGACTGATGGTAGAAGCGCTTGAAAACTCCTATCTCTACGGCATCCCTCATGATGCATTCTTGCAGTTGGTGGAGACGGACAAGGAGATGGCCAAGCTCTATCGTAACATTTTGGAGCACGCCCTCATCTCTTCACAAGAACATGCTGACAGCCAGCGCTTTGAAAATGCCACTGAGCGCTATGTCCGTTTGCTGAAGAGCAAACCTGAAATCATCCTACGTGCACCGATGGTTCACGTGGCTTCGTTCCTGCAAATGACGCCCGAGACGCTGAGCCGTGTACGCTCCTCGCATGTTGACTAAGGCCACACAGAAACTGATTCAGACTCTCGACACACGTAAGGGACGCCGCAAGGAGGGGCTCTTCGTGGCCGAGGGCCCAAAACTTGTGGCTGAGCTCTTGGGGCATTTCGCCTGTGTCCACATCGTTGCAACAGAAGCGTGGCTGGCACAAGCCGAGGAACTTTTAGACCGCTGCTCAGATGCTTCGCAGCCTTTGGTTGATGTGGTGACGGAGGAGAAACTCCGACAGGTGAGCCTGCAACAGACGCCACAACAGGTGTTGGCGCTGTTTCGCATTCCGCCCGACGAAGCCGAGTTGGCATCGGTGGCTGCTTCGCAACTGACCATAGCCCTCGATGGTGTGCAGGACCCCGGAAACCTGGGCACAATCGTGCGGTTGGCAGATTGGTTTGGCGTTCATGATATCTGGTGCTCACCAGGTACTGCAGATATCTGGAATCCCAAGGCAGTACAGGCTACGATGGGCGGCCTCGCGCGTGTACGTGTACATTATGTTAATCTAGTATCTCAGTTGCAGGCTTTGCCATCGTCGAGTTCCATTTATGGAACTTCCCTTCACGGCCAGAACCTCTGGCAGGCGGAGCTGGCCCCTCATGGCGTTGTGGTGATGGGGAATGAGGGCAAGGGTGTCAGCCCAGAAGTTGACTTGCTATGCCGTCAGCGTCTGTTGATACCCAATTACCCCGAAGGACAAGCGACAACGGAAAGTCTTAATGTGGCAATGGCCACAGGTATTGTGCTGGCAGAATTCCGCCGTCGGCAGATCATCCGGTCATGAAGCAGTGTTGCCCATATCTACGACGCCTGCTGTGGGCAATGCCGATGTTGGTGTTGTTGCCGTTGTTGGAGGCTTGTGCGCCAACCCGTTTCATTCCCGAAGGAGAGTATATGCTGGAGAAGACGTCGGTGCGCACGGACAACAGCGAGATATCGACGGCGAATCTCTCAGGCTATATCCGCCAGCACTCCAACTCCAAGTGGTTCAGTCTGTTCAAGGTTCCCATGGCTGTCTATTGCATCAGCGGCACAGACAGCACACGGCGTTTCAACCGTTTCATCCAGCGCATCGGCGAGGCTCCCGTTGTTTATGACAGCGTGCAGGCAGAACGGGGTAGGGTAGATATGGAGGCGGCCGTCAGGAACCTAGGTTTCTTGAATGGAACGGTGACATTGAAGGAGAAGCGCAGGAAACGACGTGCTGAAGTGACTTTTCAGGTGCAGTCTGGCAAGCGTTATACGGTGAATCATATAGACTATGTCATCGATGATTCCGTGGTGGCAGACCTTGTGCTTCGCGATTCGCTGGAGTCGCTGCTGTACAAAGGGATGCCCTTTGATGCCAATGTACTTAATGAGGAGCGTTCGCGCATCTCTTCTCTCTTGCAGAATGAAGGCTATCAGCGTTTTAACAAGAGCTTCGTGCGATTCGAGGCAGATACCACAATCGGTGACCAGCGCGTAGATCTGACGATGTACATCCAGCCCTATCGCGCTTCCGTTAACGACTCTTTGCGGCAGCATCCCAGATATTACATCGGCACTGTCAATTATCTTTCAGACTTGGAGATGCAGTCGTTCCGCGCTCAGCGTGAGCACTTGGATAGCATGGTTGTGCGATCGCTGCATTTCTATCAGCGCAAGGATATGCCACTGCGCCCGTTGTTTCTGGTCAACAAGACGGACTTGCGTCCCGGACGCCTGTATGAGGAGCGGCATGTTCAATCTACTTACAGCAATCTCTCTTCGCTTTCGGCTGTCATGGGTACAAGCATTTTCCTGGAACCCTCACCTACAGCACCTGATACGTTGGATGCTTACGTCAGTGTCATCATGGCGAAGCGCCATGGCGTGTCGGCGGAAGTGGAAGGAACCAACTCGGCAGGCGACTTCGGCGCGGCTGTCAGCGTGGGCTATCAGAACCGCAATCTCTTCCGCCGCTCGGCAATGCTCTCGTTGAAGTTGCGAGGCGCCTTTGAGGCCATCAAAGGTCTGGAGGGCTACACGGATCAGAACTATATTGAATACAGCGCCGAGGTCAACCTGAACTTTCCTGAGTTCATGCTCCCGTTCCTCTCGCGCCGTTTCCGGCGTTCTGTGAACGCACAAAGTATTGCTTCGCTCATGTTCGACTCGCAGGACCGCCCTGAATTCCACCGCCGTGTGTTGACTGCGGCCTGGCGCTATCGTTGGAATGCCTTCGACCTGAAGCGCCAGCATCGCGTAGATCTCATAGACCTGAACTATGTCTTCATGCCCTGGATCTCCGACACCTTCAGACGGGAGTATCTCTCCGATGACGGCAGCCGCAATGCGATTCTGCGCTACAACTACGAGGATCTGTTCATCATGAAGGCCGGCTATTCATTCCAGTATTGCAGTGTGTCGCCTACAGCCCAGAATGTCACCTATGGCCGTAATGCTTTCAGCGTTCGCTTTGGCGTGGAGACAGCAGGCAACCTCCTTAATGGCTTGTCGCATCTGTTAGATGGCCCTCATTCTGAACAGCTGGATGCCTACACGCTGTTCAACATCGCTTATGCGCAATACGTTAAGACTGATTTCGATTTCTCCAAGAGCTTTCGCTTCGATGAGCGCAACTCGTTGGCTATACACCTGGGGGCGGGTATCGCTTTCCCTTATGGGAACTCCACCGTGCTGCCTTATGAAAAACGCTATTTCAGCGGTGGCGCTAACAGTGTTCGAGGCTGGAGCGTGCGTGGCTTGGGTCCTGGCGGCTTCTCGGGCTCTGACGGTAAGGTTGACTTCATCCGGCAGACGGGTGACCTGAAACTGGACTTGAGTGCGGAGTACCGCACACATCTGTTCTGGAAGATCGACGGTGCCGTATTCGTAGATGCAGGTAATATATGGACATTGCGCGACTACGAGGAGCAACCCGGAGGTCAATTCCGATGGGACACATTCTGGAAGCAGATAGCGGTGGCTTATGGTCTGGGAATCCGCTTGAACTTCGGTTACTTTATTTTGCGACTGGATGGCGGCATGAAAGCTGTCAACCCTGCCTACGAGAGCGGTCGTGAGCATTTCCCCATCATCTATCCCAATTTCAAACGTGATTTCCAACTGCACTTCGCCGTGGGCTTGCCCTACTGATATCTATGGTCTTATGACAAAAAAGTCAAAAAATAGGCCGAAATGTAGTTGACTTTGCAATATTTTGCGTACCTTTGCACACAGAAAAAAGGTACCTGTATGCTCAAGTTCTTATGTTTAGGCAGTGGAAGCAGTGGAAACTGTTATTGCCTATGGACAGACAACGACGGCATCCTCATTGATGCGGGCTTAGGCTTCCGCACGATGCGACGACATCTATCGTCCTTCGGTGTGGATGTCAAGCAGTTTCACACGGTCTTGATAACCCACGATCACGCCGATCATATCAAGTCCGTTGGAAAAATCGCTACGGAATTGGGGCTGCCGATTTACACAACAAAGATGGTTCACGAGGGCATTGCCCGCAACTACTGCGTAACGCCAAAGTTGAAAGCACATCAGCAGTTCTTCTTAGAGAAAGACAAGACGGTGCAGCTGGGTGATTTCAGCGTGACGGCCTTTCCTGTTCCTCACGACAGCAACGACTGTGTTGGCTATCGCGTGGAGGCCGAGGGGGTGCGCTTCAGCTTGATTACTGATGTGGGACACGTCACAGAGCGCATCAAAGAAGAGGTCTCAACGACAAACTATTTGGTGCTGGAGAGCAACCACGACCATGAGATGCTGATGGCCGGCCCTTATCCGGCTCACCTCAAAGGACGTATCTCTGGCGGAACCGGCCACCTTAGCAATACCGAAGCGGCCGAATTGCTGGCTAACAGCTCAAGCCCACAGCTGCGTCATGTCTGGCTGTGCCATTTGAGCGAGGAAAACAACCATCCCGTGCTGGCCAGCAAAACGGTGGACAGCATCTTGCGCAGTTACGGCATTGTGCCCGGCGTGGACTTTGTCGTGGAGGTGCTTCGGCGCAAAGTGCCCAGCGCCATCTATGAGCTCGCACCCGTCGCCGTGGATTAGAGATCCTCGGGCTGTTCGTCGTAGCTTTCGAAATGCTTGATCTCCGGGTTCTCGGTTTCCGAGGGAGCGTAAAACTTGCAAATGCGCTTTGTCAGTGCCACTTGCCGTTCCTTGGTGATTTTGCATTGGGCAATGACAGGATTCTGCTGCCATTGGTAATAAGCTCCTGCATTCTTGCAGAACATACATTTCACAAAGGGGTCGTTGCCTCCACGTTTATTTGCTGAAGCCATGATGGTCTGTTTTTTAATTTCGGTGGCGAAGTTAGTGAAAAAGGCTGAAGTGGCCAACTTTTCGAAAGAGAATCTTACAAAAAATCAATCACATCATCTGTTTTCCCTCCATGTTACTCCATATCCTATTCGTTGTCATAGGCGCAACCTTGGTACTCGTCGGTGCTGACAAACTCACAGACGGAGCAGTCTCCGTGGCTCGCCGTTTCCATATTCCCGAGATGGTCATCGGCTTGACAATTGTAGCCTTCGGCACATCTCTGCCGGAATTCATGGTGAGCCTGCTGGCCAGCATCCGGGGTGCTTCTGACATGAGCCTTGGTAACATCGTCGGCAGCAATCTTTTTAACACCTTGATGATTGTGGGCTTCTCGGCATTGTTCTGCCCCATCGTGGTTTCAAAGACGACGGTGGCGAAGGATATCCCGTTTTCGCTCTTAGCCAGTGTGGTGCTGCCGGCCCTCGCGTTGGATGTGATGGTGAGTGGTGGCGCTGCTGATGTTCTTACGCGTGGCGACGGCCTTGTGCTGCTCGGCTTTTTTGCCATCTTCATGGCTTACACTTTCTCCATGGCCAAATCCGGCAATGCCGAAATGGAAGTGGGGGAGGGCACTCCGATGTCTGTGGGGCGGATGATAGCCTATATCGTGTTGGGCCTTGCGGGGTTGATCGCTGGCGGCGAACTCTTTGTGGATGGCGCTTGCGGCATTGCCCGGACGTTGGGCGTCAGCGATGCCGTAATCGGTTTGACGCTGGTGGCTGGTGGCACCTCGCTGCCCGAACTGGCCACAAGCGTGGTGGCAGCCCGCAAGGGCCGTAGCGAGATGGCTATCGGCAATGTCATCGGTAGCAACTTGTTCAATATTTTCTGGGTTGTCGGCATGTGTGCAACCATCCGTCCGATGGCGGTGATGGGCATTAGCACGACAGACTTCGCCATGTTGCTCGCGGGCTCGTTGCTGTTCTGGCTCTTTGCACGCACAAAACACCGTGTGGAACGTTGGGAGGGCGTCGTGCTCGTGGCCTGTTATGTCGGCTATGTCGCTTGGCTTGCCCTCTCCCTGTGAAGCCTGTTGCCTGAAATCATGCGGGTCGCTACTTTTGTCATAGGTCAAGATTCCACGTCATAGGGACAATTTTTGCACATAAAAGGTTGGTAGGTACGGAAAAAAAGTGTACCTTTGCGCCCGATTTTAAGAGACTGATTAGGTAAACCCGTTTAGGTAAATGAGGCAAAAGAAACTCCTTCCCGATTACATTTTTGAATCCAGTTGGGAAGTATGCAATAAAGTGGGCGGTATTTATACCGTTCTTTCTACACGTGCGAAAACTCTGCAGGATGCGATGCCCGATCGTGTCATTTTTATTGGACCAGACTTCTGGCAGGGCAAGGATAATCCCCTTTTCGTAGAAGACAAGAAGCTGCTGGCTAATTGGCGCCGTGCCGCACTGAAGGAGAATCTCTCTCTGCGCATAGGCCGTTGGCAGATTCCCGGACGCCCCGTTGTCGTCCTGGTGGATTTCGCGCCATTCTATGCCCAGCGCAATGATATCTATGGGGCCTTCTGGACTGATTTCCAGGTGGACTCCCTGCACGCTTACGGCGACTATGACGAGGCTTCAATGTTCTCCTATGCTGCCGGACGTGTGGTTGAAAGCTACTACAATTTCTTCTTGAATGAGAGCAAGCGTGTTGTCTATCAGGCCCACGAATGGATGACAGGTCTGGGTGCCTTGTACATACATAAGCATGTTCCCGCTATAGCTACCATTTTCACGACACACGCCACCACCATCGGGCGTAGTATTGCAGGCAACGGTAAGCCGCTTTATGACTACCTCTTTGCCTACAATGGCAACCAGATGGCAGATGAGCTGAATGTGCAGTCGAAGCACAGCATCGAGCGCCAGACGGCGCATCATGTGGATTGCTTCACAACCGTGAGCGATGTGACAGCCCGCGAGTGCTTCGAACTCTTGGACAAACAGCCCGACGTGGTGCTGCCCAATGGTTTTGAAATGGACTTCGTGCCCAAAGGCGTGACCTTCGTCAACCGACGTCGTAAGGCGCGTCAGCGTATCCTTGATGTGGCCAATGCCCTGATGGGAACGCAAATGACAGACGAGACGCTCATAGTGTCCACCAGCGGCCGCTATGAATGGAAGAATAAGGGCATTGATGTGTATCTCGAAGCGCTCTGTCGCACATTGCACGACGACCGCCTTCAGCGCCCCGTCCTTGCATTGGTGGAGGTGCCGGCATGGCAGGCGGGTCCGCGTCGCGAACTGCAGGAGAGATTAAAGGACGGAAAGACAGAGCCCTCCAAATTCTCTTCTCCCCTTCACGATCCCTTCATCACGCACTACCTTCATGAACCGGGCAGTGATATGACCTGCCAGTTCATTCATCGCTGCGGCATCACCAACCGTGAGAGCAGCCGCCTGAAGATTATGTTCGTGCCCTGCTATCTGGATGGCGCTGATGGCATCTTTAATATGCACTACTACGATCTCCTCCTGGGACTTGACATGACCGTCTATCCCTCCTACTACGAGCCTTGGGGCTATACACCGCTGGAGAGCGTCGCGTTCAAGGTTCCCTGTGTCACCACGACGCTGGCGGGCTTCGGTCTATGGGCCAACGAGATGAAGGCCAATGCTGTGAAGGCATCCAGCGGACGTGCCGAGGAGGATGTGAACTGCTATCTCGACCGCGATGGCGTAGAGGTCATTCAGCGTACTGACTACAACTACAACGAGGTGGCAGACCGCATTCGCGATGAGATCATCGGCTTCTCACAACTTTCTAAAAAGGAGGTCGAGGTGGCTCGCAAGGCCGCTGCAGCCCTCGCCGAGAAGGCTCAATGGAAGTACTTTATCAGCTATTACTACGAAGCCTACGACATCGCGCTGCGCCGTGCGCAAGCCCGAATGGCACAGGAGGCTGCAGAATAATCATTTTTTGTAACACACTTTTCCAAAAATATAATTTATGAAGATTAAAGCAAGCAACGCCAATGAGGCTCAGTGGAAACCGGTTACCGTGAAGAGTAACATCCCAGAATCCCTGAACAAGTTGGAGGAACTCGCCCACAACATGTGGTGGGCGTGGAATCACAGTGCCCGCAGTCTGTTCTCGCGGCTTGACCCCGTCCTCTATGAGGAAGTAGGCCAGAATCCAGTCCTGCTGCTCGAGCGTCTCAGCTATGAGCGTCTCTCAGAGCTCGCCAAGGACAAGGATATCATCAAACGCATGAACGAGACCTATAAGGAGTTCCGCGAATACATGGATGTGAAACCTCGCACAGACCGTCCCAGCGTGGCATATCTCTGCATGGAGTACGGCCTGAACCAGGTCTTGAAGATCTACTCCGGCGGTCTCGGCATCCTCGCCGGCGACTATATCAAGGAGGCTTCCGACTCCAATGTTGATATGTGCGCCGTTGGTTTCCTCTATCGCTACGGTTACTTTACACAGACCCTCTCTATGGACGGTCAGCAGATTGCCAACTATGAGGCTCAGAACTTCGGCAGCCTCCCCATCGAACAGCAGATGGATCAGGACGGCAATCCCCTGGTCATCGAGGTTCCCTACATGAATTATAATGTACACGCCTATGTATGGCGTGTCAACGTAGGCCGCGTAAAGCTTTATCTGCTGGACACCGACAATGAGCTCAACAGCGAGTACGACCGTCCCATCACCCACGCCCTCTATGGCGGCGACTGGGAGAACCGTTTGAAGCAGGAAATCCTGCTCGGTATCGGTGGTGTGCTCTTGCTCAAGAAACTGGGTATCAAGAAGGACATCTACCACTGCAACGAGGGTCACGCCGCACTCTGCAACGTGCAGCGCCTTGTGGACTACGTACAGAGCGGTCTCACCTTCAATCAGGCTCTCGAACTCGTGCGTGCTTCCTCCCTCTACACTGTGCACACCCCTGTGCCGGCTGGTCACGACTACTTCGACGAAGGTCTTTTCGGCAAGTACATGAGCGGCTATCCCCAGCAGCTCGGTATCTCATGGGATGAGTTCATCGGCATGGGTCGTCAGAACCCTGATGACCACGGCGAGCGCTTCTGTATGTCCACCTTCGCCTGCAACACCTGTCAGGAGGTCAACGGCGTCAGCTGGCTCCACGGCGAGGTCTCCAAGAAAATGTTCCAGAACATCTGGAAGGGCTACTTCCCCGAGGAGAGCCATGTCGGCTATGTCACCAATGGTGTGCACTTCCCCACATGGTGTGCTACCGAGTGGCGCAAGCTCTATGCTAAACACTTTGATCCTAACCACCTCGCCGACCAGAGCAACGAAGATATCTGGCACGGCATCTATGAGGTCAGCGACAAGGAGATTTGGGAAACCCGCATGGCACTGAAGACCAAGCTCGTGGACTACATTCGTCAGCAGTTCCGCGAGAGCTGGCTCAAGAATCAGGGCGACCCCAGCCGTGTTGTCAGCCTCATGGAGAAAATCAATCCCAACGCCCTCCTCATCGGTTTCGGTCGTCGCTTCGCCACCTACAAGCGTGCTCACCTGCTCTTCACCGATCTGGAGCGCCTCTCCAAGATTGTCAATAACCCCAACTACCCCGTTCAGTTCCTCTACACCGGTAAGGCACACCCCGCCGACGGTGCTGGTCAGGGGCTCATCAAGAAGATCTATGAGATCTCTCAGCGTCCTGAGTTCCTCGGAAAGATCATCTTCCTGGAGAACTACGATATGCAGCTCGCTCGTCGCTTGATTTCGGGCGTTGACATCTGGATGAACACCCCGACACGTCCTCTGGAGGCCTCCGGCACCAGCGGCGAGAAGGCACTCATGAACGGCGTCGTCAACCTCTCCGTCCTCGACGGATGGTGGCTCGAAGGCTATCGTGAGGGTGCCGGCTGGGCGCTCACCGAGAAGCGTACTTATGAGAATCAGGCCTATCAGGATCAGCTCGATGCGGCTACCATCTACAGCCTCCTCGAGAATGAGATCATGCCTACTTACTACGCTCGCAATGCCAAGGGCTACAGCCCCTCATGGATTCAGGTCATCAAGAACTCCATCGCCCGCATCGCGCCTCACTACACCATGAAGCGCCAGCTCGACGACTACTACACCAAGTTCTATACGCCTCTGGCTGCACGCTCCAAGAAACTGCAGGCCAACGACAACAAACTCGCCAAGGAGATTGCTCTTTGGAAGGAGGCCGTCGCAGAGCGTTGGGACAGCATCCGTGTAGTCAGCGCTGAGAAGGGTGAACCCCTGCGCGCAGGACAGATTGAGGCTGGTACCAAGTATGACATCAACATCGTCCTTGATGAGGCCGGACTCGACAACGCCATCGGCATCGAGCTCGTCACCCTCACAACTGATAAGAAAGGCGAAGACCACATCTACAGCGTAGAACCCCTGGAGGTCGTCAAGCGTGAAGGTAATCTCTACACCTTCCACGTGACCCACAGCATCAATAACGCCGGTTCGTTCAAGATTGCCTACCGCATCTTCCCAAAGAACGACCAGCTGCCTCACCGCCAGGATTTCTGCTATGTGAAGTGGTTCCTCTAATCGCAACACCAACGCAACAGGAACCCCGCCAGCTCATCGAGAAGGCGGGGTTCTTTTAACTAACAATCTATCTCTATCTCAATGAAACGTTTTCTTTTGTTCACAGTCATGCTGTGTGGCGCGCTTACGGTAAGCGCCCAGAATCCCTATCTCCCTTTGTGGGAGCATCTGCCCGACGGCGAACCGCGCGTCTTTGAAGACCCCGATCAGCCGGGCAAGTTCCGAGCCTATATTATCGGTTCACACGACACTCACTTCAGCGAATATTGTGGCAACGATGTCCGGATGTGGTCGGCACCCGTCGAGGACCTCACGCAGTGGCGCGATGAGGGTCCCATCTTTTCCTATTTCGTAGATGGCCGCTGGGATACGATGTTTGCGCCAGACTTGGTGGAGGTCAGAGACAAGACCACTGGCAAGAAGACCTATTGGCTCTATCCTCACTCCCGCGGATGGCGCCGTGTGGGAATGGTCTGCAAGAGCGACCGTCCGGATGGTCCCTTTACGCCTGTTAACTTGACGCCCGATGGCCGCGCCTGCGTTGAAGGCTCTCTGATAGACTTCGACCCCAGCGTCTTCGTCGAGACAGTCACCGACAAGAAGGATCCCGACTTTGCACGCGGCTTCCGTGCTTATGTCTTCTACGGCTTCCAGCACTCCACTGCCTATCAGCTCGATCCCGATAATATGTACGCTGTGCGTCCGGGCACCAAGGTCATTGACCCCTTCATCCCTGCCAGCAGTCATGACGGTCGCCTCTTGGACAAGGAAGGCAGCGAATACACGGCTCTCTACAAGGGCCAGAACCCGCTGGACTTCAACTTCTTCGAGGCCTCCAGCATTCGTCAGGTCGGCAACAAGTATGTGATGGTCTTCTCCGGCTACAGCGGCAAGGAGTATGGCCTCGGAAACACCAACAGCGCGCTGCGTTATGCTTACGGCGATTCTCCCCTCGGCCCCTGGCGTGCCGGTGGCGTTCTTGTCGATAGCCGTGGCGTGGTGCTCAATCAGGATGGTTCTAAGATTGTGACCTCTAATGCGGCCCATAACACCCACGGCTCGTTGCAGGAAATCAACGGCCAGTGGTATGTCTTCTACCATCGTCCACCGCGCGGCTATGCCAACGCTCGTCAGGCAATGGTGGCGCCCGTCAAGATTGAGTGGGACAAGAAGCCCGTGGCCAAGGGCGGACAGGTTCGCATCACCGCCTACGATCCCTTCGCTAAGGACAATGTATGGACAGCTAAGGCTGCCGATGGCAACGAATATCGTGGTGCAGAGGTCACCAGCGAGGGCTTCCAGATCTTCGGCTTGCCCCCGTATCAGTATTACAGCGCAGGCATCGCCTGCTACATGACGGGCCCCGGTTCTAACGAATGGCTGCAGGACAACCATGACATCTGGTCCAATCACATGGATCTCGCCGGCATCAAGAATGGTGGCGTCATTGGCTTCAAGTACTTTGGCTTCGGTGGTCTGGAGCAGACACAGAAAGGCGTGCCCGCCTTTGAGGGCACGAAACCGGGCGACCAGACATGTCTTAATCTGCAACTGACTCCCAGCGGCCATGGTGCCTTCAAGATTCATGTGATGCTTGACGGCCCCTATAATAACAATGTGTGGAATGGTCGCGAGATTCAGGTCATTGATGTGCCCGCTGATGCACCGCGCGAACCCCAGACTATCTTCTGCCCTGTGCCTGCTGTTGAGGGCCTCAACGGCAAGCACGCCATCTACCTCGTTGTCGAGGGCCCCGAAGTGCAGCAGCCCGAGCCGCAAGGTCGTCAGCAGTGGGGGCGCCGCCAGCAGCCGCAGCGCCCTGTCGGCCTCTTCGACCTCCACGGAATCGCTTTCTCCAAGAACGGTTCCTATCGCTATTCCTATCCGCAGTCCTGGAAGGCGAAGGCGCCCGAAGTCACCATCACAGTGGACGGCAAGCGCCTGAACATCCCTGCAACACCCATCTACAGCAGCAATGCCAATGGCTACACCGATGCCACTCACTATCAGGTTTATGCGCCCCTGAAGGACAACTCCGTCCTGAAAGCCACTTCCGAACTTCCCGGCGTGACCTTCGAAATCAGTCCCGTCACTGCAGGCCGTGCCACTGTACGTGCCACCTATCGGGGCCTTACGAAGACATTCCTCATCAACTAAACGATAAGACTTAGGTCTTACGCGCTGAAGAGCATGGTCTTAAGTCCATAAGACCATGCTCTTCATGCTTTACAGCCCTTCTCTGTTCCTAAAAAGCCTCGGGAAGACATGAATTTCGATGTAAAGGGCGGTAGTCTCAGGATTTTATCGTACCTTTGCGCCCGCAAATCGTCAAAGAGTAAGATTCTTATTGTCAAATTGTAAATAGTCAAATTGTCCAATTAATACATGATTACTGTCTCCAACCTTGCCATTCAGTTCGGCAAACGTGTCCTTTACAAGGACGTCAACATGAAATTCACCAACGGCAACATCTATGGCGTCATCGGCGCCAACGGTGCCGGCAAATCAACCCTGCTCAAGGCTATCAGCGGCGAGCTGGAAGCCAACAAGGGAACCATTGAGTTGGGCCCGGGCGAGCGCTTGAGCGTGCTGTCGCAGGACCACTTCCAGTACGACGGTGAGACAGTGCTGAACACCGTGCTGATGGGCCACACCGTGCTGTGGGATATTATGCATGAGCGCGATGCCCTTTATATGAAGGAGGACTTCAGCGATGCCGATGGCATCCGCGTGGCAGAGCTCGAAGAGAAGTTCGCCGAGTTGGGTGGCTATACTGCCGAGAGCGATGCAGGTGCGCTGCTGAGTGGCCTGGGCATCAAGGAGAAGAAGCACCAGATGCTCATGGGTGATCTCTCTGGTAAGGAGAAAGTCCGCGTGATGCTGGCCAAGGCGCTCTTCGGTGAGCCTGACAACTTGCTGCTTGATGAACCTACCAATGACTTGGACCTCGACACCGTGCAGTGGCTGGAGCAGTATCTCTCGGAGTTCGAACACACGGTGTTGGTGGTCAGCCACGACCGTCACTTCCTCGATGCCGTCTGCACACACACCGTCGATATCGACTTCGGCAAGGTGACGATGTTCGCTGGTAACTATTCGTTCTGGTATGAGTCCAGTCAGCTGGCGCTGCGTCAGGCGCAGAACCAGAAGGCGAAGGCCGAGGAGAAGCGCAAGGAGCTGGAGGAGTTCATCCGCCGCTTCAGCGCCAACGTGGCCAAGTCGAAGCAGACAACCTCGCGCAAGAAGATGTTGGAGAAACTCAACATCGATGAGATTCAGCCATCAACGCGCAAATATCCGGGCATCATCTTCACGATGGACCGCGAGCCCGGCAACCAGATCCTCGAAGTGGAGGGCCTGAAGGCTACGGCCGAGGACGGCACAGTGCTCTTTGACAATGTCTCGTTTAACATCGAGAAGGGGCAGAAAACCGTTTTCCTGAGCCACGACCCGCGTGCGATGACAGCTCTCTTTGAGATCATCAACGGCAATCGTGAGGCCGACAAAGGCACCTACAAATGGGGCTTGACCATCACCACGGCTTATCTGCCGCTGGACAACACGGAGTTCTTCAAGAGCGATAAGAACCTCGTTGACTGGCTGATGCAGTACGGCGAGGGCAACGAGGTGTTCATGAAGGGCTACCTTGGCCGAATGCTCTTCTCCGGCGAGGAGGTGCTGAAGAAGGTCAATGTCCTCAGCGGTGGCGAGCGTATGCGTTGCATGATAGCCCGCATGCAGCTGAAGAACGCCAACTGTCTCATCCTTGATACCCCCACAAACCACTTGGACTTGGAGAGCATCCAGGCCTTCAACAACAACCTGAAGCTCTACAAGGGCAACATCCTCTTCGCCTCTCACGACCATGAGTTCATTCAGACTGTGGCCGACCGCATTATCGAGCTGACTCCCAATGGCACCATTGACAAGCTCATGGAGTACGATGATTACATCAGCGATGACCGCATTCGTGAGCTGAAGGAGAAAATGTACGGCGAGGAAGCGTAAAGTTTGGAGCAGAAATGAGGCTTGGCACGTTCTTTGCAGCCCGTAAGGCAAACAAAACTACTACAACAATGGCAGAAGAATTGAAAGAGAAAGAAGAACTCGACAACGAAGTGAATGTCGAGAACACAGAAAAGGATAACACAGCAGAACCTGCTGCGGAGGGCGACTCTGCCGCCGGCGATGCGCCCGAAGCAGAAAAGACACCCGAGGAACTCCTCGCCGTCGCTCAGGCTGAAATTGAAGAATTGAAGACACAGGCGCTCTACAAGCAAGCGGAGTTCGAGAACTATCGCAAAAGAACCATCAAGGAGAAGAGCGAACTGATTCTCAATGGCTCCAGGAGCGCTGTCACGGCACTCTTGCCCATCGTGGATGACTTGGAGCGCGCTCTTCCCTCTATGAAGAATGCTGAGGATGTGGCTGCCGTCGCCGAGGGCGTGGAACTCATCTATCAGAAGTTCATCAAGGCGCTCGCGGGCTTGGGCGTCAAGCAGATCGAGACCGAAGGGCAGGAGTTCAATGTTGACCTGCATGAGGCTATCGCACAGGTGCCTGGCGTGCCCGATGAACAGAAAGGTCGCGTCATCGACTGTGTCGAGAAGGGCTACACCCTCAACGACCAGGTCATTCGTCATGCCAAAGTGGCAGTAGGGATGTAAAGAAAGGAGGAAAACATGGCAGAACAGAAAAGAGATTACTACGAGGTCCTTGGGGTCGCCAAAACTGCTACCGAGCAGGAAATCAAGGCGGCCTACAAGAAGATGGCCATCAAATATCACCCCGACCGTCAGGGCGACAAGTCCGAGGCCGAGAAGAAGGAAGCCGAAGCCAAGTTCAAGGAGGCGGCTGAGGCCTACGATGTCCTTCATGATCCGCAGAAGCGACAGCGCTACGACCAGTTCGGCTTTGCCGGCGTGGGTGGCGCGGCAGGCGGCAGCTATCAGAACATGTCGATGGACGACATCTTCTCGCAGTTTGGCGACATCTTCTCCGATCTCTTTGGAGGCGGCGCATCGTTCGGTGGTGGATTCAATCCCTTCGGCGGCGGCTTCGGTGGCGGCGGCGCACGACGCCAGCAACATCGGGGCGGCGACCTGCGCCTGAAGGTGCGCCTGACGCTGAAGGAGTGTGCCACGGGTGTCACCAAGAAGTTCAAGGTCCGCAAGAAGGTTACCTGTACACATTGCCACGGCAGCGGCGCCGAGAATGGCAGCGGCGATGCCCAGACATGTCCCACGTGTCATGGCAGCGGCTATGTGCTGCGCCAGCAGCGTTCCATGTTCGGAATGATGCAGACGCAGAGCGTGTGTCCCGACTGCGGCGGCGAGGGTAAGGTCATCAAGAACAAATGTCACCTCTGCGGTGGCACTGGCGTGCAGACTGGCGATGAGGTCGTAGAGGTGAAGATTCCCGCAGGCGTAGCTGACGGCATGGTCGTCACAGTCCCGGGCAAGGGCGATGCAGCCATTCACAATGGCGTCCCCGGCGACATCCAGGTCTTTATCGAGGTAGAACAGGACAAGGACTTCATCCGTCAGGACAATGACATCATCTACAACCTGCTCATCGACCTGCCCACGGCAGTGTTGGGCGGCAGTGTGGAAGTGCCCACACTCGACGGCAAGGTGAAGCTGAAGATTGAACCCGGCACACAGCCGGGCAAGGTATTGCGTCTGCGTGGCAAGGGCCTCCCGTTCCTGCAGGGTTACGGCTATGGCAATGGCGACCAGATTGTCAACATCTCCGTCTATATCCCTGAATCCCTCTCACGTGGTGAGAAGGAGATGTTCGAGAAGCTTCGCGACAGCGAGAGCATCAGCCCTACACAGAGTGTCAAGAACCGCATCTTCAATCATTTCAAACACTTGTTTGAATGAACTACCGTCAGACCATAGATTATTTATACCATGCAGCCCCGTTGTTCCAGAACATCGGGGCTGGCGCCTATAAAGAAGGTCTCTCCAACACCCTTGCGCTGGACAGCCATTTCGGGCATCCCCATCGTCGCTATCGCACCATCCATGTGGCGGGAACCAACGGCAAGGGCAGCGTCTCATCCTCGTTGGCCGCAGTCCTCCAGGCGGCAGGTCTGCGCGTAGGGCTTTACACCTCGCCGCATCTCGAGGACTTTCGCGAGCGCATCCGTGTGAATGGTGAGATGATTTCCGAGCAGCGTGTCATTGATTTCGTGGAGCAGGAGCGCTCTTTCTTCGAGTCGCTCTATCCCTCTTTCTTTGAGTTGACAACGGCCTTGGCCTTCCTCTACTTCGCTGAGCAGGAGGTTGATGTGGCCGTTGTGGAGGTGGGACTTGGCGGGCGTCTGGATTGCACCAACATCATCCGTCCCGACCTCAGCATCATCACCAACATCTCCTTCGACCACCAGCAGTTCCTGGGTGACACACTTGCTCAGATTGCCACGGAGAAGGCTGGCATCATAAAAGTCGGTGTGCCTGTGGTGATTGGCGAGGCACCGGACGCCTCAGTGCACGAAGTGTTTGTGAAAACTGCCGGCAATACTTCCTCTATTCGTTTTGCGGATGAGGAAGAATGGCCTCTTGTTCCTTTCGAATTGCAGGGCGACTACCAATGTGCAAATCTCCGCACGGTGCAGTGTGCCATCGACGAACTCTGCAAGCAGCCTTTCTATGCCGCCCGTCTCACGGACGAGGCTATGCGCGATGGGCTGGCTCATGTGAGCCTCCTCACGGGTTTGCGTGGCCGTTGGCAGCAGGTCGGGGAGCATCCCACCGTCGTTTGCGATGTGGGTCATAATGCTGCCGGCATCGCCTATGTCGTCCGTCAGTTGCTTCGTCAGGAGGCCTCTGTCCTGCGCGTCGTCTTCGGGATGGTCGATGACAAGGACTACGAACAGGCGCTCACGCTCTACGAGCAGTTGCGCGACAGGGCACAGTTCTACATCACCCAACCTTCCTCCCAACGAGCACTTGCCGCCCATGTCTTGGCTGAGGCGGCAGAGCGTCATGGCCTCCGTGTGCGCGTGTGTGTTCCTTCTATAAAGGAAGCCGTCGAGGCGGCACATGCTGATGCCTCTCCCGACGACTTTATCTTGATAGGTGGCTCCTGCTATCTCGTAGCTGACTATTTTACCACCTGCTGTTAACCCGTCAACCGTTAACTTGTTAACTTGTCAACTTGTTAACTTGTTAACTTGTCAACTCTCCCTACCTGCTTGCCTTGTACCGGTCACCCGTTTCCTTTACGATGGCACGGCGGTAGCGCTCCGGATATCCCGGACGGATGAGGGGCACGTGTTCGCCGCCTGCTGTACGCTTATATTGACCGTTCTCCTCGGGCTTCTCAGCCATGTCGTTGTACTTCACGATTAAGCGTTCAAACAGCCCGCGCCAGCGGTCCATCATGGCTCCCGCTGCACGACAACCGTAGGCAGACAGGTGTCGCACAGCCTCCTCGGTGCTCATGGACAGCGCCTCCTTGTCCGTCTTGTCAAGCAGTCCCTCGAAGTCGTTGTCCAACTGATCGCGCACCGCTTTCAATTCGGGGAAGAGCTGACAGTAGCGTGGATATACGAAGTTGGCCACAGCGTTGCAGAGCCAGTAGGCGCTGCGTGGTGTGAAGGTGAAGGCGTTGGCAACGCTCTCAGAATAGCATTCAGGTATCTCGGTGGCACAGCAGTAGAGTGGGGTGTAGGCAACCATGTTCGCGTCGTCTAAGCCTACCCACAGCACACCGCCGACATGATTGGGCAGCCAAGAACGCATCTGTGCCACATAGGTGACGGCTGTCTGCTGCGTAGAGATGGGGCGTTCATGGTAGTATTTCACGCTGTCCACCTCAAAGAAGAGCGGGGTAGGGCGATAGGGCATCTCATAGGGACCGGCACCAATGTCGGAGGTCATGTCAAAGGGTGTCCCCTCGAAATGGTCGCGCATCGCCTGCTTCAGGGCGTTCAGCGTTACGGGCTTGTCGGGCTTGATGCACCACGGCATCTCCTCCGTTCCCTCTTCGAATCCTTGGGCATAAGGCAGATAGCGTTCCATCCCTGCGCAGCAGCGGTTGAAGAAACTCCACACGCGGGCATCACAGATGCGGCGTGCCGAGAAGTCGTTGGGCGAATAGGCATCGCGGAATGAGAATTCCTTGTCCTTGCCTGTGAAGTAACCCTTCTTGCGGGCGAAGGAAATCACGTCCTTGGCATAGAGGCAGTTCTCCTTGTCCTTGAGTGGGAAGGTGGTAATACGAGCTTGGTTGGCGTGGCCCGTGATGCAGTCGTCGGGCAGCCGTCGCGCCACCCACAGAATGCCCTTCTCCCCAGGGCCGCGTCCGATCATGTCCATCACCCACACCTCATTGGGGTCGGCAAAGGTGATGCTTTCACCCTCGCTCTTGTAACCATAGGTGTTTGCCAGCGCCACCCACACATCAATGGCTTCGCGGGCATTCTTTGCTCGTTGCAGCGTCACGTACATCAGCGAGCCGTAATCCATCAGTCCCGTGCTGTCCACCAGTTCCTCGCGTCCGCCGAAGGTCGTCTCCAGGATGGTGAGCTGCTGGTCGTTCATCTGTCCCACGACACCATAGGTGTATGGCGCCTCGGGTATCTCGCCTAAGTAGTTGTTCGTCTCGTAGTCGTACAGCGCCCGCATCGTCCCTGCAGCATGTGTGCCGGCAGGGTAGAAGTGGATGAAACCGTACGACCCGTAGTCGTCGGCATTGTAGGTCGCCATCACCGAACCGTCGGCAGAGGCACGTTTGCCCACAATCAGATTGGTGCAGGCCATGCCCGTGGCAGCCATGAGAAGAGAGAGGATGAGAGTGCTTGTTCGTTTCATATAATTACATGTTTTGTTTTCGGCGTGCAAAGGTACAATAATATAATGTACGCGCGCGAGGGAAGCGGCGTAAAAAATTTTTTTTGCATGTGCGGATAAAATTTTCGCAGAAACGCTTGCAGGAATGAAAAAGTCGCCGTACCTTTGCACCCGCAAACGAGACAAGGAGCCCCCTGTTTTGCAGGGGCTGTAACTTACGCTCGCTCCG